>NZ_JASBYU010000004.1 GCF_029983815.1 Lagierella sp.
TTTTACACTTTTTTAATTGTTTAGGTTCTATGCACTCTTTTTTCGAGTGACAACTTTTATATAATAACACGTATATAAATCTTTGTCAAGCACTTTTTAAATTTTCTTGTTTAAAACAGGGAATTTAAAAAGGCACTTCGTGAGTGCCTAATTATAATACCAAATCCCTTAATGCTTTGTCAACTTTTTTAAAAAGTTTTTTTATTTTTTCATTTGTCTTCTTATATATATAGTTTTAAAGCCCTGTGCTGATTATCCTTTTACTGATCCTTGCACCATACCATCCACTAACAATTTTCTAAATATTATGGCCAATAGCGCTGGTGGCAGTACTGTAATTACTCCACAAGCGGCAATTATTCCATAGCTAATGGTGTCTCTAGTAATAAATTCTGATAGAATTAGGGTTACTACTTTGTTTTTTTGTGAGCTTGTAAGAATAAGCGGTATTTGAAACTGACTCCAGCTCATCAGGATAATCATCAGCCCAGAGGTTATTATTATTGGCTTTGAAATCGGAAGTGCCACTTTTAAAAAAAGTTGTTTCTCGTCACATCCGTCTATTGTCGCCGCTTCCCATATGTCCTGGGGTATATTTTTATAATAATTCATCATCATCCAAGTGTTTACTGGAAGTAGGGATGAAACATATATGACGCTTATATAAAATAGGTTGTCCAGTATTCCAAGCGCTGCAAACATCGAATATATGGGTATCAAGGTGGTAAACACCGGTATGGTTATTGAAATCAATAGTCCTAATATAAGTATTTTTCTTCCTTTGAATCTATATCGTGTAAAGGCATACGCCGTTAATACTGATGAGGGCAGTCCTATAAGCAGTGTAAATCCTGATGAAATAACCGAATTTTTCAATCCTTGAAATAGGGTCTTACTTTCCTTTGTATTAAAATCCAGTAATTTTTGATAGTTCCCCATAAATATCTTTTTTGGAAATATATCTGTGTTTTTTGCTAAAAGTTCCGTTTCTTCTGTTAAGCTCATGGATACAAGCCATATTATCGGCGCCAATGTCAAACATAAAAATATAAAAACCACAATATAATATGATATCCGTCCTCTATCTTTATTCATTTAATCCCTCACCATGTCCTTAATATAAAAGTATCCGATTACTGCAGATAAGATCATTATTACATAGGTTATTGCAGATCCATATCCAAAGTCCAGATAGTTAAATGTATGCAAGTAGTTGTTGACCAAAAGGGTTTGACTGTCCAATCGATAACCAACCATGGCAATTACCTCGTCAAATATATTTATAGCAGCCATCATTATCTTTATAAATACGATTGAAAGGGAAGGTAAGATCAGTGGCATAGTTATCTTGGTAAATTCTTGCAATCTACTGCTTCCGTCAACTTGGGCCGCTTCGTACAAGTCCTTAGGGATACTTTGTAAATTAGCAAGTATTATAATGGAACAAAAGGGTACCACACGCCATGAAACAGCTACCGCTATTGCAATCATCAACAATATTAAATTGTTTGTAAAGGAGATGGGACTATCCACCAGCCCACCTTTTAATAACAACTTATTGACAAATCCATAGCCTGGATAGAATATGAATTTCCACATTATTCCATTTACCAAGGGAGGTAGAGCCCATGGTATTATTGCAACTGCTGTAAGAACTGGAGTAACCTTTGTCTTTTTATTTAACAATAGGGCAACCAATATGCTTGATACCATTACAAATACAACTACAAAAGCCATTATTATTAGACTGTTTTTTAGTGCTAATCTAAAGTCTTCTGATGTTAACACCTTGCTATAGTTTTTTAAACCGACGAATTTTTTATCCCAAGGCTCCGTTAAATTATATTTTTGCAAGCTAAACATAAATGTTCTAAGTATCGGAATTAGAACCGTTCCTACCATTATAATCAAACCCGGCATCAATAAAATCCAGTAATTCCTATTGCCCTTTTCCATAATCATCCCTCTATTCGACAATATTATGTAAAGCGACCATCACTGGTCGCCTAGATTATTTATTTTCTTCTACTATTTTATTAACATTTTCTTCTATCTTATTTGCCGCTTCATCAGCTGTCAACTTTCCAGAAGTCATTTGATTTACGGTGTTAAATATTTCTGTACTCATCTTTGTGTAGTACTTAGGAACACCATTTGGGAAAGGTGACTCTATCATCTTAGCTAAATCCACCATAGCCCCTGAATTCTTAATCGTTCCATCTTCAATCAAACCGTTAAGCACTGAGTTTCTAGTTGGTAAAGCTGATAAGTCATTGAACATCTTTAGTTGATTTTCCTTTGATGTATACCATTTAACCCACTTCTCTGCAGCTTCTGGATTCTTAGTATATTTTGAAATACCTACAGCTTCTGCAAATGGAACTGTTACATCCGCTTCTTTTTCTATACCAGGTAATAAAATTGGCATAATCTTATCAACTACCTTACTCTTTTCAGGATCGTTAACTCTTGTAACATAGGATGAAGGTCCTATCATAAATGCAGCTTCTTCGGATAAAATTTTCGCATATGCCATTTGACCTGTGTTTTCAGCATTTGCAGGGTCTACTAGACCTTCTTTTACAATTTTTTCAATTACAGTTAGTCCATCCTTTACAGCTTCCTTATTTATAGTATCATCATCGTTGAAGAATTTATTGTTTCTACTATAAGCCAACCACATTAAAGTTGTACTTGTACTTTCATCTGCTTTAAGTGGCAATCCAATTGGATATTCACATATTCCTTGTTCCTTTAATTTCTTACAAGCATCTATAAGCTCATCCCAAGTCTTTGGTGCATCAGCCCCAACCTTGTCAAACATTTCCTTATTGTAAAATGCGATTCTAAAGTCATTTGCATAAGGTACAGCTAAAACCTCATCGCCTATGGTAAAGCTCTTTATAGTTGGCATATCCTCTTTGTCCTCATCGGACATATCAATTGGCATTAACCAGTCTGCTGCGTGGAACTCTCCAGTCCATGACCAGTCAACTTCAAAGACATCCGCAGCAACCTGCTTACCTGCAGCAGCTGTAGCTATCTTGTCCCTAATGTCATCCCAACTTGTAGGCAATACATTTACTGTAATTCCAGTTTCATTTTTAAACTCTTCTAACATTTCGTCTGTTGGAGCGCCCCAATCAGGTATCATAAATGTTATTTCTGTCTCTTCTGTCTTTTCTTGAGATTGTTCAGTTGTATTGGCCGCTTCAGTTGTGTCTGTGTTTTGGTTCTTATTATCACAAGCCACAAGAAAAACTACCATACAAAGAAGTATTCCTAAATACTTTAAGTGTTTTCTCATTTTTACCTCCATATATATTTTGTTTTTAACTACATTGATATTATACTATCAAAAACTCCATCTTTCAACTTATTAAAAACATAAATATATAATTGAAGGTTTTTCTTCTAGTCCCTTAGTTTAAGGTCAAAGCCCTGACTCCTCACAACATTTAACATAGAAGCCCTCTTTTCTAAGGTGTTTTTAAAACGACTTACTACTTGCTCGCTAAAACTATCCAAAGGCTTATCCGCCTGCCTAAGGTCATAGTATCTTTTCATCTCTTCATCATAGTCCTTGATTTCATCTAAATAATTGTCAAAAGTCTGATACTCATCTTCAAAAAACCTAAGCTTCATATCCATCCTAGGCTTTAGCATGGGACTTTGATTTGGATATCCAAAGGCTACACCTAATGATGGAAAGGTATATTTAGGTAGGTTTAATATTTCTACTATCCTTTGACTGTCATTTAGGATAGATCCTAGGAAAACTCCTCCCATCTCCTTTGATTCTATTGCAGTCATCAAATTTTGTGCAGCCAAAATAGAATCTGAAAAACCTTGGAAAAACTTTTCCATGTCATAGGCCTGCTCTAGGTTTTCACCTGTCAACTCCTTTGCTATTTTTTCATTTCTATAGCAGTCCACTATAAAGATAAAAAGCTCTGGCGCCCTTCTAACATAGTCCTGGTTACAAACCTCAGATATTGCCCTTCTCTTTTCTTCGTCCCTTACCCTAATAACAGAATAGGACTGTATGCCGGTACTTGTAGCAGTTCTTTGAATAACCCTTTTGAAAAGTTCAAGGTCCTCACTAGAGACTCCTCTGTCTTCAAATTCCCTTATGGAACGATGGTTAAGCTGTTTTTCAATTGTCTGTGTCATTATATCCCTACTTTACTCCTCTTATTATTACAGATTGACTTTTTGAAATATCTAATTCTTCTTTATTGAAACTTCCATAAACTTCAATTTTATTAAAGCCCTTTTCTTCAAATTGTTTCAATACCTCTTCCTTGGAAAAAGGAAATAACCTTTCGTTATTTTCTATTTCCCTATCATTTGTCTTTAGGATGGTATGAAATCTAATATGGTCTTCTTCCTTATAATATTCTCTTACAAAACTTAAACCCTCTTTTTCTATAGTTGGAAGATTTCCAAGTAGACCTTGTTCGTCAGGTTTACTCTTTAAAAAGGGTTCAAAGTTAATAAAAGAAATTACCAATTCGCCGCCTTCTTTCACCTTGTTATAGGCCTTTCTTAAAAATATCTCCAATTGATTGTGACCCTCCAAATGGGCAATGGAATTTCCAATACAGTAAACAAGATCAAAGGTCCTTTCCTCTTCTTCAAGGTCAAGCATATTTAAGACTTTCACATCTAAACCCTTTTCTTTAGCCCTTTCCACAAACATAGGGTCCAGGTCAATGCCAGTTACTTCAACTCCGCCTTTTCTTAACAACTCCATAGTGCTGCCCGTTGCACAAGCGATGTCCAAAGCAGTCTTAGGATTGTTTTCTAAAAGAAAATCAATCTGTTGTGAATTCACTTCAAAAATTTTTTCATAATAATCTACAATGGAACTATAAAATTTACTCATACTCTCACCTCCTAATACATTTACCCCTTTATTGGCTAGTTATTAGGATTATGTCGTTTTTAAGGAAATAAAAAAACCTACAACTCTTCAGTCGTAGGCCTTCTATCTATTGTAATGATTGAGCCGCTGTTATTAGGGCTATTTTGTATACATCCTCTTCTACGCATCCCCTTGATAGGTCGGAGATCGGTTTGTTAAGTCCTTGAAGGATTGGTCCAATCGCCTCGTAACCTCCAAGTCTTTGCGCTATTTTGTAGCCTATGTTACCAGCTTGTAAGTCAGGGAATACAAATACATTTGCCTGACCTGCAACATTGGAGTCTGGCGCTTTTTTCTTTGCTACTACTGGAGAGATTGCAGCATCAAATTGCATTTCTCCGTCAACTACCAAGTCCTTGTCCAATTCTTTTGCAAGTTTAGTAGCTTCTTCCATCTTTGTTGCCAAATCATGTTTTGCTGACCCCTTTGTTGAGAAGGAAAGCATTGCAACTTTAGGGTCTAAGCCAAATAATTTTGCAGTTTTTGCTGAACATAGTGCAACTTCCGCCAATTGGGCTGCTTCCAACTCAATATTTATTGCAATATCTGCAAATACATATAGTTCTTCATTCGGTCCAAGCATTAGCATGGCGCCGCTTGTCCTTGAAATTCCCGGTTTGGTTTTAATTATTTGTAATGCCGGTCTAACAGTATCTCCTGTAGAGTTGACAGCACCACTTACAAGGCCTGCAGCTTTTCCAGTATGCACCAACACAGTTCCGAAATAGTTTGGTATCATTAACATCTCACTACATTCTTCCCTGGTGTTCTTACCTTTTCTCCTTTCTTCAAAGGCTTCTAAAAGCATATCCCTCTCTGGATAATTTTCCATATCCAATATTTCTAAGTTTTCAATATTAAGTCCATTATCCGCTGCAGTTTTGTTAATCTCCACAATATTTCCAAGGACTATTGGATGTAGTATTCCCTCTTCTTGTAGTCTTGTACAGGCCTTTAGAATCCTAATATCCTCCCCTTCAGGAAATACTATATTGATATTCTTTCCTTCAATTTGCTCTCTAACATTTTTTATAATATCCATAGAAACTCCTTTACTTTGTTTTCAAAGCCCTTTCCAGAGCTATCTGTTCTTCTTGAGAAATCTCCTCTGTTACCTTGCCACGTTCTATCCTCTTTGAGAATGTAACAGAACTGTCCCTACCGTATATACTAGTCAACATAAGCCCTGTGTCATCTCTATCCATCAATACCAATGTAAAGGATAATTTATTCCTCAGTTCAGGAAAAGCATCATACTTATGATACCCAACCTTTTGAATGGAATTTTTTATAACATCCTCCAATTGTTCCTGTCTCGATTTAATTTGCCCCTGGCTTATAACTATCTTTTCTATGTCTTCAGAATGGGCAAGTAAAATCTCTTCCAGATTTAACTCTCCCCTTCCCTTTAATATATTGTCATATCTTCTTTTTAGTCTGTTAACCTTCCTATTTAGCTTAAACATATTGGAAAATGCAACAAACATCAAGAATGCAAGTAAGATAAACAGAAAAAAACTTCCCGTCTGTACTATAGTCTTAAATGTTTCCACTTTTTACCCCTTGTGATATTTTTTTCAAGGCTTCTATGGACTCATCGATCTCCTCTTTATTGTTCAAGTAGGAGAAACTAAACCTTACAGCCCCCTTTTTCTCCGTACCAATGGATTTATGGGCCAAAGGAGCACAGTGAAAACCTGCCCTTGTGGCAATTCCATAGTCTTGATCCAAAGTGTAGGCAAGGGCTGAAGAGTCCAAACCCTCCATGTTCATGGATATGACAGGACCTTGATTATGATCCAAGGGCCCATACATTATTATATTGTCAATCTCTTTAGCCTTGTTGATAAAATAATCCCTTAAATCATTTTCATGCTCTCTTATCTTTTCAAGTCCAATTTCATTGATGTAGTCAATCCCTGCGCCAAGGCCTACTATGGATGGACCATTTAATGTACCTCCCTCTAACCTATCCGGATAGATTTCAGGCATTTTTAAAACTTGGGAAAAAGATCCAGTTCCCCCTTCCTCCACAGTTCGAAGGGTTCTTTCAGTGTTTATATAAAGTCCACCTGTTCCCATTGGCCCGAAAAGGGATTTATGTCCTGGAAAACACAGTATATCAATATTTTGTCTTTTAACATCTATATCTAGATATCCTAGACACTGGGCTGCATCGACAATTACAAATATATCCCTTTCTTTTAATATCTTTATGATTTCATCTAAAGGTGTGATTGTTCCAACAAGATTGGACATACCAGTAATCACACACATATCTGTATTGTCCCTTATGGCCTCCTTAAAATCCTCAGGATTTAAAACGCCCCTATTGTCAGCATCCACCACAGTAAGCTCAATTTTCCCCTCTTCTTCAAGATGAAAAAGAGGTCTTAAAACCGAATTATGTTCCATGGAAGAAGTTATTACATGACTTTTTTCTTTAAAGGCACCTTTGATTGCTATATTCAAAGCATCTGTACAATTTTTGGTAAAAATCAAATTTAGAGGATTGTCTCCTCCAACAAATTCCGCTATCTTGGCCCTGGAATTAAAGATCTCCCTGTCCATCTTTAAAGACATGGAATGACCACTTCTTCCTGGATTGGCGCCAAACTTTCTCATAGCTTCCATAGTCTTTTCATAGACTATTTCAGGCTTTGGCCAAGTGGTAGCACCGTTGTCAAAATAAATCATCTACTTCATCTCTTCCAATCTTTTATAACAACTTCCCATCAATTCGTCATATAATTCCTTTAATTCCTTTTGGTATCTACCAAGCTTTTCAATGACTTCATCCTTATATGGTCCTTCATTGATGGCCTGAAGGTTGATTATTACATTTAATAATACCGCTTCACCACTTCCATGAAGCAAAGCAGTACCTGTTCCCTGGTCTGTTATCGCCCAAATATTTCCATATTTCGCAAAGGATCGTTGAAGCTTCATACATTCTATGATAAGTTCGCAGGTTCTCATTGGAACATCTAGGGCAATTTTATAACCCTCTTGCATTTTTTGATCTCTAAATTTCTTTTCTTCAGGTGTATCCTTTGGCAATTTAAAGGAATCTAAAACCTTATCGAAGGACTTCGCATCCTCATCTACCATAAGCTTCAAGTCCTCTATTAGACTTTCAAGCTTATTATAATCAGCCTTCACTTCTTTTTTAGCTTCTTCATCTAAGGATTCAAAGGATTTTTTCCCAAAACTTAAGTTCCCAACCATAAGGGTAAGGGCAGCTCCCAACGCTCCAGTATATGCAACCACTGCACCTCCACCAGGCATTTCCTTGCTCTTAGTCTTTTCCAAGAAACTTATTAAATCTAAATCGATAAACATTTACATTCCCCCCAATATTTCTAAAATTCTTTCCAAATCTTCATTGCTCATATAGAGAATTTCAATCTTACCACCTTTTTTCTTAGGTTTTAGATTGACCTTGGTCCCAAAGAAATCCACCAATCTTTCCTCAATCTCAATCTTATAGATATCCTTTGGCCTTTTATTAGTAGTTCTCTTTTCCACTTCTCTAACAGAAGACTTTTTCATAAGTAATTTTTCAAGCATTTTAAAACGTTCCCTCTTATCTCCAATGGATAAAAGAGTCCTTGCTTGAGTAGAAGTGATATTACCTTCTTTAAGTTCTGCAATAATCTCCGGGTCTAGCTTCAATAGCCTAACTGTGTTGGCAATATAAGATCTGGACTTGCCAATTCTTTCAGCCAATTCCTTTTGAGTGTAGTTATAACTTCTCATCAACTCCTCATAGGCCGTAGCTTCTTCATAGGGATTTAAGTCCTCCCTTTGAATATTTTCTATTATGGAGATTTCCATTATTTCCTTGTCACTTGCCTCGATAATCCTTACTGGCACAGTTTCAAGCTTTGCCAAAAGAGAAGCCCTATACCTTCTCTCCCCAGCGACAATCTCATATTCTGACCCTACCGGTCTCACTATTATAGGCTGTATAATCCCAAATTCCTCAATGGATTCCTTTAGCTCATTAAGACCATCTTCGTCAAATTCCTTTCTAGGCTGATCATGTCTTGGATATAACCGATCTATCTCCATCTCCAATATTTCAGACTCATTTTTGGAGTCCATCAAGGATTCTTCAATGCTATCTTGCGGGATAAGTGAACCGAGGCCTCTTCCTAAACCTTTTTTCTTCGTCATTTTATCACCTATTATTATTAATTATCTCTTTAGTCAAATCTTTAAATGCAGCTGCTCCCAGCGAATTTTTATCATAAGTAAAAATCGATTCGCCAAAACTAGGCGCTTCAGCTAATCTAACATTTCTAGGGATTACAGAATTAAAAACCTTATCCTTAAAATATCTCTTAACTTCCCTTTCCACTTCACTAGAAAGGTTGTTTCTACCATCATACATGGTAATTAGAACCCCTTCAATCTCCAAAGACTTATTTAAAGATTTCTTAACTAAATTAATAGTCTCAATAATAAGGCTTAGCCCTTCAAGGGCATAGTATTCACTTTGAATAGGTATAATAACGGAATCGGAAGCAACTAGAGCATTTATACTTAAAAGCCCTAAAGACGGAGGGCAATCTATTATGATAAAGTCATAGTCAGCTTTAACAGATTCCAATGCCTTTCTTACAAAAAACTCCCTTTCATCAAGATTAATAAGTTCGATTTCTACACCGGATAAATCTATATTTGAAGGTATTATATCCACATTTTTACTGGAGGTTTCAAGGATTAAATCCCTTGTGCTCTTACTTTCTCCAACAAACAAATCATATACCGTAGATGACAATTCATTTTTATTTATTCCAAGGCCAGAGGAGGTGTTTCCTTGGGGATCCAAGTCGATTACTAGAACTTTCTTTCCCTTTAAACCAAGCCCACAGGATAGATTTACCACAGTAGTGGTCTTACCAACTCCACCCTTTTGATTAAATATACTAATAGTTTTCATAATACCTTCCTTTCTTAGATTATTATAACATAGACAGGAGGTTTTTTGAGGGTATCCAGGGTCTGTAAAGTCGCAAAGAAGTTTAAGGATTTATAATCTTTAACAATCGAGCTTACCTATAACCGGATATTTTATGTATAAAAAAGTCGAAGGCCTAAAATCTAGTCCCTCGACTTTCTCAAAACTTACAGTAAAATTTTGGCAAGTATTTTAATCTTCTATTTTAAATTGTTTAGGCTAAAGTTCTCATCATAGGCTTTTTCAATGGCCTCAGGAGATAAGCCGTTGTCCTTTAGGGCCTTCTCATAGATATTCATCATAGATTCATAGCTCTTATCCCCTGGGTTTGCTTCAATAATATAGGTTTCCTTTTCTCCCTTGTCATATTCATCATAATTGATATATAACTTTTCCTTATCCTTTGGTGGGTCGAAAGATAGAATCAAGTTTTCATATACCAGTTCTATATTAAACTTAGCCTCATAAGAACCATCCTTCTTAACCTTGTCCAGTTCAGATATAAGCTCTTTCAAGTCCTTCTCAGAACCGTCATAATAAACTCCCATCCCAATATATCCCATATCGGCGCCGATAAAGTTGAATTTAAACTCAATTTTATTTTCACTTATTATACGGTTATTTCCAATTTCAGCAGTAGGTTTATCTACCGAACTTTTTTTATCACAACCAATTAACATAACTATTACCAATGGAAATATAAAGTACTTAAAAGTCTTCTTAAAAATTCTGATCACCTCTATAATTTAATATAGATGCATTATAGCCAGCTGAGTTTGTTTGCTTCACCGCTCGAACACTATTGCTATATAACGAATTGCTTCTATATCGTTCACAATTATTTTTTAAGTTTGTTGTGTAAACATAACTAGTTGAAACTCCAACATTCCCTCTCCAGCCTAGTAATACCTTTCCTTTACTACTACTCCAAATATTAAATACACTAGCCCAAGTATTTGCCGCTTCTGATTGACACATATCCATGAAAACCAGTTTCCAACGTGAATTTGTCCTACATTCCGAACTCTTTATTATCACGTGGGGAGTCGATCCATTTTGTGAAGATGAGGTTAAAAACATTGCGTTTCCATTATTAGTAGAATAACCAGTGAACGAAAATCCTCTTTGGTTAGTATTTGTGTTTATATTATATAAAATACTAGACTTATTGTGTGTTCCATTTGAACTTACCCCAACTTGACCCCCTGGAAGACCTTTTAACCCCATTACTGCTGCAATGTTTTTTGCCCTCTCCCATCTATATCTCCCCTTCTCTCTATCATAAAAAGAAGTGGAGTTTTCAACGTCATCCAAATATACCAGATTCAAAGTTTCTCCATCAACATAAATCCTAATACCATTAGTAAGCTCCACGTCATACCCAATAAAATATTCATTATTGTAAATGCGTGAAATTTTCTCTTTGTTCTCCATTAAGTACGGGTGATCTAACTTTATTACTTTAAGAGTTATCTCACTAATTTTTAGTCCAGGCTTGGAGTTCTCGAGAAGAAATCTATTTACAATTTCTCGAACTTCTTTTTCTTTATTTTCAATTTCGTTAATTGCTATGTCATCTAAAACAAAATCTTTTTGTTTAGAAAAATGAATGATTTGCCCCGTTAGATTATCCACAATTATAGATGTATTATCGAATATGTTATTTATCCTACTCTCTTTTGTCAAAATCATCTGAGTATATTGTTCAAATATGGGATATGTTTCATATAATACATAGTCATCGTCTACCATTTTACTAGCTTTTAATTCTTTTATTATATCCTCTTTTAAATTTTCAGCATTAATTTTATGAGTTCCTAGAGGCTTTCTTAAAGGTATAGTCTGCTGTTTACCTATTCCATCAAGCAAATCTAAATACTCAATAACTCCTTCTTTTCCAATTCCTATATAGTTACCATCATATTCTTGTAATTCTAAATCATTATCTAATCGGTCAAGTTCTTTAATTGAATTTGAATCTTTCTCATTTAAAGGAATGAACTTTTTTAAATCTAAATTAATATTATTTTCCTTCAGAAGTTTTTTTGACTCATCATTAGCTTCTCTTGCAAGAACAGTTTTATTTCCACAAAACAACATCAACACTAAAATAAGTAGCAATAATTTTAGCCTTTTAAAATTCATTTTATCCTCCTTTTTCTACAATTTAAAATCCCTTTTCCCCTAATTCAACAATATTTCTCTGTTAAAAATTCAACCCCCCCTTTTGCTTTTATGTCATTTCTAACTATACCCAATTTATATAAATATAAACCAATAATTTGACAGTTGCGTAAAAATCATTTACAGTTGTTGATTTGCTTATTTTTCAATCATAAATCTACTACTAATTCTCCGTCTTTTTAAATATCAATATGGTCTTAAATAAATCCCCATCTATTTCCATTGAAAAACTTCCACCCTGTCCTTCTACAAAGGATGAAGCTATAGAAAGTCCTAGGCCATTGCCTTCTGTGTTTCTTGATTTGTCTGCACGAATAAATCTCTCCTGTAACTCTTGAGGCGAGATATTTAATTCATATTTAGAAATATTCTTGATGGTAATCCTAACCTTATCTCCACCGTCATCCACTGTCATATATACACGAGTATTTGTTTGTGCATATTTTAAAATATTGGTAATCAAGTTTTCAAACACCCTATAGGTCTTCTGACCATCTAAGTTGCAGTATATTGGATAGTCGGGAACATTTAATACCACTTTCATATTCTTTTTCTCAAGTTCGTCTCTAAATTCTCCTACAACTTGTTCCATAAAGGCCACAATGTCAATCTTTTCCTTGTGAAATTCAATGGAGTTGCTGGAAATTTTACTGATTTGAAATAAATCTTCTATTAGGTTGTTTAGTTTTGTAGCCTTTTCAAAGATTACATCCACATATTGATCCTTTATCTCATCAGGAGTGTCCTTTTCTTTTAATAGTGATGAATAGGAGATGATGGATGTCAAAGGAGTCTTTAAGTCGTGGCTTACATTGGTAATAAGGTCGGTTTTAAGCCTTTCAGCCTTTAGCTTTTCTTCAACGGATCTATTGATATTGTCTCCAATGGTGTTGAAGTTGTTGGCAATGGTATTGAAGTGAGGCAGGTTTTCATCCACCTTTTCATCAAAATTGCCCTTGGCTATCAAGGTACTTTGGGAATTTATCTTCTCCACATTCTTTGAGACAGAAAATAAAATCCTACCCAATAGATAACCCGTTAGGGGAATCACCAAAAACTCAATCTTTGCCGCATGGGCTATGGACATGACCAGCAAATAGGCTCCAACTATGAGTAAAATTCTAGTAAGGGAATATTTACCGATGTCTCCCTGGGATTTTATAATCCAGTTTTTAAATGCTTTTACTCCATCTTTTCCCATTGCCCATAGCCATCTACATATTTTTAAAATTAGGGAGTTTTGGATAAAGGTCTTTTTAAAACCAAATCTATAAATCAACTTAATCTGAAGTATTAGAGATCTTTCTATGAATATAAGGGCTAGGGAAAATAGTGTAATGGAGATAAATGCAGTCATATAATTAAACTGACTAAAATCACTATCTATTAACATGCCAGGATAATTAATTCCCAGGGAGGAAATTAATACCAATAAAAACCAGGATGCTACCTTTAACTCTATAGGCGTCTTTCTAAATGCCACCACAACCGGTGTGTCCTTGTAGTTATCGAAGTTTGAAAAGGAGTCAAAAATCAGAAATAAAAAGCCCATAGCTATTAGCCCTGGTAAAAATCCATATAAAAATACTAAAGTTATCGGATGATGTAGATGGGGATTTCCTTCAAATTTATCCCTTGTAAGCCCTATGCTAAAACTTTCTAAGTCTGCGGTCTTATACTGTGGTGTAACTATATTGACCCCAGCAATACCATCGTCGGTTTTATCGTCATAGATATATTGGATCTCGGCTTTTCCACTTCTTTGCAAGGCTTCAAACTTACCTTGGTCATAGTCGGGGCTTGAAACTGGAATATATCTAGTTTGATTTTCGAATATGGTGTTTATTAAATAGTCGTTTATTATGGGAATAAGCGCTTTTTTATATTCCTTGGTCAAATCCTTTTGGTCAAAGACTACCTTTCCATTTTCAATTTTACCCTTGGCAAAAAACACAAAGTCATTGTCCTTGTAATAGGCTTCCGTACCTTCCAAGGTCTTGTCCCGAATGTTACTTACGACAGAATAGTCCGCTGCCCTTTCCTCTTCTAAGTCCTCTAGGGGGCTCTTATCGTTTAGTGGGTGGCCAACAGAGTCCGATTCATAATAGTCCCCATATTTAAAATAGTAGTCTATAAAGGCATCGGATGTGTCGATGTTTCCAACAGCATCATTGTAGTAGCTACTGGAATTGTACCTGCCAAAACTATTTTTTAAGTAGAAGGGAATTATCTGATCTTCTTTTAACTGTCCAAAGCTCTTGTAACAAATGAAACCCGTTAAGACACTTAAAAAGATTATAATCAAATTTATTACAAGTCTCTTGTAGATTACCCTAGTATCTATTCTATAATTTTTCTTTTCTTCCATATCAATTTCCTTCAAATTTATATCCTACACCCCATGCAACCTTTAGATATCTTGGGTTTTTTGGGTCGATTTCTATCTTTTCCCTAATCCTTCTAATGTGAACGGATACTGTTTTAGACTCGATTGCCGGTTCGTTCCAAACTCTTTCATAGATTTCATCCATAGAAAAAATTCTTCCCGGATTATTCATCAATAATTTTAAAATCTCAAACTCCAATGAGGTCAATGGAATCTCTTTTCCATTTATCTCTATTAACTTCTTATTTAAGTCTAAAAACACACCGTTGACTTCAATCTTGTCCCCCTGGATGTCCTCGTCAATATATCTGTAAAACCTTCTTATAGCAGAGTTTACTCGAGCCACCAACTCATTGGAGTTGAAGGGTTTAGTAATGTAGTCATCCGCTCCGATATTTAGACCGTTTACCATGTCCTCTTCCTCAGACTTAGCAGACAATATTATAATTGGAACATAGCTTTCCTTTCTAAGTTCCACAATGGCCTCCTCGCCTGAAAGCTTTGGCATCATCAAGTCCATAAGAACCAAGTGTATCTTTTCTTCTTTAAATATATCTATAGCTTCCTTGCCATTTAATGCATTAAAAACTTTATATCCATTGTTCTCCAAAAATATCTTTATAGATTTCCCAATTGTAATGTCGTCTTCACAAACTAAAATATTGTAAATATTCATAATCTCCCCTCTGTCTATGTGTAATATTATCCTTCTATCTTTAATTATACACAATCTCGACCCAGGACAGATTCTTTTGACCCTTTTCTACATAGGCTTCAGATTTTTTATTAGGTGAAGTCAATTTTGAACTTTTGATGGTAAGATCTTTGCCCATAACTTTAGTTCTATGCTTATATTTACATACAAATCGCGAGATTATCTTGTCTTTGTCAATCCTATACTCCCACTTTGAAACGGCGTTTGCCAAATCAAAATCCTTGATGCCATGTTTATCGCCACTATCTTTATTGGTGATAAGATTACCCTTTTTAACATCTTCTATAATCAAAGTGTCACCGGGTTTTATATCTATATATGATGAGTATTCGTTGCCCTTTAAGTCTATGGCCTTTATACACCAAATATTTTTACTTTCCAAATCCTTTAGATTAAAATAGTAGTCCTTAGTGCTGTCTATCTTGGTCTCCCTTACATCGGACAAAATAGTTGCCCAATTTCCATTGAACATTCCAATGTTTTGAAATTCCATTGAAGATCTATTATTCAGTACAATATTGCTCTCCTGTGGTTTTTCATATTCAGAACCATATAGTAGATATGACCCAGTAAGGGCAGATCCTATTATTAGTATTAGCATTAATAATTTTTTCATAACAACCTCCATTTGTTTTTAATAGTTCTTCCTTTATCTCTAGTATACAACCCAATTATTTCAAATTTATTACGAAACTATTACAAAATTCTTACATTTTCAATATTTGGCGAAATATTCGTCATTTTTTGATAATTTCCAGGAATATAGGCAAGTTTTAACATTTTTAAATAAAAATCTGGTTTGTCAACCAAAGTAAAATATCCAGTTGACAAGTCCATTAGGGTAAAGATAAGATAGTAAGGAAAATTATTTACTATATTCTAGCTGCAATTTTCTAATGAGAAATTAGACTAGTATATGGTATGTAAGAATAAATTGGTGGTGATATTTTGAACAGTACTAAAAGAATTGCATTTATGGGGATTTTACTCGCAGTAATAGTAATATGCTCCTGGATTTCAATTCCCTTTACCATTCCCTTTACACTGCAAACCTTCGGCATCTTTTTAGCAGTTATGGTTTTAGACACTTGGGGAAGTCTTCTAACAGTCCTTGGGTACCTTCTTTTAGGCCTTATTGGTCTTCCGGTGTTTTCAGGTTTTAAAGGTGGAATTGGAGTTATCTTAGGTCCAACGGGTGGTTATATTCTAGGATTTTTATTTTCCACTTTAATAGCAGGAAAGCTGATGGAGGTTTTCCCAAAAGGAAGGGTCTATAGCTACCTATCAATGATTATAGGCCTTATAGTATGTTACATCTTTGGTACCCTTTGGTTTGTCTATATGTATACTGGTAAGGAGTCAATGACCTTTGTTAACGCCTTGGCCCTATGTGTATTTCCCTTTATTATTCCCGATTTAATCAAAATAGTTCTAGCAGAATACTTGGGAGGATATCTAAAGAATGTCTATCAAAAGTAAAGTTTTGGATATTTTAAAAGATAATTTTAACTCTTTTTCCTCGGGAGCTGAAATGGCCCAGGTTCTAAATGTCAGTAGAAATGCAATTTGGAAAACCATAAAGAAGCTTCAAATGGAGGGTTATAATATAGAGTCCAACAACCCCCTTGGATATAAATTGTTAGACAACAATTATCCAATATCTTCCCAAGACATATTGAAATATGTAAAGGAAAAGAATGTAACCCTTGAAGTTTTAGATGAAACCCCTTCGACAAATGAATATTTAAAAGCACTAGCCCTTAAGGGTGAGAGTGAATTTTATACAATCATCGCCCATAGACAAAGTAGCGGTAAAGGAAGAAATGGCAAATCCTTTCATTCTCCAAAAAATACTGGAGTTTATCTTTCCATGCTCCTTCGTCCAAGTTTCGGTCTAGAAAAGTCACTGAATATAACAACGGCAACGGCGGTTGCAGTATCTAAGACCATTGAAAAGACAACTTTGAAAAAAACCAGTATCAAATGGGTTAACGATGTGTTCATTGGAGATAGAAAGGTTAGTGGGATTCTAACAGAAGGGGCCATGGACTTAGAAACTAGAAACCTGTCCCATGTGGTCCTAGGTGTAGGGGTTAATCTCTTTAAACCTAAGTCCAATTTCCCAAAGGACATTAATGACAAGGCAGGTTATATCTTAGAGGATTATGATGCAAAGTTTAAAGAAAAGTTCATCGGCGAACTTATAGACTCCATAATCTACCATTATAGACATTTGGATTCCAAAGAAATATATGAGTACTATAGAGAAAAGTCTTATTTAAAGGGTAGGGTTGTTGAATTTTTATATAACGGTAAACTTTTAAGAGGAAGGGTTTTAGATATTGATAAGGATTTTTTCCTGGTCATATCGACAAACAATAAAGTTCTTTCACTTTATACAGGATCTGTTAATGTAGTGTAAGGATTAGAGGGAGGTAATTATGTTAATTAAAAACGGTCGTGTAATAGACCCAAAAAATAATATAGATGAAGTTTTAGATATTAGAATTAGCGGAGAAAAAATTGCGGAAATTGGTAAGGGCTTGACTTCAAATGAGGATGAAGTAATCGAAGCAAAGGGTCTAGTCCTTTCTCCAGGACTAGTGGATGTTCATGTACATTTTAGAGATCCTGGATTTACCTATAAGGAAGATTTACTCTCCGGGTCAAAGGCTGCTGCAAGGGGAGGTTTTACAACCGTTGTATGCATGGGAAACACAAACCCGACCATGGACAACGAAGAGACCTTAAAGGACTTTTTAGAAAGGGCAAAGTCCTGTCCTATTAATGTTAAGACCATTGCCACAGTGAGTAAAAAGTTGAACGGAACTGAATTTACCGACTTTGAAAGACTAATTTCATTAGGTGCAGTAGGTCTTAGCGATGACGGCGTTGTCATTAAAGATGGAAAATTCCTGCTGGAGGCATTGGATCGAGCTAGTAAATTAAATGTTCCCATAAGCCTTCACGAAGAAGACACAGACCTTATAGGCTCCCCCGGTGTAAATCAGGGTGATGTTTCCAAGACTTTAGGGGTTAAAGGAGCGCCAAAGGTTTCTGAATATGCCCAAATCTCCAAGGACTTGGCCATCGGGCAAAACACAAAGGGCCACCTACACATACAACATATCTCCTGTAGGGAATCCGTAGAAATAATCAAATTTTTTAAAAGTTTAGGTGTAAAAGTGACCTGTGAAGTCACCCCAAACCACTTTTCATTAGTAGATACTGACCTTTTGGAAATTGGATCTTTAGGTAGAATAAACCCTCCTATACGAAAAGAAGAGGATAGACAAGCTCTAATCCAAGGCCTTAAGGACGATACCATAGACATGATAGCAACAGACCATGCACCCCATACCACAAAGGAAAAGGAAAGGGATATATCCAGGGCTCCAAGCGGAATCCTTGGCCTAGAAACTGCCCTTTCTTTAGGAATCACCAATTTAGTTAAACCAGGGCATTTAACTTTGATGAAGTTAATAGAAAAAATGTCCACAAATCCTGCAAAGTTGTATGATTTTGAAACTGGAATTACTAAGGGAAATGTGGCAGACCTAGTAATCTTTAACCCAGATGAAAAACAAGTCTATACAGACTTTTTATCAAAATCAGAAAACTCTCCCTATAGAGATAAAGAGCTTTTTGGCGTTGTTAAATACACAATCCATAATGGTAAAATCGTGTATAGAGATATTTAGGCACATTAAAACCTCCCTACTGATATTAGTAAGGAGGTTTTATCCTTTTATACCTTTGTGGTTTTATTTTGTTTTTATGCTTGAACTTCCACCTAATAGAGTAATCTTATCAACCTCATTAGAATTTAGATAATCCTTTAATGAAGCCGGAAGTTCATCGTATTTCACAAGGAGAAGAGGTGAATTTGCCCTTTTTGTTACAGCTCCTCCAACTAGTGCATCGATATAGTTAGTTCCACTTGCCAAAAAGATTTCCTTAGAATTTGGATAGGAGTAATCCGCCACCTTAATTGCAGTTTCATATCGGTCTTTTCCAAATAGACGTAGAGTATCTATTCCAAGTCCTTCCAAGTCATCTTTAACACCTTCGCCAACAGAAGACCTTCCCCCTACAATAATTGAAGTTTTTATATTCCACATGTTCAAAGCTTCACTTGTCTTTGAATTAAGTCTGTCCTTTTGGGTCAATAGAATTGGAATATCCCTTTTACCGGCAATATTATTTCCAGTTAAAGCATCCACCAACTCTACTCCACTTGTAAGAACCACTTCATTTTGGTTTCCTGATTTCTTTCTGATCTCTTCACCAATTCTAATGGCAGTTTCATAACGGTCTTTTCCATAAAGCCTTGTAAGATCATAGCCTACGCCCTTTAATTCATCTTCTACTTCTTTAGAAACCGTACTTCTTCCTCCAGCAATAATTATATTTTTTGCCTTTAGTCTAATTATCTCTTCTAAAGTAGCCTTTGGAATTTCTGAATTTCTCGTTAAAAGTATTGGAGCTTTCTCAAGGGAAGCAAGTGGAGAAACCGTCAAGGCATCTACAAACTCCCTTCCAGAAGCAAGAATTACAGTATCTGAACTTTCAAAGTACTTCTTACTTATGGCAACTGCAGTTTCATATCGGTCTTTTCCAAAAATTCTTTCAATTTCAAAAGATCTATAAATATCTCCAAATGACTCTACTTTAATATTATCTGAATCATCTTCCACTGGAGGAGTAACGGGAACAGAAGGAGTAGGCTTATCTGGGTTTGGTTTTGGTGGGTTTGGTTTTTCTGGACTTTCTAACTTATCAAATCCAAGTCTTTCCCTATAACTTCCTACAATGCAGGACATCCTCAAGGCACCTGAAGCAACCCCGTCTTCAAACCAAAGCACTTTTCTAACGCCGTCCTTGTCACTTTCTCCAATTGCAAAACCTTCAAAGTTATTTACAGGAAGGTCTTTTGGTGGATTTACATGGGAGATCTTTCCCGATTCGGTTTTGTCAAATTCAAGGACAGCCCTCATATTGTTAAATCCATCATCAGCAGAGATCCAAAGAAGTCTTTCCTCATCGTCGTAGTTTAAACTCATGGCTCCGCCTAATTTAGAGTCTATATCAAATACCATATTGGCAGTTTCATCTTCATTTAGTACAAAACCATAGACATGTCCATTGTCCTCTAATGCCACAGTGAAAATTCCATCTCCCACAGCATTAGGATAGTTATTTAAATCCAACAATTCCTTGGTGTTCATGTCTACAACCATATTTTCAATATGGTTTCTAGGAATCCATTCAATAGCTTCAATTCCAGTATTTGCACTTACTTGCGGTAATAGACTGGTAATATCCCATTCTTTTATGGAAACTAAGTCCTTTTCCTTTGCACCTGGATCCACCATTAAAATTGTATTGTAATTTACACCCTTGTTTGAGTTGTCCCTTTCTGAAGCCACATAGACCATTCCCCTGCCGTCTACGGCAATGCCTTCGGTGTCAGGCCCCTTTGCATCAGGGTTTTCAGCATCCTTTTTAAATCGAACCCTCTTTTGACTCAATACGTTGATGCTATTGTCTTCTCCCAGTTCTACAATCCAGAAAATTCCTGTACCATTGTCCACTGCATAAAGCTTTCCATCGTGAAAGTCCAGTCCTGAGGAGTCCTCTAAGAAGGTTTTGGTCTTATCTAAAACTACAACAGGGCATGTTTCAAGGGCATCGTACTTTTCTGGAATTCCAGGGAATTTGTTGGCACTACCCTTTGTTTCAACAAGGGTATTTCTATATTCCATCCCATTTACATCGGGATAAAGTCCCCAAGTAGGGTTGGTATGGCCCTCCCATTTAGCACTTTGAATTAAAAGATTTCCCTGGTAAATTCTCACCATATCAGATTTTCCAAGACCAAATCCAAAGTCCTCATCGGTCAAAACTAAAAATCCATTTGCTTCAATTACAGTTCCCTCTGGGATTGTATATTCGTGGCTGTCGTCGTTATCCTTTATAATAAGTCCTGAAATATCAAGCTTACTATCCGTTGGATTGGCAAGTTCTATCCAGTCTGGCCCTTTATTTGGGTCATTGGACTGAATTTCATTTAATACCACAGGATTGGTCTTTAAATTTGGTGCATTTTTAGTAGGAGTATCAAAATCTATAAATTCACCAGTTCCATCTGGAATTCTTGCCAATACGCCAGCCGCATGTCCTGTCCACTTATAGGTCTCAACCACAGCATCACTTGCTATAAGTAGATTTACTTCGTCATTCTTGCCAAGGCCAAAGTTAAAATGAGTATTTTCCTCAAATACAAAGTATTCCCCTGGCTTTAAAATGGTATTAGCATCAAGACCCCTACTATCTTTTAAATGACTTGGATCATTATCTAATATCTTCCAACCGGAAATGTCTACCGGTGTAGTTCCAATATTTAATATTTCAACCCAGTCAGTGGTATCGCCATTGGATTCAATTTCATTTATTACAACTTCTGGTTTGTACCAACTATTTGTCATTCCCTTGGTTTCAGGCATTAGGATAAAGTTTCCCTTACCATCTTCGTATCTACCTAGGGAAGCCTTTGATTCGTCACCTTCATAGGCTGCATGTTCTGTCCAGCTATGGCTATCTAGTAAATTTTCATCTCTGTCATAAAACCTAATGGAGTCCCCAGAGCCTATGCCTATGGCTTCTTCAAAGCTTCCAGGAACA
This sequence comes from Lagierella sp., assembly GCF_029983815.1. Lineage (GTDB taxonomy): Bacteria > Bacillota > Clostridia > Tissierellales > Peptoniphilaceae > Mediannikoviicoccus. The sequence goes on from NZ_JASBYU010000004.1 coordinate 21,863, forward strand.
TATTCCTTTGCCTTGTCGTCATAGATTAGCCCTTGGGTCTTTGCGTCAACCACAAGATAGTCGGATTTATTTAAAATTGTACCCTCAGGAAACTTCCATCTATGGTCATCGGAGTTGTCTCTGATTTCATATCCAGAGATGTCTATGGATTCCCCTTCTGTCAATACAAATTCTACCCAGTCATCGGGAGCAGAATTTATCTCATTTATCAATACAGAAGGTTTAGTCTCTTCCTCTTTTTTTGAATTTGGAAGTCCCTCTGTTGCATCCATGTCAACAAATTCTCCAATTCCATCAGGATATCTGGAATAGGTTCCTTGAGCATGGCTTGCCCATGAGAAATTATCCACTAAGGACTTATTGTAATCATATAGAATTACAGCATCTTCCTTTCCAATTCCAAAGGTAAATTCCGAGCCTTCCTTTAAGACAATGAATTTTCCCGGTTCCAAAATGGTACCTTCTGGAAATGGTGTGGTTTCATTGTTATCTAGTCTGCCTAATTCACCATCATCCGTTAAAAACCAACCTGAAATGTCTACAGGCTGCTTTCCCTTATTATAGATTTCAACCCAGTCCTTGCCCTTATTTGGAGCACTGGATTCTATCTCGTTTATAACCACATCACTGGTGTTAGCCAGGGATATATTGTTTATTGGTAAAAAAGATAGTACCAATAATAGGGAAAGTAAAATTTTTGAAAAATTACGTTTCATTACATCCTCCTCGATTTTGTCCTAATCAAGGCTAATTGTAACATCATAATGTAAGCAGATTGTAAAATATTGATTAAGATAATATAAATTAAGCACCCTCAATCAGTCGTTGATACTAATCGATAGGCGCTTTTTAATACCCTTTATTCAATTTGTATTAGTAATTGCAATTGTAATTAAAATCCACCATGGCTTAACAAATGCTCAAGCAAGATCTTTACTCCTATGAGCATTAGGATGCTTCCTCCTAAAATCTCAGATCCCCTTTTGAACTTATCTCCAAATCTATAGCCAATATACACAGCCATTGTAGAAAAACCAAAGGTCATAAGCCCAATAATCGTAGAAGGCTCTAAAATATGTACCCTTATGGCGGCTAGAGAAATTCCTACAGCTAGTGCATCAATACTTGTAGCAATGGCTAGGACTATCATTTCCTTTAGATTGAATTCTATGATGGCACAACATTGACATTCCCCATCATTGCTGGATTTTATAGCCTCATATACCATCTTCCCTCCAATAAAGGCAAGTAGAACAAAGGCTATCCAATGGTCGATATTCTGTATTAGATTTATAAAGGAAAAACCTAAGTAATATCCTATAAAAGTCATTGCCCCTTGGAAAAATCCAAATAATAGGGCTATTTTCAAGGCGTATTTTCCATCGAATTCATCTAAGCAAAGCCCCTTACAAATTGACACTGCAAAGGCATCGGCAGAAACTCCTACCCCCAGCAGCAATATATCTACTATGGACATAATTTTCTCCTCACTATTAAAATATAATCAAGCAGTCCAATAGACTGCTCAATCATATTATCATATATCCGATTAATCTAAAATTATCTTACATCTTTTCTGGTGCTTTAATGCCTAGTAAATCCAAGCCCTCTTTTATTACATTCTTAACGGTGTAGCAAAGTAAAAGCCTAGTATTTTTCAACATTTCATCTTCATCTAATATCTGCACCTTATTGTAGAACTTATTAAACTCCTTGGAAAGTTCCACAACATATCGTGTAATGAAAAATGGCTCCAACTTTTCATGGGCGTCTATGACTGTAGAACTGAAGTTATATAAAACCCTTAGGATATTTATCTCCTCTTGTGTAGTTAGAAGACTTGAGTCAAATTTATCCTCTAAACTAAATTCTCCCTTTTTAAGTAGAGAACAGATCCTTGCGTGTACATATTGGACATATGGTCCAGTCTCTCCTTCGAAGGATAGGGTCTTATCCCATGAGAAGACATAGTCCTTAATACGTTGATTAAATAGCTCTTGAAATTTTACTGCTCCAATTCCTATGTCCTTTGCAAGTTGGTCCTTGTCTTCAATCTTGATTCCCTTTTCTTCTTCCCTCTGGGTAAGGATGTCGTCGACTTTGTCGATGGCACGGTTTAAAACATCCTCTAGGTACACAACCCTTCCCTTTCTTGTAGAAAGAGTTCCCTCCTCTAGAGATACCATCCCAAAGGGAACATGAACCACTTCTTCATACCAATCATAACCCATTTCCTTTAAAACGTACTTAAGTTGTTGGAAGTGTAGATTTTGTTGAGAAGCTACAACATATATATTCTTGTAAGGCTTGTAGGTGTCATGTCGATATTTTGCAGCTGCAATGTCTCTAGTGATATAGATGGTGGAACCGTCAGACTTTATTATAAGTGCCGGTGGAAGATTGTATTTTTCCAAGTCCACAATCTTTGCCCCTTCAGAGTCCACCAAGGCACCGGACTCTTCAAGTCTATCCACCTGAGCCTGCATCTTGTCGGAGTAGAAGTGTTCACCCTTGTAGGAATCAAAGTCGATGTCCAACATTTTATAGACCCTGTTAAACTCCTCTAGGGAAATCTTTCTAATCCATTCCCACATCTTAACCGCCTCTGGATCCCCTTTTTCCAAGTCCACAAAGGCATCTCGACATTCTCGTAGAAGTTTTTCATCATCTTCAACTTCGTTATTTATCTTTACATATAATTTAAGTAGTTCGGGTATAGGGTTATTTTCAATTTCCGCTAGGTTACCCCATTTTTTTATTGCCACTATCAACATTCCAAATTGGGTACCATAGTCTCCAAGGTGGTTGTAGCCAATGGCGTTATAGCCTAAAAAGGTAAAAATCCTCTTTAGAGAATCCCCTATGATAGTGGTTCTAATATGTCCAATATGAAAGGGCTTAGCAATATTAGGTGAAGAATATTCTACTATAACATTTTTACCTTCCCCAATATCAACCTTTCCAAAGTCTTCCTTTTTATCCAAGGACTCGTCTATGATGGTCTTTGCAAGCTGTCCCTTGTCTATAAAAAAGTTTAAGTAAGCACCCTTCGTCTCTATCTTTTCAAAAAGCGGAGAGTCAATAGAATCCTTTAGTTCCTCTGCTATTACAGCAGGATTTTTTCTAAACACCTTTGCCAATGGAAATGTTGGAAAGGCAAAGTCTCCTAAATCATAGGTTGGTGGCACTTCAATGTTCTTTAAAATCTCTTCTTTGGAGATTTCACTAATCTTTTCACTTAAAATTTTACCAATCTCATCTTTAAAATCTATCATAATATTCTCCAATCTCAAATTCTACTAATTACCTTACATTATATAATGAAACTCCCCTAAAGGAAAACTAATTCTCAGTGATTAAAATATCTCTATCGTATTCACAAAACATATAAGTACAGACCTTGTTAACTTTGGATTTGTCTGCAAGGATAAACTTTTTCTTACATCTTTCCAAGGCCTTTTTCTTAACTTCCCCTTCAGATATGTCTGGAGTAGTAAATCCCTTTTCCTCGGATATGCCATTGGCACCAAAAAAACCAATGTCAAAGACGAATTTAGACAATGATGAAATACATTCCTCCCCTATTAAAGCTCCAGTAGAGGCCTTGATATTTCCTGCAGGCACATGAACCCTATAACCCCTTAGGGAAAGTTCCACTCCTGTTATCAAATCATTTGTTACAAAGGTAACATCCTTAGGGATATCATACTTCACCATTGAAGAAACCGTTGAACCAGCATCTAGATAAACCACATCTCCTGGCCTGATCATAGTAGAAGCCTTTTTTGCAATAACTTCTTTTTGTGCTACATTCAGCTCTTTTCTGATGGCCCTTTCCACATCTTCTGTAATTTGGTCCTCTATTCTAATGGCGCCACCATGGACCTTTATCAATGCCCCTTGCCTGTCTAAAGTATTTAAATCCCTTCTAATTGTAGAGACGGACACTTTTAATTTTTCCGAAAGCTCTTCTACTTTAATAGGACTCTTTATTTCCAACTCTCTCAATATACATTTATGCCTTTGCGCTATCAAAATCCATCACCTCGGTCATATATATGTCATATTCTATCATAATTGCGTGTTTTTGATTAGTACTTTCAAAAACAATCAAAATAAATCACTTTAGTTTTAAGATTGTCCAAAAAGGGTAATAATATATCAATTAGAAACCAATTTTTTTATTAGAAAGGAGTCTTAGATGATTGCAACTGTAACACTAAACCCTTCCTTAGATTATATTGTAGAGATTGACAATTTCTCTTTAGGAAATATCAATAGAACCAAGGATGAAAAGTACCTTCCCGGTGGTAAGGGACTCAATGTAAGCCAAGTGTTGACAAACCTTGGAATCAACAACTTAGCCTTGGGAATTGTAGGAGGGTTTACAGGTGGACAACTGGTTGAACTACTTAAAGAAAGAAATGTAAATCAGGATCTAATACATGAACCTCAGGCCCTAACAAGGGTAAATATCAAAGTAAGGTCCCAGGAGGAAACAGCCATCAACGGCATTGGTCCAAAGATTTCAAAAGAGACCAAAGAAAAGCTACTTCATCAAATAGAAGAGCTTAACTCAAAGGATTTTTTAGTTCTAGCTGGGAAGATTCCCCCTGCCCTTCCAAAGGATTTTTATAGACAGATCATGGACAAGTTAAGGGGTAGAGGCGTTGAGATCGTGGTAGATGCAGAAGGAGAGCAGCTGGAGAGGACAATTCAAAATAGACCATTTCTCATTAAACCAAATAATGAAGAGCTGGGAAGCCTTTTTAATGTTGAGATTACAAAGGAATCTGATGCCATCTACTACGGTAAGAAATTGCAGGAAAGAGGAGCAAGAAATATACTTATTTCCCTTGGAGCAAAGGGAGGAATTCTTATAACCGAAGATAAAAAAATCTTTCAAGGAAATTCTCCTAAGGGAAAGCTAGTAAACTCCGTTGGAGCAGGAGACTCCATGGTAGCTGGTTTTCTCTATGGCTATTTGAAAAAAGACTCCTTAAAAGAAGCTCTTCGCTACGGGATAGCTTGTGGATCTGCCTCTGCTTTTTCTGAAGAACTGGCAACTAAAGACGAGGTTTTAAATCTCGTTAGAGAAATAGATATAAATACTTTGGAGGAGTAAAATGAATATAACGGACTTAATTAAAAAAGACAGCATTTTAATTGGTCAAAGTTTAAAGGACAAGAAGGACGCAATTGAAACCGCTGTAAAGTTGATGCAAAACTTAGGCAATCTTTCAAACCCTCAGGATTTTAAGGATAAGGTCTATGCTAGAGAAGCTCAAGGCTCTACAGGAGTTGGAGAAGGAGTTGCCATACCCCATGGAAAGTCTAGTTCTGTTACAAAACCTGGACTTTCTGCCATAACCATTCCAGAGGGTGTGGACTTTGAATCCTTGGATGGCGAACCTGTAAAACTGCTATTTCTTATAGCGGCACCAGAATCCGACTCCAATGTCCATCTAACCATACTTTCGAGACTTGCCACACTACTTATGGATAAAAACTTTATCGACTCTCTAGTTGGAGCAAAGAGCAAGGAGGAGTTCCTAGCGATTATCGATAGAGCGGAAAAAGAAAGGTTTAAAGATGAGGAATTGGAAGTTCCCCCTGCTACTACAGAAGAAAAGCCAGCTGGTAAAAAAAGACTGGTTGCAGTAACAGGTTGTCCAACTGGAATTGCCCATACCTATATGGCAGCAGAGGCCTTGGAGAAAAAGGCAAGGGAATTAGGCTATGAAATAAAGGTTGAAACTAGAGGATCCGGCGGTGCAAAAAACGTCTTAACCGATGAAGAAATAGAAAATGCAGACGGAGTCATTGTAGCCTCCGACACCAATGTACCTATGGACAGGTTCAGCGGCAAAAAACTAGTAGAGACACAGGTTTCCGATGGGATATCAAAACCAGAAGTTCTAATAGATAGAGTCCTTGCGGAAAATGCACCAATATATAAGGGAAGCGGTCAAAGGGACAAAAAGGATGTAGTCAAAGAGGAAAGCTCTGGACACAAGTTCTATAGGCATTTGATGAACGGTGTCTCCCATATGCTACCCTTTGTCGTAGGGGGAGGAATTCTCATTGCACTATCCTTCTTAATAGACAGTTTCTCTGTGGACTTGGGAAGTCTTACCCTAGAACAGCGGGGAAGTCTTGGTTCCATCACCCCAACAGCACAGATGTTAAACTCCATTGGTGGACTTTCCTTCTCCTTTATGCTACCGGTACTGGCAGGTTTTATCGCCATGAGTATTGCCGATAGACCAGGTCTTGTGGCAGGCTTTGTAGGCGGTGTAATTGCAGCCCAAGGCACTTCTGGTTTCCTTGGTGCGCTAGTTGCAGGTTTTCTTGCAGGTTATATTGTAAAGGGACTCATTAAAATCACTGAACCATTGCCAAAGGCCATTGATGGAATTAGGGCAATTTTGATATATCCAGTTTTTGGAGTACTCTTTACAGGGCTTGTTATGACCTTGGCCATAGAACCAGTCGTTGGAAGTATCAACACTGGACTAAACAACTGGTTGTCCAGCTTACAGGGCACTAGTTCTTTAATACTTGGATTTATAGTTGCAGGAATGATGGCAGTTGACATGGGTGGACCATTTAACAAAGCATCCTATGTATTTGGTACTGCATCCATAGCTGCAGGAAATTACAATATTATGGCGGCAGTTATGATTGGTGGGATGGTTCCTCCAATTGCAATTGCGCTATCCTCTTTAATATTTAGAAATAAATATACTGACACAGACAGAAAGTCTGCCCCTGCAAATATAATAATGGGACTTTCCTTTATAACAGAAGGTGCAATCCCCTTTGCAGCAGCAGACCCAGCAAGGGTTCTTCCATCCTGTATCATAGGATCGGGAGTTGCAGGCGCACTGTCCATGCTATTTAAATGCACGTTGATGGCTCCCCATGGTGGAATCTTCGTAGTACCAGTTATAGGAAATCCACTTATGTACCTTGTGGCCTTAGCAGTGGGAACTGCAGTTTCAACCATATTACTTGGACTGTTGAAGAAAAGGGTCAACTAGTTACTTTAATTTATCATATTTAAAACACCCAGGATTTTTATCCTGGGTGTAACTATTTATAAGAATCAAATCTTTTATATAATTTCTATTCTTCTGTTATAAATTCCATGTTCCTATATAGTTTTCCATTTATAAAGATAAACAATAGGCTTATCAGTAGTGCCATGGCAGTTATTATGAAAAGTCCTATTCCATGCATATTTGATGCCACTTCCACCAAGGTTCCACTTAAAATGGCAAGTCCTCCTAGTAGTAGGGTGATTGTTATGGTTAATATCGCCCCAAAGGTATTACCAAGCCTACTTTCTAAGATTTTCCCAATTCCCTTGTGAATATAGTTGAATAGGATGGAAATTGAGGTAAAGGTTAAAATTGCACCAACAATATTAAAAACTCCAAGACCCAACATAATAAGAGCTGGAGTGAAAAGACAAATTCCTAGTGCTAAGGTCCTTAAATTTCCCAAAAGACCAGAATAAAAAATCTTTTTACTCATGGAGTCTGGAATCAAATAGAAAAAGTAGTGGTTATAATCCTCTTCTCCACTAAAATATCTATAGGTTAAAAGACAGATATAAATCGAAAGCGCTCCAACGATAGTCGTAAATCCCTCCAATGGAATATCTGCTTTATTCAAGAAATATCCTATTACAAAGGAGGCCAATAGTGCAATTCTCTGCATTTTAAACTTATCCACTAAGGAGAACTTCTTAAACTCATTCAGCTGTTTATAAAATATAGCGCTGGCATAATTTCCTTTAATATCAAAGTTTATTTTATTTAATACCTTTTTCTTCTTTCCAACCCGTTGTGCTTTTCCAGTCTTCTTTGCTTTTTTTATGGCAACAGAATATTCTTCAGAAAACTTTATAGCATCTTCATAGTACTCTCCTGTAGTCCTAGTCGTCTTTGCAAATAGGAATAGAAGTAGCACTGTAAGAAAATAAAGTATAGAAGAGATTAGCCTTGGAATTGTAAATCCCTTTATAATCAGTGAAATAAGCCCCAATTCAAACCCAAAAACCGGCACAAAGATCAACACATCTGAATTTAGTATGTCCAAAAATCTCATATTTAAAACCTTTGTAGATCTGAATACCATTGCAATGATATAGACTGCAACAGCCGCTAAAATTGCAAAGGTGATATATTTAATTATCGACTTTTGCTTTTCACTAATGTCCTCGGAAGTATACATTATTACACAGATGGAAAAGTCTCTGACCATGGAAAGACTAAGTCCCAGTATCAAGATGGCTATCATCTTCCAAAGGTCTATTTTAAAAATAACGAGTCCTGCTACAAAAAATGCCAATTCAAAGATGATCCCATAGGAAAAGTTTAATAAAAACCCTTTAAATAATACTTCCTTAGGGGTAAAGGGAGCTGTAAATTCAAAGTTTACATTTTCCGGTTTAAAGATGACACCCTTTCTCTTTAAATAGGTCAAAGTTGATGGCAAAGAAAGATAAATGGAAAAAACCGCATAAATTGCAATAAATCCAGCAGGATTGTTAAATTTTATATCAGTAATTTGAGATTTAAAGAGAATAGGCAAGTATATAAAGTAAATTAACACCAAAAGCTTTCCTATGACCTTTAAGGGTTTATACCTCAGTTGTTTTATCCTATTTACCATACTTCTTCGTATAAAATATAATGTTGAGTTAAGCATCCAGGTCACCTGTCACTTTGAAGAATATCTCATCTAAGTTCTTACCTTCCGCCATATCCTTGTCAAATTGGCCAAGGACCTTTCCATTTTTAAGAATTACTATGGTGTCCCAAAGTCCCTCAACCATGTCCAGCATATGGGTGGAAATTAGAATAGTAGTTCCCTTTTCCTTTAACTCTAGGACCACCTTCTTAAGCTCTTTTATCGCCTTAGGGTCCAATCCAACCATCGGTTCGTCTAGCATCAACACCTTAGGTTCGATTACCAGGGCACAGCAGATGGATACCTTTTGCATCATCCCCTTGGAGAGTTCGTCTCCAAGCTTGTCCTGTTTATCCTCCAGTTCAAAGGTTTTAAGAAGACTTGTAATCTTTTCTTCATCTATCTTTTTACCATAGGCCTTTAAAGTGTAGATAAGGTGTTCTCTAACAGTTAGTAGGGAAAACATGGAAGGAATTTCTGGCACATAGCCAAATACCTTCTTTGCTTCAACACTTTTATTGTCATAACCCTGTATGGTAATTTCTCCACTATGTCTAAGGAGTCCTGCAATGGACTTGATGGTGGTGGACTTACCAGAACCATTTGGTCCCATGATAACGCCAATCTGCCCATCTGCAATGGTAAAGGAAACATTGTCGGCGGCAACCACCTTATTGTATTTTTTTGTCAATCCGTTTACTTCTAACATAACTACCTCCTTAGTACAGTATAACTCAATTGAAATGAGAAATAAAGAAGATTAACTTACTAATAATTATCAATTATTCCTCTTCAATTGGACCAATACCATCTCCGGTTTGTTGAATATTCTAATGGGAAGGATGGAAGTTCCTATGCCGGAAGAAACGATCATGGTAGTTTCTTTTTTTGTATACTCTCCCTTATCATATTGGGGGAAAATCCCCTGATTTGGTACAAATAATGCACCAATAAGAGGTATTCTAATCTGTCCACCATGGGTATGTCCTGTAAACACAAGGTCATATCCAGCATCCACATATTCCTCAAAGAGTTCTGGCCTATGGGATAGGAGCAGGTTTAAAGATCCTTCTTCTTTTAATGTCTTTAACTCTTCTATTAAGTTAAAAACTCCACCTACACTTGGATCGTCCACACCGACAATATTAATGGTTGAGTTTTTTCTTTGAAAATCTACTCTACTATTTCTTAGAACCTTTACTCCCAGTTCTTCACATTCCTTTAAAAAATTCTCAACCCTAGAAATCCTAGCTTCATGATTTCCTAAAATATAGTACACATCACAGACCTTAACCAATTCACTTATGGTGTTTATGCCAACCTTAAAGTCGGTTTTTCTAGAGTCTAAAAAATCTCCCGTAAGAAAGATTACATCCGGCCTCTCCTTGATAACCGTCTTTATAAAAAACTCTTTTCTAAAGAACTTTTTGTTATGAAAGTCAGTTATTTGCAAAATCCTAAAGTCTTCAAAATCACTTGGGACTTTAGAGCTTCTATATACCTTTTTATTTATATTGATATTGAAATAGATATAGATATTGTAGGCGATAATAGCAAGAACTATCAGGACTATCATTATCTTTATCCTCTGTATTGTATTCATCTACAAGTACCCCTCTAGCTTTAAAAGAAAGCTCTTCTTTTGACTTCCTCCCCTATATCCTCCCAGTTTCTTATCCCTTCTAATCACCCTATGGCAGGGAATTAAAATCAGGATGGGATTGTTCCCTAGGGCATTTCCAACGACTCTAGCCCCATTAGGACAATTTATAGCCTGTGCTACTTCTGTATAATCAACAGCCTTTCCATAGGGGATGTCCATTATATGATGTAGAACTCTTTTTTGAAAATCCCCTCCCTCCACATGGATAGGAAGGGTGAATTCCTTTCTCTTTCCTGCAAAATATTCCTCTAATTGGTCTATGGCCGTGGAGATTGTAGGGGTTTTTAAAATCTTTCCATGAATTTTTTCCCTACAGCCAACATAGATAACTTTTCCCTCTTCTTCACCAATATATAGCTTACCTAAGGGTGATGGCATAAAATAAAAGTACTTCAACTTCTAAGTCCCTCCACCCTATTTACGCCCTTTACAAAAAGCTTAGCCTTTTTTGAATCTGCAAAGTCAAAGTCCTCTTTAATTGACTCGACAATTACATCGGTCTTATTGTTAGGACTTATAACTAGGACAGTCTCACTTTTAGGTTCAACTATTAAATCCAAAATAGGATTTATACTTTCGTGTTTTGTCTCTTCTTCAGATATGACAGTAGCTCCCAAGGAGCCTACCCTTTCAGCTGCCAGAATGACTTTATCCGACTGACCCTGTTGCACCTTGGTAAAAATTGCATCGTATTTGAATTTACCTTCCTTACTATCCTTAAGAGTAAAGCCATCTTTAGAGCTTTTAATATCTATATCGAAGGCAATTCCCTTATTTTCCCTACCTATTTTATACTCCTCAACAAGGCATGAATAAATCCTGTCAACATTTTCATCTCTTGCAATGATGCATAAAATGTCCTTTTTAATATCGTAAAGTTCCAAGAGATAAAGGACACCACCAGAGGATGAACCAGTGCCTTCTAGGATAAAAGCCTCATCATATAGGCTTTTGTCCATCTTCTCTAATATCCTTTTCCCCTTGCCTTTTCCCATTATGATTGTAAGAAGTTTATACATATAAGCCTCCTGTCTTTATATTACAAGCATATTGTAACACAAGATTGAAGGGGTAGTATCCTATTTTTATTATTTTAATTGCTTTATTATTGACTATTTGACTAAATCCTATCTTAATGTTAAATTAGAGAAAGTTAAAGGGATGACAAAACTTCCCCTATCCATGTTAAGGAGAATTTAATGAAAATACTTCACATTATTGCTCAACTTCCAGCAAAGACTGGAAGCGGAGTTTACTTTTCAAATTTAATAAGAGAATTTAAAAAACACGGTGAAAACTATGGGATTTTTGGTTATGATGAGGAAATTGATTACACCTTTGAAGAACTTCCTGAAAATCACACCTACCCTGTTATCTTTGGAAAAGAACCCCTCAACTTCAACATAGTCGGTATGTCCGACACCATGCCCTATAAGTCTACAAGATACAAGGATATGTCTAGGGATATGATAGAAGATTGGAAAAGGGCGTTTACAAAACAGATTATGCTAGCCTACGAAGAGATAAAGCCAGATATCGTAATATGTCACCACCTTTGGATGCTCTCTTCCTTAGTACTGGATTTACTGAGGGATAAGGTTGAAAAAATCGTAGGCATCTGCCATGGTACCGACCTTCGTCAAGGTGCACAAAATCCCAAGTTGAAGGAAAATTATGTAAGGGATTTAAATAGATTTGATATGATTTTTGCCCTTTCCGATAGACAAATTGAAGAAATTTCAAAAGAATACAATATACCCCTTGAAAAGATCCACTACACCGGTGGTGGGTACAATCAAGAGTTTTTCTACCGGGACAATATCTATAAATACGATATTCACAACAACTTTATCAACCTGGTCTATGCAGGAAAAATATCCGACTCCAAGGGTGTTTACGAACTGATTGACGCATTTAAATCCCTAAATTATGGAACGGATATCATATTGAATATAATCGGAACTCCCCAAGGGGAAGATATCAAAAGGATTGGAGAAAAGATATCAGACAGTAAAAATATAAAACTTTTTAACGCAAAAAACCAAGAATCCCTTGCCAATCTCTTCCGATACTCCGATGTGTTTATTCTACCTTCTTACTATGAAGGACTTGGTCTTGTGGCGATAGAGGCCCTAGCCTCTGGTTGTTTTATAGTGTCCTCGGATTTAAAACCATTAAAGGAAGTCTTAGGAGACAATGTAAATAAATCCAACGCCATCAAGTACTGCCCGTTGCCAAACCTTGTAAATGTGGATACTCCAGTTTTGGAAGAGGTTCCAAATTATGTAAAAAACCTAGCTTCTGCCATCGACATACAAGTACAACGGGTAAAAGCAGAAGAAAAAATCCCAGAGGATGTATATGAGTCGATTAGGGTTCACTCCTGGGAAAATATTGCAGAAAAGATGTATAAAATTATTGTGGAAAATTGACTATGAAAATAGAAGAACTAGTAAACACCTTAGAAAATAATAGAAACCCTGAAAATGCTAAGGCAATGAAGGCATATATGAAGGAAAGGTTTGAATTTATAGGTTTAAAGAGTCCTGAAAGAAAAGCTTTAACGAAGACCTTCCTTAGGACTCTTAAAAAACTTCCCTTTTCCTATGAAATTTTTGAATCGATTTGGTATCAAAAAGAAAGAGAATATCAATATATCGCCTTGGAATATCTAAAATCCAAGGAAAGGACTTTAGAACTTGAAGACCTTTCTAGGTTGGAAAAATACATCACCGACAGATCCTGGTGGGATACGGTGGACTCCTTTCATTCTGTGATATATGCCATCGGCAATTCAACTAAATCAAAGACAAATTCAAAAGAAGGTTACAATTCGTCAAAGTTGATGAAATCCTGGTCAAAATCCGATAATATATGGTTAAGAAGGCTTTCTATTATTCATCAACTAAAGGCAAAGGAAGAAACAGACCTTGAACTTCTCACATATACAATTAAACAAAATCTAAATACAGAGGAATTTTTTCTCAACAAGGCCATAGGTTGGGCACTAAGGGAGTATTCCAAGACAAATAGAGATTTTGTTAAAAGCTTTATCGATGAAAATAGACACTTGCTTTCAAATCTATCCATAAGGGAGGCAAGTAAGTACCTATAGTACTTCACATTATGAAAAACAAAGCTTTAGGCATAATATTTTTTACACTCTGTGTTATAGGTCTTTTAATTCTATTCCTATATCAAAGCAAAAACAGCAGAGTTATACTAAACGCTCCAATTGTTAAAAAACTTTTATCAGAGGACAAAGGCAATGAAGAATTTAAAAAGTTAAATATCATCTCAAATTCTGACTTTAATCAAAACGGAACCGATGATTATACAGACTTTGTGAAGGGTGCTAAGGAAGATGCAGAAAATCATCCAAAATATGTTCCCGACTATGTGGCCAACAACAACGGATATCCAGACAAGTACTCTGGAGTTTGTACCGATGTCATTTGGAGAGCCTTTAGGAAAGCAGGCTATTCTTTAAGATCCATGTTGATGAAGGATATAAGAAATTTCCCAGAAGATTATCCCATGGTGGAAAGTCCCGATGACAATATCGACTTTAGAAGAGTTAAGACCTTGAGACCATTTTTCGAAAAATACTGTACTGTTTTGACCAACGAATTGAAGGATCCCAAGGATTTTCAGCCTGGAGATATTCTAATCTTTGGCCCAAATGACTTTCACATAGGAATGTGCTCCGACAATAGAAACGAAGAGGGTTTTCCCTTTATCTACCACAATATGGGACAGTTAAAAAGGGAGGACAATTACCTAAAGAGGGCAGAAATCACCGGACATTACAGATTTGAAAGAGAAAATATACCAGATGAGGTGCTAGCTTCCTGGGATGATGGTGAATATATAGAAAAATAATATTAGAGAATTACAGATTTAAAAATTACCCCCCTAACAAAGATTTGTTTGGGGGGTTATATAATATACTTTTAAATTCGGTTATATAGATATTTACTTTTTAAGGTCTGAAACCAATATATTTGGAACCGTATAATATTTTCTTGCTCCTGATATCAGACTTTCCTTTCCTATTCTAGTGTAGGGTGCAATAAATTTTTCATCGTATATAAACATTCCCAAGACTACACCAAAATCTGAAACTTTAAGTTTTCCCTGTGAATCAAATTCTACAAATTTCAAAGGCTCCATATCGTAGTACTCCTGGTATATATAGCCCTTGTTTAGGATTTTTTTCAAAATCTTTTCATATTCTTCATTGCTATGTTCCCTACCTGTATAAATACCTTTAGAAGCGTAGGAGTCTATGGGTTTTAGTATATAATCGTCTTTATTTTCTAAGACTTTCTTAAAATCTTTTTCACTTTCAAATTTATAGGTCTTTGGTATTGCCCTGTCTAAAAATAAAATCTCATCTTCTTCAAGAAAGGCCTTTGTCTCATCCTTTAATAGGATTTCAAAGATTGGCTTAATGTGCATTAACTGGGATCTAAAAGATCCTAGCATCATAAAGGCATTGTCTAAATAAGCCTCGATAAAAGGCTGTACCTCTTCATATTTATCCATGATTTCCACAGTGACAGCTCTTCTATATACCAAGTCAATGTCAAAGTCACCTTTATGAAGTTTACCATTGGAGTATTCTAAATCCCTAATATCTATAATTTCACAGTCCACCTCAGCATTTAAGTATGCTTTTTTAAAGGCTTCAAATTCAAAAGGGGTTCCAATGTCTAAAAAGTCCACAATTGCAATATTAGGTTTTTCAATGCTGCTATTTCTCCTAAATATATCCAAGGATGCCTTAACCCATGAGTTGATTAGATCGACATTCTCTAAATTATAGTACTTTGAAAGCTCCTTCATGGCTAAAGTATCAAGCAATATGGGGCCAACTTCATTGTCTTCATTCATTGCAGAAGAACCGTCTGTATTAAACTCAACAAATTTAAACTTATCTATAGAATTATAAAAAATATCATAACGACAAATTGGAGCTGGTATCTCATAACCGGGGTCGTGAAGGATGAGTTTTTCAAGTTTAGGTGAAAAATCAAATAATTTTCTGTAGTCCTCGTCTTCTATATACCTTTTGGTCACCTTTCTAGTTATCTTCATCAATTTATCCGCTATCTTTCCCAGGTTATCCCTGGTCTTTTCATCATAGAACAATCCTTGATATGTGACAGGAACTGGCTCTCCATGATAGATGGCGTTGGACTTTGAAACTTCATCTAACATCTTCAAATAGTCCTTATAGTATTTTTCTTCATCTTTTTTTATTATTTCAAGGTACTTATCAAAATATTCCTGATTATACAATATTAAGCCTCCGGTCTTATCTTAACGAAATCTATTGCTTTTAAAATTCCGTCTTTCTTATATAACTTTTCAAATTCATCCCTAGGTGTTATGGACTTTTCCACAAGGGGTCTTAAAGGTTCCAAATACTTCTTGTCTATTTCATCGAGACCATTATATGCCATTTCAAATAAAATTTGAGAAAGCTCCTTTAAAGTCTTTCCAAGATACTTTGCATTTAGTCCCTGGTCAATAATGTCAGATTTTGCCTTTATAGCCTCTTTATAAGTAGTTTTCCCACCAAGCTCTTTGAGCTTTTTCAAATTGTCTTCATCATAGAAGAGACCTTTAATAAGTGCCGGTATTGAAAAGTTCAAAGGAAATGGGACTGCGTCAAACATCCTTACTTCAATATATTTTTTAACTCTAATATCTGGAAAAACTATAGATAGGGCATGAAAGATAAGTTCCTCGTCCAACTCTACTTTTTCTACCACTTCCCTTAAGGTCTTATTTCCTGTCGATACAGTACTCTTACCCTCTGGTCTAAAGATAATAGGCGTATTCCAAATCTTTCTAGCATACTTTTCATAGGACAAGTCCTCATCAAAGGCTATCTCAAACAAACCAGACCTTTCCACATCGGTGTTTTCCCAAATCTTTTGTCTAATGGTGTGTAATTTAGTAGGATTTCCTTGAAAAATATATGCGTTGTCAAACATTCCATAAAATACTGGAGTGAATACATTTAGAAGATAGTACTTTAGTTTAAAATCCTCTTCATTTTCAAAGTCGATGGTGGTTTGAACAGAAGCTGTACCCTTCATCATATTGTGGGCCATATTTCCCTGACTTTTAAAATAATTGAACATATGATCATATCTCTTCTTTGGAAGTATTTTTATATCCTCAATCTTTGTAACAGGATGATAACCTAAAGCAACCAAGGATTGGTCCTTCTCTTCTATATGCTCTAGGACGTTAGGCATAAAATCTAAGTAAATTTTTTCTAAGTCCGCCACAGTCCTTTGGGCTTTGATTGCTATTTCAAACTGACTTCCCGGTTCTGTACTAACGTCCACCAGGTCCGAATCCAAGCTAAGGGTATATCCATTTTCCTGAGCAGCTTTGAATCCATATTTTTCTTTGAGAAAATCCAAAGTCTCTCCAACTCCATTTTCTCCATAATAACTAATAGACTTTCCATCTTCATTGGAAATGGTAAAATGTTCCATTTCAACTCCAATAGAAAAGTCTTCTCTCTTTTTCTCTCCGGACTTGATATAGTCCCGGATTTTATTTATATTCTCTTGTTCATTCATAAGATCTCCTACTTTGTTATATCTTCAAATTTACCATTTATTAAATTTATCAATTCATCTGGCGCTATCTTTAATTGTACCCCAATTTTACCCCCTGAAACATAGATATATTCCTGCAGGGTGGCTGATTTATCGACAACAGTAGGAAATTGCTTTTTCATTCCAATGGGAGAACAGCCTCCCCTGATATAGCCTGTGATAAATTTTAAATCCCTTAAATGAAGCATCTCTATCTTCTTTTCCCCAACTGAACTTGCAGCCTTTTTCAAGTCCAGTTCCCTATCTACGGGAATGACAAAGACATAGTTTCCTTCTCTTCCTAAGGTTACCAAGGTCTTAAAAACTCTATTTGTCGGTTCATTTAATTTATTTGCCACAGATATGCCATCGATGTCCTCTCCAGGATCATAAGTAAAATATTCAAAATTTACATTATTGGCTTCTAAAATTCTAATTGCATTGGTCTTAACTTTTTTAATGGTAATCACCTTCTCAATATTATTATAACAGATATAAAAATCACAAAGACTTTAGTGAACTTTGTACTATAAATGGGTAAATGTTATTACAATAGAAGAATAATGGGAGGAAGCAATGAAGAAGAATAAAGTTAAAATAACCTTTGTACATCATAGTTGTTTCACAATTGAGACAGAAGAAGTCCTTTTTATAATCGACTATTTTAAAAAAGAACTTCCAAAGCCCCCAAAGGATAAAAAGACAATTTTTTTAGTAACCCATGGACATGAAGATCATTTCTCAAAAGAGATCTTTAACTATGGAAACTTTAAACAAAACACCTATATCTTGTCAGAAGATTTAAAGGAATTACAAAAAGAGGATAAAATAATCTACTTAATCGATGAAACAGAAGAAAATAAACAACTACAGACTAAGAAAAAACTTTTCTGCTCGTCCAATATCTTCACAATGAAGCCAGATGAAAAGTTTACCTATCACAATATAAACTTCTACACCTTTGGATCTACAGATAAGGGAGTTTCATTTTTAGTAGAACTACCCTTTATGACCTTCTTTCACGCCGGCGATTTAAATAACTGGGTTTGGCCAGAGGATTCTGAGCTGGAACGAGAACAGATGAAAAGGGATTTTCAAAAGGAAATAGACAAGATTCATACAAAGGTGGATGTGGCATTCTTTCCTGTAGATCCAAGATTGAAGGAAAATTACGATTTGGGAGTTTCCTATTTAATAAAAAAGATAGCTCCTGACTATCTTTTTCCGATGCATATGTGGAACGACTTTGAATTTTCGAAAAAATTTAAAGAAGATTTTAAAGACTCCTACAGTCAAATCTTTGAAATAAAAAAGGATGGAGAAGTTTTTGAGCTTGAAATAGAATCCTAGATAATTGAATTGACACTAAAATAAAGCTTTCAAATCAAGCACTCAATATTAAAGGTTTGAGTGCTTGATTCTTTTAAATGAAATTTTTAATCCATAAGAAAAGTGCAAATAATAATAAAATCAAATTTCCAATGGGAATAATCAGATGTACCTTCTCCCCATCCCTTTTATAGATTTTATATTCCTCATATCCATGGTTAAGTAAAACTATTGCCAATATTACTGTAAATGTGTATTTTGGTACTGGAATTTTTAAGAAATATAGCACAAAGTAAAGCACTATTATTCCAAAGATTACAAAACGTCTAAGCTTTTCCATAAAGACCTCCTTTTCTACGTACATTATAGCATTTGTTTTTTTATGACAAGGTTTTCAGTAATGGAAATTTAACTTTTTTACAGCAAATTTACCTAAAAGTTTTATGACAATTTTAAAGGGGAGTTTTACTCCCCTCAAACTATTTATTAGCCTTTAACTTTGCAACTTTATGGGCTGTCATTTGAATCATCATAGTGGAGTTGTTCCTATATTGAACCCCTGATGCTAAAACACCATAGACATGGAAATTGTTCAAAGTTCCATAACGTGGAGAAATGGCCTCCATTGTCTCAGGAATCACTGTAATTGCCCCATAGTCATCCACCATCAAGTATCTCTTATCTATTAGGGAATGTAGTAGTGGGTTTCTAATTTCAACCCTGCTTAAGGATGTGTCAAGTCCTGTAGCGTTTAAACAGTAATCATAGACCTGATCATTCACTCTATTTCCCTTTTCATCTACAAGAATAAATCCACCTTCTGCTTCTTTTACCTCTGTTACTTCCCTAGGCATTTCAAGAATTCCCTTTTCCTTTGCCTCAATTAACATTTCACCAGATTCCATAGGAAGAGGTGAACGGTTCAAACACATAAATGGATGGTACTTTTCTCTAAACTTCTTTCTATCCTCTAAAGTCATGCTATCCCATACCAAGTTGAAAATTCCATTCATAGGTGGCAGTAGCGCCTGAACTCTAGCCAGATCATCTGGATTTTCAATATTGTAAACAAGACCTTCAATACCCCCTTGCATATGGGTCTTTAGGAAGTCTTCATAGTTGATATCGTGAATTTCAAGCTCTTTAGTAAAGTTTTCATCGAACCATTCAAAGGAAACCCTATTGTAATTTTCCTTTAACTCCTTCTTTAATAAATCCATAGTCAGATGGGTCACCTTAAGTTGAGTAGGTGCAACCCTTACCGTAGGAATTACACAAGTTCTTGAGAACATCACTACATTTTTAACATTTTTTGTATGAAGCAGATGACTTACCAAGTCAACAGCAGTTAGACCAGCTCCTACCACAACAACCTTATCATCTTCCTGGATGTCCTTTAGTTTTTCATTTACCGGATATATATCCTGAATAAATTTATCCGAAGGTTTCAAATCAAAAATCCTCTTTTGTCCCAGTTCTCCGTTACAAAGGTGAACTTCATCATATACTCTAACATCACCTTTTTCGTCTTCAACTTCCCAGGAGTCTTCCAGCTTGTCAATTCTTGAAACCAAGGAGAAAATCTTATTGGCACCAGTATTTTTTACAGTCTCCTCCATCCTGTCCTTAGTGTACTGTCCAAAGACAGCCCTTGGAGAATATCCAGGATATTCTTTATCATTTTCATCATACCAGTCTTTAAAGTCCTCTACCTTTTCATAGTCATAGGAAAGTTTGTCAGTCTTTAAATTTAAAATCAAATCCCTGGAGTCCTCCCTATAGGGATAACCCCTACCAAAACTCTCCTCTTTGTCATAACAGTCAAACTGAAACTTACCTAATTCCTCAGGTGAAAACATCTTTTCATAGGCCGCCAATATGGCCATACCAGATGTCCCCATCCCAACTATTGCAATTTTTCGCATTTTATCAATCCTCCTTAAGATTGATTACCCTAATAAATACTTCTTAAACTTAAATAGGTATGTATATGGGTAATTACCTTAAGATGGCTTGGTTTTTGGTGTCACGCCAAATAAAAAATGGCCTATTGTCAAATAAGCCATTTCTCAATCCTATTGTTTTTCTTTCCAAATTTTGTATTTATCCAATTCGCCTTGTATCTTTTTTATCATATAGGTAAATATTGCTAAGTCGTCTAGAAAACCTATACCGATTATAAAATCTGGGACTATATCCATAGGATTTAGTAGGTATAGAAAGGATCCTATAATTAGTAGTAGGGATGTTTTTGATACTTCTTTATATTTACCTGTAAGGAAGTCTCCAACTAGTCCAAAGACCGCCGATAAATCCGATTTAATTCCGGAAAATTCCTTAACTTTATTGGATTTTGTAACGGATTTTTTAAATAGATTAAAAAATCTATTCTTATTATTTAAAACTCCACTGGATTTTCCCATAAGGCTATCTAAAATCTTTTTAGGATTCATAATTACCTCCCCTTTTTTATGGGACAAGTAGAACCTTGCCATCTGTCCCCTATAGTAATGGTGCAAATATCTTGAGAACTTTTCCTATAACTTTTCTTGTGAAAGGTTCGTTTCTTACATCCTCCAAGGTCATCTCCTGTGAGACTTCAAAGGAGTTTAAAAAGTCATTTTTTATATCCTCAAGACATTGGGTTCTATATAGATATACCCCATTTTCATAATGATGATACAAGGATCTATAATCTAGGTTGATACTTCCTACAACTCCAATTTTATCGTCGGATAAAAAGACTTTACTGTGGACAAATCCCGGTGTGTATTCATAGATTTTTACACCTGCTTTTATCAAGTCACGATAATAGGTTTTAGCTACTGCAAAGATAGTCTTCTTATCTGGAATATGAGGAAGTAAAATCCTAACATCTACTCCCTTTTTGCCTGCAAAGGCCAAGGCCCTAACTATTTCATGGTCTACAATAAAGTAGGGAGACATGATGTATAGGTACTTTCTTGCTCCATTTATTATATCCATGTAGACGGACTGGCCAACCCTTTCATGGTCGGTGGGTATGTCCCCATAGGGTATGATGTATCCGTCGTCACAGGTTGCAGAGCTATTTTTTAAATAGCCTTCAAATTCCTTTTCTCCATCAATATGATGCCACATCTGTAAAAACATCAGGGTAAAGGACTTTACCGCCCTTCCCTTAATCATGATGCCGTTGTCCTTCCAATGGCCATATCTTTCTACAAGATTTATGTACTCATCGGAAAGGTTGATACCTCCTGTAAATGCCACTTTACCATCTATTACCATAATCTTTCTGTGGTCCCTATTGTTATAATGGGTTGAGATAAAGGGTTTAAGGGGTGAAAACATCCTACATTTTATTCCAATTTTCTTTAATTTTTCTGGGTAGTTGTAGGGAAGGTTTGAAAATGTACAGGTTCCATCATACATTACCCGAACTTCAACTCCCTGTTCTATCTTATCTTCTAAAATATTTAATATTCTGCCCCACATATATCCTTCTGTGATGATAAAGTACTCGATGAAAATAAAGTCCTCTGCTTTTTCAAGCTCTTCAATCATATATTTAAAGGTCTCTTCTCCTGTGGAAAAATATTTTGCGTTACTTTCTCTATATATTGGATAATTTGAGGTGTTTTGGATATAGTTCCCCAATGTGTAAAGCTCTGGGTGTTCCTCCTTTACTTCCTCTAATAACCCATGGTCCTGATCTATGTAGTTTTTGGTCTCTTTGACAATGCTATTTACCCTTTTGGTGACAAATTTATTTCCTAAATCGTGGGTTATAAAAATATATAGGACTATTCCCAATAGAGGGAATGCGGATATTAAAAACATCCAAGTCAATTTTGATGTTGGATCCATGGTCTTATTTATCAACTGAAAGACTATGATGGCTGAGATTACTATTCCTACTATATATAGAATTGAACTATAGGACTTTAGCCAACGAAATATGGAGATTAATAATAGCACTTGTAGCACTATAAGTAAAAGTATAATTCCCATTCTACTAAATAGTGCTTTAAAAACTCCCCTCTTGCCCTTATTTAAAAGTAAAACCTTATTATCATTTAATTTACTCATCTTTCCACCTCGACTATTACCATAATTATAGCAGAATTTAATACAAAGCTTTAGTTTTTGGGAAATAGATCTACTTTTATTTCTAAAATTCTTTAATTAAATGGTATAATTTCTTTAGAAAGGACGTAGATTATGGATTTGAATAAACTTGAGCTTGCAAAGTCGGTCTCCGACTATATAATAAATCATCGAAGAAATCTTCATAAAATTCCAGAAATTGGTCTTAATCTGCCTTTGACCATGGAGTATGTGACAAAGGAACTTAGAAAACTAGGCATAGAATACGAAGAGTTTGAAGACATCTCCTGCATTGTAGGTGTGATCAAAGGTGAAAGGTCCGGTAAAACCATTTCACTTAGGGCCGATATGGATGGCCTTCCCATTATAGAAAACACAAACCTCACCTTTACTTCAACAAATGGCAATATGCACGCCTGCGGCCACGACAGCCATACCGCCATCCTCCTTGGTGCAGCAAAGCTATTACAAGATCTTAAAAGTGAACTTGTTGGCAGTGTAAAACTGATATTCCAAGGTGGAGAGGAATATCCCGGAGGGGCAAAGCCTTTAATTGAGAGGGGCATTTTAAAGGATGTTTCTGCAATTTTAGGTCTTCATGGAGGTATTATTGATCCAAGTATTCCAAAGGGACATATAGGTTTTAAAACTGGTCCAATCATGGCTTCTATGGATAGATTTTTGATAAAGGTCATTGGGAAAGGCGGTCATGGTGCCCATCCAGAAGATACCATAGACTCTATAAATATTGCATGTGAAATAGTTCAGTCCCTCAACAAGATAGTTGCAAGGCAAATTCCTCCAACTGAGCCTGCCATCTTGTCTGTGACGAGAATCGATGGTGGTTTTAATCAGAATATTCTCCCAGATATTGTTGAAATTGAGGGAACTTGTAGATCCACCAATGAGGATATTAGACATTTTATCTACAAAAGAATTGGAGAAGTTTCCTCTGCCATCGCAGCTGGGTACGGTGGCAAGACGGAATATATCTACGATTTTAAATATCCTGCAGTGCAAAATGATGAAGCCTTTACAAAATTTGTTATAGAGTCCACTAAAAAGTTGGTCGCTCCAAGACTTATCGACATATTAAAAGTTCCAGTAATGGCTTCTGATGACATGTCCTTTTATTTGGAGGAGATTCCCGGGACCTATTTTTTTCTTTCAAATCCAAAGGGTGAAAAAGACTTTGTCTCTCATCATAGGTCCGATTTTGATATTGACGAGGACTTGATGTATCTTGGAGTTGGGGTTTTTGTTCAAGTTTGCCTGGACTATTTAAGTTAGAGTGATTACAATGAGTAAGAAAAAAAGAATTTTAATATTGATAAAGTCCTATTTACTAGTACTCTCCTATGATCTAATCTTTGCCTTTATCCTAGGGATTATTTCTTTTGCAGCTTCTTTTCTAGGATATGACTATGAATTGACAATGGACAGATACTATTTGATTTGGGATAGTCTTGGATGTTTAATTCTACTAATCATCTACTACTATATCTTAAAAAAACATGTAGTCATCCCAAGGATAAGGGGAGATTATTCTCTTTTAAAAACTTTTATAATAACTCTAGGTAGTTGTGGAATTTCCTTTATTTGGCTTTATCTTTTGAGTATTGTTGCATTAAATACACCAATTATTGGGCAGATGTATGAGGACTTTGGTGAAACCTGGTCCAATCTTTTATCTGGTGAATATTTATGGATATTTATTTCTGTGGTCCTCCTAGGTCCATTGGTTGAAGAAGTACTATTTAGAGGAATTTTAATAAATGTTTTAAACACTGGCTTTTCAAGAAAGACTTCCATAATCATTGCAGCTTTCCTATTTGGAATATGGCATAAGGATCCGGTACAGATGGTTTACACGACGATTTTTGGAATTTTCTTAGGCATGGTTTACTCTAGGATCAATGACCTTAGGTATCCCATTGGAATGCATATTTTAAACAATAGTATAAACAGTCTTCCCGAGGGCAATTTTTCTGAAATGGCCTTTAATATAATCATGATGATTTGCCTACTATTTGTAATTCCAAGTATAGCTTTAACTTTTAGGCGAAAAAAGGGAGAACTATCTCTAGAGGATTATGACAAGTACTGGGACAATATTAACAATGTCAATTGATTCAAACTGATTAATCATATATAATAAATGAAAAGGGGAGTAGCTTTAACGTTTAAGCCGTCATTTCGGATTATATCCCGGCTGAACACCTATTAGGTAGCAAGACCTTTGCTTTTACAATGTAAAGGCAAAGGTCTTTTTTATTAGGTAATGAGTTCTAGTTTTTCACAGTCCTCTATAAGCGAAACCTAAAATGTCAGGAGGTAATAAATGAATTGGTATAACAAAAAACCGGAAGAGATTGAAAAGGAGTTAAATTCCAATTCCAAATCCGGTTTAAGTTCCTCTCAGGCTTCCCAGCTTTTGGAAAAGTATGGTCCAAATGCTTTAAAGGAAGGGGAAAAGAAGGGCCTGGGAGAGAAACTTAAAGAGCAATTTTTGGATCCTATGATCTTAATTCTAATCGTCGCAGCCATACTTTCCGCTGTGGTATCTGAATGGTCTGATGCTGTTATCATCATTGCAATTGTAGTTTTAAATGCTGCCCTTAGCATCTACCAAGAAGGCAAGGCAGAAGAGGCCATTGCAGCATTAAAGAAGATGGCTTCCCCCACTGCAAAAGTCTTTAGAGATGGCGAACTGAAGAGTATTTCTTCAGAGGAGTTGGTTCCTGGAGACCTTGTGGAACTTGAAACCGGGGACATTGTCCCAGCGGATTTAAGACTGATAGAATCCATAAACTTAAAGGTGGAAGAGGCTTCTCTTACTGGAGAGTCGGTTCCCGTGGAAAAAAATGCTTCCCTTACCTATGATGAAGAGGTGGGAATTGGAGACAGGGGCAACATGACCTTTAGTTCTACAATAGTCTCCTATGGTAGAGGAAAGGGAATTGTAGTAGAAACTGGAGAAAAGACTGAAATTGGTAAGATTGCAACAAAACTTGCCACAGTTGATGACGAACAGACTCCTCTACAAAAGAAACTAGCTGGACTTTCCAAAGTCCTTGGTATACTTACAGTTGCCGTTTGTATAATTGTATTGGTAGTTGGACTTCTATATGGCCATGAACTATTAAACATGGTATTAACTGCCGTTTCCTTGGCAGTTGCAGCAATTCCTGAAGGGCTTCCTGCCATTGTAACCATAGTGTTGTCCTTGGGAATGAGTAGAATGGCTGAAAGAAATGCCATTGTTAAAAAACTTCTTGCCGTTGAAACCCTTGGAACCACTACCTATATTTGTTCTGATAAGACTGGTACACTGACTCAAAATGAAATGACAGTTGTTAAGGCCTTTGTGGACAATGAAGAGATAAATATAACTGGTACTGGATATGCACCAGAGGGCGAACTTCTAATAGGTGAAAATAAGGTCTCTGCGGAAAATGAAGGTTCTCTATACACCTTCTTAAACATCTGTGCACTTACCAATGATGCAAAGTTAAAAAAGGAATCCGATGGCTATTCCATGATTGGTGATCCCACTGAAGGTTCATTGCTGACCTTAGCTGGAAAGCTTGGAATTACCAAGGAGTCAGCCAATGAGGAATATAAGAGAATTGAAGAGATTCCTTTTGATTCTACTAGGAAGATGATGACTACTTTCCACGACAACTTTATTAAGTCAAAGGTGGTTTCCTTTACTAAGGGAGCACCAGATATTGTCATTGAAAGATGTAATAAGATTTTAATAGATGGAAAGATTGAAGAACTTACAGAGGATATGAGAAAGAATATTCTGGATAAAAATATAGAGTTTGCAAGACAAGCTCTTAGAGTCCTATCCTTTGCCTTTAGGGTTCATGATGATCTTCCTTCTGATATATCCTCTGAAAATATTGAACGGGACATGATATTCGTTGGACTTGCAGGAATGATTGACCCTGCTAGACCTGAAGTAAAAATTGCTATTAAAGAATGTAAGTCTGCTGGTATTGTCCCTGTGATGATTACCGGTGACTATTTAGAAACTGCCCTTGCCATAGCTAAGGAACTGGGAATTGCAGATGATGACTCCCAAGCTATTATGGGTGGAGAATTAAACAATATGTCCGATGAAGAGATTCGTCAGATTGTAAAGACAAAGAGGGTCTTTGCCCGAGTTTCGCCTGAAAACAAGGTTCAAATAGTTAAAGCCTTAAAGGAAAATGGCGAGATTGCAGCTATGACAGGGGATGGTGTCAACGATGCTCCTGCAATTAAAAAGGCAGATATTGGTATAGCCATGGGTATTACTGGAACGGATGTTACTAAAAATACTGCTGAGGTCATCCTTACAGACGATAACTTTGCAACTATTGTCCACGCTGTGGAAGAAGGTAGAATAATCTATTCAAATATTAAAAAATTTGTATCCTTCTTATTAAGTTGTAATGTTGGTGAAATTCTAGTAATATTTTTAGCCATCATCTTCAACTGGCCAGTGCCTTTGGTACCAATTCAACTTCTTTGGTTAAACCTTGTAACTGACTCCTTCCCTGCTTTAGCACTTGGAGTGGAACACGGTGAAAAGGACATTATGAACCAACCACCTAGGGAACCTAATGAGCCTATAATCGACAAGGAACTGACTGTATCCATAGTATTACAGTCAATTGCTATAACCATAGCTGTCCTTGCATCCTACTTTATAGCTCTTAAATTCTATGCTCCTGAAGGATGGCAAAGTCTACACTCTGCAGGAACTTTAGATCCAATAGAATTAAGGGAACCAAGGTCCATCGCCTTTACTACCCTTATCCTATGTGAACTATTACGTTCATTTACTGTAAGATCGACTAAGTATACCCTTTGGGAACTTGGACCATTGTCAAATAAGAGACTTGTTCAAGGGGTTTCCCTATCATTGGTATTGACCTTGATAGTGGTATATGTTCCCTTCTTAAATGACTTATTTGAAACTTTCCCACTAGTGCTTAGGGACTGGATAATCATTATTCCTTTTGCCCTATTGCCATTTATTATGGGAGAGGCTGTAAAGTTGGTTAGAAGAAAAAAATAGACTATATTCAATATGGGTGTCCAAGGGATTGGACGCCCTATTTTTATGGGAAATAATCTTTAAACATTGATAAATACTAGGGTTTAAGTAGGAATTATTGAATAATCTCCTTTTTTATTTTAAAATCATATGATACAATGATAACAAGGATTATTTAATCTTTATAAAAAATATTTTGAAAAGGAGAGAAAAGAAATGAAAAAAGAAGATGTTAAAGTTTTTATTGGCGGTCTTCTCATAGGTGCAATCGGTATTATCCTGATGTACTTAGGTAACCCTGGCAATATGGGATTTTGTATTGCATGTTTCTGGAGAGACATTGCCGGCGGTCTTGGTCTACATAGGGCTGAGGTAGTTCAGTATCTTAGACCTGAAATCATAGGACTTATCCTAGGTGGAACAATTTCCAGTTTCATCTTTAAGGATTTTAAATCCCGAGGTGGTTCAAATGCACTAATAAGATTTGTTTATGGTGTGTTTATGTCCATAGGTGCCTTGGTGTTTTTAGGTTGTCCTTTGAGAATGATCTTTAGACTTGGTGGCGGAGACTTAAATGCCATTGTTGGTCTTGCAGGATTTGTAGTAGGAATATTGATAGGTATCTTCTTCTTAAAACAAGGCTATTCTCTAGGAAGAAATTATAAGGAATCTAAAATTGCAGGGTTTATCCTACCGGCATTTGCAATAATGTTATTTGTATTATTGCTTGCTAAACCTGCATTTATATTCTTCTCTGAAAAGGGACCTGGTTCCATGCACGCTCCTATAATCTACTCTTTAATCGGTGGACTTATAGTTGGAGCAATTTTACAAAGAACTAGACTTTGTACTGGTGGTGCTTTTAGAGACCTATTCCTAATCAAAGACACCCACTATATCTGGGGTATTTTAGGAATTTTCATTGCAGCTCTTGTTGGTAATCTAATCTTGACAAAGGGAGCTTTACACATAGGCTTTGCCGACCAACCTGTTGCTCATTCCGACGGTCTTTGGAACTTCCTTGGAATGGTGATAGTTGGACTTGGTGCAGTACTTCTAGGTGGATGTCCTATTAGACAGACCATCCTATCTTCTGAAGGTGACACTGACGCTGGAGTTACTGTAATGGGACTTTTAATTGGTGCAGCTTTTGCCCATAACTTTGGACTTGCTTCAAGCCCTGAAGGTGCTACTCCAAATGGTAAGATTGCAACTATTATAATCATCGTAGTGATGCTCATAATGTCTTTTATGACTACTAAGTTTGCTAAGGAGGACTAAATGAAGAACATAGACGCAAGAGGACTTTCATGTCCAGAACCCGTAATTAAAACTCAAAATGCAGTTAAATCCGGAGATAAGAGTTTAGAAATAGTGGTTGATACAAATATCGCTAAGGAAAATATAGTAAGATTTTTAGAGTCTGAAAACTTTAAGGTAGAAGTTTTAGAATCCGGTAGCGACATTACCATCAAGGCTAATAAGTAATGAACCATATAATAACTTTTCATACTATTAGTGAGGCGCTTCGACTGGAAAGAGAACTAAAATCTAGAAATCTTTATGTTAAACTTCGACCAGTTCCCCGTAAATTAAGTAGTTCCTGTGGTAACTGTGCCTTTATTTCCACCGATGAACTAGAGGATGTACAAAGGGTTATCGAAGAAAAAGATCTTAAATACGATGGAATTTACTCTGATGAAGATTGTTAATTTCTAAATAATTGTTTAAGATCTCCCATAATTGGATATCTATAAGATACAGGGAGTTGAAAGGATTCAATTTCCTACTAATTTAAATTTGAGGAGGATATTATGGGAATTATTTCTTGGATAGTAGTCGGAGCATTAGCCGGCTGGATTGCTAGTATGATAATGGGCAAGAACGAACAAATGGGCGGAGTTGCAAACGTCGTTGTTGGAGTTATTGGAGCATTAATTGGTGGATTTATAGCAAATAGATTCTTTGACTTAGGTAAACCTGATGGTATAAACCTATATAGTATTTTAATATCCGTCGTAGGTGCTGTAATATTACTCGCAATTATCAATGCAGTTCAGAAAAATAGATAGAAAATCATGAAAGAAGGTAGTAGTTAAAAGCTATACCTTCTTTTTTTTGTGATTTTTTCTATGGAACTTTATTTCTTAATTCTTTAAACCTATTATTATTGTAATGTTTACAAATTAATTAAACTATTGTTTACATTAATCAGCCATTGTGATAAAATTATCATGTAATGAATAAATCCAACTCTTTTGTTGAGGAAGATTAAAAAAATATGAAAGGATGATTTAATGAAAAAACTAATGAGTTTATTTCTTACGGTAGCTATGGTTCTATCTGCTATTGTTCCTGGGACAAAAGCCATGGCACAGGCCCTACCTACTGCAACCCAGGCTCAAGAAGAAATGCCTACCCCCGTTGATGGTGCAAGTAAGTACCATATCAACGTAGAAGAGCCTAAGGTAAACACCGATGGTAAATATATCATAGGTGCTACTGGTGGCGCTGTAAACATCAACTACCCTAAGGAAGGGGTAAGAAAAGAAGATATTAAAGTAGAAACCTATAAGGATGGAGTTAAAGAAGATTTAGCTTTCACTATAGGTGTAAGTGAAGCCGGTTCCTATGTTGTAGGTGCTGAACTAAAGGCAATGATTCCTGAAAATGATACGGATAAGGAAATTGTCTACAATATCTTTGTAAAGGAAATAAATGACACAAACTTTGACACAAAGAATGTTTTAGAAATTACAGTAAAGCCTTTAGGTGAAAGTGTAATATCTAATTTAGAAGAAGAAAATATTTATATAGAAGCTGATAGCTCCAATAGGTTTGCGAAAACTAATATTATTGGTACTGGTTTGACTTCTAATAACATAGGTTATGAGATAAGAAAAGCTACAACGGATATTCCTGATATTACTGCTAAGGTTGGTCTTATTGATTATTCATTAGATGCAACACAGGTAATGTTCTCAGTGGCTGTTCCTGAAAATAACAGTTCCAAGACTTGGGTTTACTATATAGACTTCTATGTAATTGGTAAAGAAAAAGATAAACATACTTTAACTGTAAACGTAAAGCCAAGTAACCCAGAGGACCCTGCTCCTGTGAAAAGTACAATATATAATGTTCGACTTGACAAGGATACTATTGAAGCAACTGATGGAAGGGATGTTACAGGAAAGATTTATGGAGATAATTTAATTGACACAAATATCAAGTACACTGTAACAAAGGAAGTTTCTGATGCTGAAAATCTAGTAATCAAGCTAGATAAAATTACAGAATCCTCAAAGAATATTCCATTTATCATCACTGCACCTGAAAATAAAACTTCCACTGACTGGGTTTATAAGATAAACTTCTCCACTGTAGATAAACCAGATACAGTACAAACTGTAACTTTGACTGTTAAAGGAAGTGGTGAAGCTGGTAGTGAAGAATTTACTGTAACTCCAAATAAGACAGAGCTACCTAGTACTGGTGGTGAAGTAGCACTTTATATAAGTGGTGAAGGCTTTGATACTAATGCACTAAGATGTAAGGTTAAAAAGGGTACTTCTGATACTACTATAAAGGGAACTTTCAGTGACAGCGACAATGGAAAAGACAAGTATATGTGTAAGGTAGTCTTACCTGAAAATCAAGCTGAAACTGAAGAAGTTTACAGTATTTTAATTACAAAAACTCCTACTGGAGATTCTCCAGAGTTTATTAAAAAGGAATTTACTATAAAAGTTGCTCCAAAGTCCAATACTCCACAGGAGCCTACTACAAGTCTTTTAGTTGAAAATAACATCATAGAAGCAGATGGTGGAAAGGCTATTATCTACATTGACACCAAGGAATATAAACCTGAGGACTTAGTTGCTTCCATCAAATTAGATGGCAAATTCGATTATGCTTTAGAGGGAAGTTTCCAAGTAAGTGATAAGTCTGAACACGACCTTATGTATGTGGTGGACATTCCAAAAAATAATAGAACCACTAAAAGAGTGTATGAAATTTCAATTTCTGACACTTCCTTTAATAAAATTGGAAGTGAAATATTTAATCAAAAGGCTTTAGATCAAGCTGCACCAGCTACTATTATTTTAATGGAAACCGAAAAGACAGTTGAACACAATGTCGGAAATACAAGCTTATCAGTGATTACTAGTCCTATAGTTTCTCCAGAAAAGGTGAAATTACAAATCTTGAAAGACGGACAAGTAGAAGATCTTTCCTACACCATTTCCGGAGATAAAGCAAGGAAGACCGTTGAGTTAGAAATTCCTGAAAATACTACAAATTCCGATATAGTCTACAAGATTAAGTTTAATGCCACTGGTTCTGAAACAGAATTTCAAAATGAAGAATTTACTTTAACTGTTAAGGCAGCACCGGTTGTTGAAAAGGCAAATGTTGATGATGTCTATCTTCTATATCCAAATATGCCTTTAAAGGGATCTAAGGAAAAATCTTTAGAACAGTCCTTAAATATAAAGGGAAGTAATTTAAATCTTGCAAAGGATATATCCTATGAAGTATTTGAAAAGGTAGACGGTTCTTTTGTATCATATGAGTTAACTGAGACACCAAAGTTTATGGGAACAGATACCATTCAATCTGTAAGATTTCCTCTTAAGGACACAAACCTTGAAAGGGAGTTTAAGGTAGTCGTTAAAGTTGACGACATTAGCCGTGAGCTATTCTTTAAACAAAGTGAAACAGGAACTATGAACGGTCTTCAATTGATTTATCCTGAGGAGTCCTTCACAATAGGCGATGACACTTTAGTTATCAAATTCTACAATGATATTAGTGAAGTGAGTCCTGGTAAATTAAAGGAGTCCATTACCATTACAGGAAGTAAGACCATAAATCTTGGTGCTGAAGATACTCTAGAAATTGAAAATTCCAGAGTGACAATCAAGTTTAAAGAACCTGTGTTCAAGATTTCTGAAACAGAAAATCCTGAGTTTAAGCTAAACATTGAAGAGCGATCCTTCTACAACCACCAAGGTCTTAACAGGGAAGTAAAAGACTATAAGATTACAAAAAATTCCGTTGTTGTAAACTCCTTCAAGTTCTTGGAAGGTTATCAACTTGACCATAAGGGTGGAAAAGTTTCCATCGAAGTTAAAGGTTTTAACCTGATGGGTAGGGATAAATCCAATTTAAAGTTAAAAATTCAAGATAATAGTAAAGATAAAAGGGAATTCTACAATTCTGATAGTTCTGACAATATTATTAAAGACTTGACTATAGAGGGAAATGACACAGATCAGATAATTTCCTTTACTGCTCCTGAAAATACCGGAGATAAGGTTGACACTTACATGATCTTAGTCTCCCTTGATGATGGAAAAACCTATACCTCTTCCCTACTATCCACTTTAGAAGATAGATTTATTAAGTCGGTATTTGCAGTTCTTCCTAAAGGATCAAATCCTGATGATATAATGATTGACTTTATACAAATTCAATCCTATGGCACCCAAGGTGGCGGAACAGAAGCGGACATTACCCATACAAATCTACCAACTGGACAGGGTTCTAAGAAGAGTCTGGTATGGATTTATGGAACCAATTTAGATGCTGCAAAGGCAAGGGTTAGACTTATTGATGCCTTTGGAGTCTACTGGTCACCAATTCATGATGCGGTCTTTGACTCTTCAGATAGGGTTATGATGACCATGATGGATGCTATGAAGGACAAAGAGACCTTTGGAATGTCCGGTCATGGTAACAATATGGTAATGGAAGTGATTTTGCCAAATGCATATAAGGCAGATGACCTTGAAGGTTTCCTACCAGGAGTAACATTTAAATATGAAGTGGCACCGGACGGAGTAAACTTCAATGAAGATGTTACCGTTACAGGTACAGTTGTTGACGACAATAGCCCTAAGTCTAAGGACTTAAGAGACAATTTAATAGATTTAACTGTAAGACATGTGGATCAAGATGGAAAGGATATTGTAGAGCCTAAAGCAATCAAGGGGTATAAACACCTTCCTCCAAACACATTGTTCTATGGTCTTCCACTAGTTGATGAAAATGGCAAATTTAAAGAAGAATTCCAAGGCTACAAGGTTAAGGACACCGATGAGTTGGTTTTTGGTAGAGATGGATTTGGTCATAACAAGTTCTATTATGACGGAATGAACCTGCCAGAACTTTTAAATAAAAACGGCGAATTGGTGTTAGTATATAAGTTAAAGGACGTAGAAGAACCAGAAACTCCTGACGAACCATCAGATACTACACCAAGTGAAACCATAGAAGAAACTGAAACTTCTGAGGAAACTAAACCTTCCGAAGAAACTAAACCTTCTGAAGAAACTAAGCCTTCCGAGGAAACTAAGCCTTCCGAAGAAACTAAGCCTTCTGAAGAAACTAAACCTTCTGAAGAAACTAAACCTTCTGAGGAAACCAAGCCTTCTGAAGAAACTAAACCTTCTGAGGATACTAAGCCTAATAAGCCTTACACTCCAGGACTACCTCCAACAACTGATAAGGATGAAAGCAATGTAATAAAGGATACTGATACTTTCAAAGAAGTATTTAAAAAGATATCCTCCAATAGGATCTACGGAAGAAATCGTGAACTTACAGTCGTTGAAGTAAGTAAGAGACTTTTTAAATCTGCTGATGTAGTAGTATTAGCGTCCAATAAAGAGATGATTGACTCCTTAACTGCTTCTTCCTTTGGTGTAGGAAACAACGCTCCTATCCTATTTGTTGGTAAGGATAGTTTAATGGATGAAGTAGTTGCAGAAATTAAGAGACTTAATCCTAAAAAGGTTGTTCTTGCCGGTGGAGATTCTGTGATTTCTGAGGATGTGTTAAATAAAATCAAATCCCTTAAAATAGACACTGAAAGAATTTCAGGTAAAGACAGGTTTGAAACTGCTGTTAAGTTAGGTGAAGAGGTTAGAAAGAACTCTAGTAACAAGACTGATATAATCTTGGCAAATGGATATAACTTTATCGACGCTCTAACTGCTGGAAGTTTAGCGGCAAAATTAAATATTCCAATTCTTTTAACGAATGATAGCTCTTTAAACCCTGCAACAGCTAAGGCTATTAAAAACTGGGATATTAAAAATGTAATAGTTGTCGGTGGAGATTCCCAAATTTCTGATAGCATTTTAAACAATCTAAAAAATGATGGTTTAAATGTAAATAGAATTTCAGGAAAGACTAGAATTGAAACTGCAATAGAGCTTGCTAAATTTGTAAATGAAAAACCTGAAAAGGTGATCTTTGCAAATTCCAGAACCTATGCCGATGCACTGGTTGCTTCCCACCTATCAAAAGAATATAGCGCACCTATTATATTAATTGAAAAAGATGAAATACCACTTTCAGTTAAAGAGTATCTAAGAGAAAATAAGATTACAGACTCTATAATATTAGGTGGTAGAAGCAGCATTGCTGAAGTAAAATAAGAAAACATACAAATTCCCCCGATTGGTTAAACCTTCGGGGGTTTTGTTATGATTGTTGTTTTATTTACTAAACTCAATGATTTCAGTAGTCAAATCATCAAATGTATCATCATGGGAGATAATAATTAC
Source organism: Lagierella sp. (assembly GCF_029983815.1). Lineage (GTDB taxonomy): Bacteria > Bacillota > Clostridia > Tissierellales > Peptoniphilaceae > Mediannikoviicoccus. The sequence goes on from NZ_JASBYU010000004.1 coordinate 56,891, forward strand.
CAATTTATTTTCTTTTAATAATTCTTCAATGATTTTTTTTAATCTTTTGCCGGACTGAAAATCTAAGGATGCAGTAGGCTCATCAAAGATATACATGTCAGCATCTTTATATAAAGTTCTAAGAATTGAAATTTTTTGTTTCTCTCCACCAGACAAGTTTGTCTCATATAGAATTGTGTCTTCTTTAATCTTCAAATGATCAAATAAGTTAGTTACAAACTCCCTATATTTATCTAAGTCCTTCATGCTTGAATTATATAGTATATTTTCTTTGAATGTACCGGTAATGATATATGGCTCTTGCTCGCAATAAGAAATACGCTCTTTTCTTAAAAATTTAAAATCAATTTCAGATGATGGAATATTATTTACATAGAATTTCGTGTCTTCTGAGTATAAAATTCCCATCAGAATTTTTAAAAAAGTAGATTTACCAGATCCATTTTCTCCCTTTACTAGATATAGCTTTCCCTTCTTTAAATTAAAATCAAAATCTCTTATAATTGGTTTATCAGCGGCTTCGTACTTATAAATAAGATTAGTACTTTTTATTTGAGAAATGCTTTCTTTTAATTTTGTCAATCCTATCTTTTCATCTTCCAATTTGAACAATCTATTAATTCTAATTTTTGCATTATCAAAAACACTGAAGTTTTTTATAATTTGGAAAATGCAATCACAAGTAGGATAGTAAATATTGATGATGAATATAACAATAATCAGATATATGATTTTTTCCCTGGTTCTAATATAAACAAAAGGAACTATTATGGACATTATTGTAGAGATCATAAAAAACATGTTGTTTATGATATTGTCGATATTTAAAAACTTCACTGATGATTCTACAAATTCATCCCCTACTTTATCAAACTTTGAAATAGTTTTTTTATTCCACACATTAACTTTTACAAGAAAAATATTTAATAATTCCCCACCAAGTACTCCAAAATAATTCATACGCTTTTCATTTAAGATGATATTTAATTCTTTATACCTTTTTCTTGTAATCAAGTATAGGATTACAAAAAGTAAATTGGTTAAAAGTACCGTAACAAATATTTCAAAGGATATTGTACTTAGTAAAACAAGTAATAAAATCAATTTAAAAGTTTTTACTAATAAAGTAGGTATTTTTTCGATGATAAAGTCTGAAACTATGACACAGTCATTATTTATCTGTTGAGCTAATTCAATTTTATTTCTATAACATATGCTCTCATATTTTTTGTCTAATAACCGTTCAAGTACTTGCGACTCCAGAAAAATCATATTTTTATTAGACAGCTTAAAATTTAAGTGTTTGAAAATAATGGATGAAGCAATATAAGTTATAAGTAGCAAGCATATTATCATATATAATCCTGATATCGTTATCCTATAACTAAATAAAATAATTTTTGAATTGGTCTGTAAAAATTCAAAATATTTCCCCAAAATCCACATAAACAAAACAAAGGAACATTCACTTAGCACACAAACCAAAGTTAATAAAAAGTACGAGAATCCATTATTTTTTATCCATTTTTTACATGTTTGTTCAATTCTAATCAATTTTAATATCACCTGTTTTTAAAAAATCTTTAGTTAATTTGCAAACCAATTTTTCTTGTTGTTTAAATGATAATTCGGCTTTATTGACATATACGTAATAATGTAATACTTCATGAATTAAATCTTGCTCTAGATTTATGTTTTTATTCAATATAATATGTAACTCTCCACTTTTTAAAAATGAAATTCCTGTTAATGGCTTATTATTTTTAGCTTTTCCTAATATGGAATCAGTTAATGTTATATTAATGTTTGGCAATTTCACTTTATGATATACTCTTATTTTATTTATTAGTTTGTATATTAGTTTGTTTATTTTATTATTTTTTATAGCAAGAGAGTTGTTAAAATATCGTGTATATTTTCGTATAATATAGTAACATTCATTAGATTTTGTATTGCTATTAATACTATTTTCAAATCTTTTATTTTTAAAGCATTTAATCAATTTAATTAACCTCTAAATATTTCAAGACATCATTTTCATTTTTATAAATCAACCAACATAATTCCTCGTATACTAGATTATTAAATAAACATAATCCAATTTTTTTTTCATTCTTTTTATGAGTATATATTTCTCTTGGACATGTTCCACAATATGCAATCCATTCACAATCCTTGCACATTTCCTTATTATTTTCATAATTCTTTTTAGTTAATAATTGACACCTATAATGATTTTTGATATGTGAATTTAATGAATGTTTAATGTTAAAGATATCGCATATTTTATAATCATTGATTGATTTCCAATCTTGACATGGAAAAAATTCACCATAAGCAGATAAATGTAATTGATTTTTCCCAGCACCACAAGGATTTCTGAAACACATATGTGGTTGCCATTCTAGTAAACTCCATAAAAAGTTTGTTAAATTAGCTTCTTTAAAGTTTTTATATTTTGAGTTTAATATTAGATTTTTTGCTAATTTTAAATACTATTTCGCATATTTATCATATAATTTTTGAATATTGTTCTTTGAAAGATTAAGATTCTCACTTCTTCCAATATTTGCTAATGTGTTTAATCTGAAATAATTTATATCATTCTCATAAACAAATTGTAAATAACTATCATATTGCTCATAATTTGTAATTACACCTAAAACACTAAATGGTATTGATTTATTTTTTAATGAATTTATACCGTTCATTATTTTGTCGTAAGCTTCAACATTGTTTCCAAACACTCTATGATTATTCCATTTCTTGAACCCATCAATACTAATTCCAACAGAAAAATTATATTTTTTTATGAAGTCTAATATATTATCATTAAATAAAGTCCCATTAGTTTGTATCGAAAAATTTATATTTATATTATGTTTCCCCGCTTTTGATAAAATTATAGGAACTACATTATGAATAAATTTAAAATTCATAAGAGGTTCCCCTCCAGAAAATTCAATTGTTAAAAATTCGGAAATATTTGGAAGTTTCAAAAACTCATCAAAAGCAATATAGAATTCATTTTCTTTAAGTCTTCTACCAGTATTAGTTGCATTCATAGAACAGTATTTGCACCTTAAATTACATAAATCAGTTGTATCAACTATAAGCAAATTAAAATTATTTAGACTTGGCTTTTCAATATTTCCAACAGAGTTTATGAAGCTATTTGTCAAGATTTCGTCAATAGCATTGTCGTATTTTGAATTAATCCTTTCAATTTTCCATTTGCCTTTCAAAGAATCAACAATAAGTATTTTATCATCTTTTATTTTATAGTATATTCCTTCTATTTTTGTTTTGTTCAAGTTAATCGTCTCCTCTTTAACATTTTATTTTTATCACTATTAAATTGTTTTAATATATTCAGTAACATGAAAGGCTCAATATAATTACTTTTATTTAGTTAGTCCTCTTATATCTTATACTACACAACTTGATATTTGTCTGTTTCTTTCATTCTGAACATAATCTATTATTATTGAGCCTTCATGTGCTCATAGAGCAAATATACTGTAAATTAATATGGTGTTGTTTTTACTGGTGAGGAGTGCCAATGACCATGTCCATGTTCTCCCAAAATTCTAATTACGGAAAACCTTTTTTTCTTCTTTGCTTTTTTTGCTATTTTTTTTTCCTCCTTTTATATTTTTTGATATATTAACACATTTATTTAAATATGTCAAGCTTTTTTTAGTTTAATCACTTACTGCTGAAAAATTATTGAATAAGAATTTTATCATTCTAATGTAGAATTATAAATAAATGTTTATTGAAATTAAGATCTGAAAACGAACGCAGTTAATAAGTATATTTATAAAGTGTTTTTATTTAATAATAAGATGTATAACTATGTACTGGACTTAATTTGTTTAGTATAATAAATGGAAGATTATTGATTAATAAACTGATTTAAAAAGGCTTTAGTATAAATATTAAAGGTACAACAGAATCTGTTGGGTATGAATAATCATGCGACCTCAACAGTTTTTAATCACAAAAAAATTGCACTTACTCTACAAATCACCTAAAATATAGTCATCACAACTAAAAAGGAGGTAGTGAATAATGATGTATAATTAAGAGGAGATGCCAACTATAGATGTTAGCATCCCCCAATGGATTCTGTAGAGCCATATTAAATAAACTAAAGCCATTTACAAACTTATAAAAATTTCATTCTATTAGGATTGATATCTCTTTCTATTTGGTGAAATCCTTTAATTACAATGTCATTTTCTCTAATTATATCTTCAATTTTTTCTTTATCTTCAATATTGTCATAGAGAATTGAGATACCACAGCATTTGTCCAAAACTCTTGGTGTAGGCGCTATGGTGGCCTTAATAGAATTTTCTTTTATTAAGTCATAGAGTTTTTTTCCATTTTCTACATCTTCAAATAAGATGTAGTTCATTTTATTTTCCATTTTCAATCATTTCTACGAAGGCTTCTATTCTAGTCTTTAATTGTTCACTGTCTTCGTCTGTGTAGTCAGTTTCAATTCCAAGAACTGGTATATTGTGTTCTTTTAGTTCTTTTTCTACAATATGACCTTCGGTATCATAGATATTGCAGAATTTAAGGTTAACATCAATTACCCCATCGACATTATATTCTTTTGCAAGTCTTATGATATCGTCAACTCTTTCTTTATTTGGTGTATAACAAGCACAGTTGATTCCCTTCATATATCTATCGGTTAAGTGGTCAACCATTTCGTCAATGGTTTCTCCTGATTCATCTACTGTAAGTTCGAAGTATCTTGAACCTGTGCACATCTCTTCACAAACCACTGCAGCTCCACTGGATTCAATAATATGATGTAATTTCCAGTTAGGTATTGAAAGTGGTGTTCCTGTAAGCATAAGTCTTGTAGCGCCCTTTTGATATACACTTACATTTTCTTCTTTTCTCTTATCCAATTCATCACAAAGTTCGTTTACTTTTTGTGCAAATCTTGTAGGGTCGTCATAGAATGCAATTTGTGAAATAAGTAGACAGTCCTTACCACTTATAGGTACATTATCTAATTTACGGAATTCCCAAAGTCTTTGCATCGCCTTTCTCTTATTGTTAAGTAGAACGATGGCATCATGAAGTGATTCTGCAGTCAACTTATTTCCAGTTAATTCTTCGATTCTGTCAATATATCTATAAACTTCGTCCTTGAAAAATTCCACGTCCTTATCCCTCTTCATTTGAGGTAGGTCAAAGATGTACATTGGTGCATCTTGAGATAGGATTTCCCATGCCTTTTTCTTTCCATCGCAGGTAGTTTCTCCTACAAATAGGTCCGCAATTCTAAAGAATGGGCAAGTTTTTTCAAATCTCGCACCTAATGATGCCTTTATAAGTGGACAAGTTGCTGTAGGAAGGTATTTTTCTCCTCCTGGTACCCAGAATTGGGATCCGGAACATAGTCCTGTGTTAATTGCGCCACATCCAAAAACCACTTCGTCTGGAACGTGGATACAGAAAGTTCCTACTACCTTTCCACCCTTTTTTTGAAATTCGATAAGTTCTGCAGGTCTAATTCCATGAATTTCTGCAACAACCATGTTGAAATAGTCCATTTTTTCAGGTCTATTTTCCTGTGATAAGTAAACATCTCCAAAGGCTTGTGGTAAAACTTCGCATAAAACGTCATGTTCTTCAACATCCATTCCAAGTTCGTCCCACATTTCTCTGTAATCTGCCATTTTAATCCCCCTTAATAACTTATGTATTTATTTTTCATATCAAATAGGCTACAATTGTTTATTACCAAATCCGGTATAAGTTCAAATTCCTTGTATTTTTCTTCAATGAATTCAAACCCCTCTTTTGTAAAAATATCCTGGTATTCCCCTTCACAAAAATAGCCTTCTTTGACTAAACCACTAATTTTTTTATAGATTCCAGCCCCCGCCTGGATTTTAACCGTATCTTTATCCCTTTGGGTGTCATCTATATGACTTTTAATAAAGTCAATTCTCTTATTTATATCAAAAATAAACTTTGAAAAGTACTCCACTTCATAGATTCTTTTTTCGTCTACATCACATTTTCTAAGCTTGCATATGAGTTTAGAAATCTCTTTGGATTTTTCCACCAATTCATCAAACAATTCCCTATTAAAAGCCTTCCCTGACTTTTCTTCTAAAAATTTTATCAAAGACTTATAATCATTTTCTTTATATATATAGACTTCTTTTTCCGTCTTTTCTTTTAATTTTTCATAACGTACTTTACAATAGTCATCCACTATGAAAAACTTAGAAGAGAACATAAAAGGACATTTCCCCAGTTCCAAATAGGCAAAGGATGAGTTTAACATGTCACAGTAATTGTTATCATCATAATCTATTGTTACATCTTTATCAATCCCATAGGAGTAAATTGCTTTAAATCCAAAACTTTCAACAATCTCCCAGGGCACCCTCCCCCATAGTGAAACAACTTTACCAGTTTCACTTAAAGTGATTGCGTCAATATAGGCGTTTTTTCTAATGTCTAAGTAATCCATTATTTTGCTAACATGGCAGCGCCAATTGCCCCTGCAAATCTGGCATCTTCGTCAGTTTCCACCTTTACTCCCAGTAGCTGTGACAGTTTTTCCACCATATAGGAATTTCCTGAAAAACCTCCAGTTAAAAAGTAATAGTCGGATTTTGGTACTCTATTTACCAAGGTGAGTACTTTGTTGATTATAGAATGAATTACACCACAGGCAATGTCTTCCTTTGGAGTTCCTTTACCAATCAATGAGATTATTTCAGTTTCTGCAAATACGGTACACATGGAGGATATCTTAATGTCCTTGCCCTTTTTTGCAAGTTCGAACATCTCATCCAAATCCACTCCCAGTCTACTTGCCATAACCTCCAAAAACTTACCGGTTCCAGCGGAACATTTGTCATTCATGATGAAGTCATCTACCAAATTATCTTTAAATCTTATAACCTTGGTGTCCTGTCCTCCAATATCTATTACGGTCATGTCCCCGTCATGAAAGTAACTTGCACCTTTTCCATGACATGTAATCTCCGTAATCACTTTGTCACTAAAGGGTACGGAAACCCTACCATATCCTGTGGCTACAACTTTACTATTGTCTTCGTCAATTCCCTTTGACTCAAGCCACTCTTTTATATTCTTACTGGTCTCTACAGAACTCCAACCTGTAGGCATAACCTTTTTGTAGATTATTTTCTCCTTAGAATCATCCATTACAACTACTTTTGATGCAGTTGAACCTATATCGATTCCCACATTGTACATTTCTATCACCCTTCAAATTATATCATTAAAAAGATTTAATTACCAATTTATTAGTTTACTATATAAATAGTGCCTAATTTTACTTTTATTAAATTTATCCTTCTAGATTATCAAAATTTTACTCTCAACATCTATAAAATTAAACAGTATTCAAGCACTCTTTAAGAGTGCTTGAACTATGTCTTATTCTATTTTACAAATACTTCATATGCTTTTGAAGTCATATAAGCATCGGCCTTGGAAAGTAGTTCTATTGGTGCGTGCATTGAAAGCATTGCTGTTCCTATGTCTACAACTTCAGCTCCAAATGCTGCCAATATAAATGCGATTGTTCCACCGCCACCTTGGTCAACCTTTCCAAGTTCTCCTGTTTGCCAAACCACTTCATTTTCATCAAATAAAACTCTAAGTTCTTGTAAAAATTCTGAGTTTGCATCATTTGAACCAAATTTTCCGCCGGCACCTGTATACTTTGAAAGGTTAACTCCATGTCCTACTAGGGCCACATTGTTCTTTTCTGTAACCTCTGGGAAACTTGGATCAAAGGCAGGGGAAACGTCTGCTGAAAGTACTTTTGAGTTTGCAAAAGCTCTTCTTACCAAAAGGTCTGAATAGTTATCTACTTGATTGTTTAGAATTTCAGCAACCATATTGTGGAAGAAGTTTGCCCCCATGGACGCATTACCCACTGAGCCTATTTCTTCCTTGTCTACAAATAATGAAACTGCAGTCTTTTCAGGATTTTCAACCTTTAAAATAGCTTCTAAAGATGCATAGGCACAAACTTTGTCATCATGTCCGTAGGAAGCTATAAGGGATCTGTCAAATCCAACATCTCTAGCCTTACCTGCAGGTACTGCTGTAAGTTCTGCAACAAGGAAGTCCTCTTCTTTTATTCCATATTCCTTATTCAAATATTCTAATATATTGTCTTTAATTGGATTTTTAGCATCGTCTTTAGCACTATAGGAGTTGTGTCCGATAATAATATTTAATTGTTCACCGGTAACACCATCGTCCATACTCTTCTTTCTTTGGTCTTTAGCCAAGTGGATTAGAAGGTCTGTAATGTAGAAGATTGGATCATCTTCCTTTTCGCCTATTGCCAAGTTCAAGGTCTTACCATCTCTAGTGATAATAATTCCATGTAATGCCAGTGGTATTGTAGTCCATTGATATTTCTTTACTCCACCATAGTAATGGGTTTTGAAATAGCCTAAATGGCCCTCTTCAAATATAGGATTTTGTTTTAAATCAAGTCTTGGTGAATCCAAGTGAGATCCTAATATATTCATTCCTTCAGTGATATCATTTCCCATTACCATCATAACGACGGATTTGTTTTTATTGTTTAAATAGATTTTGTCGCCTTTTTTTATCTTATTTTTAAGCGCTTCTTCTAAGCTGATATATCCATTTTCTTCTGCTTTTTTTATAATTGTAGCAGTTGCTTCCCTTTCAATTTTAGCATTGTCTAAGAAAGCTTTATACCTTTCTGAATATTCAAAAATCTTGTCGATTTCTTCTTTGGATGAATTTGTCCAAATATTTTTTCTTTCATATTTTAATTCCATCGCTATCCCTCTTTCTATAAATTCTCTGCTTTTATAAATTATCCTTTAACCTACAGGATCTTCATTTGGATTACCAATTTCTTCTGGTCCCCTTATCTGATCCTTATTGATTACTTCTAACAATTTATTAGGTACTCTATTACTACCTCCCACCACTATAAGTCTAGTGATGTCTCCACCTTTTATATAGTCTACGATATCCTTGTTTATACCGGTGGAAGAAGTAAGTAAAATTGGACCACTTACATACTTGGCCACATTTGATGCTGAAAGGGCATCGGGAAAATCTTCTCCACTTACCAGTATAACGGTTCGAACATCGTTAAATCCTTTTTTTGCAACCTCTAAAGATGTTAGATATCTGTCCCTTCCTGAAAAAATGGTTTTATCTATATTCTTCAAAAGGTCGTTATTTGAAAGGATGGATGGGTTGACAGATGAATTACCTCCAACTAAAATCGCCTTGGTACTCTTTGCTAATGAAACATAGTCCAGGTTACTCTTTTCCATGTCCTTTCCATTTGTCAACAATAAAGGTATTCTTGTGGTTGCTAAGTACCCACTTACAGAAAGGGAGTCTGCAAAGACATTTCCATTTGCAAGGGCAAAGTATCTCTTATCATATGGTAAACCAGAGTTTTTAATGTAAATTGCAACATTTGATGCAGTCTCTATACGGTTTTTACCCTTTATTCTCTTAACCTTATAATTCGATAATTCCTTTATTACCTTGTCTGAAACAGAACTGTTACCTCCAACTATATAGACATTTTTAACCTGCAATCTCTTCAATTCATCCAATACCACTTGGGGAACTTTGTCCTTATTGGTCAAGAGAACTGGTCCATTTAAAACTGAACCTAAAACTCCTCCTGCCAAACCATCTGCAAAGTTGTCTCCACTTACTAAAACTGCATTAATTGTCTTTTTATAGGCTACCTTACTGGTCTCTACAGAAGTTCCAAATCTACTCTTTTCAGAAATCCTATAGAGATATACCTTTCCTTTAGCCAAGGAAGTGCTTGGCAAAATCAACAAACAAAAAATAGTTAAAAGACCAATGATTTTATTCTTCATCTAACCTTCCATCCTTTTCGAATTCTTCTCTAAACTTTTCCAAAGCCTTTTTCTCTACACGAGATACTGACATTTGACTAATATTTAAAGATTTAGCTATGGAAATTTGGGTTTTCTTTTCAAAATATCTTTCTATAATTATCTGTCTTTCCAGTTTATTTAATCTTTGCATTACCCTATCGATTAAATCTTTTAACTCAACTTTTTCATAGTCCTCGTCAATTACTCCAATTAAATCTTGCAGATTTACCTCTTTGTCTTCATTTTGAGAGTCATAGGTTATTTCTAATGAGGATGGAGAGTAGACCTTACTTCCCTCAATCGCTTCGATAACTTCTTCTTCTGTCACCGCTAAATAGTCTGCAATGTCTCCAATAGTAGGAGTCTTTTGAAGATTTTGGGACAATTGTACTTTGGCGGTGTTAACCTTCTTGGACATCTCCTGTATTCTTCTAGGAACTCGAATAACCCAGCCCTTGTCTCTAAAGTACTTCTTTATTTCCCCTACGATTGTAGGAGTAACATAGCTTGAAAACTCAAATCCTTTGGAAACGTCAAAACGGTCTATAGCCAAAATCAAACCAAGGCTTGCTACCTGCATAAGGTCGTCAAATTCTATACCCCTATTGGTATATTTTTTTGCAAGTATTTCAGCAATGTAGAGATGCCTTTTAATCAGCTCTTCTCTTATATCCATATCCCTGGTTTTATCGTATTCTTCGAATAACTCCTTTGTATCAGAATTTTTCAGTTGGTTCTTATTCATGGTCATAGTATCTAATCCTTAAGTGTTTTACTAATTTTAATTATACCTTCCTCGATTTTAACTTCATCCATAAGAGTTTCTAAAATAATCTTTGCAAATTTATTTGATTCTCCTTCTCTATCTAAATGAGGATCTAAGGCGATTACATCAATTTCAAGTCTGTTTTCCATTGAATAAAATACTATCTTAACTTCCTTTGAAATTCCAAGTTGAAGATTCAAAGCCTCACTTATGGAAACTTTAATATCTTCAACCTCTTCTATATTAAAACCTATACTATTTGCAATAAAGGAAACAGTCAGTCTTGCCAAAGAAAAGTTTTCTGGTGTATTCTCAAAAGATAAATAATACTTTTTCATACTATCTACTCCTTGATGTTAAACAGCTTATTTAGTTCAGTAATTTCAAATATCTGTTTAACATTAGGTTTAATACCTTCGATACTGATATTCTTATTTTGTTCCTTGATACTATTATAGATACTGATTAGACTTCCTAGACCTGTAGAGTCTATAAAGTCTAACTTTGTTGCATTAAGTTCAATATCCTTAGGATCTGATAAAGCGTTTAAAACCGCTTCTTTAAAGTCATCACTTGAATAAGCGTCCAAATCCCCCTCTAGGGAAATTTTTATGACATCTTGTTCATCAACTATATTGTAATTTAAACCCATAAGTACCTCCTATGCTTGTATCTCTTCAATATATTTTGCTGCTGCAACTATTTTATCACCATCATTGTTAACTTCTCTTATCTTTACACCCATAGTATCTCTACCCTTGGTGGATACCTGTCTTACAGAAAGCCTTATAACATCTCCCTTTGCTGACATCAGAATGATTTCATCGTCCATCTTAACCAGTTTACCAGAAACTATATCACCGGTTCTCTTGGAGATCTTATAGGTCTTAACACCCTTACCACCACGGTTTTGAACCTTGTATTTTTCAATAAGGGTCTTTTTACCATATCCATTTTCAGATACTACAAGTAGATAGTTATTGTCTTCGACGATATCCATAGCCACAGCTTCATCGTCTTTATTTAAGGAAATTCCCTTTACACCTTGAGCTGATCTACCAATCGGTCTAATATTTTTAACACTGAACCTTATACTTAGACCTTTCTTAGTAATGATCATAGCCTCTTCTTCTTTTCCAACATATCTTACAGAGATGAGTTCATCATCATCTTTTAAGACTATAGCTATAAGTCCAGACTTTCTCAAGTTCTTAAATAGACTAACCTTCGTCTTTTTAATTATACCTGATTTTGTCGCCATTAAAAGATAGTGGTTGTCCTCTCCCTCTTCAAAAGGTATGGCGGCTTGGACGATTTCGCCCTTGGATATTTGAATTAGGTTTACAAGAGCCTGACCACGTGCCTGTCTACTGCCCTCAGGTATTTCGTAGGCCTTAAGAGTGTAGACCCTTCCCCTATTTGTAAAGAATGCAATACTGCTATGAGTTGATGTTACAAATAGCGAATCCACATAGTCTCCGTCCTTTAAGTTAAGACCTAAAACTCCCTTTCCTCCACGATTTTGAACCCTGTAGGTATCTGTAGGAGTCCTCTTTACATATCCATGTTTGGTTACAGTGATTAGAACATCTTCCTCTTCTATAAGCTCTTCTATGTCGATTTCGTCATAGCTTGCCTTTATCTTAGTTCTTCTCTTGTCATCATATCTATCTTTTATTTCATTTAGTTCTGTCTTTATTATATCAAGAAGTAGGTTTCTATTTGCTAAAATCTCTTCAAGTCTTGCAATTTCTTGGATTAGGTCCTTATACTCATTTTGAAGCTTTTCCCTTTCCAAACCTTGAAGCCTTCTAAGTCTCATATCCAAAATAGATTGGGCTTGAACTTCAGAAAATCCAAATCTCTCCATAAGTCTTTCTAAAGCATCAGAATAGGATTCCCTGATTATCTTTATGATTTCGTCAATATTGTCAATTGCTTTTAAAAGCCCTTCCACAATATGAGCTCTGTCCTTTGCCTTCTTCAAGTCGAACTGAGTTCTTCTAGTAATTACTTCTTCTTGATGTTCAACATAGTATTTAATAAGCTGTTTTAAATTTAAAACCCTTGGTACTCCCTTAACTAAAGCAAGGTTGATGATACCAAAAGTTACCTGCATCTGAGTATATTTATAGAGGTTATTAAGGACAATTTGAGCGTTTGCATCCCTCTTTAATTCTATTACGATTCTAAGACCTTTTCTATCGGATTCGTCCCTTAAATCGGAAATGCCTTCAATTCTCTTTTCCTTAACCAGTTCTGCAATCTTAATAATCAAATTGGACTTGTTTACCTGATAAGGAATTTCGGTGATTACGATTCTCTCTTTTTTCTTATACTCCTGTATTTCAGCTACTGCCCTTAAAATCACCTTACCCCTTCCGGTATTATAGGCGTCGGAAATTCCCTGTTTACCCATAATATGACCACCGGTAGGAAAGTCTGGTCCCTTTATATGCTCCCTAAGTTCCTCAACTGAAATGTCCCTATTGTCCACATAGGCAACTATTCCATCGATTACCTCTCTTAGATTATGAGGAGCCATATTCGTAGCCATACCTACTGCAATACCTGAAGATCCATTTACAAGTAGGTTTGGAAATCGAGATGGTAAAACCACTGGTTCCAGTTCTCTACCATCATAGTTTTCTTTGAAATCTACGGTTTCCTTATTTATATCCCTTAACATTTCAAGACATAGCTTGTTCATTCTAAGCTCGGTATACCTTGGGGCAGCTGCACCGTCTCCGTCAATTGAACCAAAGTTACCTTGACCTTGAACAAGAGGATATCTCATATTAAAATCCTGGGCAAGTCTTACAACCGCATCATAGATTGCAGAGTCTCCATGGGGGTGAAATTTACCCATAACATCCCCAACAAGTCTTGCAGACTTAGTGTAGCCTCTGTCGGGAAAAAGTCCCTGCTGTTGCATGGAGTATATAATCCTTCTATGAACAGGTTTTAAACCGTCCCTAACATCTGGCAAAGCCCTTGAAACTATTACACTCATGGAATAGTCCAAGTAGGATTTACGCATTTCTTTATCTATATTAACATCTATAACATTATCATGATCTTTTATTAATTCACTCATTCTACCACCTCCTAGGCGTCAATGTTTTCAGCATAAACTGCATTTTCTTCAATGAACTCTCTCCTAGGTTGAACCTTGTCTCCCATAAGTATGTTAAAGGTTTCATCAACCTCTGGAAGATCCTCTTGGTCAATGTTGACCTTTAGTAAAACCCTATTTTCAGGATTCATAGTGGTTTCCCAAAGTTGTTCCGCGTTCATCTCTCCAAGACCCTTGTACCTTTGAACCTTTAAGTTTGATCCCCTTCCCAGTTCATCTAAGGAAGTTTCAAGCTCCTGTTCAGTGTAACAATATCTTATGACCTTGGTTCCCCTTATGATTCCATATAGAGGAGGTTGTGCAATATAAACATGTCCCTGTTGAATAAGATCCTTCATATATCTGAAGAAGAAGGTTAGTAGAAGGGTTCTAATATGGGAACCGTCTACATCCGCATCCGTCATGATGATTATCTTTCCATAGCGAAGCTTAGAAATGTCAAATTCCTCTCCAATACCTGTACCAAATGCTGTAATCATGGCCTTTATTTCATTGGAGTTAAGAGCTCTGTCAAGTCTTGCCTTCTCCACATTTAGTATCTTACCTCTCAAAGGAAGTATGGCTTGAAATTTGTTATCTCTACCGCCCTTTGCAGAACCACCAGCTGAGTCTCCCTCCACAAGATATATTTCATTTACTGAAATATCTCCTTCAATACAGTCCGCCAATTTACCAGGAAGAGGAGTATTGTCTAAGATGGATTTCTTTCTAGTCAAATCCCTTGCTTTTCTCGCAGCTTCCCTTGCCCTTGCAGAGGACTGTGCCTTTTCTATGATGATTTTTGCAACAGATGGGTTTTCTTCCAAAAATATGGAAAGTCCCTCATATAGAGTAGACTCCACATCTCCTCTGGATTCAGAGTTACCAAGCTTAGACTTGGTTTGTCCTTCAAACTGAGGACTTGCAAGTTTTATAGATACTATGGCAGTAAGTCCCTCTCTAGTATCGTCACCTTGAAGGTTGTTGTCCTTTTCCTTTATTATATTATACTTTCTTCCATAGTCGTTTAATGACCTGGTCAAAGCAGTCCTAAAACCTATTAAGTGGGTTCCACCTTCTGTAGTATGGATGTTATTTGCAAAGGGAAGAACATTTTCAGAGTAGGAATCCGTGTACTGCATTGAAATTTCAACAGAACTCTTTTCCCTTTCTCCAGTTATATAGATAGGTTTTTCATGTAGTACATTTTTATTTCTATTTAAATATTCCACAAAGGAATTTATTCCACCTTCATAGTGAAATTCTACACTTGTACCATCTCTCCTGTCCTCTAGGGTTATCCTTATGCCCTTGTTTAGAAAAGCCATCTCCCTAAATCTATTGATTAGGACTTCCTTTTCGAAAACTACGGTCTCAAACACTTCATCATCAGGCATAAAGTGTATCTTTGTACCTGTCTCCTTCGTCTTTTCGCCCTTTTTTATCTCAGACTCTACCTTTCCTCGGCTAAACTCTTGAGTAAAGACATAACCTTCTCTCTTTACAGTAGCCTTTAACCAAGTAGAAAGAGCATTTACTACAGAGACCCCAACACCGTGTAAACCTCCTGACACCTTATAGGCACCATTGTCAAATTTACCACCGGCATGAAGTATTGTAAGTACAGTTTCCAAAGTAGATTTTCCCGTTTGAGGATGTTTTTCTACTGGAATACCAGAACCATTGTCCTCTACGGAAATTGAACCGTCCTCATAAATTATTACGCTTATAGTATCGGCGACACCTGCTAAAGCCTCGTCAATACTGTTGTCTACAACTTCGTAAACTAAGTGGTGTAAGCCCTTAGGCCCTGTAGAACCAATGTACATCCCAGGTCTTAACCTTACGGGTTCAAGTCCTTCCAAGACCTTAATATTACTTGCACCATAACTTCTATTTTGACTCATATATTTTCCTCTCATCTAAATTTCTTTACTTTTAATTCATTGTCCATCAACTCAAAAACTCTATATTCATCAGTATAATCCTGTAAAAAGGATTCATCTGTAGAAGTGATAATACTTTGATAGTCTTTAATTGAATTCAATAGATAGTTAGTCCTTTCTCTGTCCAGTTCCGAAAAAACATCATCCAATAAAATAACTGGACTAACTTCCTTAAAATCGTCATATAACTTTATTTGAGATAACTTCAATGATAAAGTCAAAGTTCTCTGTTGGCCCTGGGATAGAAAAATCCTGGAATCCATATCGTTTACAAATATAGAGATATCATCTCTATGGGGGCCTACAGAAGTAAAACCAAGGTTTAAATCCCTATCTAAATTTTCTTCCAATTGGGAATATAAAACCTGTGAATTCTTTATTATATCATAGTCATAATCCTTGGATTTACCATTGTAGTCCAAGGAGATAATCTCTTTTTCACTAGTCAATCTCTTGTGAATCTCTATTGCATATTCTTCTATTATGCCTATATATTTAGACCTCATCCTCATTATCTTAGCTCCCTCTTGAGCTAGCTGTTTAGTTGAGGCTCTTATCTGTTCCTTAAAATACCTTCCCTGTTTCTTATACTTAAGAATATAATTTCTTTGGTTGAGAATGTTATTGTATTTTATTAAAAGAGAATTGTAACCAGGTAGAAGTCCTATAATGACTTCGTCGATAAAATCTCGTCTATAACTTTTAGACTCCTTGATTATCTTAATGTCCTCGGGAATAAATGTAACTATGTCAAAGAAAGTTCTAAGCTCCTGCATAGTATCAACTTTATTTTCATTTATTCTAATTACCTTTGAAGAATCCTTAGAAAGCTTTAGTTCTATCTTTTCTTCCAGACCATCTGATTCCACATCTGTTCTTATAAAACTTTCCCTCTTATCTATCTTTATCAAATCCGACTCTTTAACGGACTTGAAGGATTTTCCCTTGGCACTAAAGTACACACCTTCTAGAATATTGGTCTTACCTTGAGCATTTCCTCCGGTAATAACATTGATTTTATCGAAAAACCTTATATTCAAATTATTGAAATTTCTAAAATTCAAAAGATAACAATTATTTATCTTCAAAACTTCCACCTATTTTATTTCAAAAGTCATATCTTGAAAGGTCACCCTATCTCCAGGTCTTAATTTTTTACCACGTCTTGTCTCTATTTCACCGTTTACATAGACCTCTTCACTTTGGATTATCTCCTTGGCCATTCCGCCAGAAGAAGCTATGTTGACTAACTTTAACAATTGTTCAAGTTTAATAAATTCAGTCCTTATCTCAATTACTTCCATTATTGTCTCCCCAATCTAACAGGTAAAACCAAGTAAGAATAGTCCGTTTCCTCATCTATAGGATGGATAATACAAGGTTTTAAACTGTCTGTTAAGTTTAGTTCACACTCATCGGATTCAATAACCTTTAAGCCATCTAATAAATACTTTGCATTAAAGGCTATGTCCAAATCATTTCCTTCTTTTTCACAAAATATATTTTCAGAAACATTTCCAAACTCAGAATTTGAACTGATATGGATATTGTTTTCTGTTATAGAAATTTTAACTAAATTTGCCTTTTCTTCCCTAGCCAGTAGTGAAGCTCTCTCTAAAGCATCTTGAAACTCTTTCTTTACCACCTTTACCTTAGAAGTTGAAGGTGTGAAGATGATATCTTTATAGTCAAAGAAATTTCTTTCCAGTAGTCTTGAATAGAGTAATGTATCTCCTAGGTCAAAGACTATATTGTTCTTTACAAAACTTAAAGTGATTTCTGAATCCTCTTCCATAATCTTTTGCAATTCATTTAAAGACCTTGAAGGTACAATTTCCTTTATCTCTTCAGTCTTATCGCTTTTATATCTCATCAGTGCAATTCTAAATCCATCTAGGGCCACAAAGTTTAAATAGTCTTTTTCAAGTTCTATCATAACTCCCATCAAGTAGGATCTAGATTCGTCTAGTGAAGCTGCAAAAGACGTATTTTTTATAGCTTCCTTCATTATCTCAGATGATATTTTGATGCTTTTTTCCACATCCACCTTAGGAAGTGGCGGATAGTCATAGGAATCAAAGCCTATAAGGTTGAATTCTGAATTTGCACATCTAATTTGTATGTTTTCACCTGTAATATTGAACTTTATAGTGGAATCCGGTAGTTTTCTTACAATATTTCCAATCATTGAAGAATTTATAACAATCTTTCCCTCTTCTTCCATCATACAGCCTGTACTGGTCTTAATTCCCAGTTCCAAATCCGTAGCCTTTAAAGTCAATTTATTATCTTCAACTTCAAATAATATTCCTTCCAATATAGGTAATGTAGTTCTGGAAGAAATTGCCTTTTGGGCAATGTTGATATGTTTTAATAATTCTTTTTGGTTGATTTCAAATTTCATTTTTTCTCCTAACAATAATAGTAAAAGATTAGTAGTAGTCGTAGTAGGGGGTGTGAATAGTGTGGATAACTAATGTAATTAGCATAATATTGCCCTTTGTCCTATTGACATCCCTGTGCATAGATTATTGATAAATCTTGAATTATCAACACTATCCACAAAAAAATTAATAAATAATTATTTTCCAACTTATCCACATTTAATCCACAGCTATATCAACAGATAATTGTGGATTAATCACCCTTGATTATTTGAATTAAACTATTTATTTCTTCAGCAAAATCCAGATCCTCATCTATGTCCTTTGTTATCTTGTCAACTCCATGCATAATCGTTGAGTGGTCTCTGTTAAAGGAGTCTGCAATCTTGATTAAAGATAGGTCTGTAAGCTGTCTACATAGATACATGGCAATCTGCCTTGGATATGCAATCTGTTTTGCCCTGGTCTTTGAAGACATATCTTTCATATCCAGGTTATATTTTTCGCATACTACCTCTTGTATAGAGTCCAGGGTTATAGGTTTCTTTTCATTTTCTTCAATCACCTTGTTTAAGGCAATCTTCGCCCTATCCAAATCTATTTGTCTACCTTCTAGAAGCTGTGCGTGGGCCAGTACCGTCATCAAAGCACCTTCCAGCTCTCTAATATTGGACTTTATATTCATTGCGATATATTCTAGAATTTCATCGGAAATAACTGCATTTTCTAACTTTAGCTTGGCTTTTAAAATGGCCACTCTCGTTTCATAATCCGGCATTTGAATATCCGCCATTAAACCCCACTCAAACCTTGAAACAAGCCTTTCCTCTAAGGTTTCTATCTCCTTAGGAGGTTTATCTGAAGATATTATTATCTGTTTGTTTTGAGCATATAAATCGTTAAAGGTGTGGAAGAACTCTAACTGTGTTCCCACCTTACCTGCAATAAATTGTATGTCGTCTATCAATAGAACATCGATATTCCTATATTTGTTTCTGAACTGACTATTCTTCTTGCTTGACTTATCTCCTATGGAGGAGATTAGTTCATTTGTAAATTTCTCACTACTTATATACATCACCTTAAGGTGTGGGAAATTGTCCATAATCTCATGGGCCAAAGCCTGCATCAAGTGGGTCTTTCCAAGACCTGGTCCACCGTAGATAAATAGTGGATTATAGGCGGTAGCAGGATTCTTTGCCACGGCCATGGATGCAGAAAGGGCAAATTCGTTGGACTTTCCCTTTACAAAGGATTCAAATGTATACTTTGGATTTAACATTTGTTCTGCTTTTAACTTTTCAATATCCTCTTTTGACGCTTTAACTTCTTGGGTACTTTCAGAAAAATATTGTTGCCCTCCAGGTTTTACCTTGACTTGATACTGTTTGTAGGTGGAATCTGTCGGCAAGATAATCTTTATAGAACTTTCGGTCTTCAAGATGAAATTGAGTATTTCGATGATATCGTCAATATACCTCTTTTCTATCATCTTTTTTGTAAAGCCGTTTGGCGCTGACAATATCAATTCCGAGGAAGTCAATTTAATGGGTTTTAAAGCCATTATCCAAGTATCAAAGGCAACTGTATCCATATTTACTTCAAGAACAGACAGTAATTCAGACCATAGTACATTTAGGTCCATTTTATACCTCCGTTATCAACAAAGTAATCCACAAAATATTCGATAGACTTTTGTGATAAATAAACTTTCCAAGGAGTTTTCCACAAATTAGATGACTTATCCACAAAAACTTATCCAAAATCCAAATTAACCTAAAAAAATAGAGAATTAGCCATTTAAATTAAACAAATTCTCTTTTTACAATGGACTTATCCACAAATTATCCATAAATTGTGAATTACAATTAAATTTACTTACTGCCAATATTATACCAAATATAGCCCTTTACTTCAAATAAATAGAAGGCTTGAAATATTGATTTTTCAATGATTTTAAGCTTTATTAAGTAAAGTTTTGTCCATTTATCCACAATATTTTAAGAAAATTTAAAATTATCTTCTAAAGTCATTGATT
Source organism: Lagierella sp. (assembly GCF_029983815.1). Classification (GTDB taxonomy): domain Bacteria; phylum Bacillota; class Clostridia; order Tissierellales; family Peptoniphilaceae; genus Mediannikoviicoccus. The sequence continues at coordinate 77,081 of NZ_JASBYU010000004.1, forward strand.
TTAATGATATTTCTTGACAGTTTGCCTTCCCATTTATATAATCTATCTAGTGTTTTGTAACATTATTTCCACGGAGGTGAAACAAGTTGAAGAGAACATATCAACCAAATAGAAGAAGAAGAAGTAAAGATCACGGTTTTAGAAAGAGAATGTCTACTAAATCCGGTAGAAGAGTGTTAAAGAGAAGAAGAAAAAGAGGTAGAAAAGTTATTTCAGCTTAGGCCATATTCTATGGTCTTTTAATTTTTATTTATGGAAAAAGAAAAAAGATTAAGAAGTAATAGAGATTTTAGAATAGTTTACAAGAAAGGTAGTGGATATTTTAATAGAAACTTCACCTTTGTAGTAAAGAAAAATAATTTACCTGGATCTCGTGTTGGTTTCTCTATTACTAAAAAATTTGGAAATGCCGTTACCAGAAACAAGATAAAGAGAAGACTAAAAGAAATTTTTCGTTTAAATTGGAACTCTTTGATTCAGGGCTACGATATTGTAGTCATCCCAAAACAAAACACTAAAGAGTTAACATATCAACAGTTGGAAAAATCTTGTATGCATTTAATAAGAAGACTGTCAAAGAAGGTGTAGACGTGAAATTTATTCCCATGTTTTTAATTAAAGTTTACCAAATGGTGATTTCACCCTATTTAGGTCAAGGAAAGTGCAAGTACTATCCTACCTGATCTTCCTATGCCTTACAGGCTTATGATAAATACGGTGTATTTAAAGGTACTTTTCTTACTATATGGAGAATTTTAAGATGTAATCCCTTTAGCAAGGGCGGCTATGATCCATTAAAATAAGATTAGGAGAGTTTATGACAAAATTATTGAGCTCGATAATTGGTAAGATACTTGAAGTTATCTATCTTACCATATCGAAAATTGGAAGTGAGCCAGAGTCGATTTCATATTTTGCAATGTCCATTTTGATACTGACATTGATCTATAAATTGGCTATGTTACCGGTTACCCTTTCAAATATTAAGATGCAAAAGCTTAATGCTAAATTTCAACCGGAATTGAAAAAACTTGAAGCGAAATATAAACACGACCCTCAACTCTACCAACAAAAGGTTATGGAGTTTCAAAGGGAAATGGGATACAATCCCCTAGCTTCATGTTTACCTATGCTTATACAACTACTTATAATCTGGGCTTTGTTCCCTGTTATGAGAGAACCTCTAAAATATCTTGAGCTAAGTAAGGACATTAATTTAAATTTCTTTTGGATAAAGGATATTACGGTTAAAAACTCAGGCGATCTGATATTGCCTACACTTTTGGCCCTTACTCAGTTTTTATTTACTAAGATGAATATGCCAAAAACTACTCCAGGGGAAGAAAATAACCCTATGCAGGGAATGAACTTTACTATGCAATATGCAATGCCTATAATGTTCTTCTTCTTTGCTAGAAGTTATCAACCTGCCCTATCTATTTACTGGATATTTGGTAATATTATCGAAATGATATTTAGATTTTTCATTGGGAAAAGTCAAGAGGAAGAAGTTGTTATAACTAAAAAAGATAAGGAAAAAATAGACAAAAAGTAGGAAGGAGCTTACATGAAGTCAACAGTTAAGGTGGCAAAGACCGTTGAAGAAGCGGTGTCACTTGCTATTGAAGAGTTAAATTGTTCGAAGGATGAAGCTGTTATTGAAGTATTGGAAGAACCAAAAAATGGGATATTTGGACTATTTGGCGCCAAGGATGCCGTAGTCAAGGTTTCCTGTGAGGAAGATATCGAACAGCTTTTAAATGACGTAATTTCCAGTAATAGCTCCGGAATAAAAACAGATAAAAAGAAGACTGTCCAAAAAGAGACCAAGGTCTCCAAGGGAAAAAAAGATTATGATGAAAAGTCATCTTATAAAAAGACAACTAAAGAAGAATCTTTCAACGAAGACTTTGAAGATAAAAGAGAAGATGATGTTGTTGAAATTGACGATGAATTGAAATCTAAGATTAGAGATTTTTTGAATTCTGTTGTTTCCAAAATGGGAATTGAATCGAATATTGAAACCTTTACTGATGATTATGGAATAAAATTCAATATAATCCCTGTAAATGAAAATGATATTGGGATAGTTATCGGTAAAAGAGGCGAAACTTTAGATGCAATCCAATATATTGTAAATTTGGTTGCCAATAGAAATGCTGAAAAGTACATTAGGATTTCTATCGATTGTAACAACTATAGAGAAAAGAGAAATAGGTCATTACAATCCCTTGCTATGAGAATGGCAAATAAGGCAAAGAAATACAATAAAAATATGAGATTGGAACCAATGAATCCATATGAAAGAAGAATTATCCACTCCTGTCTTCAATCTGTTTCCGGGATTTACACTTCAAGTGAGGGCAACGAACCCTATAGAAGAGTGGTAATAAAATTAAAGAAACATTAATGATAAGTCTGCTATATGCAGGCTTTTCTTTATCGAATAAGACTTTAGTTTTATCTACTTGATAGACTTTTTCATATGGTATAATCAAAAATGAGGATGTGGTTTTATGGAAGATACAATTACTGCTATTTCAACGGCTACAGGTGAAGCCGGCATTGGAATCGTAAGACTAAGCGGTTTAAATGCCATAGAAATAGGAAAAGAAATTTTTAAACCTGCAGCAAAAAGTAGTGATTTTAATAATAGAAAATTGATCTATGGTCATATATATGACGATGAGGAGCTTATAGATGAAGTCCTTATAGCCTTTATGAAGGGTCCTTCCACCTACACTAGGGAGGATATGGTGGAAATTTACACCCATGGAGGAATAATTGCCGTTAGAAAGGTACTGGACTTGACCATTAAAAAAGGTGCAAGGATTGCCGAAAGAGGCGAATTTACCAAGAGGGCATTTTTAAATGGTAGGTTGGATCTTTCTCAAGCGGAGGCGGTAATAGACTTGATAAAGGCAAAGACGGACAAGTCCTATGAAGCTTCTATGAATCAGTTAGAAGGTTCTCTTAAAAATGAGATTAAGGCAATAAGGGATAAGATGCTTGATTTACTTGCCAGAGTTGAATATACCATCAATTTTACAGAAGATGGCCAGGAAGAACCTGACACGGGTATTATTTTAAAAGATGGTAAAAAGCTTTTGGAAAGGCTTGAAAAATTGTACAATTCCTCTAATAGAGGAAAGATTATTAGAGATGGTATCAACACAACCATTATAGGTAAGCCAAATGTTGGAAAGTCCTCTTTATTAAATGCCTTGGCAAAGGTCAATAAGGCAATTGTAACGGACATTCCTGGAACTACTAGGGATGTAATCGAAGAATATATCGACCTAGACGGTATTGTACTAATGATAAGTGATACTGCAGGCATTAGACAAAGTGAGGATTTGGTGGAGCAGATTGGCGTGGATCGTTCCTTGGACTATGCTAAGAATGCAGACTTAATAATTGCAATCTTCGACTTGTCTAAACCGCTAGAAAAAGAGGACTTGGAAGTTGTCGAGCTATTAAAGGATAGAAAGGCAATTATCCTACTAAATAAAGAGGATTTACCGCAAAAGTTGGAGAGGGAAAAACTCTTTATCGATAGTGAAATTCCTGTAATCAAGGTTTCAGTGAAGGAAAATATAGGAATTGAAAAACTTGAAAGACAGATTGCAGACATGTTCTATGGTGGAGACATCAAGTTGGAGTCGGATCTTTTAGTTACAAATGTTAGACATAGGGATGTAATTAAAAAAGCTATAGATTATTTAAAGTCTTCCCTAGGGGACTTGGAAATGGATGTTCCAATAGATTGTATAGAGCTTGATTTGAGATCTTCCTGGGAGATCTTAGGTCAGATAACTGGAGAATCCATTGAAGATGATGTATTGGACAAGATATTTAGAGATTTTTGTATTGGGAAATAGGAGTTATGGAAATAAAAAAATATAGAGAAGACCCTGTTGATGTTGTGGTTATAGGCGCAGGTCATGCAGGAACAGAGGCTGGCCTTGCCACAGCAAGATTGGGTCTGAAGACGGTTATTTTGACCATGAGTTTGGACTCTGTTGCCGATCTTCCATGTAACCCTAATATTGGGGGTACTGGAAAGGGACATTTGGTTAGGGAGATAGATGCCCTAGGTGGTGAAATGGCACTTATAATCGATAAGACCTTCATCCAATCTAGGATGTTAAACACCTCAAAGGGACCAGCTGTACACTCATTAAGGGTTCAAGCGGATAAGCCTGCTTATCACATGGAAATGAAAAAAGTTTTAGAAAATACTAAAAATTTAGACTTGGTTGAAGGAGAAGTTACTAAGATAAATGTTGAAGGCAATAAAGTTGTCTCCATTGAAACCATAAATGGTGCAATATACGAAACAAAGGCGGTTATAATTGCAACGGGAACCTATTTAAAGGGTTTGGTTTTACAAGGCGAACTTCAAATAGAGTCAGGCCCACATGGATTAAAATCTTCAAAAGAACTATCAAATTCCTTAAAGGAACTAGGAATTGAACTTAGAAGATTTAAAACGGGAACTCCTGCTAGAGTCCATAGAGATACTTTGGATTTTTCAGTTATGGAAGTTCAGCCAGGAGATGAGGAGATAATACCTTTTTCCTTTATGAATTTTGGAAAAGATTTAAATAGGAAACAGGAAAATTGTTACTTGACCTACACTACTAAAGAGACTAAGAGGATAATTGAAGACAATTTGCATAGAAGTCCTATGTATGCCGGTATAGTCAAGGGGGTTGGACCAAGGTATTGCCCTTCCATTGAAGATAAAGTGGTAAGATTTACCGAAAGAGATGAACACCAAGTTTTTGTGGAACCAGAGGGACTTGACACCAAGGAAATGTATATACAAGGAGTGTCCTCTACCCTTCCTGAAGATGTACAAAAACAGATGTACAAAACTATAATAGGCTTTGAAAACATGAAGTTTATGCGATCAGCCTATGGAATAGAATACGACTGTATTGACCCTACTATTCTAAAGAGAACTTTGGAACATATGGATATAGACGGTCTATTCTTTGCAGGACAAATCAATGGATCTTCAGGATATGAAGAGGCTGCTGCCCAAGGCCTTATGGCTGGAATAAATGCCTATTTGAAATTAGAAGGTAAAGAACCCTTTATATTGGACAGATCCGATGCCTATATTGGCGTATTAATCGATGATCTTGTGACAAAGGGAACAAACGAACCCTATAGGATGATGACTTCTAGAGCTGAGTATCGCCTTACCCTTCGTCAGGACAATGCGGACTTTAGGTTAACAAAACTTGGCTATGATATTGGTCTGGTTAGTAAAGAAAGAATGGAAAAGACTAATATAAGAAAAAGACTCGTGGAAGAGGAATTGGATAGGCTAAGTAAAATTAGGATAAATCCAACTGCTGAAAACAATAAGATATTGAAAGAATTGGGAACTACAGAACTTCAAAAGTCCTTAACCCTATTAGAATTGATAAAGAGGCCAGAGCTTGACTATGAAAAATTAAGGGTATTCGATAGCCTTGCTCCACAATTGGATAGGGAGATCAGAATTCAGGTGCAAACCCATATCAAGTACGAAGGATATATTGCAAAGCAAAAACAGCAAATTGAAAGATTTAAGAAACTTGAGAGAAGGGACATCAGCTTTATCTACGACTATAGCGAAATAAAGGGATTGTCAAATGAGGCTGTACAAAAGCTAAATAAGATAAAACCAGACTCCCTTGGACAGGCAAGCAGAATTTCCGGAGTTAGTCCGGCGGATATAAATGTAATTCTAATCTATCTTGAGACTAGAAAGAGGAATAAAGATGAGTAATTTAGAAAAGGTGTTTAATTCAGAGGATATAGTATTATCTGAGGAAGTTTTAAAAAAGTTTGAAGAATTTAGAAATCATATGTTGGAAACCAATAAATTTTTAAATCTTACCAGTATTACAGAGGAAGAAGAAGTTAATTATAAGCATTTTTTAGACTCCATACTTCCATTAAAGAAGGTGGAAATGGAAAAAGGTGCAACCCTTATAGACATAGGAACCGGTGGAGGGTTTCCTGGAATGCCTATAAAGTTTTTCAGAGACGATTTAAAGATTACATTGTTGGACTCTCTAAATAAAAGAATAAAGTTTCTTAAAAAAACTATATCAGATATGGATATAAAGGATATAGAGGCAGTTCATGGTAGAGCTGAAGAATTGGGAAGAACAAAATCCTATAGAGAGCAGTACGACTATGGAATTTCTAGGGCTGTTTCCAGATTAAACACTTTGGTAGAGTATAGTTTACCTTTTATTAAGGTTGGAGGAACTTTTATCTCCATGAAGGGACCGTCAGGGATTGAAGAAGCTGAAGAGGCTAAAAATGCCATAAAGATTTTAGGTGGTGAAATAGCTGATATAATAAGCTATAATTTGGACTATGAAAATTCTGATAGAACTTTGATAGTAATCAAAAAGACCTCCCCTACTCCTCGAAAATACCCAAGGGGTGGCGGAAAGCCAAAGAATAAGCCACTTTAATGAAAAAGTAAATCATAGATAAAATAAAAGGCATGTAACCTATTTGCTTTTATAGGTTGACATGCCTTCTATTTTTTAATTTACAGGAGAAAGATTCAAGAAATCCGGACCTGTTAAAAGTGATATATAAGATCGTTTTAACTTATCGATGGAAGAGTAGTAAAGTAAAACTCTATTGTCCTTAACAATGAATGTGGATTTATATATAAGCCAGTCGTCATATCCCTTATCACAGGGACATAGGACTTCTATTGGGTTTTCAAAGTGAATACCATCACTGGACTCTGAAACAAAAAGTGCGGAACTTTCCATCTTACCGTCGGGACAGTCCATACTTAAGCAGTAGTACCTATCCTCTACCTTTTTTATTTCCAAATGCCAAGGATTGTAATTAGACCACTCCCCTTTAGTCATTTCCAAAGGAATAGGTGGAGTAAACTCCTTTAAGTCTTTAGACTGAGTAAAAACATAGGCGTCCTCTCCAATATTCATGTTTTTACGATAGTAAATCTTATACCATCCGTCTTCATATAGTATGGTTGGAGCACCATAGCCATAACCGCCAGTACCAAAATCAAAAATTGTTTCTTCAGGTGAGAAATCCTTTAAATTTTTAGATGTTTTTCTAACCAACTTTGAAAGTCTAGTTTTCTTATTGGAAACCCTATACCACAACTCAAGCGTATCATCCCTGAAGAAAAGAGATACATCGGAGAGATGACAGTGTTTTTCTGGTAATGATATGGGATTAGTAAGTCCAGGAAAATCTTCAAAGTGGATTCCATCATGGGAAACGACAATACTTGGATTTTCTGTTTGATCATTTAGAAAACTATAAGGTGTAAATGCCATTATATAGCGATATCCAAACCTTGCCTGTGGGTCATAGACAATTGAAGGATGGATAGCTTGGTCATCAGTTTTTATATAAGTACCTATTTTAAGGTGATTTGGAGCATTGAGTAACAGACCCTTATTTATTGTCCTATCTCCAAAAAGGCTTAGTTTTTTACTAACTGGATTATTGATAACCCTATTTTTAAAAATAGGCTTAGTGTCAATATCTGCAATTAACAAAGATCTATTAATAGGCATATGATATCCATTTAAAATGTAGCAGGATCCTATTATTAAAATGGAAATAAAACCTAGAGTAAATTTAAATAACTTTTTCATATATAACATCTCCCCTAAGTAGAATATCATAAAGGTTAGGAAAAAGTTCTTACAAAATTATTACATTTTAATTGTAATAAAAAATAAGGGAACTTAATTGTGGATAAGTCTGTGGAAAACCCTGTGGATAAGCTTGTGGATTATTTTGTGGATAAGTCTATAGACAATTGTTGATAACTTTTGAATTAAAATAAAATGACCTAATAATAAAACTTAGTAAACTAAAGGCCAGTAAATGGCTTGATATAGGGCTTTATCCTGAACATAAAATTCTTGGATAAAAATATTAATGATGTTTCACGTGAAACATATGATTAATTAACTTTGATATGTGGATAAGTCTTGATAAATTGATATTTCAGAACTGTGGATAACTTAAGTGAACATTGGGGATAAGTTTGATTATCCAGATGGGATAGAGAAACTTACTTCCCTATATATATCTTTTTTAACGAACGATTTATCCTAATGTACTCTACATTAAACTCTAAATTACGTATTTAGTTGAAGTGTAAAGGTGAAGGCAGTTCAATATCATACCCATGTTTCAAAATAAAAAAAGTAATGTTTCACGTGAAACATTACTAAACTGTAAAGATTTTATTAACGTTGAGTTTATAGCCTTCTACTTCTCGAATAAGTTTCATTGAATTTGAGAATGCTAAGTTTACTACTTTTTTTCTAACTTGATTTCTTTCACCTTGTAAATTAAGTCTATATATTTTTCTATTTCCCTTAAAGTCGATTCCAAGATAAACAAGTCCTGCATTTTCCCCAGGTCCTGCATATCCTGTCGCTGCTATTAACAAATTAGAATTCGATAATTTTGAAAGTCCATCCAACATTTCGGTACATGTTTCAAAGCTAACTGCACTATGTTTCGATAATGTTTCACGTGAAACATTTAAGACAATATTTTTATATCCTTCATTATAAGTTATAAGTCCGAGTTCTAAGACAGCGCTAGATCCAGGAATGTTAGCAACTGTTCCACTTATAAGTCCTGCTGTTAAAGATTCTGCGGTAGATACTGTAAAATTATTATCTATTAAAAAAGGCACAAAGTTTTCTTCTAAAGTTTGTGCATCCAATTGGGATTTCACTTTTTCTTCTAAAATTACATATTCCATTTCATCACCTAATATGATTATACTATTATTTTTCATCTCTCCAAACTTAAAAAGTAGATATTCGACTTAAATTGTATAAATCTTTTGTTCTCTGGGTATTCATAGTATATAATGTTAGCTGTAGATTTTGGTGTTCATTAAATTGAATACTTTTTTTATTGATGCATTTTTAAAAATGCCGAACTACGTAATTTATTGGAGTTGATAAAATGAAGTTTATTTCACTTTCTAGTGGATCTTCTGGGAATTCCTTATTAGTGGAAACAAATAAGACAAAAATTTTAATAGATGCTGGATTTTCAGGAAAGAGATTGGAATATTTATTAAATGATGCTTCTGTTCTTCCTGAAACTATAGATGCAATATTAGTTACTCATGAACATACTGACCATGTAAAAGGCGTAGGTGTTATGAGTAGAAGGTATAATATACCGGTCATTGCCAACGAAGAAACTTGGTTAGCAATGATAAAGAAAATCGGACCAATCAGAGATGAAAATATCCTCATCTTTAAAAATGATTATGACTTTACCTTAAGAGATTTAGATATCCATCCCTTTAGCACATTCCACGATGCAGCAAATAGCTGTGGGTTTGCCGTATATAATGGAAAATCTAAGTTATCCATTCTAACGGACACCGGTGCTGTAAACGAACGTATAAAAAGACAGATTGTAGGTTCTGATATTCTATTTATAGAATCTAATCACGACCCTATAATGCTTATGAATGGCCCTTATTCTCCTGCATTGAAGAGAAGGGTTGCTTCTACAAAGGGACATTTATCAAATTTAGACTGTGCATCTACTTTAGAAGAGGTTTTATCTGGTAATAACGAAAAGGTGATTTTGGCCCATTTGAGTAATGAAAACAATACTGCTGAACTAGCTTTAGAAACTGTTTCTGATCATCTCATAGACTTAGGACTTGATATTAATAGGGATATAAGTCTGACTGTGGCAGATAGAAGTATCATTAGTAATAGAATTGAGTTATAGAATATGAATGTTAAAATATTAACTATCGGCAATATTAAGGAATCATTTTTAAGAGAGGGGATTAAAGAGTTCGATAAAAGACTTAAGCCCTATGCAAGTATACAGGAGATAGAACTAAAGGAGACTTTAATTAAGTCTGATACTCCCTCGAATATTCAAAAGGCATTAAATGATGAAGGGAGGAGAATTTTAGATAAACTTAGTCCTAAGGACTATGTTATAGTCCTAGATATTAAAGGAAAGCGGTACTCAAGTGAGGAATTTTCAAATATCCTTGAGGACTTAAAAATTAGCGGCTATAACGACTTTGCCTTTATAATCGGTTCATCCTATGGACTGAGTTCTGAAATCAAAAACAGAGCCAATTTAAAGCTATCTTTTTCTAAGATGACTTTTCCTCATCAACTTATGAAGTTAATTTTATTTGAACAATTGTATAGATGGATTAAAATTGCTAAACATGAGCCCTATCATAAGTAGATTTATTTTTATTTTGCCCTACTAATCATAGGGCTTATTTTTTGTGAAATTTCATACTCAAGGGTTATTAAATTTTATGGATTGGAAATTTTTATGATATTTACTTCTTTTTGACTTACCACATAATAATGTTATAAGTATAGGGCAGCCTTAATTGCCGACTGTTTTCGTGGTATAATTAAAGTAGATAAGGAGAGATAAATTGAGTGACAATGGTTTAAAGAGTGGTTTTTGTCCACAGATGATAGTTACTGAGGAGCTAAAGTCCTTAAAGGAGATTGAAAAGGCTATCATCAAAAGATATAGAAAAAAAATATGGTCTAAGTTTATCAAGGCCATTAAGGAATACGATTTAATTCAGGATAATGATAAGATTGCCGTTGCAATTTCTGGAGGAAAGGACAGTCTTTTACTTGCCAAATTATTTCAGGAGTTGAAGAAAAACGGCAGAAACAACTTTGAACTTGAGTTTATTGCCATGGATCCCGGGTATCATGATGATATTAGGGTCTTGTTAGAAGAAAACTGTGAATATTTGAATATTCCAGTCCATATATATAATTCAGATATCTTTCAAGTTGCAGATAAGATTTCTTCAGACTATCCATGCTACATGTGTGCAAGGATGAGAAGGGGTTCTCTTTATGCAAAGGCCCAGGAACTTGGATGTAATAAGCTTGCCCTAGGCCATCATTTTGACGATGTTATTGAGACAAATTTGATGAATATCCTCTGTGCAGGAAATTTCAAGACTATGATGCCAAAATTAAAGGCTATGAACTTCGATAATATGGAAATAATCAGGCCTATGTATCTTATTGAGGAAGATAGTATAATTCGATGGATAAACTATACTGGGTTGATGCCTTTAAATTGTGCATGTATGGTGGCGGCAAAGAAAATAGGCTCTACTAGACATAAGATTAAAGATTTAATAAAGACTTTGGATAAACAGGGTTTTACAAATGTTGCAATAAATATATTCAGAGCTTGTGAAAATGTGGATATAAATAGAATACTAGGTTATGTAGAAGATGATGAAAAACATTCATTTTTAGATAATTATTAAGGGGGTACTTATGAACTGTCTATACAAAGAAATTTTACCGAATATGTACTATATTGGAGCAAATGACAGGGAAACTGAACTATTTGAAAATATGTTGCCTATTCCTAGGGGTGTTTCCTATAATGCTTATTTGATTAAGGATGAAAAAACCTGTCTATTAGACACCATCAGAATCAATAAGTCAGGGGGATTTTTACCAAATGTTAGAAAGATTTTAGATGGTAGAAATTTAGACTATCTTGTGATTCAACATATGGAACCGGATCATTCTGGATGTATTAACGATATTTTAGAATGCTATCCAGATGTAATTTTTGTCGGTAATAAAAAGACTAAGGGAATGTTATATGACCTGTTAGAACTTGAGCCAGAAGAGGATAAGTTTATTGAAGTTTCTGAAGGAGATGTACTTAAACTTGGCGAAAGAGAGCTACACTTTGTAATGACACCAATGGTTCACTGGCCTGAGTCCATGGTTAGCTATGAACCCCATGACAAGGTTCTGTTCTCCCAGGATATATTTGGAGGCTTTGGAACATTAGATGGTGCAATTTTTGATGATCAAGCTGATTATTCTGTCTTCCAATCGGAAACTAGACGCTACTATTCAAATATAGTTGGAAAATATTCCATGATGGCAGCAAAGGCTGTGGATAAGGTAAAAAAATTGGATATTGATATAATTTGTCCTGTCCATGGTTTTGTATGGAGAAAGAATCCTGAAATAATAATTGAGGACTATAGAAGATGGGCCAACTATGAAGTGGAAGATGGAGTTGTAATTGCATATGGCTCAATGTATGGTAACACTGAATCCATGGCGGACCACCTTGCCCAATTCCTTGCAGAAGAAGGGGTAAAAAACATAAAGGTGTATGATGTTTCTAAGACCCATTTTTCATATATTCTATCAGAAGTATGGAAGTATAAGGGACTTATCCTAGGCTCGGCGACCTATGACAGCTCAGTGTATCCAAATATGTACAGCCTATTAAATATCCTAAAGCATAACAAGATTAAAAATCATGTTCTAGGAATTTTTGGATCCTATGGCTGGAGCGGTGGAGGAGTCAAATCCCTACTGGAATTTAGAGAAGATAGTAAATTTGATCCAATAGAAACCACTGTAGAAGCAAGGGGTACAATGCATGATGAGGATTTAGAAGGACTAAGAAAAATGGCAAAGGAAATGGCCGAAAAACTTAAAGAAAAGTAAATATTACAAAAGGATTATAAAAAACAGTAAGCGCTCTAGATTGAGCGCTTTTTAAGTGAAAATTTCAAAATATATCTCTTTTAAGGAGTCTTTTAAATTTTGAATGTTTATTATTTCTATGTCATTAACAAAAAGGATTTTTAAAACCCCATTAAGGTCTTTTTGATCTATTATGAGCTTATCTTTGGAATGTAGGAAATGATTTTTATTCAAAATATCGAAGGATTTACTATCATCACTGGATTCAATCTTCAATAGTTGGGATGAATAGGACTTAAATTCGATTATTTTGCCATCTTTTAAAAATAAGATATCATCGGTTAAATCATTTATGTCATCTAATATATGGGAGGATAAAAGAATTCCCTTGGTTTTACTCAAATTTAGTAAAAGTTCTTTCATCTTTTTAACTGAACTAGGATCAAGTCCAGAAAGAGGCTCATCCAAAAGTATATATTCAGTATCTGGAAGTATTGAGAGTGCTATCATGGTTCTATTTTTCATTCCAAGACTATAAGTTCCAATTTTATTCTTATAGAAGTGAGATATTTCCGTTAAATTTGCGACTTTATCAATTTTTTCATAGTTGATATTATAAGTTTTTGCGACATATTTCATATAGTCTATAGCAGCTATTTCAGGGTCTAAAATAGAGGAGTCTCCTAAGAATGTTAGATTTTCTAGAATTTTCCTATTGTTGATTTCCTTGTCATCTATAATAATGGAACCATCGGCTTTAAGCTGTTGGGAAATACAATTTAATAGAGTTGTTTTACCTGCACCATTTGGTGCTACTAAAGCTTTTATTCCCTTCTCCAAGCCAAAGGAAACACCCTTTAAAACTGGATTTTTATTATATTTAAAATTAAGATTTGTAATTTTAAGCATAGGTCCTCCTCAAATTTTTTAAGCTAAAAATATTCAAAATTAATGCACAAATAGCAAGCAGTATTAAACCCAATATTAAATTAAAGGAATCTCTTCCATGATAATTTCTTAAAAATCCAGATAATATACCATCGCTATCCAAATATGTCATTGGAGAGATAAAAGAATATTTTGAAAAATATGCTAGAATTATTCCAATGACCATTATTACAAAATATAATCCTATTAGAGTCTTATTTTTAAAAATTAGACTTAAAAAGACCAATAAGGAAGTGATAAATGATATACCTAAGCTGGATAAAAGGACATTTAATAGTAGGTACTTTCCTAGGGATATAAATTTATAACTATTTTTAAATGTAATGGCTACAGGATGATTTGCATTACCAAAGCCATAAAATAGTCCAGAAAATAGGAAGATAATGCCAATTATAGAAAGAAATATGACGAGACTAGGCACAAAACTTCCAATGAAAGATTTTATATACACCTTGCCCAACTTTTCTTTTAGAGAGAGCTTAAATTTTATATGATTCCTTTTCCACAAAAATACATTTGTAATAAGTGAAATTATTACCATTAAGAGCAAACCTAGCTTAATATGAAAGAAATTATACAAAAAAGCAAAGGCATCATTATTTTTAATAAGGCCAGTATAGAAGTACTCCATAATAAGGTAGTCTAATTTAATGTAGTTATTTGAATCAAAATTTGAGAAAATAGGACCTAGGAAAGTTTTAGGTGTTGGAAGGTTTCTCTTCTCATATTCACTAACATAGTCTATATTTAACGGTATGGTCTTATCTGACAGTTCCATGTCCCTTAGCATTGTATTATATAGGAGTAGGGGATGATTTTTTATAGCCTCCTTCTCCAAATTATAATATTTTTTAGGATCTTTATCTCTATTTGAAAAGGCTAACAAGTGTTCATATCTAATTCTTGATTCATCTAATATATTTTTTTGTTCTTCTAGTTCTGTTTCTTCATAATAATCCAATTCCATTTTTTCATCTTCATCCAGATGAGCCCTTTTTTCATCGGTTAGTCCTCTAACACTGTTGAAGGTTTCATGATGATTTTCTAAGACTTTACTTTGATAGTCATAGTCCTTTTTATAGGATTTGAGATTTATTTCAAAATTATTATTGAAAAACGCTAAGTGCTCATTATTCATTGACGAAAGGACACTTGTGAAAAGTAGTGGAATTAGGAGTATATAGGGGCAGTACTTTACAAAGTAATACTTAGTATAAAAGGAAATAGTAAAAGGTTTTCTTATTATTAGTTCAGACCACCTGGACTTTGATTCCTTAATTTCTATAAATATGGAAAGTTTTAAGCATAAAATTGCCAGGATAATACCAAATAAAAGTTTTAGCCAATCTATAGCCACAAGGTCTGAAAAATTTAGCTTTTTTATTATATTTACAAGGCCCATTGGATGATTAACTAACCCTTTCATTATATTAAAATTAATAAGTTGAGAAATGAATAACATAGCCGCTAGAATAAAAATTAGAACCTTAAAGTAAAACCTATTAAATAGATTTGATAATAGATTGAACACGGCTGAAAATATGGTTGTCAATATAATAAATATAGTTCCCTTGTATATAAAGATTCCTATAGGTTTTTCAGTAATATAAGTGGTTAATCAATCGATGATCTGTGGATTAAAGTATATATAGTCAAAAGGTCCAATTCCAGAGCCAAATATCCATGAGAGTAGGCCAAGGAATAAAAAAATACTTGTACAGAAAATTAAAACAATAGTAGCGTAAAAGAGCGAAGCCTTAAGTTTTAAAACAAATAGATTTTCCTTTAGCTTTAAAGCGATTTTGTCCTGTTTTAAGACAAATGCCCCAATTAAAGAGACAATGATGAGTATTGGGGCAGAAAAGAGATAATCAGACTTTCTTGCAATTATGGAATTTAAATATACTTTGCCATTTTCGTCCAGTACTTCTACCTTGCTATTACTTAAATAATCATATCGCTTAGCTAAAAAAGTCATATCCCCTGGTTCAAGTAGGCTATAGGACTTGTCCCTGGTACTTTTATAAAAGTCGATTAGCTCCTTTTGTCCTTTCATAAATGCAGGTTTGTTCATTTTCTTTGCAGGCACTTTTTCTATAAATCCTGATGCGGGGATTTCTTCTTGAGAAAAGGATTGTATAATTTCTGAAATTATATTATTTAATGTTAAATAGTACTCTATTTCCTCAATTGTATTCTCGTCTTCTTTTAAATAATCAAAGTCATTATCAGTATTTTCACCGTATATAAGGGCATTATAATCCCTTAAAGAAAGACTTTTACTTAAAACTTTATTCAAATTATCTTCAATTCCAACATATAAGTCTATTTCTTTGTCCTCCAGACTATACTTTTCTCCAGTGAAGACAATAATACTCAAAATTAAAGAAATTATTAGCAGACAGATATGTATCTTATTTTGTAAAAATCTTTTAATAGTCATAATTACTCCTCAGAATTATTTAAAAGTCCAAACCATTTAATATTTACTATATTATAACACACCATAGGTTGAAATCATAAAATTATTAAAAAAATCCATCCCAAACCTATCCTCACCAAATTGAAATCCGTACACAAAAAAGGGCCGGTTTCCCAGCCCATTTTGTTTACTTTGTTATAACTGCTTTGTCATCTAGGTAGTCTGGCAATCTTAGGTTATCCGGTTCATGGTCGGATTTCTTAATATTTACCGCTGCCACCTTATATTCTGCCGTCATGGTCATAGGGTCGTAGGCGTCGTTGGTAACTTCATTGACTGGAGACTCCCAATAGTGGAAGGTCATCCAAAGCATATTAGGTTTAACTCTGTCTGTAATGGTTACCCTCGTCCAAATTTTACCTCTTCTTGAAGTCACTTCGATTACATCGTGCTCTTCAAGGCCATACTCCATGGCGGTTATAGGGTTTATCTCCGCAAGTTCGCAAGGTCTAATATCATTTAAAGTATCGGACTTTCTGGTCATAACATTATAATGATATAACATTCTACCTGTAGAAAGAACTATTGGATATTCTTCACAGGTCAATTCACCAGGTGCCTTGTATTCAGCTGGCACTAGGCGTCCCATACCCCTAGCAAAGATTCCCTTGTGTAAGTATTTAGTACCTGGATGTTTTTCAGTAGGACATGGCCATTGAAGTCCCTTCTCATCCATTCTCTCGTAGGTCATACCTGCGTAGGAAGCGGCGGACTTTCTTATATCCTCAAATACTTCTTCTGAGTTTTTAAAGTCAAAGCCATTAACTCCCATTTCCTTTGCAATATCGGAGATGATCTTCCAGTCAAGTCTAGCTTGTCCTGGAGCTTCTACAGCCTTTCTAACCCTTTGAACTCTTCTTTCGGTGTTAGTAAAGGTACCGTCCTTTTCTGCATAGCAGGTTGCAGGAAGAATTATATCTGCAAACTTAGCAGTTGGTGTCATAAATATATCTTGAACTACTAGAAAATCAAGGTTTTCTAAGGATTCTTTAACATGGTTTGCATTAGGATCTGTAAGAACGGGATCTTCTCCCATGATATACATAGCCTTTAGATTGCCTTCGTGGGCATTTGCAAACATTTCAGGAATTCTATAGCCCTTGTTTCTACTTAATTTTGCATTCCAAATCTTTTCGTACTTTTGAATTGTCTTTTCATCATAGGAATTGGCATATCCAGGGAAGTTGTTTGGAAGAGCCGCCATATCACAGGCCCCTTGTACATTATTTTGACCCCTTATAGGGTTAACCCCTGCAGATTCAAAACCTACATGTCCTGTAATCAGGGCAAGGTTTGAAAGGGTCATAACATTTTCTGTTCCCGTAGTATGCTCTGTAATACCCAATGTGTAGAAGATTCCTGCCTTCTTAGAAGAAGTATAGATATGGGCAACTTCAACAAGTTTATCATAGTCTATTCCAGTAATCTTTTCTACCATTTCCCTGTCATATTTGGAAACTACTTTTTTAAGTTCATCAAAACCTTCCACTCTCTCTTCAATGTACTCGTGGTCAATTAGGTCTTCGTCTATGATTATCTTCATAAGACCGTTGATTAAAGCCACATCGGAGCCAGAGTTTAAAGGTAGCCAAACGTCAGCCATGGCTGCAAGTTCTGTTCTTCTTGGGTCTATAACTATAAGCTTAGTACCGTTGTATTTAACAGCCCTTTTCATCTTATTACCTATGATTGGGTGAGCCTCTGTAGCGTTAGAACCTATTATGAAAAGCACATCCGCATCTTCAATTTCGCCAATGGAGTTTGTCATAGCTCCACTTCCAAGTGTTGTTGCAAGACCTGCAACTGTAGGAGCATGTCAGGTCCTTGCGCAGTGATCTACGTTGTTGGTTCCAAGGGCAACCCTCATAAACTTCTGGAAGGTATAGTTGTCTTCGTTGGTAGTTCTTGCAGAACTCAAACCAGCCAAGGCGTCAGAACCATACTCTTCTTTAATTCTTGTAAAGTTTTCTGCTACTGTCTTTAGAGCTTCATTCCAAGAGATAGGTACAAATTCTCCATCTACCTTCTTTAGTGGAGTCTTCAGTCTATCAGGACTATTTATCAAGTCGATATGACTTCTACCCTTAACACATAGAGAAGTTCCATTTACAACGGCATCTTCAGTAGGGGTAACTCCGATTACCTTTCCATCTTTAACATTTAAATCAAAGGTACAACCGGTTCCACAGAAAGGACAAGTTGTTCTTACCTTTTTATCAATCTCCCAAGGTCTAGTACCAATAAAGTGTTTGTTTAAGATGGCACCAGTAGGACATACGGAAATACATTGTCCACAAAGTCTACAGTTTTCGTCTGAAAGAGGTAGGTCAAAACCTGCTGCAATCTTGGATTCAAAGCCCCTTGAAACAAAGTCGATTGCAGTGGTAACTTGTACCTCTTTACAAACCCTAACACATTTACCACAAAGAATACACTTTGATTGGTCCCTGAGTAGTACAGGGTTTCGAGCCTCTACTTCATAATTTTTCTTTTCACCGTGGAAACTAGGTCTTACATTATATTCATAGGCTAGGTCTTGAAGCTCACATTCACCTGTTTTACCACAGGTCAAACAGTCTTCAACGGGATGGTTTGAAAGAAGTAAATCCAAAACAGTTCTTCTGGTCTTTTGAACAGTTTCCGTATTTGTTCTAACTACCATACCATCCGTAGCTTTAGTACAGCAAGTTGCTACAAGGTTTCTAAACCCTTCAACCTCCACAACACACATCCTACAACCACCGAAGTGGGATAGGTTGTCGTCGTGGCATAGAGTAGGAATCCTTGCGCCGGCTTGCCTACAGGCATCTAAGAGCAAAGTGCCTTCTTCGACCTCTATGTCCACTCCATCTATATTGAGTTTTATCATAATCTCACCTTACCAAATCTCTCTATATCCTACATTAAGATACATTTCTTCAAGTCTTGTCTTATGAAGCTTTTCCATATTTTTAAGATTTGTAAAAACCTCTTTTTTATCAGCCTCAGCAGAAGCATCCGCTAGGGACTGATACATCAACATGGCATCTTCTTCCCTTTTTATTGCCAAGGCGATGGCGTCGGGAAAACTCATATCCGTACTGAGTTTAGGCGCATCTAAGGTCTCTGCAATCTCATAGTCTACAGGTTGATTGATGCTCATGTTCTTTCCCTCAGCCTCTCTATAGCTGATTAAGAATTTCTTATGGTCCAATTCCTCATTAGCAAGATCTGTAAAAGTCTTCTTAAGGGTCTTATCTTCAAGTTTATTTGCTGCTTCCAGATAGAAAGTGTAGGAAGCTTCCTCTTCTTCAATAGCAAAATCTATTACTTTTTTAAAATCTTCTTTATTCATTTTCACCCTCGTCAAGTCTTTCCATTTTTTCATAGACATTGTCTAGGTTTAAAGCTTGTGACCACTTAACCTCAACAAATTCATTACCTTCATCATCATTGTAGAACTTCTTATATGGCTTATGTGGAACATCCACATATTCAAGCTCTGTTAAAAGTCTTCCCCTTAAACACAAAGGTCTGCCATTTTGTGGGCTACCTGCCTCAACGGCCACAACCTTACCTCTGTTCATAATAAGGTTCATATTGCAACCATAGTCACAGGACTTACACTTAACCTCTTTAACAGTTCTTTCCCAAGTCCTTCCCTCCCTATAGGATCTTCTATCTACAAGGGCTCCAACAGGACATTCTACAACACATCTATTACAAGATACACAACCGGATTTTTCCATTGCAGTATCATAATCTGCAATTATCTTAGTTTCAAAACCTCGATTACCAAACTGTAAGATATTTCTGTCAGGAACTACAGCACAGGTTCTAACACACTTACCGCAAAGAATACACTTTGATTCATCCCTAAGGATGTAAGGACTGGAGCTGTCAGTAAACCCAGCCTCTTCAGAACCCCTTCTTGCACCATCATGTTCTCTAAACTTTACATCATATCTATAGGCATAGTCCTGAAGCTTACACTTACCATTACTTGAACAAGTCAAACAATCAGAAGGGTGATTGTCTAAATATAATCTAAGCAATGTCTTTCTAATACTAACAACCAAAGGACTTTCAGTATGAACCGCCATACCCTCAGTTGCAGTGGTAGAACAAGCTGTAACAGGCTTATTAAATCCGTCAATTTCAACTACACACATACGGCAGGAGGACACTACAGGAAGTTCCTTACTATAGCATAGAGTAGGAATTTCAATACCTGCCCTTTTTGCAGCCTCAACTAAATTCATTCCCTCAGGTACCCTTACCTTTTTACCGTCAATAGTTAAACTAATAAATTTCATTCTATCACCTACTTGAACACAACTGAATTGGTTGGACAAACTTCCATACAGTTACCACATTTAATACAAGCATCTTGATTGATAACATGAAGTTTTTTAACTTCTCCTTCAATACAATTAACAGGGCATTCCCTCTTACATCTAGTACAACCGATGCAAGTGTCGGAAATAAAGTAGGATAATAGGTTTTTACAGTGATGAGCAGGACATCTCTTTTCCTTAACATGGGCCTCATACTCATCTCTAAAATACCTTAAAGTAGATAAAACAGGGTTTGGAGCAGATTGACCAAGACCGCATAGAGAAGAGATCTTAATGGTGTTTCCTAACTCTTCAAGAGTGTCAATATCCTCCATGGTTCCATTACCTTCAGTAATCCTCTCTAAGATTTCCAACATTCTCTTAGTTCCCTCTCTACAAGGAGTACATTTACCACAGGATTCATCTACGGTAAATTCAAGGAAGAACCTTGCAATGTCCACCATACAAGTGTCCTCGTCCATAACAATCATTCCACCAGAACCCATCATGGATCCCAAAGCAGTTAAGTTGTCATAGTCAATAGGAGTATCAAGATAGTCCTTGGTGATACAACCTCCAGAAGGACCTCCGGTTTGAACCGCCTTAAACTCCTTGTCATCTATAATTCCACCACCGATATCGTAGATTATCTCCCTAAGAGTAGTTCCCATAGGAACCTCTATAATACCAGTTCTCTTAATATTTCCACCAAGGGTGAACACCTTAGTACCCTTAGATTTTTCAGTACCAATACTGTTAAACCAACTAGCACCTCTAAATATAATCTGTGCCACATTAGCGTAGGTTTCAACATTGTTGATTAAAGTAGGCTTACCCCATAGACCTTCATTTGCTGGGAAAGGAGGTTTATTTCTAGGAATACCCCTCTTACCTTCTATAGATTCAATAAGGGCCATCTCCTCACCACATACAAAAGCTCCCGCACCAAGTCTAAGTTCCAAGTCAAAGGAGAAACCACTACCCATTATATTGTTACCAAGAAGATTTAACTCCTTAGCCTTAGCAATACTTCTTTCAAGTAGAGCAACAGCAGAAGGATATTCCGCTCTAATATAGATATAACCTTGACTTGCACCAATTGCATAAGCAGCTATAGTCATGGCCTCAATAACCGCATATGGGTCACCTTCAAGAATGGACCTATCCATAAATGCACCAGGGTCTCCTTCGTCTGCATTACAAATAACATATTTAGGACTTCCAGTAGCATCTTTAGTAAATTGCCACTTCATACCAGTAGGGAAACCTCCACCACCACGACCACGAAGACCACTTTCCTTTATAACGTCAATAACCTCTTGAGGATTCATCTTTGTCAAAGCCTTTTCTAAGCCTCTGTAACCGTCTAGAGCTATGTATTCCTCAATAGAATTAGGATTTACTAAACCACAGTTCTTATGGGCGATTTTCTTTTGCTTTTTATAAAAAGTAGTTTCATAAATAGACTTTAAAACATCATCGGTCAAAGTTTCTTGATATAGCAACTCTTCAATGGTGTCATTTCCAATCAAATCCTCTTTAGCAATTCTAATGCCGTCGCCTTCCTTTAAATAAGCATAGAACTTACCACCAGGATACACAATTGCAATAGGACCTGCCTCACAAAGTCCAAAACATCCTACCCTAACAACGTCAATGGACTTTTCCTTACCCGCTTCCTTAATAGTCTGTCTAATCTCTTCTTCAATAATATCGGAATGAGAAGATCTACATCCAGTGTCACCACAGATTAGGACTTGCTTTTCATAGATGCTGTCAACCTCTTCAAAAAGATTAGATCTTAAAGCCATTTGAGGAAGAGTTCTATCCTTAATACTTATAAGTTCTTTTAAATCCATTAATTATTCACCTCTTCCCTTTCTCTATAACTATCTAAAATTCCCTTTATGTCAGAACTCTTTAACTTTCCGTAAACATCACCAGAAATCGTCATAACCGGTGCTAAACCACAAGCTCCGATACATCTAGTAGCCTGGATAGAAAAGTTTAAGTCTGGAGTCGTTCCTCCAACCTCAATACCAAGATTTTCAGTAACCTCATCTAAAATCTTTTGAGCCCCTCTAACATAGCAGGCAGTACCTAGGCAAACACCAATTTCGTGTTTTCCCTTTGGAATTAAAGAAAATTGAGAATAGAAAGTAACCACACCATATATCTCAGCAATAGGGATATTGGTTTTTTTAGAAATAATCTGTTGAATCTCTATTGGTAAATAACCAAACAAGTGTTGGCCCTTATGTAGAATGGACATAAGAGAGCCCTTCTTCCTTTTCTCTATATCGATAAAGTTTTCAAACTCTACCAGTTTTTCAGCATTTGCTTCAAAATCAAATGCGAAACTCATATACACCCCTCCTAAATTGATGAAAATGTTTTCAAGCGAAAGGTCCTTAAACCTTTGTTTAGACACTCTACTCACTACTTATATTATTCCACAAATTACCAAACTTATCAACCACCTTTAAAGTGATAAAGTTTTAACGATATTTATTATTTAAGTATTTCTTGTATAATGGATTAAGAGGTGAATTATGGCAAAGTACTTTATGGCAATAGATGCAGGAACCACCAGCAGTAGATGCATCTTATTTACAGAAGATGGACAGATAAAGTCCATAGCACAAAGGGAGATTAGACAGATTTTTCCAAAACCTGGATATGTAGAACAGGACCCTGTAGACATATGGTCTACCCAAGTCGGATGTTGTGTAGAGGCAATGTCCAAGGTGGGAATTACATGGAAGGACATAATCTCCATAGGCGTTGCAAATCAACGAGAAACCACAATCCTATGGGATAAAAAGACTGGAGAACCAGTTTATAATGCAATAGTTTGGCAGTGTCGAAGGACTGCAGACTACTGTGATGAGCTAAAAAACAAGGGCTACGGCGACATGATTAAGGAAAAGACAGGGCTTGTTCCCGACGCCTACTTTTCGGCAACTAAGATAAAGTGGATACTAGACAATGTCAGTGGAGCTAGAGAGAGGGCTAAAAGAGGAGAAATTTTATTTGGAACTGTGGACTCTTACTTGATTTGGAAACTTACAGGAGGTAGAGTTCACGCCACAGAAAAGTCAAATGCATCAAGGACCATGCTATACAATATAAAGGAACTTAAATGGGACGAAGACATATTAAAGCTATTGGACATTCCAAGAGAAATCCTTCCCCAAGTAAAATCTTCTGCTGGAGATTTTGGATATAGTGACAAGTCTTACCTTGGAGGAGAAATACCCATTACTGGAGTTTTAGGGGACCAACAAGCTTCACTTTTTGGGCAACTATGCTTTCAAAAAGGGGATTGTAAAAACACCTACGGCACAGGAGCTTTTTTACTTATGAACACAGGAAAAGTTCCCGTATATTCAAACCACGGTCTAGTTACAACCATTGCCTGGGGACTAAAAGACCAGGTGGACTACGCCTTGGAAGGTTCCATATTCGTGGCAGGGTCTGCGGTCCAGTGGCTAAGGGATGAACTTAGGATACTTGACTCTTCTGAAGATTCGGAATATATGGCAAGTAAAGTAGAAGATACAAATGACTGCTATGTAGTTCCTGCATTTACTGGACTAGGTGCACCTTACTGGGACCAATATGCAAGGGGGGCAATAGTTGGGATAACAAGAGGTGTAAATAAATACCATATTATAAGGGCTACTTTGGAATCCATAGCCTATCTTTCTTCAGATGTCATAGAGGTAATGGAAAAAGATTTAAAGGACAAATTGCACTTACTAAAAGTAGATGGGGGAGCAAGCAACAACAATTTTCTAATGCAATTTCAATCGGATATTCTAGGAGTTGATGTAATAAGACCTCAAATCACTGAAACCACCGCTTTAGGGGCAACTTTGATTTCAGCACTTGGCTGTGGTTACTACAGGGATTTAAATGAAATAAAGAAGGCGGACTTGGAAGAAACCGTATTTTATCCTACAATGGAGGAGTGTATTAGGAAGGAAAAAATCGAAAGGTGGAGAAAGGCCGTAACCTATTCTTTAAGTTGGGCTAAAAAATAGGAAAATTAGTAGTATAATAGATGATGGAGTAACATTTTGATTTAATAAGGAGAGAGAAATGGCAAATAATATCAAGACAAATTTAGATATAATAGAGTCCCTATTATATTTTTGGCAAGCAAGTAGTGAAGGGGAAAAAGTAGGAGAAGACTACATCAGATCCGTAGCTGATATGGATGACATGAAATATGTCTATAACGATGAGTTTTCTGAAGAAGAAGCTAGAAGAGTTCTTTCTTCTATTTCCAATAGAGAACTTCTAAGTGACACTACAAAACCAGAAAGAAAGTTTTGGAACAACAATATGTGGATGATGGAGGACTTAGGCTTTACAGATCTTATGGTAACTCCTGTGAAACAACTGCATTCAGACAAGTTTTTAGAAGTTGTAAACAACCATCCAAATAAGGACAGATACGAAACCATTGAAATAGTATTTGTACCAGGCCACCTGGATGAATACTATTTAGACGAAAACCGTCTAATAATCAACTTCTTTAAGATAATGGTGGACATATTCGATCCTGAGAAGATTACCATTGCAGAAAAGCCAATGGATGAATATATCGAAGAAAAATTGATAGAACTTTTAGAAGCTTAAATAAACTTCCAGGTAGGAGATGAGAGTTAAAATCCTATCTGGGAGTTTTTTTATTTACTCGAGCCTAGAATAACAATATTTTGAAAAAAAAAATAGAATATAGTAAAATATTTGTAACAAAGTTTTCTAGGAGGAAAAAATGGGGATTTTAATTGTAATAGGCATCTTGTTTTCAGTTCTTTGTCTGGGGCTAAGTGCTAAAAATCTATTTCAAAACAAAGCGGCAGAAACATTTGAACAAAAGGTTTTATTCCTACTTAACTTTATTTTAATGGGAGTAGGGTTACTTGGTCTAACCTACTATATCGGTTTTTTCATTGGATAATAATTTAACGATAGGAGTAAAACAAAAGCTCCCTCTTACATTGGACGTAAGAAGGGAGCAAATTTTTTACTAATTTGCCTGGGAATCTTGAATATTGTCAATTGCAATCATTATGGCAATAAAGAGTTCCTCATATTCTTCATTTATGACATTTATGATAAAACAGTCCCTCAGTCTGAAAACTTCCTTTTCAATATATCCTATCAACTCTTCACCCTTTAAGACTCTAAATTCATAGTCAAAGAAATTGCCTTCTATGGTGATATACTCCTTTTCAGGAAGAACTGTAATATATTTTGAAAAGATGGAGAACTCGCTTTTCAACGTCAACACTTTTCCGTTGGGAAAAGTTATGTCAAATTTAGGTAGCAAAGTAGGGAATTGCTTATCTATCAATATCTTTTCATTGGTTTTAACATTGGTAATCTCTAGATGTTTCTCAAAGAATTTAAAATCTTCATCTACAAAATAAACCGTTTCGCCATTTTCATCTACGATTGGGTAGTGGTCCTCAATCTTAAAAAACTCCTGTTCAATATATAGTTTTTTCATGATAGCCTCCTACTTAAATATACCCTGAAAATGGGAAAAATATTCACCAAATTTAAATATAGATAGGCTTATCTTCAAAGACGGCTTCACAGGTGGCTTCTACACCTAATTTTTTAAAAAGCTTTTTATCTACAGAACCAAGCATTGCAGAGCAGTGGACTTGAGCCCCCTTTAGTTTAGGGATTTGGTCAAGGGCAAGTTGCGCCCTTTCATCATTTGCTGCAGAAATGGACAAGGCTGTAAGGGTCTCGTCAATATGAAGCCTTGGGTTTTTGCTTCCCAAATACTTTGTCTTTAACTTTTGAATAGGCTCTATGGCAGAAGGTGCAATTAAATGGACAGGGTCTTCTATCTTTGCCAAGTATTTTAGGGCGTTTAAGATTAGCGCTGCAGAAGGTCCTAGAAGGTCCGAAGTCTTTCCAGTGATGATATGTCCGTCGGAAAGTTCCATGGCAGCTGCAGCAAAACCTGTTTCCTCTGCCCTTTTAATGGCTGGATTTACTACAGGGCGATCCTCTGGCTTTAATTGTAGCTGTTTCATAAGAAGTTCTATTCTATAAACGACAGAATGGCTAATTCGACCCTTGGAATATTCGTTTAAGGCATCATAGTACCTTTTTATAATCTCCTGTTTAGATGCATTTCTACAAACTTCGTCATCAGCTATACAAAAACCTGCCATATTAACACCCATATCCGTAGGGGAGTTGTAGGGAGAACTGCCATATATCATTTCAAACATCGCTTTAACCACAGGGAAAATCTCCACATCTCGGTTATAGGAAACCACAGTTTCCCCATAGTGTTCCAAATGATAAGGGTCAATCATATTGATATCATTTAAGTCTGCAGTGGCAGCTTCGTAGGCAAGATTTACAGGATGTTTCAAAGATAGATTCCAAATTGGGAAAGTTTCAAACTTTGCATAGCCCGATCTGATCCCACGTTTTTGGTCATGATAAAGCTGAGAGAGACAAGTGGCCATCTTTCCGCTTCCCGGTCCTGGAGCAGTAAGTACCACAAGGGGCTTGCTGGTTTTAATATATTCATTTTTCCCAAAGCCCTTTTCACTTACAATATTAGAAATATCTGCAGGATAGTCATCTATAATATAGTGGGTGTAGACGTCAATTCCCAAATTTGTAAGCCTTTCCTTGAACAAATCCGCACCGTGTTGGCCAGTATACTGGGTTATAACCACCGAACCGACAAAGAGACCATACCCCCTAAAGGCGTCAATAAGCCTTAGAAGTTCTACATCATAAGTGATTCCCAGGTCTCCTCGGATTTTGTTCTTTTCAATGTCCTTTGCATTTATTGTAATAATAATTTCAATTTCATTAGATAGTTCCTTTAACAATCTCAATTTAATATCCGGCTCAAACCCTGGCAAAACTCTAGAAGCGTGGAAGTCGTCAAAGAGCTTACCGCCAAATTCCAGATATAACTTATTGTCAAATTGTTCAATTCGTTTTCTTATATTCTTTGATTGAAGCTTTATATATTTTTCCTTATCAAAACCTATGTCCATCATTTCCCCCTTAAGAAATCTAAAAGTACATAGTTATAGTCTACTACAAAACTCTAAAAGTCGCTATTGTAGCAGATAACCCTCAAAAAATATAATATCATATCTATCCTCTTCAAAATTATGTTGGATTTCCAAATCCTTTAAGATAACCCTAGTTTTATCTCCATCCATATCATAGTCTAAGACTAGAGGACTTTTAAAATTGGACTTTTCTACAAACTCTCTCAATTCATCTAGACTGTACTTTACTTCTTTCGAATCAAGCTTAAAAATCACCTTTTCATCGTTTAGGATTATGGAAAATTTGTCGCTATTTGACTGATTTATAAAGGTTAGATTATTAAAATTTGAGATGTCCATACTATCAAAACTTGCAGAAAAACTTACTCCAGGATATCCACTTATATTTTCATCTGCAGAACTATTTTCTAGTGTAGCCAGATCAAAATCTCCTAAGTCTTTAAGCCTTTTCATTTCACTTCTCTGTGAAAAATAGGAGACTATGGAACTGATATTTCTACGATCTTTCCCCTTTATCTTTGAAAGGTTAAGCTTTCCTGTAGACATATTCACATTGTTTTTAGTCAAAATAGAAGAAAGCCTATTTTTTTGACTATAGAGGGAAAGGTTGTAGCTACTAAGAGGCCCTAAAGTTGAAATCAAGATGAGTAGGGACAAAATTTTTAAAGTAAAAATATTGTGCTTCTTTCTACCTAGGATATTGTATAGCATGAAAAAGGTAAGAAAGAGACCTATGAGTATTACATAGTATCTGTTTTCCGTAAGACCATACTCTATAATTCTATTGGCCATGGTATAGAACATAAGTCCTAGTAGGGGTAAAGAAGAAATCGGAAAATAATAGCTGATCAATAAATTTGATGCCACTTTTTCCCTATAGCTAAAGAAGATGATGACACTTGCCAAAATCCCATATACAATTGCCAAATAGGAGATGATGCGTAAAGGCAAAACTGCCTTTATGAGTATCTGTATAAAGTAGGCATATAGGATTAGACTCATAACTATCTCTATTGGTATAAGTATATTTTTTAAAATCTTCTTTGCAATAGTAGGCTCCAACCACTCCTCATATACAAAAGCCCTTGGGAAATTATTTAAAAATAACCACAAATTCAAAGTTCCCATAGTTAGAACAAAGGCCTTCAATATATAGTTTCCCATAAACACAAACCCAAAGAGGCTTGTTATGGAAAATAGTACAAGGGAAAGCCCCAAAAAAGTTATAAAAGATAGAAAACTACTTACAAATAGTCCCCGTAAAATCCTATAGACATAAAACTCGTGACCTTCAGGGTTTCCAATCTTTTCAATGTAAAGGGAAAGGGAGATAAAGAATAGGACAAAGCCAAAAAAGTAGATGACTATTCTAGGGCTTATGTCATTCCAATATCTTCCCATGATTGAATAGATTACAAAAGCAAAAAGAAGTCCTAACCCATAGGTAAATATTCGATATAACTTTGAGGAAAACTGTACCTGTAAAGTTTCATTTAAAAGCTCTATAAAAATAAATATAAAGATTGAAACAAATAGAGTTACAGCATAGGGAGCAATCACCTGTTGATATGGTACATCATCCACAATAAAACATAGTAGTAACCCAAGGATTAAACCCAATACACAAGTTATGGGAAATCTAATAAAGGTTGATTTGAAGTTTTTTAGATTCCGATTTATAAAATTTTTCATATTATTCCTCCACATACTCTAAAATATCCCCAGGTTGACATTGTAAAACCTCACAGATCTTATTCAAAGTCTCAAAACGGATTGCCTTTGCCCGATTATTTTTCAAAATTGAAATATTGGCCATGGTTATACCAACACGATTGGAAAGCTCTGTTACAGACATCTTTCTCTTTGCCAACATCACATCAATATTAACTCGTATCATAAAATCACCTATATAGTTAAGTCGCTGTCCTGTTGAAGGTTGACAGCTTTATTTAACAGATATTCAACTAGAGACAATAGGATGTAGACTATTGCCAAAACCAACACATAGATTAGGTGTAAAAGAATTAAATACCTATTCTGAACTAGAAAGATAAATGCAAGAAAGTTTAAAAAAACAACTAAAGCTATGGCAAATCCCACTGCATATCTAATCTTCTTCATGGTGTTTAGACTTTCTAGTGTAAAGATTTTCTGGTTATAAATATTTTCATACAAACCTAGGCATTTGAATCCACAGTAGAATATAGGGGCAGCCTCTAGATAAAAAATAACTAGCCACGGCAAATAAAATTCCCTATAATCTGGATGAATTTGTAAAATCATCTGTCCTTGATAGGGCAAATATTTAAATAAAAGAAATAAAATCCCCATCATAAGTAAAATTGATATTAACTGTAGAATTCTGGAATAAGTTTTTTCCATTTCGCACCACTCCCTTTTATTAAATTATAACAATAATTTATCGAAAGTCAATAAACAGTTATTGCAATAGGATAAATCCCAAAATTAACAAGGATTTTAGCAAACCTTTACATTCCTATACCATAATTAATACAAGGAGGAAGACTAAATGAAAACATTCATTCTAACATCTAAAATTATGGTCTACTTGATAATGTTGGACTTAATTTTAGAAATATTTTATTAAGGAGTTAAATAATGGAAAACACGGACTTTTTATGTAATAGTCTTAGAGGTAGAGTCTACTATGGCCCAAGGGATAAAAAGGAAGTATTTATTACCGTTGATGGCGAAGAGCTCTATTTTCACGAACTATTACAGGAGTGTAGGAAGGTAAAAAAGGATTATAAGAGAGAGGATTTGTTGGAGGATTTAAAAGAAATAGAAAATCTAGATGTAACTGATGCGCTTTACTCCAATAGCCCTGTAAAAATAGCAATGGCATTACTAGACGAAAGACTAGATTTAAAGGATTTGAAAAATGCCCAACATCAGTTCAACAAAGGAAATAATCTACTTTCCTTTTTATACAAAATAAGATTTCAGGCAGAAGGATTCCCAATTTAAAAATAGTGGAATCTTTTTGTTAATTGAAATGATGTGACATAACTGTTTAGGGAAACGGACCTTTACAGTTTTTTTATTTCAAAAATTGTCTTAGATTAAAGCCCAAAATTATGGTATTCTTTTACATAGGTGATGATATGGAACTGATAATAGAAAAGGCAAGGGTATCTCAAGCAGAAGAAGTCTTAAAATGTATAAGACAAGCGGCTGAAGAAAGTAACAACCTTATAGTAACAACTGAAAATCTTAAAAACTATACTGTAACTGAAGAAAAATTTTTAATTGATGGATATAGAAAATCAAAAACAGGACTGATGTTGGTAGGTATAGTAGATGAAAAGATTGTATCCCTTGGAACACTGCAAGGTAATTCTCTTGAATCAAAGGCAGGTCATAGGGTGACTTTAGGAGTATTTGTCCTAAAAGACTATTGGAACATGGGCATTGGCCGTCAGATGATAACGGCACTTTTAGACTACTGCGTAGGAAACCCCTACATTGAAATAGTCGACTTAGACGTTAGGGCAGACAACTATGCCGCCATTGGTCTTTACGAAAGATTTGGTTTTGAAACCATAGGAGGGTATAGGGACTATTTTAAAGACGGGGATGGCAGCTATGAGGACGCCATTTTAATGGCACTATATCTATAACAATATCTTATTTCACAAGATAAAGCATAAAAATAAAATAATCCTTAAGTTTTTCATTTATTAAATTAATGATATAATGAGAAAGATAAGGACGTGATGGATTGAATAGAAAACTTAGCAATCGTATGATACAAAAGAGACGGATGTATCAGATTTTTATAGACGCAACTACAGATATCATTGACCAAGAGGGAATTGATAGCGTTACAATTAGAAAAGTTGCTGACAGAGCAGGGTACAATAGTGCAACTATCTACAATTACTTTAAAAACCTAGACGAATTAAAATTCTTTAGTGTTATGTCCTACATGCAAAAGTATCTAGAAGCCCTATCCTACACACATGAGGAGTTTAAAGATCCCATTAGTAAGTATAAATATGTTTGGGAGGTCTTTGCAGCACAAGCCTTCAAATATCCAACGTATTTTAAAATTATTTTCTTTAAGCAAATTTATGACGATATTGAACCTGTACTACAACAGTACTATGAACTCTTTCCTGAGTCTATTCCAGGAGAAATCAATATTTCAAAAGATGTTATTGAAGATATGTTAAGAAAAGGAGACATTTCATCAAGGTCTATGGTACTTATGGAGGAGATAATAAAAAAAGAATTTATATCTCAAGAAGAAGGAGAAATAATAGATTCAATGGTGATACGTCTATTTAAAAGTCTACTAGATGAAGTGGAACAAAATCCATCATTAAAGGATAAATATATAAAAGAATTTAAAACCTACCTGGATATGTTAATACCAGATGAAATGTTAGAAAATTAAAAATAAATATTTTATGAAAAAAAGTAAAACGAAGCTCAAAAAACTTAGCTGATACCATATGCTAAGTTTTTTAGAGCTTTTTTATTGTGATGAGAAATTAGAATTCAATACAGATAGGGGGAATAAATATATAAATCATAAAAGTAATATTTCTGCAGAACAATACGCAAATTCGAATAGGAAATTTAATATGATAAATGGCTTGATACAACATTTGTTAGAGGTTAAGAATATGACAACTGTCAAAGAAATTTACAGTAGTTTTCTCAAAGAGATTAAACAGTAAAACTAAAGGAATTAAAATATTTTTGAAAGGAAATAGACCTGCATTTAAAGCTAAAGACATATTATTTTTTGACTGTAAAACATCTTGATTTTTTTCTTCTTTTTTCTAGATGTTTACAAATACTCGTTAATATCTTATAATAAAAGAGTAAATGTTAGAGGTGACAGTAATGGAATGCTTAAATGAATATTTCAAAAATCAAAGTTTGATTACAAATAAACAAGCAGAAAAAATTGGTATTAATAGGAGTAAGCTTGCTCAGCTTACTAAGAAAGGAAAACTCGAAAGGGTAAAAAATGGAGTATATAAGAAAAAAGGTGATATAAATGATGATTTTGCATTAATATCACTTAATAATGAGAAAGTTATCTTTTCCTTTCATACAGCTTTATTTCTGTTAGGGCTTAGCGATAGAAGTCCAAATGTTTTTCATATCAGTGTTCCTCAAGGGTATAATGTAAGTCATCTAAAAAAGCTTAAGAAAAAGATCAGGGTGCACTATATAAAAATTGAAAATTTTGATATAGGTGTTACTCTAGTAATAACTCCTATAGGAAATGAAGTACAATGCTATGATATGGAAAGAAGTATCTGTGATATTGTTTTGGAAAGAGATACCATAGATAAACAAGTCTTTACGGATGCTATTACCAGATACTTTAATAATAAAGAGAAAAACTTGAGAAATCTTATTAAATATAGTAGAAAACTAGGAATTGAAAATGAAATCAGAAAATATATAGAGGTATTGTAAATGATAGGCCCAGAAAGTTTAAAAGGAAAGATAAGAAATATATCTAAAAACAATAATCTTAGTTCACAAGAAGTTTTACAGATGTTTTTCTTTGAACGATTTTTAGAGAGGCTATCTCTCTCAAAATACAAAAATAATTTTATTATTAAAGGAGGACTCTTAATATCTTCAATAATAGGGATAGATAATAGGACTACAATGGATATGGATACCACTGTGAAAGGGATTCCTTTAAGAGAAGAAATTATTAGTAAAATTATTTCTGAGATTGGAGAAATAAAAGTAGATGATGGAATAATATATGAAATTACCGATATAACTCATATTAGAGAAAATGATGAGTATGAAAATTTTAGGGTACATTTAATTGCTATCTTTGGAAAGATAAGAAATGTAATGAAAATAGACATTACAACTGGAGATATAATTACGCCAAAGGAAATAGAATATATCTACCCTTGTATGTTTAATGAAAAAGGGATTAAAGTAATGGCATACCCAATCGAAACTATACTTTCTGAAAATACGAGACCATTATAAGAAGGAATATAGCTACAACAAGAATGAGAGATTTCTATGACTTATATAGCCTATATTGTTTTAGAAAAGATGAGATTGATTTTTCTATTTTGAAACAGGCAGTTATCTCAACTGGAGAAAAAAGAAAAAGTATATCTTTATTGAATGAAGCTAAAGAAATCATAAAAGATATTAGAGAAGACTCTTATTTGCAAGAATTATGGAAAGTTTATCTACAAGACAATTCTTATATCGAAAACCTTGATTATTTTGACGTTGTAAAAGTTATTGAAGTAATTTCTGAACAAATAACAATCGAGGAAATATGAAAATTCCCCCAATTAGTGCATATGTATATGAATTCTATTACATAGGAGAAATATTAATTTAGAATATTTTAGAATTAAACTAATAAGAACAATTGGGAAAAGGTAAGAACAAGAAATATATATATAAAATCAAGTGATATTTAAGCGGAATAGTACGCAAAAATAAACGGAAAATCTAATGGATAAAAAGGCTTGTTTCCAACATTTATTAAAGGTTAAGACCATACCAACTGTCAAAGACTATTGTAGGAAATTTTATTGAAATTTATGGTATAAACACGAATTGTAAAAAAAGAGATTATTACAGTTTAGTCTAAAAACAGAACAAAGCTCAAAAAACTTAGCTGATACCATATGCTAAGTTTTTTTAGAGCTTTTTTATTGTGATGAGAAATTAGAATTCAATACAGATAGGGGGAATAAATATATAAATCATAAAAGTAATATTTCCGCAGAACAATACGCAAATTCGAATAGGAAATCTAATGGATAAAAAGGCTTGATTACAACATTTAATAGAGGTTAGGAACATGCCAACTGTCAAAGACTTTTACAGTAAACTTTATTGAAATTTCTAAAATACATAAGAATTTATAGAAAATAGAGATTATTACAGGTCATTCGAAAAACAGAATAAAGCTCAAAAAACTTACCTGACTCCATAAATAGTGAAATTCATAATCTTGTAAACCTGAAAATCACAAACTCGCCAAGGCTCAAACAGTGTGATTTTCTTGCGGTTTACTTCGATTTGAATTTCAATCTATTTATTCCATATGCTAAGTTTTTTTAGAGCTTTTTTATTGTGATGAAAAAATTAGAATTCAATACAGATAGGGGGATAAATATATAAATAATAAAAGTAATATTTCCGCAGGACAATACGCAATTTTAAACTAGTAATTTAACGAATTAAATGGCTTGTTTCTAACGTTTAATAAAAATATTACTAATTGCAACTGTCAAAGACTTTTTGTAATCTTTAACTTATTTTCTCCTTTAGCAATTTATCTAGCTAAACAATAATCATGATTATTATATAATCGGTATTGCATTTTGATTAGAATGGTGGTATAGTAAGAATATAATCATGATTATATAATAATCGCTGATGGCGGAGTGGTAAATCGAAATAGGAGGTTTCTAGTGAAAAAGCTTGAAATAGGCAACTTCCATGTTAAGGATGTTGTATTCGGAGATATTACAAAATTTGAAAACGGTATCCTCTCAATTAATAAAGAGGAAGCGGAAAATTTTATTAGAGAAGATGAAAACATAACTGAAGTTGAGTTAAAGATTGCACGACCTGGAGAGAGAATTAGGATTGTGCCAATTAAAGAGGCATGCGAACCAAGGGTAAGACTAGATGGGCGCTCTGTTTTCCCTGGTGTCACTGGTGAAGTAAAGAATGCAGGTGAAGGAACATTGCATGCGTTAAAGGGTGTCTCTGTCCTAGGCGTAGGCATGCATATGGGAAGCTTTGGTGATGGTCTTGTGGACATGTTTGGCAAAGGTCAAAAGTATACTCTTTTCGGTGAGTTGATTAATATCTGTATCATAGCTGATACCAATGAAGACTTTGAAAGGTTTGAACAGCAAAAAAAGAATAGGGCAATTAGATGGGCGACCCATAGATTTGCTGAATATCTTGGAAAAACAGTATTGGAGCAAAAACCAGAGGATGTTGAAACCTACTGTTTTGAAGGTGTTTTTGAAAGGGACGAAAAGACCAATAAGTTGCCAAGGGTAGCCCTGGTAATGCAGCCTCAATCCCAAATGGAAGCCATGGGATACAATGATCTACTATATGGATGGGATTTAAATCATTTTGTTCCAACTTTTATGAATCCAAATGAAGTGTTGGATGGAGCCATAATATCTGGATCCTTTATGCCTTCTTCATCTAAATGGGCGACCTATGATATGCAAAATTTCCCAATTATAAAAGAACTTTATAAAGAGCACGGGAAAACGATAAATTTCTTAGGGGTAATCATGTCAAATCTAAATGTCTCCTTGGAGCAAAAGGAAAGATCTGCAATTTTTGTTGCAAATCTAGCTCAAGCTTTAGGTGTTGAAGGGGCAATTGTAACAGAAGAAGGTTATGGAAACCCAGACACTGACTATGTAAGGGTAATTGCTGGTCTTGAAGATGTTGGAGTTAAAACAGTGGGCATATCCAATGAAGCAACAGGTAGGGATGGAGCTTCTCAGCCTCTTGTGGTACTTGATGAAAAGGCAGATGCCCTTGTATCAACAGGTAATGTGTCTGAACTTATTGAGTTAGAACCTGCAGATGAGGTATATGGTGAGCTTGAAGCACTGGGAAGAGATGGTCTTTCTGGAGGTTGGGCAGATGATGAAAAGCTTGGACCTTCTGTTAGAGAAGATGGTTCAGTAATTATGGAAAACAATGCAATGTTCTGTGGTGATCAAATTGCAGGTTGGTCAACTAAGACCATGAAAGGATTTTAGGTGAGGAAATGAAAAAGGTAATTCACTATATCAATCAATTTTTTGGTGGACTTGGTGGCGAAGATACGGCATCAGTAGCTCCTCAGTTGGTGGAAGGGGCAGTAGGCCCAGGATTAGCCATAAATAAAAATTTAGAAGATGCAGAAGTTTCTTATACAATTATTTGTGGGGACAACTATGTAGCTGAAAATAAGGAAAAAGCCTTTAACGAGATAATAGATTTAATAAAAAATCTAGACTTTGATTTGCTTATAGCTGGACCAGCATTTCAAGCTGGAAGATATGGATTTGCTTGTGGAGGAGTTTGTAAGGCTGTTGAAGAACAACTTCATAAACCTACTATAACATCTATGCATGAAGAAAATCCTGGAGTCGAAATGTTTAGAAATCATCTAGTAATATTTCCAGGGGGAAACTCCGCTGGTAAGATGAAACAGGATGTAAAGGCAATGACTGATTATGCAAATAAACTGCTTAGAGGAGAAAAGCTTGGCGGATATGAAGAAGAGGGATTCTTCAGACATAGGGTAAGACATCAAATTTGGCTTGAAGAACCTGTTACTGCTGCGGTTAGGGGAGTTGAAATGTTAGTAAGTAAACTAAATGGAAAGCCTTTCCAAACAGAACTTCCTATCGAGATGAAGGAGAGAGTTCCAATTGCAAAGCCTATTAAGGATCTTACTAAAGCGAGGATTGCCCTTACTACAACAGGAGGTATAATTCCAGTAGACAATCCCGACAGGATTCAATCCGCATCTGCCACAAGATGGGGACGATATGATATTTCTGAAATTGATGATTTAAAAGCTGGCGTGTTTAAAACAACTCACGCAGGATTTGACCCAGCTGCAGCAGATGCAGATCCTGATGTAATTATGCCTGTTGACGTTATGAAAGATATGCTTAAGCAAGGAGTTTATGGTTCTTTACATCCATATTTCTACTCTACAGTAGGTACGGGAACAACTGAGGGAGAAGCTAGTAGAATGGCAAAAGAGATGATACCTCTACTACAGGAAGACAAAGTAGATGCAATTCTAATGGTATCAACCTGAGGAACCTGTACACGTTGCGGTGCAACAATGGTAAAAGAATTTGAAAAAGCTGGTTTTCCTGTGGTGATGTTGTGCAACTTGGTTCCAGTTGCAAAGACTGTTGGAGCTAATAAAATCGTTCCAACAATTTCAATACCATATCCTTTTGGAGATCCTTCTACTTCAAAAGAGGATCAATATAAATTACGTTACAGATTGGTTAAACGCGCTTTAGATGCTTTAACTGAAGATGTAAATGAACAAACAGTATTTTCAGTATAGGGGTATAGGTGCTTTAAAGCACCTTAGCCTCATATTTAAACAAGGAAAGTGGGATAAAAATGAAAAAGAATAAAAATATGGTATTTTATATATCCTTGGTAATAGTAGCCCTTATAGCATTCTTTGGAATCGTATTCCCCAAGGGCTTTGGAGAAGTTGGTTCTGCAGTATTAAACTTCTTAACCACAAAATTTGGTTGGTTTTACTTACTTGCTATGTTTGCCTTTGTAATATTTGTGTTTACCTTGGCCTTTAGTAAATATGGCAAGATAGTTTTGGGAAAGGACACGGATAAGCCTGAATACTCAAATTTAACATGGTTTGCAATGCTATTTTCGGCAGGAATGGGAATAGGACTTGTATTCTATGGCGTTTCAGAACCGATATCACATTTTATGAAACCGGATATGGGCATTGTTCCAGGTAGTCCAGAAGCAGCAAACTTTGCACTTTTCTCCTCCTTTATGCATTGGGGAATTCACCCTTGGGCAAGTTATACGATTATAGCGCTACCTTTAGCCTACATGCAGTTTAGAAAAGATAAACCTGGATTGATTTCATCTTTGCTTATTCCCTTAGTAGGGGAAGAAAAGGCTAAGGGTCCTATTGGGAAAGTCGTAGACATCCTTGCAATTTTTGCTACTGTAGCAGGCGTTGCAACTTCACTGGGACTTGGAGTTTTACAAATAAATTCAGGAATTAATTTTCTCTTTGGAGTTCCCAACAATGAAATCTTTGCCCTTGTGACCATAGTCATCCTTACAGTTATTTTTGTTTGGACAGCTGTTGCAGGTATTGAAAAGGGAATTTCTAAAGTTTCTAATTTGAATATCCTAGTTGCCGGTGGAATAATGCTTTTACTATTCATCATTGGACCAAAAATTCAAATTCTAAACTCTCTAATCAACACTATGGGAAGTTATATATCAGGAGTCGTAAGGGAAAGCTTAAGGCTTAACCCTTTCCAAGACAACTCTTGGCTAAACGGTTGGAGGATATTTTACTGGGCATGGTGGATAGCTTGGGCACCATTTGTAGGAATTTTTATTGCTAGGATTTCAAAGGGAAGAACCATAAGGGAATTTGTTGCAGGAGTTACTACAATACCTGCCCTTGGTTCCTTTGTATGGTTTTCCATATTTGGTACTACCGCAATTTCCCAAGGACCTAAGATTGCAGCAAAGGCGGTAGAATCTACGGAGACTGCACTTTTTGTAATCTTTAAACAACTCCCTTTAGGAATGTTGATGTCAATTATATCAATAGTATTGTTATACACCTTCTTTATAACCAGTGCCAATTCTGCAACCTTTGTACTTGGAATGCTAAGTGAAAATGGAGACTTAAACCCTTCAAACAAAACAAAAATAATTTGGGGAATAATACAATCTGCCCTAGCCTATGCGCTATTACTGGCAGGTGGATTACAGATGTTACAAACAGCTTCAATTACAGTAGCTTTTCCATTTGCCATAATAATGATACTGGTCATGGTATCCTTTATAAAAGTGCTAAGACAAGAGAAGGGATTATAGAATTTGATAAAAACAGGACTGTAAAAAGTCCTGTTTTTATCGTCTCCAGAGGTCCTAAAAGATTTATAAAAGAAATACAGAATTGATTTTTTTTGATTTGTTACAATGATATATAAGCTAGAAAATTTGTAAAAGATAAAAAAGGAAGTGTTTATGATGACAAAATATTTAATAACCATGGGTCTTCTCTCAATTTGTAGAACGGCAGGTTTTATTTTGTTATTTGCTTTAATAGACGGACTACGGGAAATAAGTTTACAAATTCATAATAGAAAAATTAAAAGGCTAGCTTATAATCTCCTTTTAATGATTTTCATCGTTATTTTGGGGACTGGAATAGACAGTTATCGAGGGAAATTACGAAGAGAAAATTATGATAAGTTTAAACCCGTAACTAGTATTGTACATTATGAGAAGATAGACAAAGAGGTGGATTATGCATATTAGACCTACCGTAATATCTGGATTTTGTTTAGTTCTAAGTTCTATATTTTTTGCTGTGTCCTTTGTAAATGCAAAAAAGGTGGGAACAAAACTTAAAGAAAAAGAATACAATAAAATCGGTTTATATATATTAATTTTTGCTATAGCAGCATTTTTAGATGGGATATTTAGCGAGTTTGCATTTTTAATCTAAGTTTTCTACAAAGACAGGTTGACTTATAAAAATAAGGGCCTGTTGCAAAAGTCCTAAAAATAAAAGACGAGGAAACTTCTAAGTTTGACAGCAAAAAAAGAGCAAGACTCCTGTAAGCCTTGCAATAGCTTGCTTACAGAGGATTGCTCTTTAAATTAATTTTGCACAACGTTTTTGATTTTCGTATTTTTAAAATTTTTTCTTAACTTTTGAGCAGCAATAACTTCCATATCCGTATTAAAACAAGAAATTTCATGTAATTTATCAGTCAATTCAGTTTTTGTGTAAGTAGGGATATATAAATCTCTTTTCCTCCATTTTTTACCTTAGTGAGCTCCATAGCCCTTTGTCGTCCCCGCTCATAAGGATTTCTATTTCCAATTATTTCTTTGATTCGTTCTAAAGTTCCAATTGTTTCAACAATTTTGTTAATTCTTTTTTCCTTAACGTAAATAGATTCAACAATATAAAAAGAAATAGCATTTTAAGATTTAGAAGTTTGAAGTCTCATGATAATATCGCTCCTTTATATTGATTTCATAGCACATTGCCAGATGTTATGAAATACAAAATTATAAAATTGACATAAAAACGCGTTTTTCAAAACGTTCAAAGGTTTTGGTATGTATTCAACTGTCAAACTTTCGTGAAAAACAGGACATTTCAATATGGACAGAGGTTTTTTTGTATTCAATTTTAAACTACTAGCTCTTAATTCCATTATTTTGTTTTTAACAATAAAAAACGCTTGCACTATTAAAAAATTATGATATAATCCTGAATTTGACAGTAAAAAAAGAGCAAATCTCCTGTAAGCCTTGCAATAGCT
>NZ_JASBYU010000005.1 GCF_029983815.1 Lagierella sp.
TATTTTGACATTAAAATACCCCCTAATCCATGTCCGGATTTAGGGGGTCACTACAGAGTAGAATAATCTATTCTGCAACATCACCTTGCCCCAAGCCCACCCTAACAGTCGGTACGTGGTAATAAATGTAATGTGTAAATGTGCCCTTGTAAAAGTAAGAGCTTAATTGTAATTTAATAGGTCGTTTTGAACCGTCTGAATTGGTTTTGTACCCGCCCTGTTTTGTCCAAAAACCTAGACTAATTCAGTAGTCCAGTTTGATTCTTGTATTAATAACTCTGTTTCTCTTAGTTCCTTTGACAGTCTATCTACTTCCTTTTGCGTATCCTTTACGGATATAGTTGGAAGTATCTTTATATCTGTCTTGTAGACTCTATCGGCTATTTCCGATGCGGAATCTATTGCGCTTCTCAAAATGGAAATTTTTTTATTCAGGATTTGCCTCTTTGAAATAAGTTCAGTTAAAGTAAGTTCTCCTATTTTTACAACTGCATTGGCTATGTTGATTTTAGAGATGATATCTTCTAATTCAGCACAACTTCTGTCTAGCTCTTCCAGTAGTTCCTTTGGGTTTTCAGAAGGTTCTTCTCCCTCTTGGACTGTACAATTGCTTGTAATTCTAAACCTGAGTCGGTCCACCTTAATCTGTAAGTCTTTTCTAACCTGTAAAGCTTCTGCCAATTTCATAAAATCACATCCTTTTCTTATCTAATGATTTTCTCAAAGGTCTTGTTACAAAACCAACGATAACACTGGTTGCAAGCATCTCAAAGGGAAGGTTTGATGCAGCAATACCTATAAGTATTTTACCTGCATTTGCCACTTTATATATCTCGGCGATCCTTTGGCCATATAGCAAGTAACCAAGACCTAAAACTAAGACAGTGTTTATAACAGCGCCACATGCCCCAACTATAAAGGGTACGAAGAAGTTGTCTTTAAATTTTTCGTTCAACTTTTTAAACAATAAACCGGTTAATACACCGATTAAAACCCTAGGTAGGACAGAAACCAATGGGTTTATAAACATAAAATAAAGTAATGATGAAGGGGCTGTTAAATTAGTGAAAAGTGAAAACAGTCCAAAGACCAAGCCCACCAAGCCTCCAATAAAAGGACCGCAGATTATTGCACCTATAATCGTTGGAATGTGCAATGTAGTAACCCTTATAAGCCCTAAAGGTATGTATCCCAGGGGAGTAAGCCCAAAAACTACGGTGATTGCTGAAAGCAAAGCTAGGATTGTTAGATCCCTTGTTGTAAATTTTTTCATTAAATTTTCCTCCTACACATATGATTGCATCAAAACAAATAAATAATATAATCCTCTATAACTATCGTAGCTATACAAATTATAACAGATAATGAAGAATAAAGTTAGATTTTTGTATGAAAAAAGCAAAACTTTAAAAGCATTTAATACGTAAAGTGGCTATTAAGATTTAAGAGCAATACTAAAAGTGAGTAAAATCCTTATTATATCAATGTTAACCAAGGTTAAAATATTGTGTATTTCAATAAAAGTCAAATTTATCTGTTACAATGAAAATAGAACAAAGAAATAGGAGGAACTCAATAAATGAAAATTATAGTAGCAGGTGGAGATGGATTTTGTGGATGGCCAACCTCCCTTTATCTATCAAACCAAGGTTTTGACGTTGCAATTGTGGACAATTTGGTTAGAAGAGAAATAGACGAGGAATTAAATTCCAACTCATTGACGCCAATTGCCCCAATAGAAGAGAGAATTGCAAAGTGGAAGGAGCTTACTGGTAAAGAGATACAATTATTTATAGGCGACTTAAATGATTATGACTTTTTATCCGAAGTGTTTAAAACATTTGAGCCGGAAGCCTTCGTACATTTTGCGGAGCAACGTTCAGCACCTTATTCTATGATCGACAGGGAACATGCGGTTTACACCCAGTCCAACAACGTATTAGGAAATTTAAATGTGCTATATGCAATAAAAGAGTTCAACCCAGACTGTCATTTAATTAAACTTGGTACCATGGGAGAATATGGCACACCAAATATAGATATAGAAGAAGGATATCTTGAAGTGGAGCATAAGGGTAGAAAGGAAACCTTCCTATACCCTAAGAGTCCAGGCTCTTTTTACCACTTAACCAAGGTACATGACACAAACAATATTTACTTTGCCGTAAGATCCTGGGGTATTAGAGCTACTGACCTAAACCAAGGAGTAGTCTATGGAGTTAACACCAAGGAAACCAAGATGGATCCAGTTTTGGTAAACAGATTTGACTATGACGGTATCTATGGAACTGTAATGAATAGATTTATCATTCAAACTGCCAGTGGTCTTCCAATGTCAGTTTATGGAAAGGGCGGACAGACTAGAGGCTTTATAAATATTGAAGACACTGTAAGATGTATAGAGCTTGCTGCCCAAAACCCTCCAGAAAGAGGAGACTTTAAAATCTACAATCAAATGACTGAACAGTTTAGCGTTCTTGAATTGGCTGAAAAAG
Organism: Lagierella sp.; assembly: GCF_029983815.1. Taxonomy (GTDB): domain Bacteria; phylum Bacillota; class Clostridia; order Tissierellales; family Peptoniphilaceae; genus Mediannikoviicoccus. The sequence continues at coordinate 2,496 of NZ_JASBYU010000005.1, forward strand.
TAAATGAAGTAGCTAAGAAGTACTTTGGCCTTGATGGAAAGATAGAACATATGGAAAATCCTAGGGTTGAAAAGGAAGAGCACTACTTCAATGCGGTTATCACAAAACTAAAGGACTTGGGACTGGAAGCTCATCTTTTAACTGATGAAGTGATTAAGGACATTATGGAACTTGCCATAGACAACGCAGATAGAGTTAAGCCAAACAATGTAATGAACTCACCATCCTGGAGATAGGTCGACTTGAAGATAGCGCTTATAACTGAAACATTTTTACCATCTACAGACGGAGTTGTTACAAGGCTTTCAAATGCAGTGGACTATATGACTAGACAGGGTCATGAAGTCATAGTAATCTGTCCGAAAATAGATGGAATTGAAGAAGAGTACTTTGGTGCAAAGATCTATCCAATGACGGCAATTACTTTTTTCTTCTACCCCCACAGGGCATGGGGAGTGCCAAGTCTTAAAGTAAAGGACATCCTAGAGGAGTTTCAGCCGGATATCGTACATGCAGCAAACCCAATAAGTCTTGCATCCAGCGGTGTCCACTATGCTAAGAAGCTAAAGATTCCACTGATTTGTAGCTTTCACACCAACACTCCCTACTACTTGGACCATTACAACTTTGGATTTGCAAAAAATCATCTTTGGAACTACCTTAGGGACTTGCATAATTCAGCAAAGATAAACCTAGTGACATCCCAAGCCATGTACGAACTCTTACAGTCCCAGGATATTCATGGGCTAAGGGTTCTTCCAAAGGGAGTGGATATCAACAATAGACACCCAAGATTTTATTCCAAAGAAATGCGAAAGAAACTTACCGAGGGACAAGAAGAGAAGACCTTGCTAATATTTGTAGGAAGACTAGCTCCGGAAAAGGAGATTTCTTCATTAAAGGAGATAATGGATAAAAGGGATGATATCAGACTTGCCATTGTGGGAGACGGACCCTCTAGACAAGAGCTGGAAGAGCACTTTGCAGACACCAACACGGTTTTTACAGGGTTTTTAAAGGGGCGAGAGCTTTCCCAGGCCTATGCATCTGCTGATGCCTTTGTCTTCCCATCCTTAAGTGAAACCTTGGGCCTTGTAATAACTGAGGCGATGGCTTCAGGGACTCCAGTCATTGCCGCCCATAGTGAACCTACCATAGAACAGATAAAGGACAGAGAAAATGGATTTATCTACCAACGAAATTCCATTGAAAGTCTAAACAACTGTATAAACTCTCTACAGGACATGGAACTTTGCACAAGAGTTAGGGAAAAAGGAAGAGAATATGCAGAAAAATTCTCCTGGGACAACGCCTCCCAGAGTATGTTAGATGCATATAAAGATACAATAACAGAATATAGAAAAGACAATAGTTGACTAAAGACGGCTCTTAGGGGCCGTTTTTAAATGGTATGGCATCCCTGTGTAAAATTCATCAAGGAATTTTAAAAATTATTTTCTTAAAAATAAATATTAGCTAACCACCGATAAAGCAATTGTAGAAATGTTGTTACATTTTAAAAGTGGAAAATTAAGCCCTTTATGATATAATAATACCGATTAGTTATTGAAATTTATGGAGGTATTGTGGAAAAGATTGTTGTAACTAACAACGGTCCATTGTCTGGAAATGTTAAGGTGGATGGGGCAAAGAATGCCGCACTGCCGATTATTGCAGCTTCATTACTGGGGACAGAACCGATCATTCTAGAGAATGTACCGAAGTTAAGTGATATTAATGTGATATTAAAAGTTTTAGAATCTCTAGGTTCTAAAGTTGAATATTTAGATGAAAATGTTGTAAGAATTGACTCGTCAAAATTGACTGGACATGTGGCTCCAATGGAGCTTATGAATAGAATGAGGGCGTCTTTCTTGGTTATGGGACCGCTTCTAGCTAGAAGAGGGGAGACTATGACTTACCTACCAGGGGGATGTGCCATAGGAAAAAGACCTATAGACCTTCACTTAAAAGGCTTTAAAGCTTTAGGTGCTAAGGTTATAGAAGAGGTGGATAGGATTGAGGCCTTGGCCAAAGAAGGGCTTGTTGGCGACACTATCTATATAGACTTTCCTTCTGTAGGTGCAACTCAAAACATCATGATGGCTGCAACTATGGCAAAGGGCGAAACCGTAATAGAAAATGCGGCAAAGGAACCTGAAATTGTAGACCTTGCTAACTTTTTAAATAAATTGGGTGCAAATATTAAAGGAGCAGGGACTTCTGCCATTAGAGTTAAAGGAGTTACAAAACTAGGGGGAGGACAGCACGCCATTATCCCCGATAGGATCGAAGCTTCTACCTACATGGTAGCGGCGGCAATTACCAGGGGAGACATAACGGTTGAAAACTGTATTCCTAGTCATGTAATGCCAATAATTGCAAAGTTAAAAGAGGTTGGCTGTCAGGTCTATGTCAATGAAGAGAAGGATGTAATTAGGGTTATAGGCGGTAAGAAACTTATAGGAACCGACATTAAAACTCTACCTTATCCAGGTTTTCCAACTGACGCTCAGGCACAATTTATGGCGCTTTTAACTACTGCGGAAGGCCAGTCCATGGTTACAGAAACCGTGTTTGAAAATAGGTTTATGCACGTTGATGAGTTACTTAAAATGGGTGCAATCATTGCAACGGACGCAAGGGAAGCAAGAATTGCCGGCGTGCCTAGTTTAAAGGGAGCACAGGTTAGAGCTACTGATTTAAGAGCAGGAGCTGCACTTATCCTTGCTGGTCTTGTGGCGGAAGGCAAAACTTATATATCCGAAGTGGAACATATTGACCGAGGATATGACGACATTGTAGGAAAGTTTAAAAAGCTTGGTGCAAAAATAGAGAGAATACAAGAATAGCTAGGCGGGGTTACCCCGCTTTTTTGTTAAATTGCAAATAGGTAAAGTTTTGGAGACGTTATAATTATAGAGATGGGAAAGTTATGGAATTAGAAGGAATCGTTGAAAATATTATCTTTAACAATCAAATAAACAACTACACCGTTTTAAAGATGAAAACGGAGGACGGGGAGATTACCGCTGTCGGATATTTAAAGGATTTAAAAGTAGGGGATTCCCTAAAAATAGTTGGGGACATGGTCTACCATGACAAATATGGTGAACAAATCAATATAGATAAATTTGAGATTACAAAGGGAACTTCCAAACTTTCCATCATGAAGTACTTGGCATCTGGAGTCTTTCCCCACATAGGAAAGGCTATGGCAAAGCGTATTGTAAGACAATTTGGAAAGGAAACTTTAAATATTATAAATGAAACTCCTTCAAGGCTCTTGGAAGTAGAGGGAATTGGTAAAAAGAAGTTTAAGGATATTCAAGAAGCTATAGCCGAGCAACAAGAGACTCAAGAGACTGTGATTTTTCTTCAAAAACTTGGCATCTCGCCGCTTCAAGCCCAAAGAATTATCAAGGAGTACAAGGACAAGACCATTGAACAAATAAAATCCAACCCCTATGCTCTCATAAACGACGTTTGGGGAATAGGATTTAAAAGGGCCGACGAAATAGCTTTAAAGACGGATATCGAAAGAAACTCCCCCTTTAGGATAAAGGCTTGCCTTACCTACTACTTAAACAACGAGGCTACAACTAACGGTCATTGCTATATGACCTATGAGGAGACGGTCTATAGAGTGAGTGGCCTCTTGGGATTAAGTAGGGATGAAGTTGAAGAGCATATTGCACCTGCTGTCTTTGATGAGACCTTGGTGATTGATGAATATAATGATGAAAAGATTTTATATAGCCCCCAACTCTATAAGTCAGAGCTAAATGTGGGAGAGGCCTTTGGAAGACTTTTGAGTAATGACCAGATTTTTACGGGGATTGACTGGAAAAAGGAAGAAGAGAAAATCTTAAAACAAGACCATATTTCCTACGATGAATGTCAGATAAGGGCAATAGAATATGCCTGTACGGAAAATATGTTGGTAATTACAGGAGGACCTGGAACGGGCAAGACCACCATAGTTAAAAAGATTGTAGACATCTATAGAGATCATGGTCTAAAGGTGCTTTTGGCTGCCCCAACAGGACGGGCAGCAAAGCGAATGGAAGAGACCTCTGGCCTAGAAGCTAAAACCATCCACAGACTTTTAGGTTATATGCCGGTGGACTCTGGTAGGGGAATGATTTTTGAACATAATGGTGAAAACCCTTTAGATGGAGATATATTGATCATTGACGAAGCTTCCATGATAGACCTTATGCTTCTTGAAAATCTCCTCAAAGGTGTTTCAGGAGAGACCAAGCTTATCTTCGTGGGAGACATAGACCAGCTTCCCTCTGTAGGGGCGGGCAATGTGCTAAAGGACATTATCGACTCCAAGTTGATTAAGACCGTTGAACTTAAGAAAATCTTCCGACAAGGACAGGATAGTAATATAGTATTAAATGCACATAGGATAAATAAGGGCGAATTTCCAGTATTAAATGAAAGGAACAAGGACTTTTATTTTATAGATGAAGAATCTCCAAGGGATATAAAGAAATCTTTATTAAAATTGGTTTCAAAGAGACTTCCCGACTTTTACAACATTGAGAGCATAGAGGACATACAAGTTCTAACGCCTATGAAAAAAACCGACTTTGGTACGGTGGAACTCAATAATAGCCTGCAGGAGGTGTTAAATCCAAAGACTCCAAACTTGGAAGAGTTTGTAAAGGGGGACAAAATCTTTAGAGAAGGGGATAAGGTGATGCAGGTAAAAAACAATTATGAGAAGGAGTACATTACCCCAGATGGACAAAGGGCCCTTGGAGTTTTTAACGGTGATTTTGGGACTATTACGAAGATTGACACCTACTACGACAAAATACAAGTGCTATTCGACAACGATAGAAAGGTAGAGTACACCTACAACGAAGTGGACGAACTTTCCCTAGCCTATGCAATAACAATCCACAAGTCCCAAGGTTGTGAATTTCCAGTTGTAGTAATTCCTATCGGACCTGGACCCTTTATGCTAATGACAAGAAACCTTATCTACACAGCCATTACAAGGGCAAAAAAACTTGTGGTGATGGTTGGAGACAGAAGGTACTTGGCTAAGATGATAGGAAACACCTATGTAGTCAATAGAAACTCAACTCTTGCGAAGAGGATTGAGGAATACTATAAGGTCTACACTGGATTTTATAGTTAACAAATCCTACTACATCTACTTAGGGCGTTTAATTGTTGAAGAGTAGGAAATATTATGATATTCTAAAGCATGAAGTGTTTTCTTGGCACCCACTTAAAAAATCAAGATGTGATGGATAACTGTCTCGTCTTTGACGGGACTTTTTTTATTATCAATTTATTAAAACTGAACTTTTACAAGTTATTTATATGGTTTTACCATCACAGTAGTCGTGTTTTAAGGTGTCATAAAACATAATCATATTTAAGAGGTGTTGTTTTATGAACAAAAAAATTAATTCAAAATTTTTAGTTAGACAAGGGGTTATAGCCGCCCTTTATGCGGTGTTGACCCTAGCATTTCCAAACCTGTCCTACGGACCGCTGCAATTTAGGGCTTCCGAAGTGATGACATTGCTTGCGTTTTTTAACCCAGAATATATTTGGGGGTTAACTTTGGGATGTTTTATTGCAAATCTTTTCAGTCCTTATATTTGGGACATGATAATTGGAACATTGGCGTCCTTTTTGGCGGTTTACTTTATGAGTAAATGTAAGAATATTTGGGTAGCAAGTATAGTACCTGCAATTGCAAATATTTTAGTAGGACTTGAAATTTTCCTTATAACAAAGGGAGAAGCGGCATTTTTCCTTACAACAGGACAAATAATGCTTTCTGAGATAATTATTGTTACAATAATAGGTGTACCACTATTTAAAATACTGACAAAAAACAAGCAGTTCAATAATATCTTAGAATTGGATAAAAGAGGACTACTTTAAAGGAGAAAAAAGTGAAAGTCATAGGAACTATAAGTAGATATTATCATGGTCCACTGTACAAGTCGGCCTTTGTAAAGGAAAAAACAGTACAACTTTTTAAAGATAGTGACATAATGCTTATTTCACTACCTATTACAAAAAATGATTTTTTAATAGATGATATATTATTAACCCTAGACGGCCTATATATCAGCGGGGATGAAGAAGTAAATCCTTTTTTATTTTCAGAAAACCCAATAGACAATAGGCCAGAATTTAATATTGTTCAAGACAAAGTAGAGCTTTTGTACATTGAAAGGGCTTTAAAGTACAATATTCCAATTTTAGCTACGGGAAGGGGACTTCATCTTTTAAATATCTACTTTGGAGGAAATCTTTTCAGATCTCTGGAACAAGAACTTGATAAGAAAGTGTATCATAAAGGAGAATCTGAAAAGACCTATCACTTTGTCACTTTAAAAAACAGATCCCTATTAAAGGACTTGTTTAAAATTCCAAGGCTGGTAGTTCCCTCAAACCACAAACAGGGGATTAAGGAATTGGGAGAAAAGATGAGAGTTACAGCCTGGTCCTACGATGGAATTGTAGAGGCGGTAGAGCCTCTAGATGAAAACTTTAACTACTTAGGGCTACAGTTTAATCTGGAAGACTTTGACGAAGCTGAAGGAATGAAAATCCTAAAGCAATTCTTTAACGAGGAGGGAAAAGATGACTAAGATCATAGGAATACCCCTTTGGACAAAAACTGAAGTTATAGCCAGACAGGAAACAAACAATAGCTTTGTGGAGAAGCTACTCTCACTAAAAGCAGTTCCTTTGATGTACCCTCAACAGCAAGATAAGAAGACCATGGAAGAATTTATCAAAAGAATCGACGGGTTACTCCTTACAGGAGGAGCTGACGTTTCAACGGTCCTCTACAAGGAAGAGGCCTCGGAAGAGCTTGAAGAGACCCAGTACAATAGGGACATAGTAGAGATGGGCCTTTTGAATATGGCGATTGACAAAGGCCTTCCAATATTTGGAGTTTGCAGAGGAATGCAGCTTATAAATGTTGCCTTTGGAGGCACATTGTACCAGGACATCTATACTACCTTCGAAAAACCCTTTTTGCATTCAGATAAAAAGAACAAAAACTATGAGTACCATCATATGATAAGAACAGTAGAAAATTCCTTGCTTAGAAAAGTTTTAGGAGAGACTGACTATGTAAACTCAATCCACCATCAGGCAGTAAAGGACATAGGAAGAGGACTTAAAGTTACAGCCTGGGCCTCGGACAATATGATAGAAGGAATAGAACACGAGAGCCTGCCTATTTTTGGCACACAGTTTCATCCAGAACTGGATAAATATAATGACAAATATATCAAAATATTCCAAGCTTTTTTGGATATGATAAAATAGAGATGAAAAAAGATAATGCCCCTTGAGAAAGGGGTTTTTGTGAACTGTTTTGCTGATAATATGAAAAAAAACAGATATATTCCTCAAAAGGGCTTACAGTATATCCGAAAAATTGGGTAGTATTATTTCTTATGTTACGATACAATTATGTAAAGGAATAGACAAAACAAAAGAAGATTTATACTAGAAACAATACTTAACTTAATACTGCACAATTATAGATTTAACCATAAAATTATCTGTGTTGAGAAAAGTGGTGAAGACTTGAAAAATCATGAAACTCTAAAACGAAAAATAGGAGATAAAGTAAAAAAATGTAGGAAAAAGCGTGGTTATAGCCAATTTAAATTGGCAGAAATATTAGGGATTTCGTTAAATACTCTTCAAAATATTGAAATGGGAATTCGATTACCCTCAGCTGAAGTTGTAATTGAACTTGATACATTAATTGAATCGGATATTAAAAAGCAAATTCATGAATTTGTTGAATTTCCAGAAATCAAATTTAAAGATTATACTGATTTATTAGAGGAAACCTATATTTTAGGGAAATATAAAGAGTTTGACAAATATTTGAGTGATCTGGATTTTTATTCGAATTTAAATGAAATGTATTTTGAAAAGGATTCCTATGAAAGGAAAATTTTCTATTATTTTTTAGGGAAACAAAAGAATTTAAAAAAGGAATATAGAGAAGGGTTAAAAGCCTTAGAAAAAGCTTTCAATATTAATTGTAAGAAATTTGAAACGTGTAATATTTTAAATTTAAAGATTGAACTGGAAGAATTAAAAATTCGAGCAAATCTATTAAAAGAAAGTGAAAATAAGGAAAGTACTTATAAAATATTAAAATATTTGAAAATTATGTATACAGAGGCAGAAGATTTAAATTTAAGATTGGAGATAGCAGCTGGCATAGTGGAAATATATTTTTTTCTAATGGAAGAATACCAAGAATGCTACAAGTTCATCTCAGAGATTGAAGATGAGGATTTTATGACTTTATATACGGCGTATTATACTAAGATGATTCTTTTTAAATATTTATGCAAAACAAATCCAAACAAAGAGTTATATTCGGAAATAGAAATACTGTTGAAATTTTATAAAGTATTTGGTGGAAATGAAGAATATGAGAATTTAAGAAAAACATATTTAAACTTATTAAAACAAAAACAGTAAATACCCAAATTTTTGGGTAGTCTTTTTTACAGGTTTATAATAAAATCTAGTTGTCAAGGATATATCTAAGATATTCACAAATATTTGGAGGTGAGGAAATTGATTTCTTTTTAATTAAATTTGTTTTCCCGTAAAAAATACAGTATAATTTAACTATAAATAAATTTCAAAAGGAGAATTAAGATGGGGAAAAAGTTTTATAAATTATTTATCGCCAATGTAATTTCATCGGCTGGTGACATTATTCAAGATTTTGCTGTAATGTGGTACATTCTAACTCGTACTGAAAACGTTGGACTGGCTTCGCTGTCATTATTTTTAAATTATCTACCAAAGATTATTTTTGGGCCCTATGCCGGTGTGTTAGCTGATAAAAAATCAAAGAAGAGCATCATAGTATTGGCGAATCTTCTAAACGCCGCCTTTTGCTTTGGATTAGTTGCAACGGTGGTTATGAATTTACCAGTAGTATACATAATGGCAATAACCTTTTGTATGAGTTCTTTGGATATTTTCACAATGACTGCCGATATGTCATTTATTCCTGAAATAGTCGAAGAGGATAACTTGATGAAAGCAAATTCCATGATAAATGGTACCAATTCTGCAATGGGAATTGCAGGTCCAGGACTTGCTGGCTTATTGTATGGTATATTTGGTGCTAGAGGACTATTTTTAATCAATGGAATAAGTTTTATTTTAGCTTCACTTATAATATTTACTATCAGTTACACTTTTGTTAAGGAAGAGGACGTTGAAGAAGAAAGACAGACTCTAAAAGAAAAGTTTCAGGAATATTCCTCTGGCTTTAAGGTTGTACAAAGCAATAAAAATCTTATGACCTTTTGTATCTTTGGTGGAGGGCTAATAAACTTCTTTATTGCGCAAGTTTCAGTGTACATATCAAAATATGTATTGGAGCAAAATATCTCTCAAGGAGTACTATTTGGGCTTATGACTTCCTCCATTGCAATCGGTTCCCTAATCGCCTCCGTTATCTTAAGCAATGTAGAAGTCAAGAATAAAAAGCTTGTAATAATAAATGGGTTTATCCTACAAGGTATCTTTTTGTTTTTATTCTCTAAATTCAATAACTATACCTACAACCTTTTAATACTCATACTACTAGGTCTTGCCTCTGGTGTGGTTGGGGTAAATTTAAATACCTATGTACAACAGATTATACCATTGGAGACCTTAGGACGTTCCATGTCTACTATAATGCTAGTAGCAAATATATTTGTCCCACTGGGAATACTCGTTGCAGGTTTTGTAGGAAGTAAATATCACCTTAGTCTAATAACAACGGTTACTGGAACATGTGTTACAATAATAGCCTTATATATTGCATATAGATTAAAGGATACAAAAAACTTGGAAGAAGCATAGGGATATAAAAAATTAATAAGCATAGTGTACTACCCAAACCTTTGGGTAGTATATTTTTGGTCATTATAGTACAATTTCATAAAGGATTCCTAAATATTTGATGTATCAAAAATTAGTGAACATTAGCATGACTTTTATTTGTAGAATAGTTAATGAGAACTACCTCGTGGAAATGTGGTGAAGAGTTGAAAATTGACGAAGATTTAAAAAGGCATATTGCACTTAAAGTGAAAAATTGTAGAAGAAAACATGGATATAGCCAGCTTAAACTTGCAGAAGCATTAGGAGTATCCATGAATACAGTTCAAAATATTGAACTAGGGGTCAGACTACCATCAGCTGAAGTGGTAATAAACCTGGATGCTTTAATTGATACCGATATTAGGAATATAATACATAAATTTGTTTCAACTCCAGAATTAAAGTTTAAAGATTATTCTGATATACTCGAAAAATCATATATTTTAGGAAAGTATAAGGAATTTGACAAATATTTAGAAGAACTAGATTTTTATTCAAGTATAAATGAGGCGTATTTTGAACAGGATTCTTTTGAAAGAAAGATTTTTTATTATTTTTTAGGTAAACAAAAAGTATTAAAAAGGGAATTTGAACAAGGGAAAAAATCATTAGATAAAGCTCTTAATATAAAATGTAAAAAATTTGAAAAGTGCAAGATATTAAATTCAAAAATAGAAGTTGAAAAATTAAAGATAGATGCTTACTTTCTTCGTGAAGAAGGTTTATTTTCAAGGGTGTTGGAAATCTCAAATACTTTAAAAACTATGCTAAGGAGTGCAAGGGACACCAAGTTAAAAATGGAGATAGCCTATGGGATAGCTGAAATTTATATGTATATTTTGGAAGATTATGAACAAGGCCATCTTTTTTTATCAGAGATAGAAGATGAAAGTTTTGTAGTTGAATATCCAGCTTATTTTACTAGAATTTTCTTTTTAAAATCCCTTTGTAAACGTAAGTTAAATTATAACAATCATGGTGAACTTGAGACGGCTTTAAGATTTTATGAAGTATTTGGCGGAAGTGAAGAACTAGAAATCTTGAAAGCGTTGTATAGAGATTCAAAAGATAATTTGTAGAAGTGTCAAACTACCCAAACCCTTGGGTAGTTTTAGTTTTTTCATAGTGATATTATGTATTTAATATGGAAGGAGGGGTTGCTTTTAGTCTAAAAAAGAAAAAAAAGAAAACGAATAAACATTATGATTGAAAGGAGAGAAAAATGAAAATATTAAGGGTTGTAATTTTAAAGGCTAATTTAAGAAGAGGACAATGTGGCATAGGTTGTATATTTAGTAACTAAGAAATTTAATCTCTAGAGAATTATCTCTAGAGATTAAATAATATGGAGGGCTATATGAAGGCTTTTGAGATAAATAACAAAAAAATTGTGTTTAACAGTAATAATTATGAGTTTTACGAATTAAATAGTGAAATTGATGACGTTGAAGATTCACAAATATCTTCTCTAAAAAGTTTTAAATTACCAGAACACGTTTTATCAAAGGTAATACTTAACATCTCTAATATATGTAATCTTAATTGTGAATATTGTTATGCAAACGGTGGAAATTATAATAGAAAAAATGCAATTATGTCTAAAGGTTCGATAAATAAAATAATCAGAAGACTACAAGAAAAAAATGTTTCAGAAATAATCCAATTAAAATTTTTTGGAGGAGAACCATTATTAAACAAAGAATGTATATTATATGCTCTGAAAAAGTTTAGTACAAATTTTGAAATTAATGAATTTTTAATTGTAACAAACGGATTATTGTTAGATGAAATTTTTCTTGATAGTCTTAAAGGTTACAATATATTTTTCTCGTTAAGCTTGGATGTTCCAGAAAGAATCCATAATCAACTTAGAGGAAAAGGAACTTTTGAAAAAGTTTTAGCTGCTATTAATTTACTTAGAAATAAAGGATATAATAACAAACTTAAGTTAATTTCCACGTATACAAATAAACAATATGAACAAGGTATTACTATAGAAAAATGTGAAAAATTACTTTTAAACATTCATAAAATCTATCACATAAATAGAGTTCATACTGGTGAAGATTCTGATTTATACATAAGAAATTATGGAATCAAAAATAGGAAAAAAGAAATAGAATTAACATTTGATAATATATTAGGACTAAAAAAAGGGAAATATATAAATCCAACAGTTGATAGAGTTTTGCGTTCATTAATATTTGGATTGAAAAATGATGGTTTTTGTGATGAACTTACATCAAATGTTCAATTATCATATGATTATAATGGTGATGAATATAAGTGCAATAGATTTTGGGGTATGTCAAAATATAGTACAGATAACGACGGTTTCTTGCTTGAAATTGAAAAAATCAATAATAAAGAACACTATGAACTATGTAAAAATTGCTGGTGTAGAAATTTATGTATGATATGTACAGCATCTAAGGAACAAGACTTTATACACGAAAAATATGGGTTTAATAGTTCTGAATGTTTAAATCAAGAATTATTTGAGTATACTATTAGAAAACTGATAGAATATACTTTAGAAGGAAAAAATGAAAAGTTATTCAAAAATTATTATGAGATGATATCAAATTTCCCTGAATAATTTCATTATACAAAATTAACAAATTAAATGTTGAGGAGGGGCTATGTATAAACTAATAAAAAATCATATCCCAAGTTTTATTCTTGATCTAGTACTTTCTATTATTGAAATTGGAACTGATATTCTTTGGGCCTTTGTTGGTATGTATATATTAAACTATGCCACTGGTGAAACTGATATGACTTTAGAGACTGTAATTGCTATTTCATTAGGTGCAATGGTAATAAGAGTTTTGTTTTTTACCTTAAAGGAAGCTCAAGATGAAAGGCTAATTAGAAAAGTAATGGTGGAATATAAGGGAAAGATTCTTAATACATATATCGATTCTAGAGGAGAAAAAGCAGGCTCTGAAATCATAAATACTTTAACGAATATCTGTAACAATTTAGAGCAAATGTATTTAAAGCCAAGCATTCAACTCATTCAAAAAATCCTACTTTTTATAGGAGCTTCAATTGCCGTTATCAGAATTCAGTGGAAGTTGTTTTTGCTTATATTTCTTATAAGTTGGATTCCTTTAGTTTTGCCTAGGGTTTTGGATAAGAGAACTCAAAAGTTGAGAGGGAAAGCTTTAAAACAAGCAGAATACTTTATTTCACGGCTTAGGGATATAACCAACGGTTTTGAAGTCATAAAAGCTTTTAATATTGAAAGTAAAATGAAAAAAATTGGCCACAAAGAAATTGAGTCTAATGAAATTGAATTAAAGAAGGCCAATACTTTTCAAGTCATTCACGAAGGTTTTGGAGTGTTACTGACTTTGATTGTCTATATTATAATTTTTCTATTTGCAGGTTATATGGCAAAACAAGGAACTATTACTGTTGGGGAGATTTTAGCTACTACAATGCTATACAATTCTATAGGGAATGCTACTACTTATATAACAAAATTAATGATAATGATAAGAGGTTTTGCTGGAGAATATAAAAAGTTGAATGAATATATAGACTCCAACAGCAAATTTGAAGGCTACAAAGAATTTATTTTTAATAGACAACTGGATATTAGAGATTTAAGTTTTTCATATGATAGCAAAATGATATTAAATAATATTAATTTAAAAATAGAAAAAGGGAAAAAATATGCCATTATCGGAGAGTCAGGTTCTGGAAAGTCCACTTTGGCAAAGATTTTACTAAGGAGTATTTCTGGCTATGAAGGAGAAGTGTTGTTTGATGGTATTGAATTGAAAAATATTGAAAAGAAATCTTTTTATAAAGGTGTTTCTCCAGTAACTCAAAATGTATTTATTTTTAATGATAGTATTAGGAACAATATAACCCTATTTGCTAAATATCCTGAAGAAGAAGTTGAAAAGGCCATTAAAAAATCTGGTCTTGATAAACTTATTAGTACCCTTCCAGAAGGTGTTGATACTGTTATAGGTGAATATGGAGTAGATTTATCTGGAGGTGAAAAGCAGAGAATATCCATTGCGAGATGCTTAATTAAAAAGTCTGACATTATCATAATGGATGAAGCGACCTCTTCTTTGGATAAGACTACTGCTACGAATATAGAACAGCTTTTATTAGATTTAGATAAAACTGTAATAGTTATTACTCACAGGATAGATCCAGAAATATTGTCTCAATACGAAAAAATCTTTGTATTAAAAGATGGACAATTTACAGAAGAAGGAAAATGGAAAAATATAAGAGAATATAAAAAATAAGTCAAGAATCTTTGCAACGCTTGACTTATTTTATATCTTCAGTTTCTCGATGCCTTTTTGCATACTCCTTTAGTATTTCATAAAATTTTACTCCAATTTCTGACAGGGTTACATCTTCATGGAAGATAGTGCCGATGATAATCTCTTCTTTGGCTGAAACTGGTATTGAAAGGATGTCCTTGTCGTGGAGATATTCTGGAAAGATACCGGAGGAGAAGGTGTAGGCGTTAAGTCCCATCATAAAGTTCACTACTGCTGCTCTGTCGGAAACATTTATAGACTTTTTAACGGGTAGATTGCTAAAGACTTCTTCGCTATAGTAGAAGGTGTTGTACATTCCCTGGTTAAATGAAATTTTAGGGAAATCTTCCAAGTCCTTTAAATCTACTACTTTTTTTGTTGCTAAAGGGTGATCCTTGTAGATAAAAACATGGGGTTTTGCCTTTACCAACTCTTCAAACACCAAGTTGTTTTCTGAAAGTATCTTTCTAATTACAGATTCGTTATAGTTAGAAAGATAGAGAATTCCAATTTCTGAATATAGAGTTTTTACATTCTCAATCACTTCATAGGTTGTGGTTTCATTTAGGGTGAAACTATAGTCCTCACCTTCATATTCTTTTACAAGTTCTACAAAGGCGTGGGACACAAAGGGATAGTGCTGGGAAGATGCACAAAAGGACTTGCTCTGTTTTGCTCCTGTTATGTATTTTTCTTCCAATAGGTCCGCCTGGGTTATAACCTGACGGGCATATCCTAAGAACTCCATACCCTTGTGGGAGAGGGTAACGCCTCTATTGGTTCTGATAAAAATTGAAAATTTTAATTCTTCTTCCAACTCCTTTATTGCGTTGGAAAGACTTGGCTGGGATATATACAGATATTTTGCAGCTTCATTGATGGACCCTTTTTCTGCTACAATTATAATATAGCGTAATTGTTGTAATGTCATTTGATGATTCTCCTTCTTTAATTAGCATACCATATTTTCGGGTATATTATAGGGGAATAGTAGGAGGATTAAGTGGTTGATAATAAGATTTTAAGGTTTATAAAAATATGTATTATTATTCTGATTATCTGTTATATCGTATTTGAAGTCTATGGACTGTTTAACAGATCCTTTAAAAGTGTTATAGTACATTTAGTCATAGTTTCACTTTTAGTGATGCTTCTCTACAGATTAATCAGTGCCCTGTTTAGATATTTTAGGGACAAAAGGGAATAGGATGTTTTGCTTTTGGAAACGGATTTACAAATTTGTAAATTTTACAAAAAAATGAGACGGTCGCCCGTCTTATTCCAAAGGAAGTTGTTATGAAAAAAGTCATCTAACTCAATTATTATAGTAATACAACTAGCTTAAAATTTTCTTAAAACAAGGAGGAAAAATGGAAAAGAAAAAGACTAACAATGGAGGAAAAAATAGTAGACTAATTACTGCAATAGTATTGGGTTTGGTATTTGGATTTATTTATTTTTATTTTGTACTACCACCAATAAATCTCTATTCCTTCGATTTTTATGTTGCCCTTACCATTACAGTGGTGGTGACAGCGCTTTTGGTGGTAGCATTATACACAAGAAGTTTTAAAAACTTTCTTAGTACGGGAAAGATATTTATAGGAATTTTGGTAGTGGCTTGGGGGATTTTTATATGTATGAATCTAATTTCACTTCCTATCTTTCATGCAAAGGCCTATTCAAATGTACTTGGAATAAGTCAAGGAGTTTTTAAAGAGGATGTAAGTCAAGTGGACTTTGACAAGATACCGGTAGTGGACAGGGATACTGCGGTTAAACTTGGCTCAAGAAAGATGGGGGAAATGGGAGACCTTGTGTCACAATACAATATTGACGACTCCTACAGTCAGATAACAGTCAATGGGAAACCCCTTAGAAATACCCCTTTGGTGTACTCTGATTTGATAAAATGGCTTCAAAATAAATCTGAGGGAATACCTTATTTTATATCTGTAGATATGACGGATCAGGAAGTGTCTATGGTCAAGTTGGAAAAGCCTATTAAGTATTCTTTTTCCGACAAATTTTCAAGAAATATCTATAGACATATTAGGTTTAAGTACCCAACTGCAATTATAGATGAAATAAACTTCGAAGTGGACGACAATAACAAACCTTACTGGGTTGCCTCCACTGTAAAGCCTACTGTTGGGCTTATTGGCGGATTTGACAGTAACTCTGTAATAGTGGTGGATGCTGTAACAGGAGAAACCAATAGATATAAAGTTGGAGAAGTTCCAGATTGGGTGGACAGGGTCTATTCCGCTAAACTTATTATGAAACAATTGAGCTGGAATGGTAAGCTAAAGAAAGGCTTTATCAACCAGTTTATAGGACAAAAGGGAGTTACACAGCCAACTGATGGCTACAATTACCTTTCAATAGACAACGATATATATATGTATACTGGGATTACATCAGTGTTACAAGACGAATCAAATATCGGTTTTGCACTGATAAATCTAAGGACAAAGGAGGCAAAGTTCTATCCTGTTTCTTCAGCTGATGAAAAATCTGCAATGGAATCGGCCCAAGGTGCTGTTCAAGAAAAGGGATATAAGGCAACTTTCCCAATCCTTATAAATCTATACAATAGACCTACTTACTTCCTGTCTTTAAAGGACAATGCTGGGTTGATTAAGACCTTTGCTTTTATAGATGCTCAAAACTACCAAACTGTGGCAACGGGAAGTACGGTAAACCAGGCATTAAACGCCTATGACACATCTGGCATGTCCAAGGAGACAGACCCTCAGGATTTAGTGGAAAAGACTATAACTGTCTCACAGATTATCCCGGTTACTGTAGATGGAAACACCAACTACTTTATTATGGAAGAGGGATCTGACACCATCTACATTGCACCAATATCTGCAAGTAATAGACTGCCTTTTATAAAATCTGGAGAGACGTTGAAGATAAAGGGAGAAGACCTAGAAAAGCAATTCAATATTGTAAATTTAGAATAGGAGCAAGTATGAATAATTTAAAGGAGTGCCTAGAAAAAAGGTTTAATGAAAACCCAGGCCTTGTAAAGGGCAAAGAGTTTAAAGAAATTTGGGAAAAGATTGCTAATGATGAAAAACTTTTGAAGGTTATATCCAAGATGGAAGAAACTGAGGGCGAGCCTCTATTAATTGAGGTCTTTGGAAAAATCATTGCCTTTGACTCCTATTTAAAAATTCCCGACTCCAGGAAATCTCTTTGCTATGATAGACAAGCTCAAGAAAAGCGAAAAGCCAATAAGCCAGCTTCTGATGTAATGACAGAAGTTGGTAAAATTGGATCGAAACTCATATATGAAAAACTATACTATGAGATACAAAAAGTTTTCAAGTTGGATGAAAAGATATCTTCCTGGGTAGAAACTCCACAGGAGATAAGAAAACTAGGAGGGGCAATCTTTTGTGATAGAAGATTTAATAGGGTCTTTACCTATCATAATGGAGCTGACAGCTACTACTCTTCCCGAGGTTTTAGAACCTATGTAACAATTATTTAGTTGATGGTTAATTAATATAAATTTTTTCGAATCAAAAGGAGGAAAGGATTATGTTGTTAAAAGACAAAGTTGCCATTGTAACAGGAGGAACTAGGGGTATAGGCTTTGCCGTAGTCAAAAAGTTTCTCAAGGAGGGTTCAAAGGTAGTGTTGTGTGGGTCAAGGGAAGAGACTGTGAACAATGCCATCGAAACATTACAAAAGGATTATCCTAAGGAAAATATTAGGGGAATTTGGCCAAATTTAATGGATCTTGAAGATTTAAAAGAGGAATTTAAAAAGGTCAAAGAAGAATTTGGTAAAGTTGACATCTTAGTAAACAATGCTGGACTTTCTGCCAAGGAACCTTTTGCAGAGTACACAGAAGAGATGTTTCAAAGGGTTATGGACTTAAATGTTAAGGGTGTGTTCAATTGTTCCAAGGCCATACATCCCATTATGATTGAACAAAACCAAGGGGTAATTTTAAACACATCTTCCATGGTCAGTAGAGACGCACAACCATCAGGTATAGCCTACCCTACAAGCAAATTTGCAGTAAATGGATTTACTCTATCCTTAGCAAGGGAGCTTGCGCCCTACAATATCAGGGTTAACGCAGTAGGACCTGGAATAATAAACACCGATATGGTTAAGAGTTTACCTGAAGAGATGATAAAACCGCTTATAGATAGAATTCCTTTAAAGAGGTTGGGGGAAGCGGAAGATATTGCCAATGCATTTTGCTTTTTAGCATCAGATGAAGCTTCCTACATTACAGGACAGATACTCTATGTAGATGGACTTATGAGAGTATAAGTAGAGGAAAAAAATTATATGAAAAGCACTCAGCATATTACACTGAGTGCTTAATTTCTTTTAACAACTGAAAAACTTTTTTGTTTAAAACCGGATGGACAAAGAAGGGTTCCACTTCTGCCAGTGGCTCTAAAACAAATAGTCTTTCTTCAATATAGGGGTGGGGAACTTTAAGTCTGTCGTTAAAGATGACTTCATCGTCAATAAATAGTATATCTATGTCGATGGTCCTAGGACCCCACTTTTCCTTTCTCTCTCTACCAAGGTCAATTTCTATCTTTTGTGTTATATCTAAAAAATCCAAAGGCTCTTCAAAGGACTCAAGGACCACAACCTTGTTTAAAAAGTCCTCCTGATCTTCCTTTCCCCAAGCCTTAGTCACATAGTCCCTGGACTGTTTTACCAGGGAGAAGTTTTTAGACAACTCTTCAATAGCTCTATTTATATAGGCCTTTTTGTCTCCCATATTGGAACCTAAGGAAAGGTAAAATCGTCTCTTTTTTCTAGACATCTTTACAGAAACCCTGTCCAGAGGAAGATGCACTGGCGCCCAAGGTTTCTTGAGTTCGATTTGAACCTCTTGTACCATTTCATATTCGGCAAAAATAAATTCTATTAGCCTATAGCAGGCCTCTTCAATGAGATCGTAGGATGTTTTTTTAAACTCTTCAATTATCCTTTGGGACAAAACACCATAGTGAATAGAAGTCTCTAAGTCATTTTCCTTCGCTGCCTTTGTCATATCATAAGACAAGGCAAGGTCAAGTACAAACTTTTGACCAAGACTTTTTTCCTCTGGAAAAACACCGTGGTTTGCAAATATCACAAGGTCCTTTATTCGAAGTGTATCCATATTTCCTCCCTAATAGGTTATTGAATGATTCTTCTTTTCCACTGGCCAATAACAAATATCATAAGCGGGACATCTAAAGCAGATTCTGGAAAGTTTGTCCGCTTTATAGAATAACTCATTAAAAGGTGTGGTCTTTTGAGACTTTCTATGTTTCTTTATACAGTCTAAAATCATGTCCTTTTCCTCCTTTGAAAAACTTGTCAAAGGCAAAATCCTCTCGGCAATTTCAACGGAGGCAATATTGTGGTCTGTACCATCCTTGTACTGAATCACCCTTCCAATGTCGTGGAGTAGGGCAGTAGAATAGATCAAATCCTTCTTTATATCAAGTCCTTCTTCCAAGACTAAAATATAGCAAATCCTTGCCACGTCGAGAAAATGGGCCAAATCATGTTTACAAAAAGGTCTTTGCCTTTCAAAGTCCTCCAGTTCGTTTAGAAGTTTTACATACTCTTCATTGTATATTATGATATTTGTATTTTCCATATTACATCCCTATCAATCTATAGGCTTCATCTCGAAGCTCTAAGTCTTTTTCCATTTCCCCTAAAGCTACAGAAGTCACAGTCAAAGAACCTGGTTTTTTAACACCACGCATGGTCATACACATATGCTCAGCTTCAACTACCACTAGCACACCCTTGGCCTTTAAATAGTCCATCATCGCTTGAGCAACCTGCAGGTTAAGCCTTTCTTGTAGTTGAGGTCTCTTGGCGTAGGTTTCAACAGTCCTTGCTAACTTTGAAAGTCCTGCAACTCTACCGCTTGGGATATATGCAATATGAGCCTTTCCATGAACTGGAAGAAAATGGTGCTCACACATTGAGAAAAACTCAATGTCCTTTACCACTACAATATTGTCATTTACATATTCAAAAGTCTTTGCTAGATGTTTGGAAGCGTCTTGACCGATGCCTGCAAAGATCTCCTCATACATTCTGGCAACACGTTGAGGAGTTTCTAAAAGTCCCTCTCTACTAGGGTCTTCCCCAACGGCTTCTATAATCATAGAAACTGCCTTTTCAATCTTCTTCTTATCCATTTATATAACCTCTTTCTTCAGTTAAGATATTACTTAAATTAAAATTACCAGTACCAAGAGGCACCGGTCTTCCGCAAATTTATATATATAAGCGGAAGCGATAAGACATCGCAACATACATTTTCGTTAAAGGGCAACTCCCTATCCCTTCACACTTAACGCGTCCTATCTACTCTATTTGTACCCTAATTATACCATTAAAGTATGAAATAGTCTTTGTTTATACAATTTTTCAAGGTTAAAAAGTAAAAGATATTGAAAACAAGCCCTTTGAGAGAGTGTTCAATTTGGAGTAAGACAATTTCTTTGAAATCGTCTTAAGTCTAGTATTTAAGAACAAAATAAATAAAGTTATAGCATAGGGTTCTTTATAGTATTCAAAAGAATTAATAAATTATCAAAATCTTGCTTATTAACACAGATGCTTTTGTTTTGCAACAAAGAGATAGATTCAGAGTAATAAAAATAGAAATTTTCATATTTATTAAACATAATAGAATCTCTACAACACAAATAAAGCAAGCATAATTTACATTCATTAGATTTACAATCATCATACAACTTGGTCATAATTTCTAAATAAGAGGAATTAGATTTATTAGTTAATAAAATAATAGCGACTAGTATATATTCCTTCTGGAAATAATTATAATGATGTTTTGAGAAGTTGTTTAGATCTACATGAAATGTATTCTTGAAATCGTTTATAAATTTGGAATCTTTAAAATTATTTAAGAGATAATATTTAAAACAAAATTCAAATAGTCTTTTATAGTTCTCGAAGTATTCTAGTAAAGTTACCTCAGAATTATTTTTAAGATATTGATCTGAAAATGTTCTTTCCTTTAAAACGTTAATGTTATTTTTTAATGTTTCAAAAAGAATTAATGAAAAATCCAAATTATTCATAATCAAGTATCGAATGGTTTGATAAATTATCATTTTTTCAAATTTAAAGGTTGTAGAATAAAATGACAATAAATCATGACCAGTAGCATATGATAGTTCAATCAAAGTATGTAAAGTAGGATTGAAGTTATGATTTAATAATTTGTTTAGCGTGTTCTTTGAAATAGAACATCTGGATACGATTTCATCATAAGATAGACCTAATTGTGAAAAAAAATCTTTAAGTTTAGATTGTATATTATCTTTCATAAATCACCTCTAAAATTTACTTCAAGTTGATGATACCCATATCTATAATCTTGAAACAAAAGTATTTAAAAATCTAATAAATTAAAAAAACAGAGAAAGAAAAAGCAATAAAGTAGTATAAAAATTTACCAAATTTAAAAATTTTAACCAAATACAGCTATAATAATAAGAAAAACAGATATAGGATTAGTAAAAAAGAGAAAAATATCAAAAATTTAGTAAAATAACGGCGAATTTCCATAACACTAAATTGTGTTGAATTTCTATCTCTACTTTATTACTATAAATTTAAGAAGTTTTATCACGCTGTAAGGATAGGAGGAAGTTTTATATGAGTCAATTTGAAGATTTTAAATTAAATGTAAATTTTAGTGCAAAAGAAAGAAATGGAGGAGGGACAAATAGTTCTAATCCTTGCTGGAGTATATCAACATATATTTCAAATAGTGTAATTAATGGTGGGTGTATGAGTGTTAATAAAAACTGTAGTTCAGGTGGAGGAGCATCTGTTTGTACCCCTTGTAGCTCTTCAAGAGCAGTAGTACGATAAAAAAATAGGAGAATAAATTGTGTATACTTGTTTAAGAAATTATATTGTGAGAACACCGGTTTTAAGTTTTGATGTATTTGAGAAATATTCAAATTCAATATTTGATAATGCTAGACTTTGTAATAGTATGTTAGATTTGATGGCATACTCTAATTACAATTTTGTTGACTTCTGTAGAAAAAACGGTTGGAATAAAAACACGAAAGAAACTTTTTTGAAGTATTTGATTAGAATGTCAACTAGGACTACTCCATTAGCTAATTTAACAAATCTATCGATTCAAGAATATGCAAAGAAGAAAAGCATATTACTGAATGATAAGAATGTAATAAGAGTTTTATATGATATGGAGTGGTTATTTAAACTTACAATTAAACTTGAACAAGATATGGAAATCTTAAAAGATATTAGGCTTCAGATTAATCCCTCTTTATATTTAAGAAAAGAGAGAGTGGTCTTACCATTTGCTTTTCAAAATGATAATAATTCAGTAACACTATCAGGCAAGAAAGAAACTGACAAAAATTTCTCTTTAGATTTCGTTTTTGACGAGCTTATTAAAGAAAAAACAATTAAATTCTCTGATTTAGAAAGTAAAGTAAAAAATAAATTTAAAGATATTCCAGAAAGCGTGATAAAAAACTTCTTGTTTAGTCTAGTTAAGGAAGGTTTTATAGTAACTGAACTTAAAGAATTTCAGTATCAAGAAAATCCTATAAACAAGATTATTAATTTACTAAGAAATCAAGAGAAAGGAAAAGGACATTATTATGCGATATGTAACAAACTGTGTGAAATAGAAAAACTGACTTGTGAGATTAACAAAAAAGGGATTATTACTTTAGAAGAATTTATAAAAATTACAGAAAAAATGGAAAAGATTGTAAAAAATAAAAGGTATCTAAATATTTTATCAAGACATTCTCATAGTACAGTATTAAAATTAGAAGAAGAGTACAAGGTTGAATTTAATAAATTGGGTTTAATCTTAGATAGTTTAGCTTTAAATGACAATATAACTCCTGAAATTGAAAGTTACAAAAACAAATTTTTAGAAAAATTTGATGAATATTCCAATGTGCCTTTATTAAAGTTTTTAGACGATATAGAAGGAGTTGGTAATTTATACAACAATAGGACAATGCTAAATGAAAATAATAATTCTAAAAACCTAAAAGAGTTTTTAATGAACAAAGTTGTATTAAGTGGTGGGGAACGTATAGAATTAACGCAAAAAGACTTTGAAAAATTAAGAGAGTCTATGAGTATAACTTCAAATTATGCTAACGACATTGCTATTAATCTAAATATTATTAAGGAAAATAAAAATACAATACTTGAAATAGGACCTAATATAGGTTCAAGAAGTGCTTTTGCATCATTAAATAGATTTTATACCGTCCTAGAAGAAAAAGAACAAAAGATACTCGACAAATTTTATAGTCAAAAACAAAAAGAATTATTTAAAAATTATATTACTGTAGACCTTAAAGAGATTGGTCTTTATCCTAGCGCTATGAATATCTCAAACACTAAGAGAAATTATAGCTTTTATATAAACATAAATAACTTTACAAGAATAGATGATGATCACAATTTGAATCTTGAAAATATATATGTATCTTATAGTAAAAAAATGGACAAGTTATTTTTAATTGAAGAAAATGGGTGTGTGATTAAAGTTGTCAATGATAGTATGTTGAATGACGCGACTATGTCCTATATATCAAGATTCCTTATTGAGGTTTCAAATGCTTATGAGACAACTCCATTAGAAGGTTTATATTCAATAGAAAATGGCTTGAATTTAAATCATATACCTGAGATAAGATATAAGAATTTTATTCTAGGAAGAGAAAAATGGAAAATTAAAAAAGAAGATATTATAAGCCTCGACTTTAACCAATTCAAAAACTATATAAGTGAATTCATAAAAAATAATGGGATAAATACTAGAGTCTATATTAAAGAACTTGACAAGAATTTGTTATTGGATTTAAAAAAAGTTGAATTTAATAGAATCTTATTTAAATATCTAAGAAATATGAAACAGCCATTCACTTATTTAATAAAATCATATTTTAATGGTAGAGAAAATTGTTATTTTTCGTATAATAACAAGGCATACATTGGAGAGCTTGTTATACCATTCCGTTTAAAAGATAGAGATGATAGTGCTAGTTATGGGTTAAGTCAGGAAAAGACTTTTGAAAATCCAGCGCTTATAAATAAATATGAAATGGTAATCGACGATACATGGCTTTATTATGAAATTTATACTGCTTTTGATTTAATAGATGAGATTATCAAAAATCATTTTAAAAGATTTGCAGATAAATTTCTAAATCCAACAAATAAAAAATATTTTTTTATTCGATATAGAGAAAATGAAGATGAGATACGTATTAGAGTAAAAAAAGAACCTAAAAACTATATATCAGATGATTATAATTTAAATGACTTTTGTAGAGAATTGGTAGATAAAGGACTGGCATCTTCGTTTTCAAAGAAAAATTATAAACCAGAAATTTATAGATATGGAGGTGAGGATGCTATAAAATTAGCAGAAAGTTTGTTTTGGTTTGACAGTAAATTTTGCATAGAAACGATAAATCAAACTGATGAAAAATATAATATAATAACATTAGGTATTTTTGAAATAATCAATGCATATAATAGCATCATAGGGTTTAGTGATGCTGAAATTAATAGTATAGTAGATAAAAGGGAGTATAGGAAAGAATACAACAAACGAAAGAAAGATATAGTCAACAAAATAAAGGAATATGAATTAAACGATAGTAAGTTTAAAAAAATTAAATATGAAAGGTATAAAGGATATGTTGACTACTTTACCTTTATAAAACAAAACAAAATCAATTTAACAAATACAGTTATAGATATATTGATATCTGTCATACATATGTTTTGTAATCGTATGGATGGGAGACTTGAAGTAGAAAAAAGATGTTTGAATTATGCGGTAAGACTATTTATAGAAGAAAGGAATAAACGTTTATATGCAAAATGTTAATGATAAAAAACAATTAATAACTCTGTTTAATAAAAGAAAGTGTAATCCAAAAGAAATAATAGGAAGTAAAATAATAAATTTCTATTTTAGTAAGATTGATGAAGATACGCTATCTTTTGATGAGATTTCTCCTACAGAATTGCCACAGATTTTGTTAAGTTTTATTACTATGTATGAATATTATAATGATAAAAAAAAGTGGGAGAATAATGTAAAAAAAATTTTGGCACAACTTATTAAAAATATCGAAAGAGGGAAGTATATCAGAAATATAAGTATATTTGGGGGGCTTTCTATGATAGACTTATGCCTAGGTAAATTATTAAATATTGTGCCTGAATTACTAAAGTTAAGGACACAAATACATAGTATATTTCTAGAAGAATCAAACAGGTTCATAAACTTTTGCCTTGCAAATTTAGAAAATTTAAATTTTGGTATGTATGATTTGGTTTTAGGTTCTAGTGGGATAGCTTTAAATATTCTATTAAGCAATAAAATTACAGAACATGATTATAGGATATTAAAGAAATTGCTTTTATATTTTTCAATATTATCATATAAAAAATACAACAAAAAATTTGATGCTATGATTCCTAGATGGACCATTAGTCAAGAGAACCAATTTAGAGAAGATGAAAAAATAAATTTCCAATATGGGAATATTAATTATGGAGTAGCACATGGAATGATAGGGCCTCTAGTTATTATGAGTAAATGTTATTTCGCTAACATATATGATGATCTAGTAAAAGAACCGATTTCTTATATTTGTGAATTATACAAAGAACATAACATTAAAGAAAGCAATATATTTTTTTGGCCTACACAACAAAAAATGGAAAACTATATTGTGAACAATAATATAGACAATTACAGAAATAGAAAAAGTAGCTGGTGCTATGGGAATGCGGGTATTGCAAAAGCTTTATATCAAGTTGGTAAACTTACAGGCGATGAAGATTTAATAGAAATATCTAAGACTACTTTAAAAGGAATAGCAAATCAAACATTAGATGAGGATAATTTAAATAATGTTATAATTTGCCATGGATATGCTGGTCTAATGTTGATATTGAATGAGTTTAGTAAAGAAATCGATGACTTGGAGATTAAATACAAAAAAGACCTGCTTTTTGAGAAGATTACAAAATCTTTTAAAGCTGATTCAAAATATGGTTTTATATCTCAAGATGAAATTTATGAAAATGAGAGATGGGAAATAGCAACATCCGAAAGTCTAGATATCCTTGAAGGTTCTACAGGAGTAATATTGGCGATAACAAATTACTTTGATAAAGAAAGCGATCTTTGCAAAATATTATTAATGGGATAACAATGGAAGAGATAAAGATAAGTATTATTGTCGGAACTAATAACAATCCATCAAAAACGTGGGGTAAATTGTACAATATATTCAAAGACATAAAAAATAGATTACTAGAACAAAAGTTAAATATTTGCATATATTCTCTGTCAGGCATGGATATTAGTATGTGTAGAGGATGTAATTCGTGTTTTTATCTTGGTAAATGCAAATATTTTCAAGATGAGCTAAGTTCTATAATACACGATATAAAAAGTTCAGACATAGTTATTTTAGCCTCTCCAGTATATTTAAATAATATTACAGGAATATGCAAAAATTTTTTGGATAGAATGGCATACTTAACCCATATTTTATATTTCAGGAAAAAGCTCGGTATAGTTTTTACTTATGGCTCAAGAAGTTATACCGGAGTTGCAAATGAATATTTAGAAATGGTAATGAATTATTTTGGGATAAGAGTAGTTTTAAATGAAAAATTACAAGAATATGAAAATGATTTCAAATTGGAAAATCTAAAAATAGTAATATTAAAATACATTAGAGAATTAAAAGGGAAAAAGACAATTCATTCGAATGAGATACTTAATAATATATACAAAAATATTAGAAATGAATTTAGAGTTTATAAGAAAGAAAAAAATGGATTTGTATATGATTACTGGACAAATCATAAAATAGATCAATATAGCAGTTTTGAGGAGTTAATCGATAATGAAAAATAAACTCAAAAGTGAAATGTTAAAAATAACAAAAGGATTAATTTTTTCAACTAGCAGTATTCAAAAAATTGATAGGTGGTACATACCAATTGTATACTTATCTAACATAATATCTAATGTGTTACAAATAATGGTAACTTATACAATAAAACTAATAATAAGTTCACTAATAAACAACAACGCAAGAACATTTTATTCTTGTATTGGCGCTCTATTTACTATTTCGACTATTGTAATAACAGTTAATTCGATATTATTATATAAGATTATTCCTGCTATTGACTTAAAAATAACAAAGGAACTTAAGAACAATATATATAGAATAAATTACCAAAAGAGTTATGATGAATTTTCTAATATTCAATATAAAAACGAGTACTTCTTCGCATTAGAAAACATAGAGCAAATAAAAAGTGTTCATCATATACTAAGTTCAATTTTTGCAAGTATAGTTGGATCTATAGGAGTATTGATAATAATCAGAAATTTTAATATTAGTATTATTTCTGTTATATTAATCGGTTCGATATTGTCAGCTACATGTAAAATAAAAAAAGAAAAACATGCTTTAAATAAAACTATAACAGAAATAAGCTCGAACAGAGAATTAAAATATATTGATATAATTTTATATTCTGATGAATATGCTAAAGAATTACGTGCAAGAAATTTAGGAATCATTTTAGAAAACATCACAAAGATATATAAAAATCTAACTATAAATATAAGAAAATGGTCTAGTAAATTAATTTTTTTTGACTTAATCTCAAATATTTCATCACAATGGATGATTTTAATTGCAATAATTATTTTGGGAGTAGAAACCTTAAATCATAATTTAAATATAGGCAGTTTTGTTATGCTCGTTACGGCAGTACAGCAGATTTCTGGCTCATTATTAAACATTTTACAAGGGTTTCCAAATCTAGTTTCTTCATCATTATCACTAAATAAACTAATGGATTATATAAAGAAAAACAAATCGGTTATTAAGAAGAATCAATTGTATAAAATTAAAAGCATATCATTTAAAAATGTACATTTCAGATATGATGAATTCAATGAAATATTTCAAAAATTAAATCTTAATATTTTAGAGAAAGATAAGAAAATTTTAATTAAGGGCAAAAATGGTATAGGAAAATCGACTTTGATTATGCTTATGTGTGGGTTAAATATTCCAGATAAAGGGAATATTTATATAAACAATACTGATATAATTTCGATAAATAAAGCCAGTTTAGTAAAAGAAATTGATGTGATTTTTTAAGATTATAAATTTTTTTCTGGAAGCATATTAAGAAATATTGTCGACGATATGGATAAAGTAAATTATCATAGATTATATGAAGCTTTAGAGATAGTAGGAATGCGAGAAAAGATAAATAAATTGCCACAAAAATTAAATACAAATTTATTTAATGAAAAGGAAAATAGCGGCACTGGATTTTCAAAGGGTGAATTACAAAGATTAGCAATTGCAAGAACGCTTTACACTGATAGTAGTTTGGTAATTGCTGATGAATGTTTTAGTTATTGTGATAAAGAATTACGAAAAAAGAAATTTGAAATTATTGATAAATTAGCAGAAAAGAAAAAGGTAGTATATATTTCGCATCAACATTTAGATGAAACAAAATTTGATAAAGTTATTAGTTTAAATTGACATCTAGGTTAAATTGAATAATTTAATTGAAAGATGTATAATTTAATTAGAAGATTAAAAATCTTTCAAAATTTTTTGTAAAGGAGACGAATATGGAAAAAAGGAAACAGTCTTTCTTAGTAAAGGCAGTGGGAACGATTCTTTTGTTGGCCATACTCTTTTTCTTCAAGGGTATGAGAGTTGTCCAGCTGGGGGCAATAGGAGTGTTTCAATCATATTTGGTTTATGATGAATTGAAAGAACGAGGAAATGAAGATTTGACTTTGAGGCTAATAATCATGAATCTCATCTTCGACATGTTTATCATCTCCATTTTATGGAAGTAGGGCTAGGAAGGGGAACTGGGAAACCATTTCCTCTTTTTGCTTTAGGTTACGCAATTTTACAATTTTATGAATATGATGTATCTTTATCTTAGATGTGGCTCCATACATAATAAGGAAGGTAGGAGATAATATGAAGAGAATATTTAAGTATAAAGAAAAAACTATTGAATCTGGAGGTTCTACAATTCTATGTGGAATTGTAAATGTGACCCCGGACTCTTTTTCTGATGGTGGAAAATGGTTTGACCCTCAAAAGGCAATTGCCCATGGGCTAGAGCTTGTTGAACAAGGGGCGACAATGCTTGATATAGGTGGAGAATCTACAAGACCGGGGGCTACGAAGGTGGAAGTAGAAGAGGAAATCAATAGGGTTATTCCGGTAATAAGAGGATTAAAGGAAAAAACCGACGTGCTTATCTCAATTGACACATGGAAGAGTGAAGTTGCAAAAGCTGCAATTGAAGCTGGAGTAGATATTGTAAATGATATTACAGGACTTTTGGGAGACCCGGACATGGGAAGGGTTTTGGGAGAGTCAAATGTGGGAATTGTGGCAATGTTTAACCCTGTAATCCTAAGACCAAATCATCCTTCTTCAAAGGCCTTTATGAGATTTGGTGGAGAGGGAGTCTTTACAAAGGATGAAGAGGACAAAGCCATGGATAAACTTTCAATTCTGGACTCTTGTAAATTGTACTTTGAAAAGACACTTGCTGTAGCTTCAAAGTATAATATAGAAAAAGAGAGGATTATGCTAGATCCAGGAATTGGTTTTGGACTTACAAAGAGGGAAAATTTGGAATTGATAAAAAATTTTAAATTTATTCACGAATGGAATATGTTTGCCTTTATAGGTGTATCTAGAAAGAGATTTATAGTTAATATCCTACAAGAGTCAGGTTTTAATATGGATTCTGCCACTGAAGAAGGGTTTACAAACAGAGATGATGGTTCAGCGGCTCTAACTGCCATAGCTGCAACAATGGGAGCGGAAGCTCTTAGAGTCCACGTTATTCCAAGACATAAAATTGCAGCAGATATCGCCGACTCAGTAAGGATGGCAGAAAGCACAGAAGACATTAACTTCGAAGGATATAAAAACTAAGATAGGCGCTTATTTAGTTAATCAATCCAGTGGAAAAGGGATAATGTTGGTAAAAACTATCTGCCTCAAACCCTAAAATATGTTAAAATATAGTCGACAGAAAGGGTGGATGAGATGCAGATTAAAAAGATTAACTTGGAAAATTTAGAAAAGAGAGCACATAGAAAAGAAATCATCAATATAATAATAGGAGTGGTATTAATATCCCTTGGCATACATTTGTTTTTAGCTCCTAATAACTTAACCCTGGGAGGAGGAGCAGGACTTGCCATTGTACTAAGCAGTATCTTTCCTATTTCTACTGGACCGATGCTTGTGATTATAAATATCGTCCTCTTTATTATAGGATTTGTCTTTCTTGGTCCAGCCTTTGGAAAGAGGACCATCATAGCATCTTTGGGACTTTCCCTTTTGGTGTGGGCCCTGGATGTGTTTTTTCCAATAGAAAAACCCATAGTAGACAACCTCTTTGTGCAGCTGGTTGCCTGTGTACTGATGTATGGGACTGGGGTTGCAATTGTCCTTAACAACTACGCTTCCACAGGTGGTTCTGATATATTTGCAAAGATACTTCAAAAATATATTGGTTTGGATTTGGGAAAGGGTTGTTTGATTGCAGACTTTGCAATTACAGTATTTGCTTGGTATCAGTTTGGAACGGAAATTGCACTGTATTCCCTTGTGGGTGTGGTATTAAATGGGACCATTATAGACAATACTATCAATGGTTTAAACACTTCTAAACTGTGTTTTATAAACACATCAAAGCCTAAGGAAGTTTGCAAATTCTTAACGGAACACTTGACTAGGTCGGCAAATGTATATAAGGCAATTGGAGCCTATACTGGACTTGAAAAAGAAGTGGTCCAAACAGTAGTATCAAACAGAGACTATATCGTCTTAAAACGATATATCAAAGAACTAGATCCCCTTGCCTTTATTGTTGCAGCATCTGCCTCTGAAACCCTTGGTTGGAGATGGAGAAGCATAATTAGATAAGCGGTTCAGCAAGTAGTTTAAGTAAATATAAACTTTAAGAAACTTAGCCGTTGTATAGGAGCATCGGCTAAGTTTTTTACTTTAAAGTCTTGGAAATTTCACTATACTGGACCAGTATTATAATAGTGAAAAAGTTTTGCTTTAATAATGAAGTCTTTATCATTTTGTATAAATTTAGCAAAAAAATATACATAATTTTGTCATTTGGGGGACAATTGAGGGTTTGTCAATGGCTATGGTATAATTAAATTGTTCGAGAGGTGAAATGATGATAGTAGTAGAAAACAACAACACAAACCCTGCTTACAATCATTCCTTGGAGGAGTATTTTTTCAACAACTATGCTGAAGACATCTTCATTATTTGGAGAAATAGACCTACTGTGCTCCTTGGTAGAAACCAAAATATATATAAGGAAGTAAACTTGGAATATTGTAATAAAAATGGTATTGATGTGGTTAGGCGTCCATCTGGTGGTGGAACGATTTACTGCGATTTAGATATAATTCAATATAGTTTTATAACAAAGGAGCGGGAAGGAGACTCCTTTAGATATTTTACAAAACCGATTATAGACACTCTTTTAAAGCTTGGCATTGATGGAGAGTTTACTGGTAGAAATGATCTTGTAATCCATGGGAAGAAGTTTTCTGGAAATGCCCAGTACCACAATAGGGGTAAGGTTTTGCACCATGGTTCAATCCTCTATGGTGGCAATTTAGAGTCTATGAAAAATGCATTAAGACCAAACCCTCTAAAGTTTGTGGGAAAGAATATATCCTCTGTAACTACCAGGGTTGGTTTTTTAAAGGACTTGATGGACTTGTCCGTAACCGAGTTTATGGATGAAATCTCAAAAACGGTACTGGAAGATTTTGACATTGAAAAAGTTATAGTAATAGATGAAGAAATCGACAGAAAGATTAAAAGGATAATGGCAGAAAAATATGCCTGTGATGATTGGAATTACGGAAAAAATCCGAAGACGGATATCTGCTACTGTGTTAAACATCCCTTTGGAATTGTGGAATATGGTATTAGAATTGTCTGTGGAAAGATTAGGGAATTGAGTATTTCCGGGGATTTTTTTGGAAAGAAGGACATTTACGATTTGACTGTGAAACTTCAAGGACTTAAGTTTTCAGAGAAGGAGCTTAGGGAAGCTTTAAAAGATGAGGACGTATCCTCTTACATAACAGGTCTTTCTGTGGATATTTTAATTGAGGATCTGTTTTATAAAGAATGTATTGATGAAGAGTTGGTTTTAAATGAATGTTAAGGATAGGTGATAGATTTGAAGATAAAGAAAAAACCAGAATGGATGAAAATAAAGATACAAGGTGGAAACAAGGCTGCAGAAGTAAGAAATTTGATTTCCGATTTAAACCTTAATACTGTCTGTTCAGAGGCTAATTGCCCAAACAGAATGGAATGTTTTGAAGCTAGAACTGCAACTTTTATGATCCTTGGGAGTAGATGCACAAGAAACTGCAACTTCTGTGATGTTATCCATGGAACCCCTGATATGGTGAACAAGGAAGAGCCTGCAAATATAGGTGAGGCAGTAAGGCGTCTAGGACTTAAACATGCCGTTGTAACTTCTGTAACTAGAGATGACTTGCCTGATGAGGGGGCAACTCAGTTTAGAGATGTCATTAGAGAAATAAGAAAGAAAAACCCTGATACTACTGTGGAAGTTCTAATTCCAGACCTTCATGGAAAAGAGGAGTTCATGGATATAATCTATGATGAAAAACCGGATGTTTTAAACCACAATATAGAAACTGTTCCCTCTCTCTATGAAAAGGTAAGACCAGGGGCAGACTTTAAACGCTCTTTAAAGGTTTTAGATTATGCAAAGAAGAAGGGTCTAGTTACTAAGACTGGAATCATGGTGGGTCTTGGTGAAACCGAAGAAGAGATGATTGAAACTTTTAAAGCCCTTAGGGAAATAGATGTAAACATGCTTACCATTGGGCAGTATCTAAGGCCATCCCTAGACCATTTGGAAGTGGAAGAGTATGTTACACCAGAACAATTTGACAAGTATAAGAAGGTGGCTTTAGAAATGGGATTTGCAGAAGTTGCTTCTGGTCCTTTTGTAAGGTCATCATACAAGGCAAGGGCAATTAAGCTTGATGAATAAGAAAAATTATCATCTAGAGTTAGAGAGGATAATAGAGGGGATTGACTTAGACAATCCCCCTTCTTTGCTTTTACACTCCTGTTGTGGTCCTTGTTCAACATCCGTATTAGAATATTTGACAAGCTACTTTAAAGTAACTATACTCTACTACAATCCAAATATCTTTCCAAAAGAGGAGTACTTTAAGAGGCTTGAAGAACAAAAAAAGGTAATTGAAAAAGTTGAAGGAAAGTTTGAAATAGATTTTATTGAAGGAAGGTATGTTCCAGAGGAGTACTTTGACGCAGTAAAAGAAGTTAAGGATTTGCCAGAGGGGTCAAAGCGATGTTTTAACTGCTATGAATTGAGACTTAAAGAAGCTGCAAAATTTGCAGTTGAAAATAAAATGGACTATTTTGCAACGACTCTTTCTGTAAGTCCCTATAAAAACGCTCAAGTTATAAATGAACTAGGGGAAAGGATTGGGGAAGAGTACAAAGTAATGCATCTACCAAATGACTTTAAAAAGAAAGATGGATATAAAAAAAGTATAGAGCTTTCTAAAAAGTGGAATATATATAGACAGGATTATTGTGGATGTGTCTTTTCTAAAAGGGAAGCAGCTGAAAGAGGGAATAGATAGCCCTCTTTTTTTTATTATTCCAAGACTTTCAACTGGTATCTAAAATCAATCGTTGAAATGGTCATGAAAGAATGGGATTTTTTCAAAATGGTTCTTAAAAACGTTGGAAAATAGCGATTTATGGTTTAATATGCCCATTTGGGGTACAATATAGACAGGCAGATACCAGTTTATTGAAACAATTTAAGAAAGATAAACACTGATATTATACGAGGAGGAAAATATGTACAAGACTGAAAAGAGCCGACTAGAAGAGTTGGGTGCTTCCATCACCGTAGGAGAGGTTTATCAACAACCTCAACTTTGGGAGGAAGTTTTAAAAATTTACGAGGACAACTTGGAAGAGATTGAAAAGTTTTTAGACTTGGTTAGTAAAGAGAAAAATAGAGTAAAGGTAATTTTTACTGGAGCGGGAACTTCCGCCTATGTGGGGGACATTGTTGAAAGGCATCTAAAGAAGATTTCCAATAGAAACTTAGATTTTGAAGCGATTGCAACTACGGATTTAGTTTCAAACCCCTACGACTTTTTTACAAAAGATGAAACTACCCTATTGGTTTCCTTTGCAAGATCTGGGAATAGTCCGGAAAGTTTAAAAGCCGTTGAACTGGCTAATCAAATAGTAGATGACATTTACCATTTGGCAATAACCTGTGCAGCCGATGGGAAATTGGCAAAGGGACTAAAAGAAGAGACAAACGCGTTTACGCTGTTGATGCCAGAACCTTCCAACGACCAGGGTTTTGCCATGACTGGATCCTTTTCTTGTATGCTATTAATGTCTACACTTATATTTGACAATAGTTTAAAACTTGAAGAGAAGGCAAAAAGGGTTCATGAGATTATAAGACTTGGCAGGGAAGTGATAGACAGAGAAGAGGAAATTCAAGAAATTGTAGACCTGGACTTTAATCGAGTGGTGTACCTGGGTTCAGGGCCAATTGGGGCTTTTACTAGGGAAGCTCAACTTAAGATTTTGGAACTAACTGCAGGACAAATTGCAACCTGCTTTGATACTTCGATGGGCTTTAGACATGGTCCTAAGTCCTTTGTTGACGAGAAGACCTTGGTTTTTGACTTTATTTCAAACAATGATTACACCAAGTTATATGACTTGGATATATTAAATGAAGTTAATGAAAATAATATTGCAAGAGGAGTTATTGGGGTTTCCTATGGAGAAGTAAAGGGGGATTTTAGAAAGTTTAACCTTAGCAAAGATGGGGAATTAGAAGATGTGTTTTTGGTTTTCCCCTATGCAATCTTCGCTCAGACTGTGGCCATTATGGCAAGTCTTAAAGTAAACAACAAGCCGGATACTCCTTCTGCATCAGGAACTGTTAACAGAGTTGTAAAGGGAGTTATAATACATCCCTATGAATAGGAGCAGACTATGAAAAAGTTAATTAAAGGTGGCCAGATTTTTTTAGAAGATAGAGTTTTAAAGGACGGTTTTATTGAGGTTGACGAGGGAAAGATAACCGATATATATGAAAATATCTCTGAAGAGAGAGACTTTTTAGACTATTCCAACTACATTGTAGCTCCAGGATATGTGGATACCCATGTCCATGGCTATGGTGGATATGACATTATGGATTTGAGGACTGAAAGTCTTGCGAAAATTTCTGAAGGGATTGCAAAACACGGGGTTACAACCTTTTTGCCAACGACTTTGACTGCCAAGACGGAGGATTTGAACAAGGCTTGTGAAAATATATATGAAACCTATAAAGATGTAAAAGGAGCAAAGGTTGGAGGAATTTTTCTAGAGGGCCCCTTCTTTACCTTAAAGCATAAGGGTGCACAAAATCCACTCTATCTTACACCTCCAGACATTAAAAAGCTAGAGAAGTGGCAACAGATAAGTCATGGATTGGTAAAAAAGATTGCAATTGCTCCAGAATACGAAAATGCTACTGAATTTATTAAGGAAGCAAAAAAGATGGGCATATATGTTGCCCTAGGCCATTCTGATGCAACCTATGACCAGGCCTATAAAGCGGTTATGGCTGGGGCAAGTATCTTTGTTCATATATACAATGGAATGAGTGGAATACATCATAGAAATCCTGGAATGGTGGGAGCTGGACTTACATTAAAGAATGTATTTGCTGAGATCATCTGTGATGGACATCATGTTCACCCTGCGGCGGCGGATATTGTCATGAAGGCTAGGGGAAAGGATGAAGTTGTCCTCATTACCGACTGTATGATGGCAGGAGGTATGCCTGATGGAAACTATAAGTTAGGTGAACTGGACGTAATCGTTAAAGACGGAGCGGCGAATTTGACCACTGGATCTTTGGCAGGTTCTGTTTTAAAACTTGAAGATGCGGTTAAAAATGTTGTAAAGTGGGGCATTGCAACACCTCTTGAAGCGGTGTTAATGGCTTCCCTAGTTCCAGCGAAATCCGTAGGTTTAGAAGAGGAAGTAGGAAGTTTAAAAAAGGGAAAGAGTGCCGACATCAATATCTTAGATGAAGACTTAAATGTTATAACCACTTTTATAGATGGAAAAGAGATGAAAAGATGATAGTGACTGTAACAGCAAATCCCTCCATAGACATTTCCTATAGGCTAAAGGCTCTTAAAATTGACGGGGTGAATAGGACTTCTGAAATTTCTAAAACTCCTGGAGGAAAAGGACTAAATGTGACTAGGGTATTAAAACAACTGGGAGCAGAGGTTTTACCGACGGGATTTATTGGAGGAAAAAATGGTGAATATATCGTAGAAGAGCTTAAAGATATTGGTATAGAATCAAGTTTTTATAAAACCCATAAAAACACTAGAAACTGTATAGCAATTCTTCATGAGAAAAATCAAACTGAGATTTTAGAGTCAGGAGAAAAACATTCTACAGAAGATGAAGAAAAGTTTTTACTGCATTTTGAAAGGACTTTAAAAGAAAACTCCATTGTAACAATTTCTGGGTCAACCCCTCCTGGCATCAGTGAGGATTTTTATGAAAAACTATTACAGATAGGAGAAGACAAAAACTGTAGGGTCATCCTTGACTCTTCGAGAAAGAACTTATCCAGGACTGTTCTACATGGAAGGGTTAAACCTTTTTGCATTAAACCCAACGAAGAGGAGATTAATCATATTGAAGGCCTTAACTTAAAAGAAATAGAAGAATTTACTAAATATTTAAAATCACCAATCTTTGAAAAAATTGCCCTTGTAGTAGTTACAAGAGGAAAAAAAGGGGCGATAGTGAAATACGACAATGAGGTATATAAAGTGTCCATCCCCGAAATTAAACCAGTAAACCCTGTAGGTTCTGGAGATTCTACGGTGGCAGGACTTGCCTATGGGTTGGACAATGGGTTTAACATAGAAAAAACTCTAAAACTTGCTATGGCCTGTGGTATTTTAAACACCCTGGAGGAAAAGACTGGATATATTAATGAAAATAGGGTAGATGAATTTATGGATAAAGTGAAAATTGAAAGACTATAACAAGGAGGAATTTATGAAGACTATAACACCAGGTAAGAGAAAGAAGCTTGAAAAACTCTCTTCAAAGGACAATATAATAGCTGCTTTGGCAATAGACCAAAGGGGAGCTATTAGAAAGATGATCGATAAGATAGACCCGAAATTTAATAATCATGAAAATATTGAAAAATTCAAAACACTGGTTTCAAAAAAATTGACCCCCTATGCTTCGTCTATCTTGCTAGATCCTATATATGGGTTAAAGGCCTCAAAGGCAAGGGACGAAAATGCAGGTCTATTGTTGGCCTATGAAGTTACTGGATATGACAATGAAACTCCAGGAAGACTTCCAAGGCTTTTAGAGAAATGGTCAGTAAAGAGAATCCTTGAAGAAGGGGCAGATGCAGTAAAGATACTACTTTACTTTGATATTGATGAACCAGATGATATAAACGAACAAAAAAAGGCCTTTGTAGAGAGGGTTGGTTCTGAATGTATGGGAGAGGACATCCCGTTTTTCCTTGAAATAGTAAGTTATGATAGTAAAATTTCAGACTCAAAATCCAAGGAATATGCAAAGATTAAGCCAAAAAAAGTAATTGATGCAATGAAACTCTTTTCGGAAGAAAGGTATAATGTGGATGTGCTAAAGGTAGAAGTTCCTGTAAATATGTCCTATGTGGAAGGGTATGGAGATGATGTCCTGTACTCTAAACAAGAAGCTCTAGACCTATTTAAGGAACAATCTGACAGTACAAGCCTTCCTTTCATATTTTTATCTGCTGGAGTTTCAGCTGAGCTTTTTCAAGAGACCATTAAATTTGCCAAAGAGGCAGGATCTACTTTCAATGGCGTCCTTTGTGGAAGGGCAACATGGGCTGGTGGAGTAGAGGAGTTTTTCAAATCTGAAGAAGATGGAAAAAAATGGCTTGAAACCCAGGGAAGACAAAACATTGAAGAGTTAAATGAAATACTAAAAGTAAGCGCATCCCCTTGGACTGAAAAGTTAAAATAATGAAATTGGAAAAAACCGATAAAATTCCCCTCTATTCAAAATTGGTGGACATCCTAGCTGGAGAAATGGAGCTGATGAAGCCAGGGGATAAGCTACCTTCTGAGAGAAGGCTTTGTAAACTCTACAATCTATCCCGGACTACTGTAAGACAGGCCATAGGAGAGCTTGAACTAAATGGTTATATCGAAAGGGTCCATGGAAAGGGCACCTTTGTGGCTAAAAAGGACAAGGATAAACACAACCTTTCAGACTACTATAGCTTTACAGATCAGATGAGAAATATAGGAAAAAAACCTAGTACAAAAGTTTTAGAGTTTCATATAGAAAGGGCCAACAAATTTGTAGCTACACAGTTGAAGATTAAAGAAAAGGACAAGATAATAAGGTTTATAAGGCTTAGACAAGCAGATCAAACTCCAATGATGATAGAGACCACCTTTATTCCCTATAGGGGTTTTAAGGAGCTGAGTCGCCAACTACTAGATGAAATGCCTCTTTATGATATCTATGAAAAGAAATTTAATAAAAAGGTAAGTAGGGTAGAGGAGGTTTTTCAAGCTGGGATTTTGGGTAAAGAGGAAGCTAAGTCATTAGAGTTAAGCCAAGGCTTGTCCTGTTTGAGGATAAAGAGATACTCCTATGATAAGGAAGATAATATTATAGAATACACTTTGTCCTATGCAAGGGGCGACCAGTTTGCATATAAGGTGTCCTATAATCCAGCGTAACAATTTAATAATAAAAAAAAGACAAGGCAGGGTTTTTCTCTGCCTTGTACTATATTCCGTCAGAATCTTCATCTTCAGTCCTTTTTTCTTCCCTATATACCC
Organism: Lagierella sp.; assembly: GCF_029983815.1. Taxonomy (GTDB): domain Bacteria; phylum Bacillota; class Clostridia; order Tissierellales; family Peptoniphilaceae; genus Mediannikoviicoccus. The sequence goes on from NZ_JASBYU010000005.1 coordinate 41,853, forward strand.
TTACGCCGTTTTTTCCTTCTGCAAGGATGTTTTCTACTAATTTGTCTAAATCCTTTGAACCATCAAAGACTGCGGTGTAGAGCATTTGAAAGTTTGCGCCTGCCAAAACCCTTACATTTTCCATCTGTGCAGTTAAAAGGACCGATCTATTGAAGGGAGTTCCCCCTGCAAGGTCTGTCAAGATTACTATTGAGTCACAGTCTTTTAAATCTTCTAAAGCCTTTTTGATTTTGTCGTCAAGGCCATCTGTTCCATCTTCTTGTAGAAAGTTAACTGCAACCAGATTTTCCTGTTCTCCCGCAATTAACTTTAAGCCGTCTTCTAGGCCCTCGGGAAATCGTCCATGGGCCGTTACTATAACTCCGTTCATAAATCCCTCCTTATTTTATTTGTTCTTAAGACTTATCAAGCACTCATTTATGAGTGCTTGAAAGTACTTTTATCTTCTATTGTATATTAGCCCCAAATGCTTGGTGCATTGAAAAGTGCTGGAATTAGTGAACCAGCAAGTCCTAATACTAGTAACAAACCAATGGATTTAATCGGCGTAAATTGCTTTTTAACCATTAGGAAGTATAGACATAGGGTTAAAGCTAAAGGAATAATCTTTGGTAGTACACCATCCAGTATCTTTTGGAAGTCCACCTTAACAGGTTGTTCTTCAAATCGGTTGAAGGTGATTTCGGACTTTCCATTACCCAAATCAACAATTCCTGCTCCTTCTTGAAGGGTTTCTGTAGGTTCGCCCTTGTCGTCTTCCACATAGAGGTATTTGGCGTAGTCAGGCATATCCTCATTGGCAACTATTGTGGTCACCGGCACTGCCACGTTGGTAACACCGTTGTCCTTAACAATATTTAACTTTGTTCCACCGTAAACTGCAATTAGAGAACCTACGACGAAAACTCCAAGGATTGAAGCTGCCCTTGTAAATTCCTTTGCATTTGAAGTCAAGATGTCAATGGCGTTTATACCCATTTTATAGGACCAGTGCATCAAGAAATATCTTACTATAAATTGTGCTATATTAAATATCAACAGGAATATAAATGGCGCTGCCAAACTACCTTGGATTGCCATATTCGAAGTTATACCTGCGGTTATTGGAACCAATGTCAACCAGAATAGCGCATCTCCAATACCTCCAAGTGGTCCCATGGCAGAAACCCTTACTGCACGTATTGTTGGGATGTCAGCTTTATTTTGTTCCAGTGAAAGTATTATACCCATAACTAAAGTAACTAAAAATGGATGGGTGTTAAAGAATTCAAGGTTATGGGACATGGACGCAGCCAAGTCGTCTTTATCCTTATGAATTTTTTGTAGTCCCGGTAAAATACCATATAGCCAACCACCAGCTTGCATTCTTTCGTAGTTGAAAGAAGCTTGCAAGAAGAGTGATCTCCAAACCATCTTGTTTAAGGTCTTCTTATCAAGGGGCTGGGCTGGGGTTTGATCCTTATAGGTATCAGGAATATTATATGCCATCTTCTTCACCTCCAATACTGTTAAAAGAAGCGGTCTTTAACTTTGTTTGTACTTGGTAATCCCAATAAGCAAAGGCAAATCCTATGAATGCCAGTAGGATAAGAGCGGGACCTTGAAGATCTTCGATTGAAACTATTACTACTGCAAAGGCAAAGCCTGCAAACATAAAGCCCCACAAATCTCTAGAGAGCATTACCTTCAATAAAACTGCAAAACCGACAAATCTCATCATTCCACCGGCTGCAGAAAGTCCGTCCATTACCGCCTTATACCATTTGTTATCGGCCAACTTAGCCATTTGGGCGGCCATTGCATTACCACCGATAAAGAATAGGATTGCAATTATTCCAAAGGCTGTACCTAGTAGAGCCATGGAAATAAGGTTTATTTGAGTAATTCCCTTTGGGTTTGCCTCTTGGGCATATTGATCCGCCTTGGACATAATAGGGGACATTACAGTAAATAATAGTGTTACAGCAGACTGCCCTAAAATTGCAAAAGGAATTGCTGCTGCTACGGCTGCAGTTGGTTCCATGCTGCCCTTTCCTGCAATTGCCAAGACAGTGGCCATGATACCACCTAGTACTGCATTTGGAGGTTGAGCTCCACCAATAGGCATATTACCTATGGTCATAAGTTGGAAAGTACCTCCTACGATAAGTCCTGTTTTCACATCCCCGAGAATGGCGCCGATGACAGGGCCCATTACAATGGGTTGATACAAGGACTCTAGAAAACTAAATTGGTCTATAGCTGCAATAAAAGTAACTATAAACACCAGGAGCACTTGAATAAAATTAAAATCTCCCATAATTTCCTCCTTTTTTAAAAATAAATATCAAGAACCCTCTATTAGCTTTTATTTTAATATTAGGTCTTTGTCTATTGGTTATTTAAATAATTTTTGTGCATCTTCAGCCGATTCGGTTGGAACCTTTCGGATTTCAAGTTCAACGCCCTTTTCCTTAAGCTTCTTGAAGGTCTCTACATCCTCATCATCTACGGCAACCACTTGTGCCACCTGTCTTTTTCCCTCAGCCATATGCATATTACCAACATTTACCTTAGTGATTGGAACACCACCTTCAACAAGCTTTAATACATCCTGAGGTGTTTCGCATATGATGAAGATCTTTTGTCTATCAGCAGCCTTGTGGATTACATCGATAGTCTTTTGGATTGTAAAATATCTTGTAGCTACTCCGTTGGGAGCGGCCATATCCATAAGACCTTGTCTCATCTTATCAGAAGCAACTTTATCGTTTGCAACTAAAATAAGGTTTGCCCCAATAACATTTGTCCATTGAGTGGCAACCTGTCCATGAATCAATCTGTTGTCAATTCTTGTTAGCATTATATTTGGCATTTAAATCATTCCTTTCTTCTCTTATATATAATTATAACCTAAAAAACCCACAAAATAGTGGTTCTTTTGACCTGAAGGAAAGCTTTTCCTAAAACCAATCAATAGATGTTGGAAATTAGCCTTTTCTCCTATAAATAACAACAAAAAAACTTTAAAAAAATCTTTTTTTCAAACTGGTATCTAAATTTAAGTAAAAGTTTAGTCCACAATCGATGAAATGCTGTATCTACTTACTGTCATAACAGCCTTGGACTTAACTTCAACATCCACAGTATCCCTGTCGATTTTAATTATTTTTCCATATATTCCGTTTGAAAAGATTACCTTTGATCCTACTTTTAAATTCTGATGCACATTTGAAAAATGCTCCTTTTGTTTTTTTAATTTAGAATTTGCAACAAAATAATAGATAATGACAATAATAAAAATCAAAAAAATAAGGGCAATAGATGCACCTAAAATGGAATTACCAATAGAATTTCCCGAAACCATGGCCTTACCTCCTCTCTTTCTATATCATAATATACCCAATACAAGTTAACAATATCAATTGAAATACAGAAATAAAATAAAAGACAGTAAACTAAAAATTTGAATTTATTGTATAATTGACCTAGGAGGAGCCTATGAAAATTTTTATTGTGGAAGATGAAAAGAAGATAGCTGATGAATTGGTTTTTCAATTACAGACCTGGGGATACGAAACGGGGACTGTAAAGGATTTTAAAAATGTGATAGAAGAATTTAAGGAAGAAAAATACGACTTGGTACTAATGGACTTGAAGCTGCCCTATAAGAATGGTTTTTTATTATGTGAAGAAATAAGAAGCTTTTCCAATGTTCCAATTATATTTTTAACTTCTGCCGGTGACGACATCAATTTGATAAATGCAATTAACTACGGTGGAGACGACTTTCTAGCAAAGCCCTTTCAAATGCAGATACTTAGTTCAAAGATAAAGGCACAACTTAGAAGGGCCTACACCTTTAACAAAAATCTGTCTTCACAGATAAAGCATAGGGATGTGGTTTTAGACCTAGATTCAATGACCATAGCCTATGAGGGTTGTGAGGTTTCATTAAGTAAGAATGAATACTTGATACTAGAAATTCTAATGGAAAATATTGGTAAAGTGGTTACCAGAGCGTTGATAATGGATAAACTTTGGTCTACCGATTCCTACATTGACGACAACACATTGACGGTCAATGTGACAAGACTTAGGAAAAAACTTAGCGATATCGGCATAGAAGATTTTGTAGAAACGAAAAAAGGAGTAGGTTATATAATACGATGAAAGACTTCTTCAAAATAAATAAGGACTTTTTTACCACCTATTTAATAATGGGATTGGTTTCATTAATTCTGTTTTATGCCTTTGACTATAGTAAAACTGTACTACTATACTATATGTCCCTGTCCTTAGGCATACTCTTAATCCCTATAATTTATAGAACTTTGCGTTTTAATAGGTTGTTACACTCTCCAGACTTTGAAATTTTGCAAAAAGATGGTTTAAATAAAAAAAATAAAGAACTTTACGAGGACTTAGAAAGGGAAGTCTTGGATATAAAGATGAAAAATGCCAAGAGTTTAAGTGAATTAAATTCCTACCTAACCCTTTGGGCCCATCAGGTTAAAACACCCCTTGCCGCCATACTTTTAATGTCGGAAAGGGCAGGGGAAAAAGAAGTGGAAATTGAAGTACAAAAGACAGAAGAGTATATTAGCCAGATGATAAATTATATGAAGTCAAAGGAAAAGTCCAAGGACTATTCCTTTAAAAAGATAAGTTTGGAAAGAATAGTCAGAAAGACCATTAGAAAGTACAGGCTCTTCTTTATAGAGAAGAACTTAAAACTAGAACTTCAGTTAAAAGATGTCACCATAGTTACAGATCCCAAATGGTTTAGTTTCGTGTTAGATCAGATCATCTTTAATGCTTTGAAGTATACAGTAAAGGGTGGAATCCGTATTAGTAATCAAGAGGACAATTACAAACTGATAATCGAAGATTCGGGAATTGGTATACCAAAAGAGGACCTTGCAAATGTTACAAGCTTTGGTTTCACGGGAGAAAATGGTAGAAACTTCAGCAACTCCACAGGAATAGGGCTATACCTTGTAGACGATATCCTAAAACGTTTGAAATACGACTACAAGATAGAGTCAAAAGTCAATAGAGGAACCACCTTCAAAATAAATATACGAAGAAAAGAGCTTATTGAAGATTAGTTTTTGAGTAATTGGACAGTCCTAGGGCTGTCCAACTAAGTACATGAAATCCTGCCTGAAAAGTTCGAGTTGCCTTTATGATGGTTGATAGTAATTTTTGAATTAAAAAGGTAAATTTAATTAAATATCTCTTACTCATGTTTCAATATTGTTTTAAACAGTTAAGGAAGATAATACAATTTGAAATTATAAATAGAAAAATTATGAAAAGGATTTAAAAAAATAGAATAAAAGCTTGACACTTATATATTAAATGATGTAATATACAAATTAAAGGAGGGAAGAATTATGAAAACAAAAAAAGAAAAAGCAAAAAAAGCCCTGACATTAAAAGCTGTAAAGGTGAAGCAAGAATCAGGGGTTGCTTCGCAGTCTAAGAGTAGCTATACATGCTCTGCAAATTAAACTAAATAGTAGTAGACACAACTATCAGAATTATATAATGAAAAATCTGATGGTTGTGTTTTTATTTAGTTAATATGGGAAGGTGGAAAATGTTTTATTTTAAATGTGGAAAAGAATTCTACTTTGAAGATGAAAAGGAATTATATAAAGTTAATTATGAAGATAATTTAGAGTTAATTAATGAAGTTAGAATAGAAGATGAAAATTTTTCTAAAAATTACGATGTGAGTGAAATAGAAATAGAAAATTCTATCTATTTGATGTATAAAATTTTCAACTTATCAGAATTGAAATCAATACTACAACAACTTAAGAAAGAAAAGAAATCTGCTATAATAGAATTCTTTGACCTAATATTGTACATAGATAAGAATAATAAATTAAATACATTAGAAATCTATACTAGATACATTGAGGGTCTTAATTATAATATAAGAAGATTGTTGAGTACACAGGAGAAAAAAATATATTTTAACGATGAAACGAAATTGTCAACAATCAATCAAATTATTAATGAAACAATCAAAATAAATAGTAATGAAATTGTATACTATCTAAAAAATGACAAATCCATATATGTAACCAGTATATTTAATTCATTACCAAGAGATTTTAGAAGTGCTAATATAAAGTTAAAAGCACAGGAATATTTAACTTTGGAAACTGGTTATCGTGAACAAAGTAGCAGAGTGGTTTTTCCTATAGGCCGTTTTTCTATAATTCAGAAAATTGAACGAACAGATTCAAAAGATATTATTGGAATTCCTGTTTATTCTGGGGAAACTGCATCTTATGATGATAATATTAGGTTTTTAGTACAAGGCGGAAAAGGACATAGCGAAATTCAAGCATATAATAGCTTTGTTGGAGAATGTATTGAAAGATATTCAGCAAAAATATCAGATAAAGATAAAATAATTACAGGCACTTATCAAGAACTAAAAAAGAAAGGATACGAAATAATAAATCCTACCTGTATGAACATAGATGTTAACAACAATGAAATAGGAAGATTTAATAAGAAGAAAGTTTACGATTGGGTTTTATGTACGAATTTAAAAGATAATAATCGATTTTTGATAGAGGCATCTTTTGTATTTTTTCCATATTATAGAAAAATAGAATATTTGTTTAACACTCAGTCAACTACAGGACTTTCATCTGGAAGAAACTTAGAAGAAGCAATTCTTCAGGGAATTTTAGAAGTGATTGAAAGGGATTCTTATTCAATTAAACAAAAAGCAAATACCAGAGCATACGTAATCAACAGAAGCTGTTTAGATTTTGAAAATGCTAAACTTATTGAATATCTCAAAGGAAAAGGGGTTCGCTGTCATTTAATAAAGTTAAATGAAGAATCTGAATATCATGTAGTGCATTGTATGACAGAAGCAAGTAGAATACCTATTTTTACTCATGGATGCGGTGCGTCTTTAGACATTAACACAGCTACACGAAGGGCGATACTAGAAGCAATTCAACTTAGAGTTTCACAAATTGAGCTATTTAACATTGAAATAGATCAAAATAATAAATATATGAAACCATATTTTGAATGGGCAAAAGGAAATTATGAATATACACATATTTTTACCGAAAGAGAAAACCATAGAATGCCAACAGAATATAAAGATTCACGAAGTAATAATTTAAAGAAAGATATTGATTTTTTAGTTTCACAAATCGATTCCCCATATATATTAATAGCGAACCTATCGAGAAAGGAATTACCTCTTAATGTAGTTAGAGTAATAATTCCTACTTATCAAGATATAGATTTTAACAATAGAAAAATTACTAAAAGATTAAAAACGGCATTAAAAGGAAAGGAGGTTACAAAATTGGGAATCTTTAGTTAGTTCCTAATTTTAGACTAAAATGGAAAGGAAAAATGTTTACATCTATTATTTTTCACAAATATTACTATTTGTGGCGGCATCGTTATTTAATCCAGTGTCATATATGTTCTATATGGATAATGGGCTTTCTGCAAGTATTATCGGTATAAGTATATCTATTTTGTGGATTTCATCTGGAATATTTGAAATCCCTTGTGGAATTTTCACAGACAGGCATGGAACAAAAAATACTATGATTTTATCTACTGGGTTAAGTATTTTAGGTTTGGGCTTACTGATAATAAAAACCAATACTCCTTTACTACTATTATCTTCTTTTATATTCGGGGTATCAAGTGCAGCAAATTCTGGATGCTTATCAAGCTGGATTGTTAATTATTTAAAATCGGAATTAAATGAGACTTTTGAACAGTCAATAATACAAAAGGTATTCTCTACTTCAAATATATATACTAGCATAATATCAATTATATTTTCCTTTCTGGTTTTACAAATAATATATAAAATAAATCCAAAGTACCCTATTTATCTTTCCTTTATTGCATATACTATTTGCTTATTGTTTTTTTTTCTAATATTTCCGAAAAGAAAAAGGACTCAAAAGGAAAAGAAAAATAAACTTAGAAATACATTCAAAAGTTATACTAAAGTTATAAGTAAGGAATTTATCCTTTTAAGTATATATTTTACAATACCATCTGTGATGGATATGGGACCAGTAAATCAATGGAGTATAGTTTTTAGAGATACGAATCTATTAGGAGTAATCCAAGTGCTAATAGTTGGATCGTTCGTATTAGGAAATTGGATGGTATCAAAAACCAAAATTCAGCAGAAAGATATTTTAAAGTTAGTAATATTTGATGTATTATTGATAATTTTTTTATCTGTTACTGATAAATTTAACAAATATATACCTATATTTTTCTTCTTAGCTCATGTAGTAATAAATACGATTACTCTCGCTGTTAATATGAGTTATTTTCACTCTAATGTAATTACGGATGACAAAAATAGAAATACCTTATTTTCTACATTTAGTTTTCTAAACTCGCTTATAGTAGGATTATTGTTGGTTTTTCAGGGATTTCTTTCAGATGTTTTAGGGATGTCAAATTCATGGGCATTATTTTCAGCTATTGGTTGCATATTATATTATACTTTACACAACAAAATAATGAAAAAAAGCAATTAATATAGGACATGAAATTGAAGAGGTGAGAACTTGAGTAATTTTAGCATATTGAATACAGGGCTATACCGGACAACTATCCATTCTTATAGCAAAGATATAAAGTTAAATGACATGTTAAATTTTATTAAGAAAAATCAAATATTTCAAGAACAGATTCTAGCATCCAATACTAGTTTATATAACGAATTACTTAAAGCAACAAGGGAAAGTAATGTCCGAAAAATTAAACAGATAAATACATCTTTATTTAATTATTATAAAAGATCTATATATAGAACCACTCCGTTTGGACTCTTTTCTGGAATGGATATTTTGAGCATTAATAGCGCCAGCATTCAAAACAAAAACCGAATGAATATCGAGTGTGTTGATAAGAAGATAGTACAAATTAACCCTAAATGGCTGGATAAGCTTAACGAGAAATTAGTAACAATACACTACAAAAAGCTTAAATATTACGTAAATGCATCAATAATTGAAGACAATGAAACTATAAAATTATATATTCAAGATCGTAAAAGTGGAGAAAGAGAATCTATAATAATTGAAAGAAATGAAATTATAAATTACTTTTTAAAATTAAAAAGCACATTTACTTCCTATACAGATATAAGAAATATAGTTTCTAATATAGGGAAATTTACTGAAGATGATGTAAAGGAATTAATTATAGATTTAATTGATTTGAAAATTTTAATTCCTGAAACGGAGATTCCATTAAAAAACTATAGCTTATTAGATAAGCAGATTGAAATTCTTAAAAAATTAAATATGCCTATTAAAAGATTTGAATCTATAAAAGAGAAAATTTCAAATTATGAAAAGCTTAAAATAGGTGAAGGAATAAAAAAATTTGAAGATCTTGTTAATCAAATGTACACAATAAATAGAGAAATTACTGATCCTATTATAGTTAACACTATTTTAAAACCTAAAAATTTAAACATTGAACCTTCAAAGTTGGAGAGCTTTGAAAATATGATCAAAGTAATGATAAATTTAGAATATTTGATTATGAAAGATTTAAAAAAACAAATTATTGAGGAATATTTAGAGAGATTTGGAGAATATCAAAAAGTTAAATTTAAGGATTTTTATAATTTTTTACTTAACATAAATTTTTTTAAAGATCTTGAATATTACATTGAGGAAGGGTTTAAAAATTCGAAAGAAGTCAAAAATGTATATCAAAAAATTGATGAATCTATTATCGATGATGAGATAAAGTTAGAAAATATTTTTAAAGAAATTAATCTAAGCGGTAAGAGATATTATCCGAGGAGTTTTGATTTATTTTTAGAGAAAAATTCTAATAATACTTTTTATCTTGATGAAATGTACAGAAGTTTAAATGTTGGAAGTACTGAGGGGCGATTCTGCAATAGTGCTATAACAAATAGAAAAGTTAGCGCATCAGAAGTTGAGTTGATTTACAGGCCTTTAACTTCAAATTTGGATAAATTGGTTTATGGATTTACAGAAGTTCAAAAGAACATCCCTATAAATACTGTTCCTAGTAATGTGGACAAGACAATAATGTTAAATGAAATAGAAATAGTATTTCAAAATGATGAATTTATTTTATGGGACAATAAAAATAAAACAGATATATATGTAAGAAAATCAGATAATCTAAACTTGAAATATCTAAACAATATTGAAAAAACATTAATTTTGTTTTCGTCGGGAATGCTCTTAAATAGGAATCCAGTTAAACACCTAATGAAAGATAGAAAATATATACCTAAAATTACGTACAAAGGAATAACTATATGCAATAGGACTTGGAAGTTTATTAACAGGAATGTAGATTATAAAACATACCTAAAAGAAATAGACGAAATAGTTTTTGCAAAAAAACTACCTAAATTTTTAAATATTAAACATTTAGATATGAAATTACCGATAAACATACGAGATACTGATGATTTAAATTGTTTATACAAATTATCCCGTAATAAAGAAGTGTTTTTGGAGGAAATAGAAGAAGAAAAGGATAAGTTAAATAGAGAAAGTATAGTACTTAGAGTCTTGAATACTGAGGAAAAGAAAATATTTAAACAAGCTAGGACCTATGAAAAAAATACTAAATCTCTCTTTAGACGTTATGCAAATTTTAACATAAAAATATTAGAATGTTATAAGAGATACTTTTGGACTAAATTTTTTGATATATGTAACAATGATTTCTTTTTTATAAATTACTTAGACGATAATCATAGTTCCTTGAGGTTGAGAATAATAAATATTACGATGGACCAGCTTATTAAAATTGATAAAGAGTTTCACAATCTAGAGATGGATAATATAATCCACAAATACTCTTTAGAATGTTTTGAACCTGAATATAATAGGTATGGTGGAATAGAGAAATACAGGGATTATGAAAATATCTTTATAATTGAAAGTAAAGAAGCTGGCAAATTAATATCAGAAGGAAATGAACAGGAAAAATTAAAGAACTACTTATTAAATACTGTTAATTACATTATAAAATCCAATATTGACAACCAAAAAATTATAGATATTTTAAATGCAACGATTGATTACTCTAAGATAAATAAGAAAGATAAACTCATTTGCGATAAGCTAAAAAGAAATATTACTCACCAAGAATTAAGGAGTCATTATTTAAAACACTTTAAAACTCTTGGTAAGGCATTTAAAAACTTAGATGTTATAGGGTTGACAAGCTTGATTCATTTGTCAGCAAATAGATTATTTGGGATAGATAAAGAAAAAGAAAATCAACTAAAATATATATTAATTAAAACTTTAAAAAAATTAGAGCATGAGAGGTAGTTTTATGTATACTATTAATAACTTAAGTAGGGTATATAAAATTTCTGAACAAAGAGCAATCGTCGAAAATAGCAAAGGATATTTTATTTTGACAGGAGATTTATATATACTAGAGGAAATTCTTGGAATAATTAATTTAAACGGTAAATTAAATTCTGTGATTGAAAGATTAGGGAATACATTTGATGAAGAAGATATAAAAAGATATTTACAAGTCTTGATAAATTTAGAAATAATTACTAAAAAAGTAGATAAGAACACAATGGTTAAGAATATTATTGCTTATGGTAATCAATTATGTCTTGAATTGTTTTCGAATATAAATAGCAATGTTAAAATTCTTAAAGACATTAGGGAAGCAACTAAATTTCACGATCCTTTATTAATATTATTCTTAGACAAAAAAAGCAATGATGATATAATCAACATCAATAAATTCTTATTAAATCATAATATCAAATTTGTATTACTAAGGAAAAAGTTTAATAATTATATATTAGGACCATATGTAATTCCTTGGGAATCAGCTTGTGTTGATTGTTGCATAAAAAGTCTTTTTCAACACTATAATTCAATAAATAGTGGCCAAGCAAAAATCTGTAATAATGAAATTTCAAAACTTGAGTTCTCGGAAGACTTAATAAATGTTAATATTAATGAATTGACAATTATCCTAAAACAATTAAATGATCAAATTCTTAATATTGCTTATAAATCTGAGACTTATTTAGCAAATAAGGAAATAATAATTAAATTTAAACCTTTCTTAAACGTTAAAGAAAGCTTTTATGCTTCTACATCACTTTGTAAAAGCTGTAATAATATAAATAAGAACATTAAAAAATCAACAAATGTTAAGAAAATGGAAATCCCTCAATTTGAATATAATTTGGGAGGGAGTGATATATTTAAATATTTTAATGGAGGAACACGTATTTCGGATTACGAGGCTTCCTACAAAAAGCTTAAAGATTCAATAAATGCTTTGGATTTAAGTATAAAGATTGAACCAGATTATAATAGTATATTCAAAGATATTATGATAACTTATAATTCAAAATGTGAAGGCCTATTTATAAATAATATGTTAGTAGACTCTCAATTATCATATGGAAAAGGAATCACTGAAGAACAAGCCTTTCTTTCTGCAGGGTATGAATTAGTTGAAAGAATATCATCTAAGTACAGAGGTGAACAAGAAATTATAAGAGGTTCTTTTAACACTCTAAAAAAATATGCTACAGATGTTGGAGAAATTGTAAATTATGCAAAAGAACTTTCTTTGCCCTATGAAAGATTTGACAAAGACATGACAATTGATTGGGTATGGGGATACTCATTAATTGACAGGAATTCAAAACTTATACCAGCATCTTTAGTATTTTTATCTGACGCATATTTTTATGGAGATTATTTAAGCTTAACTTCTTCAGGTCTTTCTGCGAGTGAAAATTATTTAGATGCAATATTACAAGCTTTATTAGAAATAATAGAACATGATTCTTGGATGATTTATCAAAGTACCGGCATATCAACTGATACAATAAATTATGATTCTATAAATGATTCTAGGATATTATCATTGATAAATAAAATAAGACTAGAAGGATTTGAAGTAATTAGTAAAAATTATACATCTGATTTAGGAATTCCAGTAATCAAAAGTTGGATATATAACAAAAAAGACTATCTTAAATTTGCGTTTAGTGGTTTTGGAGCATCTTTCATACCTGAAATAGCTTTGGAAAGATCTATTACCGAAGCCATTCAGGCTTATCCTTATTATGTAACAAAAGATAATAATAGATTCTATAGAAAAACACATAGAAATTTTTCAAAAGATCATGTAAGTTTATATGGATTATCACATTTCTATAATAGTGAAATTAAAAATGATACTAAAATAGTAGAAATAGGAAATGTATCAGAAATAAAAAATGTAAATACAATTCAAGAGGCTATAGGAGTTCTTTTAAAAAAAATACGAAAAACTAATCCTAATTTAGATATCATAGTAGTAAATCTTAGAAGTTCAATTTTTAATATACCAACAGTAAAGGTTATTGTTACAGGAGGTCTTCAAACACAAAGAGAACCTATGCTCATTGCTGCCGAACGTACATTGAAATATAAAATGAGAAATGGGAATAAAAGATCATATCTAGATTTATATCTTGGACCATATCCGCACTAAAGCAACATTACTATATAATAATAATAAAATAATAATAAATAAATAATGAACTCAATAAATGTAGATTAAAAGAAGTGGAATTTAACCTAAAAATAAACTGTCTGAGAAATAACATAAAGTATGCGACTAATTGGTTTTAATATATTAAAACCACCTTTAAAATAAATATACGAAGAAAAGAGCTTATTGAAGATTAGTTTTTGAGTAATTGGACAGTCCTAGGGCTGTCCTTTAAACTTTCTATATTACAAATTGTAAGGTTATATAAAAACTGTAAGTTTAGATTTGGGATTATTATTTCAAAAGGATGTAAGATAGTCTCAAGGAGGTTGTTATGAATATTTTAGAGGTAACGAATTTAAAAAAAGTATATAAAGGAAAAAAGACTTCTGTTGAAGCCTTGAAAGATGTCAATTTTGCTGTAGATAAGGGAGAATTTGTCGCAATCATGGGGGAATCTGGTTCAGGAAAGACCACTTTGCTAAATATTATTGCAACGGTGGACCACCCTACCTATGGTGAAGTAAAGTTAAATGGCGAAAATATATTTAAAAAGTCAGAGGATTCACAAGCGGAATTTCGAAGGAAGAACTTAGGTTTTGTATACCAGGACTTCAATCTATTAAACTCGCTAAACAACAGGGACAATATCTTTTTGCCAATGGTTTTGTCAAATGAAAAGGTAAGTTTAATGCAAGAGAGGATTAAAAAGATTGCTTCGGAATTGAATATTGAAAATCTTTTAAACAAATATCCCTATGAAGTTTCCGGTGGACAAAAACAGAGGATTGCCATAGCCAGAGCCATGATAACATATCCTAAGCTACTTTTGGCAGATGAGCCTACAGGAGCCTTGGATTCAAATTCCAGTATGGAACTTTTAAATCTTTTTGAGGACTTGAACATGAAGGGCCAAACCATTTTGATGGTAACCCATTCTACCATGGCGGCATCTCGAGCTTCCAGGGTGCTATTTATAAAAGACGGCATCATATTCTATGACCTATATAAAGGTGACATGAACAACGAACAGATGTATAAAAAGCTGGTACAAACCCAGATGATGTTGCTCTCTGGAGGTGACACAATTGAAGAAGCTGGAATTTAAACTTGCTTTTAACAATATAAAAAACAATAAGATGATTTACATTCCCTATATCTTGGCTTCCGGGGTTTTTGTATATATCTACTTGTTGCTATTGAACTTGCAAAGTGAAGCATTCATTGCAAATAGCAAGGGGTCTAGGACCATTGCCCAGGTTTTAGGGCTTGGAACATGGATAATAATGATATTTGCCATATTTTTCCTACTGTATATCAATGCGGTTTTAAACAAGAGCAGGATAAAGGATTTGGCGCTTTACTCAATGTTGGGGGCGTCAAAAAAGAGTATTGGGAAAGTCATAGGAATTGAAACTGTTATCACATCTATATTGTCCATAGCCATTGGGATTGGTACATTGCTTTTAAGTTACCCCCTTATACTGAAGATAATAGCAAAGATACTGGGGATTACAAACATTGAAATATTTAACATAAATACTTTCTTTATCAAAGAGACCATTAGAATGTTTGTGCTTATGCACTTGGTTTTGGGAATAATCAATATCTTTTCAATTATGAGGTCAAACCCTATACAACTTCTACAAAAGAGTAAAGAGGGAGAAAAGGAACCTAAGGCTTCAATAATAGGAATTGTTTTAGGGTTGTCTTTACTTGGCTATGGTTATTATGCAGCACTGACGACAGACTCTATAATTAAAAGTTTAAAGGTCTTCTTTGTAGCAGTTATAGCAGTAATATTTGGAACTTACTTTCTATTTGGCTCAATTTCTATAATTCTTCTTAAAGCATTGAAGAAGAATAAGAGGGTTTACTATAAGGAAAAAAACATGACCTTCATCTCAGGACTTCTTTTTAGAGTTAAGGAATCCTCTGCAGCCCTTGCCAGTATTTGTATAATTTCGACCATGTTTTTAGTAGTGTTTACATCCTTAACAGGATTACTAAAAAGTAAGGAGACTTTTTTAGAATATGCATTTCCTTCCGACTATGCTCTTATGTACTACGGACAGGACAGGGACTTGGACGAAAATATTAAACAGGAAATAGAAAAAATATCCCAGGAGGAAAATGTACCTCTAAATGATATTAAAGTGGGAGAAAAGATCCTCTTTGGAATCGAAAAAAAGGACTCGGAATTCGTTCCTGTAGTATACGAAGAGGGAACAGAAAAGGTCTTTGAAAAGGACTTTACCCTTGTCTCCCTTGTAAACATCGACCAGTTTAACGGCCTGTCTGATAAAAAATACGATTTAAAGGATAAGGAAGTTTTAATCTATTCCAATAGGGGATACACCTATGAAGATTTTAAGTTTGGGAAGTTAGATTACAAGACAAAGATGTTAGAAACAATTCCAAATCATTTCAATAGTCCAACGGAGGGTCTATTTCACAATCTAGTTCTTGTGGTAGAGGATAGTAAAGAAATAACCGACGAAATTGATGAATTTATAGGGAATAAAAAAGACGGAGGAACATACACCCCACAAACGGATATCTTTATAGATGTAAAGGACAATACCGTTTCAAACCCTAATTTTACAAAGAAAATTACTGAAATTATGACATCAGAGAAAATTTCACAACAATATTCAACGGGATTTACAGACGGAATTACAAGCAGAGTGGAATTTAGTAATATATATAGCGGAGTTTATATTGTAGCGACTCTTTTGTCACTTATCTTTGTTATATCCACCTCCATTATCATCTACTATAAACAGATAGCAGAAGGGGTGACGGACGGAAAGAATATTGCAATTATGAGAAAGATGGGTATGTCACAAAATCAAATCAAGAAGAATGTTTCAAGACAAAACTTCTTTATGTTCTTCGCACCCTTCTTCGTTGCAATCTGTCATACCCTAGGTTCATCTAAAATAGTCTTTGATATAGTAAAAATTGTTGGTATCATAGACAAAAAGACATTTATCATCTCAACTGCAATTGGCATAGGAATTTACCTGGTGGTATACCTTATTATGTTTAAACTTTCAACAGTCGTGTACCTAAAGATGGCAAGTAGATATGAAAATAGATAGCCTCTAGCAAATAAAAATCACGTTAAACCCTTACAAAATGAAGTAGGGGTTTTTCTAATAAAGCTAAAAATATATGAAGTTTTATTATTTTATTACATGGCAAAGTGAAAAAATGATAGTTTGAAAATAAATAAAAATTATTATTGACAATGTCATAAAAAACGGTAAAAAAAACTAGAGGTGATTAAATGAAGAAGAAAATTATAATTATTATTGCAGCTTTAATCCTATTGCACATTGCCTCTAGATATATTACAGGATATATTGTAGAGAAGAGGATTGATGATTTTATAGCTAAGCAGGGAATAAAGAAGGAAGAAATTTTAGAAGAATCCTTTGGATTTAGTCTAAATCTACTATATTTTGGCAAAGTAATCACTCTTAAAAACGAACCAGGAGTGGAGCTTCGATATGACTACAGCATTTATGACCCTCCGATAATTGTAATACCAAAGAAATATGATGAGTACTACAATGGCGTATACTACAGTACTTATGATGGTAAACCACCAGAAGAAGGACAAAAATACGATGAGGGTACTTTAGGAAAAGATGGGAATTTTTTAAGGGAATTTGAGACCATAAACAAATAAAAATATAAGGGAACTCAGTAACTTTTTTAAGTTAAAGAGCTCCCTTTTCTTTTTCAAATTTGCATTATTTGTCTATAACACTTTCATGTAAAACTTCAACTATCTTCTTTGCTGCATCGCCACTTCCATATATATTTTTCTCAAAATTTCTTGACGCATCTTTCATCATATTATCGTAGATCTTATCGGGAGAGGACAGAATGTTTATCTTCTTGTCGGTTAGTTCTCTCCAAGAGGTGTCTTCCATAACGACGACAGCGCTTTTACCTGCAAAGTAGGATTCCTTTTGAAACCCTCCACTATCCGTAAGGACTTTTTTGCAGTGCAGTGTAAGGCCCATAAGTTTAAGGTAGTCTATAGGGTCAAGAATTTTAATGTTTTCTAATAAGGCTTCTAGTCCAAAGCTTTTTACCCTTGCCCTAGTCCTAGGGTGTATTGGAAAGACTACAGGTATTTGTCTTGAAACCTTGGCAACCTGATTTAAGATTTCCTCTAAAGTTTCTTTTTTGTCTACGTTAAAGTCCCTATGTAGTGTCATTAAGATAAAATTATTTTCTTCTAGACCTAAATTGGACATAAGGCTGTCGTCAAATTTAGGTTTCATCTTTAGGAAGATATCATACATTACATCGCCGGTAAAATAGACGTTTTCAACGATGTTTTCCCTTTTTAAATTGTCCATACCGTATTGGCTAGGGACAAATAGATAATTTGAAATTCTATCCGTTAAAACCCTATTTATTTCTTCAGGCATGGTCTTTGGTTCTTGTCTAAGGCCCGCTTCCACATGACAAACTTTTATGCCCAGTTTTGATGCTGCAATTGCTCCGGCCAAGGTGGAGTTGGTGTCTCCATAGAGTACAAGAAAGTCTGGTTTTTCCTTTATTAAAATCTTCTCTATTTCAATAATCATAGTTCCAGTCATTTTACCATGGGTCATTCCATTTATTCCCAGGTTATAGTCTGGTTTTTTCATTTTGAGTACATCAAAGAATACGCTGGACATGTTTTCATCGAAGTGTTGTCCAGTATGAACAACGGTTTCTTCTATATCGTCGTATTTATTGATTTCATGTTGCAAGATTGCCTCTTTTACAAACTGTGGCCTTGCACCAATGATGGATAATATCTTCATATTATTTAGTCAAATCCTCCTTAACCTTTAAAGCTCTAGCCTTCCAGGTGTGTTTATGGATAATCTCCTGTGTGTTTTTTTTCTTTTCATCAATTTCTGACCTGTTTTCATATAGCCTATTAAGTAGTAACTTCAACTCATAGGAAGAGTAGGGCAGAGACCATCCAATATCATTTTTTTCTACAAAATCACCAACGGCGGTGTTTTCGACAGTTAAAATAGGTTTTGAATATTTAATATATTCAAAAAGTTTAACAGGAACTGCAAAGTCCCGATATTCCACTGGTTTAACATATAGGACTCCAATATCAGCATCTTTTAGAAAAGGTTCATAACCTTTAGGATCTTCATGAATAATTGTTATCCTATCATTTAAATAGGGACTGTAGCGTTCTTTCAAATTTTCCCACTCATCCTTTCTTGTACAAATAGTAAGATGGGTAAATTCAAGAAAGTTTATGGCCTTTAAGAACTCATCCAATTGATACAAATCTCCAAGGCCTCCCACGTAGAAGAACTTTAGTTTTGGTGAGTTTTCTTTTTTATATTCCACCTTTTCGTCTATTCCAGGCGGAAGTTCATCAAATAGTAAATTTTGATTTATAGGAATATACTTTTTCATCTTAAGGCTTGGAAGATAGATTAAATCAACTAGTTCTTCATATTTCCTTAAATCATATTTATAAAAAAACGTGGATACAAGTCTTTTAGACAAAGATACACTTTTCCTATACTCTTCAAATAGCCAGTATATATCTCGGTAAAAAAGTCCAATCTTTATCCCCTTAGATTTTAGAAATTTAAAAAAACCAAAGTCTAAAAAGGGATAGCTTGGCAAGTGATTTTTTTCTGTAAGTAATGTAGGCATAGTCGAACTTTCGCTATAGCAAAAGTCGTAAATTGTGCCTTGTTCAATTTTTTGTTTTATCTTTAAAATGGCTTCTTTTCTGGTCGATCCATAACCCATAACAACATCCACATTGTACCCAAGGTCTTTAAAACCTTGAAGGAGTTTCATAGGTCGAATGGAAGATCCAGAAAGCCTACTTTCGTCCACAAAGTATGGAACATGGAAAATAATATTGTTCATAATTCTCCTTTCCAAAATATTATAACATATTTTGAATTGATAGATTTGATATCTTAGGTTTATTAAGGAAGTTTAAAATATGGGATAATAGGCAAAGGAAGTCTATATTATTTTGAGAAGAAACGGTGGTTTAGGCCATCTCTTATTTTTGCACTAAAAAAACCGTTGAGGTGCTATGGTTCTTATACCTCAACGGTTTTTGATTCTGGGCTAAAAGTCTGCTTTGTGGTTTAACATGTAGATGGTAGTAAAGTAAAATATCAAACCGACTACTAAATATAGGATGGCGTTTGCTATATTAAAGGAAAGTAGGGTTACCTGTAATGGCGATTCTGCCAATGCCTCTACAGACCTATTCACCACCTGAATTCTACTATAGAACTCCAGTCTATAGGGTGCAAATATATTGATAAAGTAATTTCCTATTGCTAGAATTGAGGACATTACCAAGTAGACCAAAAACCAAAGTATTCCCGACTTGGAATTCTTAAATACCGATTTTGCAAAGGTGATTGAAAAATAAAGCATCATCAATGAAAAGATGGACTGTAGAATTAACAGTATTCCCAGGATAATGATATGGCTGATGTTGACATCGGCGATATCTAAACCTGCTTTAAAGCCTTCAATAAATGCCTTATTTATATTTGGAAGGAGCAATTTTGAAAAGAAAAAGGCTCCTACAAGAATACTCGCATCGGTTATGATGGTCCAAAGTGTTATATTTATTAGCTTAGAGTTTAAAAAGTCCTTTCCATCTATTGGCAATGTAAATTTAAGTAGAGAACATTCTCTGTACAGGTCCCTCTTAAAATTTGTAACAACATAGAATATAAATGCAATTACTATTCCCACTATGATTATTGTTGTCAAAAGTATTGTAATTGGAAATACTAGACCTGGATTGTCAATTTTACCTACTCCTGGACTTAAGTCATCTCCTGACAAGGTCTTTACTCCTACTAAAAATAGGAATGATGCAACTAGGCCTCCTAGGATAAGGTAAAGGAAATAAATGGCTGTCTTTTTAAATTCGTATTTTAATAATTTTCCCATTGTAATCCTCCAAAGACTTTTTTATACATTTCTTCTATAGAAGCGCCATGATTGGTTCTTATGTTCTCTGTTGTATCGAATAGAGATATTTCTCCGTCTTTAATAAAGATAACATCTTCAAAGATATTTTCAATGTCCTTTACTAAATGGGTTGAAATTATCATGGTGCTATTAGGTGCAATATTGTCTATAATGGTGTTTAAAATTTCGTCTCTTGCCACAGGGTCAACTCCTGCAATTGGCTCGTCAAGGACATAGATTCTGGCTTTTCTCGCTAGAACCATAGCAAGATGTAATTTTTCTGACATTCCTTTGGAAAGTGAAATAATCTTCATGCTTGGATCTAGTCCTAGGTTTTTTAATAGACGATGTACTTTTTCTACATCAAAGTCGCTGTAGAAGTCATTATAGTAGGCTATACAGTCGGAAATTTTGTTAAAATAATATAATATGTCCTTGTCTGGAAGATAGGACACAAAGGACTTTGTAATCTTTCCAGGTTTAAAGTCGTCAAGCAAGATTTCTCCTGTGTAGGTCCTTATTAAACCGGTTATTATTTTTATCAATGTGGTCTTTCCTGACCCGTTGGGACCAAGAAGTCCTATTACTTTTCCTTGTTCCAAGGAAAGATTTATATTTTTTAAAGCGTAATTTTTTCCGTATTTTTTGCTTAGATCTCTAATTTCAATTAGGTTGCTCATGTCTTTTCCACTCCTCTCTTAATAGTTGAAAGCATTCTTCTTCAGATAGACCTAGACTATTTATTTCCTTGTAAAAATTGGAAATAATCTCCTTGCCCTTAGTGACCTTTAGGTTTTTTAATACTTTATCATCAGTGGTTACAAAGTTTCCAAGTCCTCTTTGAGAGTAGATTATACCTTCCTTGTTTAACTCTTGAAAGCTCCTTTGAACAGTATTAGGGTTTACTTTTAAATGAGAGGATACATCTCTTACTGAGGGAACTTTTTCATTTGATTGAAGTTCACCTCGTATTATCTTGTACTTAAAATAATCCATTATCTGTAGATAGATGGGTTGATAGTCGTTGAAATTCACTATTACACCTCCATACTGTGTTAATTTAATAATACAGCAATATAATTCCCTTGTCAATAGGATGGGGTTGGGGAAGAGGTGTTGATCAATCTAAAGATTCCACATATAGATTATTCAAATCTTTATTAAAGTCTGTATAGACCTTTACTCCATTTTCAATTAGTCCCAGTAAGTAGGAAATGTCATCTTCTTTGATGATGTCGCCTTTTTTAAGGTAGATATTTCCTGGGGGATAGATTATGATATTTTCTTTTAAAGTCCTTCCTGCAGAATGCCTTAAGGACACGGTGTTTTCGTCGGAAATTTCTCCGGATTCAAAGTCGCTATCTGCTACTTCATAGTCCTTCATATTAAAGGATTTAATAGCTTCTGCTAAAGCTAAGAAGTCCTCTCTTTCATCCATAGGACTGGTGATTAATACCATAATATTTTTAGTAATCATCTCTATAAATATCCCTTTTTCTTCCAGATGCTTTCTTAGATAGATGGAAGGAAACTTTGTTTCTAGTATAACCCTAGAAAAATCCTGCTCAAGACCTTCTCTAAAACTAGGATAGGATATAAAGTATATGTCTTTTATGGACTTGTAAAAATCTTCTATATATCCCTTTAGTTCTTTCATTTTATCTCTTCCGCAAACTTCCATATAGGCTCTACTAAGTTCCAGTGCCATCATCAGGATATAGGATGGTGAGGAAGTCTGTAACTTTTCCATCATAGATAGTACACTTGCTATCTCCTTGTCATCCATATGGTGGTTAAAGTTTATTATCGATGTTTGGGTCAAGGAAGGAAGGGTCTTATGAAAGGAGTTTACTGAAAGACTTGCGCCTAATGTCATTGCATCTTTTGTTAAAGAGTAATGGTATTTTAAATGGGAGCCATGGGCTTCATCAACAAATAGATAGACCTTATTTTCCTTACAATATTCAGCTAGAACATCGATATTTTCTGATAGCCCAAAGTAATTTGGTCTAGAGAGAATAACCATTTTAATCTCCTTGTCCCCTTTGAGTTTTTCCACAAACCTTTCTTGTTTTATTGGTATTTCAAGGCCTGTTTCTGTCTTTTCGTGATCCAATATTACTGGAGTCAACTTATTAAGTTCTATGGCATTATAAACCGATTTGTGACAATTTCTTGCCATTAGCACCTTTTCTCCGGGGGTTGTCAAGCCCATAATCCCTGCTAAAATTCCAACGGTTGTACCATTTGTCAAGAAGAAGGATTTTTTGGAACCTCTTTCTTCTGCCAAGAGTTTTAAAGATTCTTCTATAATTCCATTGGTGTTATATAGATTGTCTGCACCGTTAACTTCGGTAAAATCTATCTTTAGCATATTTTCCATTATTGGCTTGTAAAGTTCATAGGCCTTGCCCTTATGTCCAGGCATATGAAACCTAATTTTGTCTATTTCCTTTAGCTCCATTAGCCCTGTAAGAATAGGTGTATTAAGTTTAGTCATTAGCATTCCCCTTTAACATTTTTTCTACTTCTACATAAATAGCGCATTCTGTTCTCTTTTTTTGCATTTCACAGCCTAACTCATAGGGCTTTTTAATATCTTTATTGAAGTTGTAGGCGTTGGCATGACAACCTCCAGAACAGTAGAACTTGTTCCAACATTCTTTACAGTCTTCCTTTTCGAAAACGTGGGCCGAACCGAAAGTCTCCTGTAAACTTTTGGGAAGGGTCAAGTTCTCATCTAAAATATTACCCATTTTAAAGTCCTCTTGTCCTACAAATTGATGACAAGGGTAGATGTCACCTTCTGGTGTAATTGCAAGGTATTCACAACCTGCGCCACATCCAGACACTCTCTTTATAATACATGGGCCCTGACTAAGGTCTATCATAAAGTGAAAGAACTTAAAGTTTTCGCCATCTGTTTGAAGCTTTGCATAGGTTTTTGCATAGTCTTCATATTCCTTTAATATAGCTGGTAGGTCTTCTTCTGTAATTGCATAGGGGTTGTTGTCCGGGTCCACCACTGGTTCTATGGAGGATAGGTTGAAACCTAGATCTTTGAAAAGCTTTAAATCCTTTGAAAAGTCCAGGTTGTTCTTGGTAAATGTACCTCTAACATAATAGGACTTCTTTCCTCTTTTCGAGATAAGCTTTTGGTACTTTGGAACGATTAAATCATAGGACCCTTTGTCGTTTAGAGTTGGTCTCATCTCGTCATTAATCTCTTTACGGCCGTCAAGACTTAAAACTACATTGTGCATATTTTCATTTATATAGTCGATAATTTCATCGTTTAACAAAACGCCGTTGGTGGTTATGGTAAATCTAAAATACTTACCCTTTTCCTTAGCGATTTCATTTCCGTAGGAAACGAGTTTTTTTACTAGGGGAAAGTCCATCAGTGGCTCTCCACCAAAAAAGTCAACTTCTAAGGCTTTTCTAGATCCGGAATTATCAACTAGGTATTTCAATGCTTTCTTACCAACTTCCTCTGTCATATAGGCCTTGTGACCGCCGAAGTCTCCCTGGGATGCAAAACAGTACTTGCATTTTAAGTTACAGTCGTGGACAACGTGTAGGCAAAGTGCTTTAAGAACTGGCTCTTTGTTTTTGATGGCGTCAAAGTCTATGTAGTCATCTGAGGAAAACAACAGACCTTGTCTTTCCATGTTCTCTATTTCATCATAGCAATCAGAAACGTCCTTTGCATCATACTGACTTAGGATTTCTATAATTTCTTCTTTTGTATTTTCTTTATAATAGTCTAAAATATCATAGGATATATCATCGAATAGGTGAACTGCACCTCCGTTTACATCCAGTACGATATTTCTTCCATGCATTTTATATTTATGAATCATTTTTACTCCTTATCTTTTTTGAAAAATTAAGTACATATTCTACAAAAATCCTACAATTGGCAAGTTGAGAAACTCAAAATGTTTTGTTAGTTGTAGGCGCTTTACTATAGTTTAGTCCTTAACGGGTTCTATTCACAAAAAAGGGGCTGAACTTAATCAACCCCCTTAAAAATTATCTATTTTCGTTTTCGCACTCTTGGTTACCTACGGTGCAAGAAGTCTTGCAAGCAGATTGGCAGGATGTTTGACATTCTCCACATCCACCCTTACAAGCAGATTTCTTTAAAGAATTGCCTGAAATTGTAATTATATGTTTTTTCATAGTATGTACCTCCTCGTGTCTTTAATTATAACATATTAGTACGGTTGTAAAAAGGGGGATGTTGAGATTTGCTCCTTTTAAGTTAAAATTTATTTTTATAGAATAAAATACAAATCTTAAAACCCTGGAATCTTATTACGACCAGGGTTTTAAGGTTTATTTTAGTTCTTTTGCGCCTTCTGGCTTAGTTATCTTCTTAGGTTGAGCATTTTCATTGTAGATATTTACATTATCATACCTAGGTTCGTCTTTTAAGTCGGACTCTTTAATGTCATATTTCTTTAAAGCCTTATCACTTGCTTTAAATTCATTGATTTTCAGGCGATTTAAATTGGTGAAAAATGAATAGCTACTAGGCATGGCCTCTTCGACATTGGTTAGTCTATCGTCGGTTGCTAGCACTCTGTTTAAATATAAAAGAGGATAGATAGGTTTATCTCGTAATATAGTATCTTGTATCTCTCCATATAGTTTAACCCTAGTCTCTAAATTGGAAGACTCTCTAGCTTTTTCCCAAAGGAAATCCAAATCTTTATTTTTATAACCTGAGTAGTTAAAGATTCCATCTGTTTTAAAGAAGTTTTTGAAATAGTCTGGATCTTTATCTGAGTCATAGATGAAAAGACAGATATCAAATAAATCTGAGTTCGGATCTTTAAGCTCTTCTACATACTCCTCTTCATATAGGGGAACTAGTTCTAAGTTTATTCCCTTTGCAATCAAATTCTCCTGTAGATATACTGCAAACTTTTCTTGAATTTCGCCTGGGTCTAGAACAAATCCAAGTCTTATTGAAAAGTTGTCGTCTTTTCTCTGAACGGATTTTATATACTCAACGGCATTTTCTATGGACATATCATTTATCAAGTTGTTTTCTGATTTGTACATATTATCGTGGCCAAATACGGAATTTGCACGAGAAACATTGGTGTTGTCTCCGAAATTTGAAGCTATTGAATTCACGTTTATTAAATTGCTAATAGCCTTTCTCATCTTTGGACTGGAAACTGTCTTGTTGTTCATTTTAAATAGAAGTGAAGCTACCTGTCCAGATTCAATGGTTTCAATATTGTAAAAGTCGTTAACAAAGGCGGAGCTGTCACTCCCTAGGATATATCCTCCTTGAATATTGTAATCCAACATATCATAGCGTGGACTTGAGTAGTGAGCCACCACTCTTATAGACAACTTTTCAATATTGCTCTTTCCGTCAAAGTATTCTTTAAAGGCTTCAAAGTTGTACTCGTCTACTTTAAAGTACTCATCTTTAATCTTGTCTTTATATACATAGGGTCCTGAACCTATTAAGAAATTCTTATCTTTAAAAGTGAATTTCTTAGGGCTTTTTTCAAAGGTTTTTTGTGGAACCACCTTTAGTTTTTCTAAGGCGTATTTTAAAGTGTAAGATGGTTTAGATAAGTTTAGTTCTACAGTATCATCTGAAATTTTTTTAAAATCTATTTCCTCGCCATCTACATAAAAGGAATCAAGATAGGTGGTGTCGTTGTTGTTGTAAGTATAATCGATTGAAAATATTACATCGTCAACGGTAATCCTGCTACCATCATGCCAAAAGATATTATCCTTTAACTTTAAGACATAGTTTTTGCCATCTTCCGATATAGAAAGACTATCAGCCAGTAGGTAGTTGTATTCTTCTGAATTATGGGACTCTCTAATGGTAAAGAGTTGTTGATACAATATACCTGTAATAATCTTTGAAGACTCATCCTTTGCATAAAAAGGATTTAAATTTTCTGGGGGAACCACAATTCCAAACTTTACCTTATCTTTTAACTCTTTTTGAAAGGAAAGTCTATTGATTAATTTTTCCCGTTCTATTTCATAAGCTTCTTTCTTAGGGTTATTAATTGGAGACTGTTTACAAGAAGTCAGTAATATTAAAAAAACCAAGGAAAGTAAACCAAGTTTTAAATTTTTCATAGATACCTCCTAATAAGTATTATTGCAAAAAAATCGGCTAGTTTCAATACCAGGGTACAATGACCTTTTCTATGCTATAATAAAAAAGAAGGAGGGCTATATGGCATTTAATTTACAAAACACTTACATTTTATTTTTCTTTGTTACAACCACAGTGATATCTGTTTTACTATATAAAAAAGCTTCGAAGACTCTGTCTTTATCTAAGTTAGGGCCGATTTCTCTAACCTTTTACTTTTTGTATTTTCTTTCTTATCTTGGAACGACGATATTGAATTTAAAGCTCACAGGACATTCCATGATGCGATATATGAGGCACTGGCAGATAGTGCAGGATGCTTTTTTTATACTTTCCTGTATGATGATTGTATTCCCAGGGATAATAATTTTATTTAACCGCATATTCAAATATAGACCTGAGGAATATCAAGCTTATAGGAAGAAGGAAATTGTTAGAAAAAGTTCGGAAAGAGCACAGTTCATCACCATGGTATGTGCTACGATTCTTTGTGTGGCAGCGGTAATATTTGTTTTTGGGAAATTAGGTCTTGAACACAATCCCTATCTTGCGGTGATAAGAGGGGACAGTAAGGATCAGTTGGCGGTTTTAAGAAATGTAATCGCTGGAGAATTTACAGGTATTTCTGGATATATAAAAAACATCCTGGGTTTAACTATGACCCCTTTTCTATCCTATGTTGCATATGTTCATTTGAGAAACACCAAGGAAAAACGTTGGTTAGTACTCTTTATAATTTTGTTTGTATTTTCAAACTTGATGGTTTTTTACAACCTTCAAAAGGCAACTTTAGTAATGTATTGGTTAAACTTTATTATTCTTTCAATAATATATGGTGACAAGGTTAAAGTAAAATACTTAGTCGCATTTGGATTGGTGGGTTTTTTAACTTTAAATCTTATGTACTATTTTGTTTCTAAGGTTGAACTTAACAAATTATTATCCTTGGATAACCCAATACTATCAAGACTTTTTATCACAACGCCAATGGGGTTTTTGTTACACTTAGAAGTCTTTACCTATAGAATGTTACCACTTGCAGGTGCTTCTTTGCCAAAGATTATAAGTGGTCCTCTATTTGGATTCAGTGAGGTCGTTAGGTCTTCAACTGTTGTTATGCAGTCGGTAAACTTTATAGGAGAGAGATCTGGACAGGCAGGAGTTTATAATGGTCTGTTTTTAGGGGAAGCCTATGCAAACTTTCAAACTCTGGGAATTTGGATAGCGATGTTTCATGTTCCAATAGTGTTTTTTGCTATTAATGCAATATTTACACGTCTGCCAAAGACTGCTATAAATGTATCCTTGTTTTCTTACTTGACTGTAGCTCTTTTGCTGACCTTGCATGGCGGATATGCTGATTTTGTATTCAATATGATTTGGGCTACTGTGGTTATAGCCTGTGTTTTGATGGGAGGATTTAGTATTTTCCTCGATAAATTTGTCTTTAAGAAGAAAGAGGGCTATAAAGACCGAAGAACAAATGAAAAAATTGAAGAGTAAATAAATATTTTAAGGGCCAGTATCAAATTGTAGTTGGTATCAGGCCCTTTTTCAATTGTACCTAAGTGTTATTTCCTATATAATAAGGAAGGAAATTAAATTCTTGTAATATTTGTAAAATTTTCAAAAAAACTTGCAATTAATCTAACCTTTGTGTATAATGTATGAGTGTCAAAAAAGGAAAAGCGTTGAAACGGGAGGTTGCTGAGGTTTTCAGGGAATTTCCGTGGAGTAAGTCCAAACTGGATTTGGGCGAAAGGATTACTTAGACCGAAAGGTCTTTTAAAAAATTAAGACACGATACACCCGGATGGGTGGATGCCGAAAGTAATCAGACGCTTCCAAAATTTCAAGGAGGTGCCTATAATGGCAAAACAAAAGATAAGAATTAGACTAAGAGCTTATGATCATGAGTTAATCGATCAATCTGCTCACAAGATTGTGGATGCAACTAAGAGGACTGGAGCGCAAGTTTCTGGACCTATTCCTCTTCCTACTGAAAAAGAGGTTGTTACAATTCTTAGGGCTGTTCACAAGTACAAGGACAGTAGAGAGCAGTTTGAACAAAGAACACATAAAAGACTAATCGATATCGTTGATCCAAACAAAAACACTCTTGAAGCTTTGAAGAAATTAAATCTTCCTGCTGGTGTTGATATCGAGATTAAGCTTTAATCTTAGTATGATTGTAAGTGGACAATCCGCTGTAAGTAATTAGGAGGTGTGCTCATGAAGAGTATATTGGGAAAGAAAATTGGAATGACTCAAATTTTCGGTGAAAATGGACAGTTGATTCCTGTAACTGTTATAGAGGCAGGCCCTATGATAGTTACTCAAGTTAAGTCGGTTGACACTGACGGATATAATGCTATTCAAGTTGGTTATGTTGATATGAAGGAACATAAGGTAAACCAACCAATGAAGGGTCATCTTGACAAGGCAAATGCTGGATACAAGAAATATTTAAGAGAATTTCGTGTTGAAGATGCTACTGCCTATGAACTAGGTTCTGAAATCAAGGTGGACATTTTTAAGGAAAATGACAAGATAGACGTTTTTGGTACTTCTAAGGGTAAGGGAACTCAAGGTGCTATCGTTAGATACAACTACGGTAGAGGTCCTGAAAGTCACGGTTCAAAATCCCATAGAGTTGCGGGTGCAAGATCTGCTTCTGCATATCCTGGACGTGTATTCAAAGGAAGAAAAGGTAGCGGTAAGATGGGTAATGAACGTGTTACTGTTCAAAACCTACAAGTTGTTAGAGTTGACGCAGATAAGAATCTAATTTTAGTTAAGGGAGCTGTTCCCGGACCTAAAGGTGGACTTGTAACATTGAGAGAGTCTGTAAAGGCTAATTAGTTTAGGAAGGGGGATGGAATATGCCTAGCATTAAAATGTTAAACCAACAAGGTGAATCTGTTGGAAATATAGATCTTAGAGAAGATATATTTGGCGTAGAAGTAAATGAACATGTTGTTTACGAAGTTGTTAAAAATCAACTTGCAAACAAAAGACAAGGCACTCAATCCGCAAAGACAAGAGCTGAGGTTAGAGGCGGAGGAAAGAAACCTTGGAGACAAAAAGGTACTGGACGTGCTCGTCAAGGTAGTATCAGAAGTCCTCAATGGAAGGGTGGAGGAATTGTATTTGCTCCAAAACCAAGGGACTACAGCTACAAAGTGCCTAAGAAGGTAAGAAGACTTGCGTTAAAGTCTGTTTTAACTTCAAAATTAAATGATGAAGAATTAATCGTATTAGATGCATTGAAACTTGATGGTTTCAGCACTAAGACTGCTAAGAGTGTTTTAAACGATATAAAGGCTTCTAGAAAGGCTTTAATTGTAATTGATGCTGATGATGCACATATCGCTCGTTCTTTTAGAAACATTGAAGGGGTTAGTGTTGCAACTGCTGAAAAGATCAATGTATATGATGTTTTAAAACACGACTCTCTTATTCTGACACAAGATTCAGTTAAGAAGATTGAGGAGGTGTTTGCATAATGATGTCACCTTACGATATTATTATTAAACCTATTATCACAGAGGCATCCATGGATAGAATGGACCAAGGGGTCTACACTTTCAAGGTTGCTAGAAATGCAAATAAATCAGAGATAAAAAAAGCAATTGAAGTTGTTTTCGGAGAAGGGGTTAAGGTAGCTAAGGTAAATACCATGACTGTTCCTGGAAAGTTAAAGAGAATGGGACAAAATCAAGGTAAGACTCCTACTTGGAAAAAGGCTATTGTAACTTTAAAACCGGATTCAAAAGAAATTGAATTCTTTGAAGGATTATAATTAGGAGGTAAATAAATGGCTATAAGAAAATACAAACCAACCTCTGCCGGCGTACGTGGAATGTCCGTACTAAGCTTTGAAGAAATCACAAAGAATAAACAACCTGAAAAGTCACTTTTAGTAAACTTAGGAAAATCAGGTGGTAGAAATTCATATGGTAGGATTACTGTTCGTCACAGAGGCGGCGGTGCTAAGAGAAAATATAGAATAATTGACTTTAAAAGGGACAAGGATGGAATACCTGCAAAGGTAGCTTCTATTGAATACGATCCTAATAGAACTGCAAATATTGCACTTTTAAATTATGCTGATGGTGAAAAGAGATATATTCTTGCTCCTCACGGATTGAAGGTAGGATATACTATTGAATCTGGTGAAGATGCGGATATTATGATAGGTAATGCTTTAAAGCTAAGAAATATTCCTGTTGGTACTACAGTTCATAATATTGAGTTGAAGCCTGGTAAGGGTGGTCAACTTGCAAGAACTGCTGGTGCTGAAGCCCAATTGATGGCTAAGGAAGGGGAATTTGCTCAATTAAGATTACCTTCTGGAGAGTTTAGACTTATACATCTTGAATGTCGTGCAACTATTGGACAGGTTGGAAATATTTCTCATGAGCTTATTACTCTTGGTAAAGCTGGTAGAAATAGACATCTTGGTAAGAGACCTCATGTAAGAGGTTCTGCGATGAACCCGGTAGATCACCCTCATGGTGGTGGGGAAGGTAGAACTCCAATCGGTCGTCCAGCACCATCTACACCTTGGGGTAAACCTGCTGTTGGACTTAAGACTAGAAAGAGATCCAAGAAGTCTAATGCATACATTGTAAGAAGAAGAAATAAGTAATAAGGAGGGGTTTTAATGGGAAGATCCGTTAAAAAGGGACCATTTTGTGATGCTCATCTGCTAAAGAAGGTTGAAGCCTTAAATGCTGATGACAAGAAACAAGTAGTTAAGACTTGGTCTCGTAGATCTACAATTTTTCCACAATTCGTTGGACACACAATTGCGGTACATGATGGTAGAAAGCATTTACCGATTTATATAACTGAAGACATGGTTGGACATAAGCTTGGAGAATTTGTTACTACTAGAACTTATAGAGGCCATGTTGGAAAAAGTGAAAAGGCTAGTAAGGTTAGATAGGAGGACTGGATATGGAAGTAAAGGCTATTGCTAAATATGAAAGAATATCACCTCTTAAGGTTAACTTTATTTGTAAGGAAATTAGAGGTAAGAATGTTGATGAGGCCCTAGCGATTTTGAAATTTACTCCTAAAAAGGGAGCTAGACTTTTGGAAAAAGTATTAAAGTCTGCTATTGCCAATGCTGAGCACAATTTCAACTTGGATAGGGATGAGCTTATCGTAGCCCATGCTTATGCTAATCAGGCTCCTGTTATGAAGAGATGGAGACCTAAGGCTAAGGGTTCGGCTTATCCGATTTTAAAAAGATCAAGCCATATTGGCGTTGTAGTTAAGGAAAGAGAATAAGGAGGGTAAGCGAATATGGGTCAAAAAGTTAATCCACATGGTTTAAGAGTTGGAGTAATTAAAGACTGGAGTTCTAAGTGGTTTGCTGATAAGAAAGACTTTGCTGATTTACTAGTTGAAGATAAAAGTATTCGTGAATTGGTTAAAAAAGAAGTTTTCTTATCTGGTGTATCCGATATTCAAATCGAAAGAGCTTCTAATAAGATTAAAGTTACAATCAATACTGCAAAACCCGGAATGGTTATTGGTAGACAAGGTGCTGGGGTTGAAGTATTAAGAAATAAATTAGAAAAATTGACTGATAAGCAAGTTATTATAAATGTTGAAGAAGTTAAAAGACCTGATTTAGATGCACAGCTAGTTGCTGAAAATATAGCTGCTTCTCTTGAAAGAAGAATTTCTTTTAGAAGAGCTATGAAACAAGCTATTCAAAGAAGTATGAGAGCTGGTGCTAAGGGTGTTAAGACTTCTGTATCTGGACGTGTTGGCGGTGCTGATATGGCTAGAACTGAAGGTTATAGCGAAGGAACTATTCCTCTTCAAACTCTAAGAGCTGACATAAGCTATGGCTTTGCTGAAGCGGACACTACTTATGGTAAGATTGGTGTTAAAGTTTGGATATATAAGGGCGAGGTTCTTCCTGGTATGAAGGAAGCTAAACTTCCTGAAATCAAAGATAACAGAAGAAGAAATAAGAGAAACAGAAGAAATAACCCAAAGAGAAATAACAGAGGTCAATCAGAAAACAAATAGTTCATAGGAGGAAAGAATCTATGTTAATGCCTAAAAGAGTTAAGCATCGTAAGGTTCACAGAGGTAGAATGACCGGTAAGGCTCATAAGGGAAACCAATTGGCTTACGGTGATTATGGCCTTCAAGCGCTAGAACCTTGCTGGATGACTGCAAATCAAATAGAAGCCGCAAGACGTGCGATGACTAGATATATTAAAAGAGGCGGAAATATTTGGATAAAAGTATTTCCTGATAAACCGGTAACTGAAAAACCTGCAGAAGTACGTATGGGTTCTGGTAAGGGTAATCCAGAATACTGGGTAGCTGTAGTAAAACCGGGTAGAGTTTTATTTGAGATGTCAGGTGTTACTGAGTCCATTGCAAGAGAAGCGATGAGACTTGCTGCACACAAGCTTCCAATTAAAACAAAATTTGTAGCTCGTGAAAATATCGAAAAGGACGGTGAAGCTGATGAAAACTAAAGAAATACGTCAAATGTCCGACGCTCAATTACAAAGTTCTTTAAAGGACTTAAAGGTTGAACTATTCAACTTGCGTTTTCAATTGGCAACCGGACAGTTGGATAACCCTATGAGAATAGGTGGAGTTAAAAGAGATATAGCCCGCATTAAGACAATCGTAAGAGAGCGAGAGCTTAATATAGGTAAGGAGGCTTAATCTGATGGAAAGAAATCAAAGAAAGACAATAATCGGTACTGTTGTATCGGATAAAATGGATAAAACTATCGTTGTAGCTGTAAATACTTTTGTTTCCCATCCGCTTTATAAAAAACAGATGAAAAATACTGCAAAGTTTAAAGCCCATGACGAAAACAACGAATGTAATATTGGAGACAAAGTAAAGATAATGGAAACTAAGCCTATCTCTAGACAAAAGAGATGGAGACTTGTAGAAATCCTCGAAAGAGCAAAATAATCTTATTACTAGAAAGGAGAAACTAAATGATTCAACAAGAAAGTCGTTTAAGAGTCGCAGACAACTCTGGTGCGAGAGAACTACTAGTTATAAGAGTTTTAGGGGGTACTAAGAAAAAGTACGCCAACATTGGGGATATAGTAGTTTGTACCGTTAAAACTGCAACACCCGGAGGAGTTGTTAAGAAGGGTGACGTTGTAAAGGCTGTTATCGTTAGAACTAAGACAGGTGTAAGCAGAAATGACGGAAGTCATATTAGATTTGATGACAACGCAGCGGTAATTGTAAAAGATGATAAGAATCCGGTTGGTACTAGAATTTTCGGTACTGTAACTAGAGAGTTAAGATCCGGAAACTTCATGAAGATAATTTCTTTGGCACCTGAAGTTATATAGTTGGAGGTGTATCACATGAAAATTAAAAAAGATGATACGGTAATTGTAATTGCCGGTGCAGATAAAGGTAAAAAAGGTAAAGTTTTAAAGACTTTTCCAAAGACTAACAAGGTGATCGTGGAAGGCGTAAATGTCGTTACTAAGCATGAAAAACCAAGGGGACCTCAAAACCCTGGTGGTATTGTTAAGAGCGAAGGCGCTATTGATGCATCAAATGTTATGTATTATGATTCTAAGGCTGGCAAGGGCGTTAGAATAGGATATAAGGTTGAGTCTGGCAAGAAGACTAGATTTTCTAAAGCCGACAACAAACCTATTAAATAGTAAGGGGGTAATTTAGTGACTTCCAGATTAGTTGAAAAATATAGAAATGAAGTTATTCCTGCAATGACAGAACAGTTTGGATATAGAAATGTAATGGAAGTTCCTAAGATTGATAAGATTGTTATCAATGTAGGACTAGGTTCTTCTAAGGAAAATCCAAAGGCTGTTGAATCTGCAGTTAAAGATATACAGATCATTACTGGACAAAAGCCTGTAATCACAAAGGCTAAAAAGTCAATTGCAAACTTTAAGTTAAGAGAAGGAATGAGTGTTGGAGTTAAGGTAACTCTTAGAGGTTCCAAGATGTATGATTTCCTTGACAAGCTTGTAAGTATTTCACTTCCAAGAGTTAGGGACTTTAGAGGAGTTTCTGCTACATCTTTTGATGGTAGAGGTAATTACTCTCTTGGAATCAAAGAACAACTTATATTTCCTGAGATAGAATACGATATGGTAGACGAAATTAGAGGAATGGATATCGTAGTTGTAACTACAGCTAACACAGACGAAGAGTCTAAGAAGTTGTTAGAGTTAATGGGTATGCCATTTAGGAAGTAATCTAAGGAGGAATATAGTGGCAAAAAAATCAATGATTGCAAAACAACAAAAGCCTGCTAAGTTCAGTACTAGGGCTTATAATAGATGTAAGATTTGCGGTAGACCTCATGCTTACTTAAGAAAGTATGGAATTTGTCGTATATGCTTTAGAGAATTGGCTTATAGAGGCGAAATCCCTGGCGTAAGAAAAGCAAGCTGGTAAAATAGAGAGGAGGAAGCTTTTATGATGACAGATCCTATAGCAGATATGCTATCGAGAATAAAAAATGCAAATAATGCTAAACATAAATCAGTGGAAATACCTTCTTCAAAGATAAAAAGAGATGTTGCTCAAATTTTGTTAGATGAAGGTTTTATCAATGGTTTCAATGTTACAGAAGATGATAAACAAGGTATTATAACTCTAGACCTTAAGTACGGTCCTAATGACGAAAGGGTAATCTCCGGGATTAAGAGAATATCTAAACCTGGTCTTAGAGTATATGTAAAGGCTCAAGAGCTACCAAGAGTACTTGGAGGTCTTGGAATAGCGGTAATCTCTACATCAAAAGGCGTTGTAACCGACAAGGTTGCAAGACAAGAGGGTGTAGGTGGAGAGGTTATCTGTTACGTTTGGTAATAGATAGTATTATTTAGGAGGTAAACATGTCAAGAATTGGATTAAAACCAATAGAAATCCCAAACGGCGTTGATGTTAAAGTTGACGGTGGAAATCTAGTTCACGTTAAGGGCCCTAAGGGTGAACTTAACCAAAGATTAGACAGGGATATGACTATAAATATAGAAGATAACACTATATCTATATCTCGTCCTTCTGATAGCAAGCACCACAAATCTATTCATGGACTAACAAGAACCTTGTTAGCTAATATGATTGAAGGTGTAACTGAAGGCTTTAAAAAGACTTTGGTAATTGAAGGTACTGGTTATAGAGCTAGTAAGAGTGGCAAGAAACTTGTATTGAACTTAGGTTTTTCTCATCCTGTTGAGATTGAAGACCCTGAGGGAATTACAGTTGAAGTACCTGATGCCCACACTATTGTGGTTTCAGGAATAGATAAACAATTAGTTGGAAGCTTTACGGCTAATCTTAGAGATCATAGAAAACCTGAACCATATAAGGGCAAAGGTGTTAGATACTCTGATGAATATGTTAGACGTAAAGTTGGTAAAACTGGTAAGTAAAGGAAGGAGTAATCAATGTTAAAGCATGTAAATAAGCAAGGCAATAGAAAAGCAAGACATAAGAGAATAAGAAAAAATCTTTCCGGCACTCCTGAAAAACCAAGATTAAACGTATATAAGAGCAATACTAATATCTATGCTCAAATCATAGATGATGTAGAGGGGAAAACTTTAGTATCAGCGTCAACTCTTGACAAGGATATTAAATCCGGTTTGGAAAACTCTTCAAATAAAGAGGCTGCTAAAGTAGTTGGTAAAGCTATCGGAGAAAAAGCTGTTAAACTAGGTATAGAAGAAGTTGTCTTTGACAGATCTGGATATCTATACCATGGTAAGATTAAAGAATTAGCAGAATCCGCTAGAGAAGCCGGACTGAAATTCTAGGAGACGGAGGTACAATATTGGAACTTTTAACTAAAAATGTAGAAGGTTTAGAATTAGAAGAAAGAGTTGTTGCTATCAACCGTGTTGCAAAAGTTGTTAAGGGTGGTAGAAACTTTAGATTCAGTGCCATTGTTGTAGTTGGTGACAAAAATGGTAAGGTTGGAATCGGTTCAGGTAAAGCTCAAGAAGTTCCTGAAGCTATTAGAAAGGGAGTTCAAGATGCTAAAAAGCATATGATCGAAGTGCCACTTGTTGGAACTACAATCCCTCATGAAATAGTTGGAGTGTTCGGAGCAGGAAGAGTATTCTTAAAACCAGCGCCAGAAGGAACTGGAGTTATCGCAGGAGGTCCTGTTCGTGACGTTTGCGAATTGGCTGGAATTAAGGATATACGTTCAAAATCCCTTGGAACTTCAAACCCTAGAAATGTTGTTAACGCAACTATGGAAGGACTTAGAAATCTTAAAAAAGCAAGTGATGTTGCTAGATTAAGAGGAAAGTCCGTAGATGAAATCATCGGGTAAGGAGGCTTTATATGAGTAAGCTAAAAATAACTCTAAAGAGAAGCACTATTGGAAGAGTTGAAAAACATAAAAGAGCTATTAATACCCTTGGACTTAAGAAAATAGGTTCTACTGTTGTTAGAGAGGACAATCCTGCAATCAGAGGTATTGTCAATAAAATAGGGTATATGATAGATGTTGAAGAAGTAGAATAAGGGGAGGTGTACTTTATCATGAAATTACACAACTTAAGACCTGCTAAAGGCGGTGCGGTTAAGGCCAGAAAAAGAGTAGGTAGAGGTTATGGTTCAGGTCTTGGTCACAATGCTGGTCGTGGACGTGATGGACAAAATTCAAGATCCGGCGGTGGAGTTAGACCGGGATTTGAAGGGGGTCAAATGCCTTTATTCAGAAGACTTCCTAAGAGAGGTTTTACGAATATATTTTCAAAGGTATATGCCGAAATCAATGTGGAACAATTAAATAGATTTGAAGATGGTACTGTAGTAACTCCTGAGCTTATGTTAGAAGAAGGTATTATTAAAAAATCAAAAGCAAAAGACGGAGTAAAAATTCTTGGATCAGGTGAGTTAACTAAGAAGCTGACTGTTCAAGCAACAAAATTTACTAAGTCTGCGATGGAAAAGATAACTCAAGCTGGAGGAAAGGCTGAGGAGGTATAAAAATGCTTCAAACACTGAAGAATGCTTGGAAGGTAAAGGAAGTTAGAGACAGATTAATCTTTACTTTCTTAATGCTTGTGGTTTACAGACTGGGAAATGTAATCCCGGTTCCGTTTATGGATGCTAAAGTTGTTCAGGCTCATATGTCCGGACAGGACGCAGGACTCCTTTCAATGCTTAATGCATTCTCAGGTGGAAGTTTGTCCAATATGAGTATATTTGCACTAAGTATCTATCCTTATATTACAGCTTCCATTATTATCCAGCTTCTTACTATTGCAATTCCAAGATTGGAAGATATTGCAAAGGACGGAGAAGAGGGTAAAAAGAAAATTGGACAGTATACAAAGATCATGGGTGTAGTTCTTGGATTTGTTCAAGCCTATGCAATGGTAAATGTTCTTTTTAGTGATGCTGTTCAAATAGCAAAAGGTAATACCCTATCAAAGATAATCATGTTATTGACTCTAGTTGCCGGAACTATGTTTTTAGTTTGGCTTGGAGAAATGATAACATCTAAAGGTATAGGAAACGGAATTTCTATAATCATTTTCTTCGGTATTATTTCCGGAGCGCCTAGAGCGATTCAAACTATGATAGCTCAAGGTAAAGGTGGAATGGTTGCATGGTGGGCTTTTGTTCTGTTTGCATTAATCTCAATTGCAATACTAGCTATAGTAATTGAAATAAATCAAGGAGAAAGAAGAATACCTGTACAATATGCTAAAAGAGTTGTAGGTAGAAAGATGTATGGTGGACAATCAACTCATATTCCTGTGAAGGTTAATATGTCAGGAGTTATGCCAGTAATTTTTGCTTCATCTATTTTACAACTACCTAATACTATTCTTTCACTATTTGGAGCAAAGGCACCAAAGTGGATGGAGTACATCTTTAGCATGCAAACCATTAGTGGATTGATAATTTATTGCTTAATCAATTTGATTTTAATTATTATCTTTGCTTATTTCTATAGTGCTATTCAATTTAACACAGTAGAATATGCTAAGAACTTACAACAATATGGTGGTTTTATTCCAGGAATCAGACCTGGAAGGCCAACAGGTGAGTACCTACAAAATATTTCTGGCAAGATAACATTAATCGGTGCGATTATACTAGCTATAATCTCTACAGCGCCATTTATCGTTAACTACGCTTTAAATTTAAGGATGATATTTGCAGGAACTTCACTAATAATCGTTGTTGGGGTTATACTAGAGACGATTAAACAAATTGAATCAATGTTGACAATGAGACATTATAAAGGTTTTTTAAATAAATAGGAGATGCAGATGCGATTGGTACTATTAGGACCTCCGGGAGCAGGTAAGGGGACCCAAGCTGAGAAGATTGTAAATGAGTTTGGAGTTGTGCATGTTTCAACCGGGGACATTTTCAGGAAGAATATTAAAGAAGAAACAGAACTTGGTAAAAAGGTAAAGGGCTATTTAGAACAAGGTAAACTTGTGCCTGATGAACTTACAATTGACTTGGTTTGGGACAGACTTGATCAAGAGGATTGTAAAGAAGGTTTTATGCTAGATGGATTCCCTAGAACCATTGAGCAAGCTAATGCACTTACAGAAGGTCTTGAAAAAAGAGGCATTAAGCTTGACTGTGTAATAAATATAGATGTAGATGCAAACACACTTATTAAAAGGCTTGCAGGTAGACGAGTTTGTCTTAACTGTGGAGCGACATATCACGTAGACAACAAGCCTACAAAGGTAGAAGGTGTTTGTGACAAATGTGGCAGTAAAGTTGTTCAAAGAGATGACGATAAAGAGGAAACTGTAAAGAATAGAATTGAAGTATATCAAAGACAAACTGAGCCTCTAATCGAATACTACAACAACCAAGGCCTGATTTTTAATGTTGACGGAACGCTTACAGCAGATGAAGTATTTTCCCGAGTAAAAAATCATCTTACACAACTCAACCAAATGTAATATTCCTGGGAGAAAAGATGGACCAATACAAAGAGTTAGTTGAAGGTCAAGTGGTTAGATCCCTAACAGGACGAGATAAAGGTAAATTCCAACTGGTATTAAGACTCTTGGACAAAGACTATGTTATGGTCGTAGACGGGAAAAGAAGAAAATTGGAAAACCCTAAGAAGAAGAAAATTAAGCACTTACAAAAGACCAAGACGATTTTTGAACTATCAGAAGTATCAAATGATTGTCATATTAGAAAATTGCTTAAAGAGTTTGTGAACGACAAGGAGGTTCATTAACGGATGCCTAAAAAGGATATAATCGAAGTTGAAGGAAAAGTGGTTGAGGCTTTGCCAAACACCATATTTAAAGTTCAACTTGAAAACGGACATGAAATAACAGCTCATATCTCCGGAAAACTAAGGATGAATTACATTAGAATTCTTCCCGGAGACAAAGTGGTAGTAGAACTGTCACCTTATGATTTAACCAAGGGAAGAATAACTTGGCGTAACAAGTAGTAGGAGGTTAGCATGAAGGTAAGATCATCAGTAAAAAAGATTTGTGAAAAGTGCAAAATCATTAAACGTAAAGGTCGTATAATGGTTATTTGCGACAATCCTAAACATAAACAAAGACAAGGTTAAGGAGGGACTATAAACAGTGTCAAGAATTGCCGGGGTAGATTTACCCAGAGAAAAAAGAGTAGAAATCGGGCTTACAGCTATTTATGGCGTAGGTAGAGCTCGTTCATTGGAAATTCTTAATGCTGCCGGCGTTAATCCTGGAACAAAAGTAAAGGACTTAACAGAAAGTGAAATGGTAGCAATAAGAAACGAACTTGATAAATACGAAATAGAAGGTGACCTTCGTAGAACGGTTGCTATGAACATCAAGAGATTAAAAGAAATTAACTGCTATAGAGGAATTAGACATAAAAGAGGTCTTCCTGTAAGAGGACAAAACACTAAGAACAACTCTAGAACTCGTAAGGGTCCTAAGAAAATAGCACAAAAGAATAAGTAGAGGAGGGGATTTAATTGGCACAAAAGAGACCAAAAACTCGTGTAAGAAAAAGAGTTAGAAAAAATATAGACAAGGGACAAGCCCACATAGTATCATCTTTCAACAATACTATGGTTAGTTTGACAGACCTTCAAGGAAACTTGATTTCTTGGGCATCAGCTGGTCAATTGGGATTCCGTGGATCAAGAAAATCAACTCCTTTTGCAGCACAAGAAGCGGCACAAGAAGCAGCTAAAAAAGCTATGGAACACGGACTTAAAGTAGTTGAAGTATATGTAAAAGGACCTGGTTCAGGAAGAGAAGCTGCAATCAGATCATTACAAGCATCAGGATTGGAAATAAGTTTGATAAAAGACGTAACTCCAGTTCCTCATAATGGTTGTAGACCACCTAAGAGAAGAAGAGTTTAACATTAAAATATTGTTAATAGAGGATTTAATCCTTAACTCAACGGACTTCATAGGAGGCACAAAACATGACACAAAATTTAATGGCTAAAATTGAAATAGCAGATATCAATGAAGAAAAGAACTATGGAAAATTTGTTATTGCTCCTTTAGATAGAGGATTTGGTACAACTTTAGGGAATGGATTGAGAAGGGTTCTTCTTTCATCTCTTCCCGGAGCTGCTGTAACAAAAGTTCATATCCAAGATGTATTACATGAATTCTCCACTATAAAAGGTGTGTTAGAAGATGTTTCCGAAATAATTTTAAATATCAAAGCAGTGGCGATTAAAAGTTTAACATATGAGCCTATTAGCATCGATATTGAATTAAAAGGACCTTGCATTTTTACGGCAAAGGATATTGAACAAGATGTCAACTTAAAAGTGGCAAACCCAGATCAATATATAGCGACTTTAAATGAAGATGCAGATATTAGCATGACCCTACAAATTGAAAGTGGTAAGGGATATAGAGTTTCTGACTTAAACAAATCAGAAGAAGACTCCATAGGTGTAATCCCTATAGATTCAACATTTACTCCAGTTACAAAAGTAAACTTTGAAGTAATTGAACTTGTATCCAATAGGGAAAAACTGATCCTAGATGTTTGGACAGATGGAACATTGACACCACAAGAAGCTGTATCCCAAGGAGCGCAAATATTGACAGATTTCCTTGCCCTATTCATAGATTTACCAGAATACACTTATGAAGAAGAAGAGGAAGAAGAAAATAAAGAATCTGCAAAAGAGGAATTATTCTCAACAAGCATTGAAGAGCTTGATCTTTCCTTAAGATCTTTTAACTGTTTAAAGAGAGCCAACATAGATACAGTAGGGGATATCATATCAAAGGGCGTTGAGGAATTGTGTAAAATAAAGAATTTTGGAAAGAAGTCCTTTGAAGAAGTGGAAGAAAAAATCCATGAAATGGGCTTAGAATTTTCAGACGAAGAAGATTAAGAGGGGGGAGAAAATGGCAAACCTAAGAAAACTTGGAAGAAGAACAGATCATAGACAAGCGATGCTTAGAAACCAAGTTCAATCACTTCTTGAGAATGGTAGAATCGAAACAACTGTTACTAGAGCAAAAGAAACTAGAAGAATAGCAGAAAAGATGATTACCCTTGGAAAAAAAGGGGACCTACATTCAAGAAGACAAGCTTTGGCATATATATATAAGGACAAAGTTGCACATAAACTATTTGAAGAAATAGCTCCAAAATATAAAGATAGAAACGGTGGATATACAAGGATTCTAAAACTTGGACCACGTTTTGGAGACAGTGCAGAAATGTGTATATTAGAACTTGTTTAAGACAAAACTTGACAAGAAGATTAGAAGATATTAAGATAACTGTGGCTTAAAATTATCCGCGGCAAAATAATTTTAAGGAGATTTAATTATGGCAAAAATGATGGGACCTAGATTTAAACAAGCAAGAAGACTTGGTTTAAACGTTTCAGGTCATCCTAAGGCTGAAAAGAGAATGGGAAAAGGCCTTGGTAGAGAAGATAAGAAATTAACTGAATATGGTAGACAATTATTAGAAAAACAAAGACTTCGTGCTTATTACGGAGTAATGGAAAAACAATTCTTTAATTACTTCAAAAAAGCATATACATCTCAAGAATCTACAGGTGATGCTCTAGTTAAAATGTTGGAAGTTAGATTGGACAATCTAGTTTATAGAGCAGGTTTTGCATCATCAATTAGACAGGCAAGACAAATGGTAGTTCATGGACATATACTAGTAAATGGTAAGAAGGTTAATAGACCTTCCTATGCAGTACAAGTAGGAGATGAACTTGAACTAAGAGAAAAGTCAAGAAAAAATGAAATGTTTAAAGAAAACTTTGAAGCTAATTTTAGCTTTTCACTTCCATACCTTTCAAAGATGGAAGGTTTCAAAGTTAAACTTGATAGAATGCCTGAAAGAGAAGAAGTTCCAATCGAGATTACAGACTCATTGGTAGTAGAGTTCTACTCAAGATTAGTATAATTATTAAGCCGGGAAGTTTATCTTCTCGGTAATTTTTTTACTACAAAAGAAACTGTTGAGGACATAAACGATCTTACAGCCTCAACAGTTTTTTGATATTTGCTTATATTTAACCCTTTACATTAGAATAGACAAATTACATAAAGTCAACATTATATATGACAGGAAAACTTGAAAATGGGTATATAAATATAATAAAATGAACTAATGAAGACAGCTTAATAAAAGAACTGTTAAGGAGAGAATTATGGAAGACAAGCTCTATATCATATTAGAAAAAGTAATAGACAAGAACGATAAGTCTGGAATTTCAGACTATGTGACACAATTTCACTTTGGTACAAGGGAAGATGTTAAAAAATTTAATCAAATGATAAAAAGTTCCCTTAGCCTAGAAGAATCAGACAATATCCCGGAAAGATTTACCATAGAAATCAGCTCAGCAGAATACTCAGTAAAAATGAGATTGCCTAAACTTGGAGAAAAACAAGTTATAAAAGTTGAACAATTTCAGGGATTTGAAAATCCAGGAGCAGTTAAATTTGTAGAAATAGATAATCAGACAATACTAGAAAAATTTATACAGCTGATAGATAAAGCTAAATCAGAAGAGAT
The DNA here is from genome assembly GCF_029983815.1 of Lagierella sp. Lineage (GTDB taxonomy): Bacteria > Bacillota > Clostridia > Tissierellales > Peptoniphilaceae > Mediannikoviicoccus. The sequence continues at coordinate 85,576 of NZ_JASBYU010000005.1, forward strand.
TTACCCTCAGGAAGAGCAAAAAGAGGTATCAAAAAAACATCCCCATTTGCTAGAGGGAGGAGTTAATCCACCTAACACTTCAGCGGAGTAAAAGGAGGCATATATTGAAAAAAGGTGTTATTATACCAATAGTTGCCATAGTGGCCGTCTACTTAGGAGGAGCGCTATTATTTAATAACTATTCCTATCCTTCCACTACAGTTAATGGAGAAAAGAAGAGTTTTAAAAAGATAACAGACATTACAAACCCTAACTATGACAACTACGAACTAATAGTAGAAGGCAAAAATGATAAAGAAGATAAATTTACAGTTGAAGATTTGAATTTTAACATAGAAGAAAAAAATCCTGTAGAAATAAATCAAAATTCACTAATTTGGCCCATCGAGCTACTAAAAAAACATGACTATAAAGTCGACTACAACTACACATTAGACGATAAGAAGTTAGAACAATCAATCCTAGAGTCAAAACTAAATCAAGATGTAGAGAAATCAAAAGATGCATCGGTGGAATTAGTTGAGAACAAATATGAAATCATCCCAGAAAAAGTAGGAGATGAACTGAACCTAGATAAAACAAAAGAAAAGATAGTACAGGCTTTCAAAGACAAGGCAGATAAAATAAAATTGGAAGAGGAAGAATATATACTTCCTAAACTTACAAAAGATAGCCCAGAACTAAAAGAAGAATTAGATAAGAGAGAAAAACTATTTTCAACCATACTAACCTTTGACTTTGACGATAGAAAAGTAGAATTAAAAGGCGATGAGTTGATAGCATTTTACGATAAAGCACAGGATGGATATGTATTAAATAGACAAAGAGTTAGGGACTATGTTGCAGACCTTGCCAAAAAGACCGACACCTTTGGAATAGATAGGAAATTTAACACCACAGGAAGAGGAGAAGTTACAGTAGGTGGGGGAATCTATGGATGGCAGATGAACGTGGACAAGACCACAGATCAAGTAATAAAAGACATAGAAGAAGGAAATAGCAAAACCGTAGACATAGATTACAAACTGCATTCCCTTACAAGAGCGACAAATGACATAGGAAACACCTATATAGAAATAGACCTAACAAGGCAACATCTTTGGTTTTATAAAGAAGGAAAAGTTATTGTCGAATCAGATGTTATAACAGGACTACCCTATGGAGGAAACGAAACACCAACAGGAGTTTTTAAAGTGTGGTCTCGTGAAACAGATAGAAACCTTACAGGAGAAGACTATAGCTCACCAGTATCCTTCTGGATGCCAATAAACTGGGGCGGAGTAGGTTTACACGATGCGCCATGGCAGTCTAGCTTTGGAGGAGATCTCTATAAGACAAGGGGTTCCCATGGATGTATAAACCTTCCATACGATGTAGCTAAGAATATATATTTGGAAGTAAAGAACGAAACCCCAGTGGTAGTTTACAAATAATTTAAAAACTTTAAAAAGATTTTAAAAACATTTGACAAACGTAAATAATAATGATATTATATGAAGGCACTTAAGTAAGAAGTGCCTTTTTAAATTGTTAAAATCAGTATTAAATTAAAAAACATTTGACAAGACATTAAAAAGGTGGTATTCTAATTAAGTTGTCACTCGAAAAGAGTGCATAGAACCTAAACAATTAAAAAGTGTAAAAAACTTTTGAGTAAGTACAACCAAACAATAATTCGGTGAAGTA
>NZ_JASBYU010000006.1 GCF_029983815.1 Lagierella sp.
TTTTTAACTATTGACAATATTACTGAAAATACATAAATTATGCGGGACTGAGTGCCCGATATATATGGTAGTGATCCCGCAATCAGTTTTAATTTACAAAGTTTGTTTTTTTAACTATTGACAATATTACTGAAAATACATAAATTATGCGGGACTGAGTGCTTGATTAAAAAGGGTTGTTTTTTCTCTTACTTCTAACTTCTCATTTCTCACTTCTATTTATAAACGTTCCTTAGTCCCCTCCTAAGGTGATTAGAAAAATATAAAACTTTTAATTAAATTTTCTCAAAGTTTAAGAAACTTTGATTTACCATTTGCCGTTAGGCAAAACTAACCAGGTGTTAGGGGCTGTAAAAGCCCCTAAATAGAAAATGCTGGAGTTTCCTCCAGCAGCTTCTAAATGGTTATCTAGTCAATATACTTGTTAGCTTTTTATTATTCTTCAGCAACTTCTCTTCTCTTCATAGCAACAACAGCACCTGCCATCAATGCTATACCAAGAGCACCGAAGATTATTGTACCTATACCACCTGTTTGTGGGATAGTTACTTTCTTATTTGTGATTTTTGTAGCATCTTTTACAGTATTTGTCTCTGCATTATTATCTGCATCGATAAAGTCTATGTCTCCGTCTGCATTAAATGAAGTATCTGATACTGTAAATGCTACTGGTGTTTCATTTTTTGCATAGTCTGCTGGTGGAGTGATTTCCTTGTATTTGTATTCACCATATGCAAGACCGTAAACTCCCCATTGACCTTGGTCATTAGTTACAAATTTTTGAGCATCGTCCTCAGTTTCAGTCCATTCCCAAACTATAGCAGCATCTTTAGCAGCAGCATCTCTAGCAGCTTTTAATTCTGCAATTTTTTCTGCTGATTCTGGTTTTTTAACTGCATTTTGGTATTCAGTTTCAGCCTTAACTAAAGCTTCTTGATTTTCATCTACAACAGCTTTATCTTTAGATTTAAGATATTTATCTCCAGATTCGTTCAGGATAATAAATTCTGCTCCTTCAAGTCTTTCTGTTCCATCTTGGTTAGTCTTCACGAATTTTTTACCACCAGTTCTAACTACTACTGGATCTGGAGTTATTGGAGGTGGGTTATCGTTCTTTTTATTTACTATAACAACTTTACCATCTTCTGTAGTTGAATAATTTGGTACCCAACCTTTAGTTTCAACTTCCACTACTTTATATTGCTTTGCATTATCTAAACCTTCAAATGTTGCACTTGTTGCACCGCTATTTAAAGTCTTAGTTTGACCTTCAACGTCTGACCATGTATTATCAGCTGGATTATAAACTTGAAGTTTTAAAGTTATTTCTAATCCATCAGGCCATGCTACTGCAGAATCTTTTGCAGTTGGTCCATTTGTAAAGGACTTATCTACAGTAATCTTTCTATCTTTTGGAGTTACTGGTGGTGGGTTATTATCACCAGGTTCTGGAGTATATCCAGGGTTATTACCATAGTGTAATGTGTTAGTATTTTCTAATGGGTTATTAATAGCAGCTTCTGAGTTTACCACAGCACTATAAGTTAATGTGAATGTAACGTCAGTATTTTCTCCGTTGATAGGCTCTCCCTTACCATTTACTTTAAATCCTGCATTAGCTGGTGCAGTTTTTTGAGCAAGTTTAGTAAGACCAGCATCAGTCAATACTAATACAAATCCGTTGTCCCCATTAGTTAATGTATAGTCTGTATCTTTTTCTAATCCTAGTTCTGGGTTAGTTGATATTTCTACATTTTCAGAGAAAGTAAGTCCTTTTGACATCTTATCTGTCCAAGCTAGTTTATTATAAGTTGAGCCAGCTTTTACAGTAGTTGTAACTTTATAAGGTACTGTGTCCCCTATAGTTACTTTACCAGCCTTCATATCTTCTGATGCAGTATCAGCCATTTCCTTTTTGTTTTCCGGCTTACCTGTTTCAGTATTCTTTGGATAAACATGTACTTCTTTTTGAACTCCGTTTTCATTTACTAAAGGTAAAGTGATTTCTACTGGAACTGCCTTCATTTCAGAAAGTGTCTTTCCATCTTCACCAACATAAGTTGAAAGTTCTCTAACTTCAACTATTTTGTAGTCTGTTGGCTTATCTTGTGGTAGCTTAGAAGTGTCTAATACTAAACCTGTTTCAGTTGTAAGTCCACCAAGGGCTTCTTTTACATCTGTAGTAGTTGTACCATCAGCTTTTACCCAATTACCATCTTTGTCTTGAACTGCGAAGTATACTCCTTTAATTTCTTTTGCACTTTCAGCTCCAGGTAATTTTTTAAAAGCTTCTAAATCTTGTGTACCATCGTAACCTTCTGGTCCATCAACTTTCCACTTATCAAACACTTCTTTTTCTAAAAGCAACTTGTGAAGTGTAACTTTTTCTGTTACTTCTTCTTTAGCAACTGGGTTATCTTTCGCAGGGTCTTCAACGTCTTCCGCCGCAAATACAGGTACTGCCGTACCAAGTATCATCACTAATGCTAAAAGCATCGACAATACTTTCTTCATTTTTCTCATAATTAATACTCTCCTTATTTTTGTTTTTTCTCCTATAATTCCTACTTATATAATAATTAACATTATTACTTAGCCAACAGTTGGGTCTCTAGACCCGAAGGTGATAGAGTAATTTTTGGTCATCATCTTATCACCTTCTTTCGTCTATATCCTATAAAGGCTGTGGCCATTACGCCAAGGCCTAGTATAGTAAAGATTAGGCTTCCAAACCCTCCTGTTGAAGGGAATTTTCCTCTTTCGTTAACTATCTTAAGAGGATTTAGGATTTCACTTTCTCCATTCTTTGAATAAAGAACTGTTTCTCCTGATTTTATTGTTCTATCAGTCTGATTAATATTAATAGTATAATTCTCTGTACCTATCTTAAAGCCTGCTGGAGCTTTTGTTTCCTTTAAAGTGTAATCTCCACTTGGCCAGTCGCTAGGAACATTAATCTTAATACCTTTATTAACATCTTCTTCTGAACTAATTCCTTCATATGCTGTCTTTAAGTCCATCTCTAAGGTTATGGTTGTCTTATCTTCAGAGATATTGGTAATCTTATACTTTCTATCGCTAACTTCTGCATTTTCAGAATCCACATTTACATTTTCAGGGAATATCTTTCCTTCAGGAGCCTTTAGTTCAAACTCTAAAGTTCCAAACTCTATTCTATGCTCTTTATTATCCTCGTCTTTCCAAATCTTATCGATATAGAATTTCATCTTATCTCTTTCATTTGGAATGATTTGAGTATTGTTTAGAATATCTACTATATTTCCTGTTTCATCTACCTTAAAGCTTGAAACAGCCTTATCTGGTAGAATGTAGCCTTCAGGAGCCTTAGTTTCCCAAACCTCATATTCCCCTTGTGGTAGTCCTTCCCAGAAAAATTCTCCCCTATCATCACTAGTAACAGGTGCACCATAATCTTTCCAAGTGTCTCCATCTTTTACCTTAAGCTGGAAGACAGCGTCTTTTAGATACTTCACTTGTTCAGGTAAATAAAGATGTTTTACTTCACCTAAACTCTTTGAGAGTGAAGCCATCGGTATCATATTAGAAGATGGTAAAGCCTGACCTGGTGGAGTAGTTGTTCCGGGATCTACCTTTGTAAACTTGATCTTATTCTTAGTATTTAAAATATTAAATACTATTTCACCATCTGTAGTATTATCTGGTGTGTAGAATTTTAGGTAGGTATCCCAAGTGTCATCAAAGTAATTATATACAGGATTTCGATAATAGTCATAATAACCCGCATAATAGGCTCTATGGTAAGCACTTTTCGTGATAAATTCTGTACCCTTAGTATTAGCCACCCCTTCTACTTTTATCACATAAGCGTTGTTAGAAGCGTCATTTCCAAGGTAGAATCTTAAATGTCCATAATTATCTAGTTCAAATTTATTATTTAGTCTATTTAATTTTGTAAAGTCTACTCCATAGGACCAAGGAAGATTTTGAGTTCCACCAACTGTTGAATACATTTCTATATTTGTAACTTTAGTCAATTGATCTGACCAAAACTCAGCCCAACGATAATAATCTGTATCCCTTTGAGGGTTAACATACATTATAGCTGTGAATTCTCCAGTTTTATCATCAAATTTTGTGACATAGGTTTTTACTCTTTCTGGATCTGATACATAGTTTTCGTAGCTTACATCAATTGTATCGCTAAAAACTGCATCTTCTATTCCAATTGACATAGAAACTGCTTTTGTATTATTTTTTACTACCATCCTGTTGATAAACATTGGCGTATTTATCTTAAATCCATTGAGTTTATGGTATTTTACATAGTCCGTAAAGGTATAGGTTATACTTCTTCTATCTTGTCCGATTTTTGCTACTGCAAGTTTCCCTGAAGATGCCATAATATCGAATGTCTCATCATCTACTATTCCAAGTCCGTCTAGGTTAACATTGTCACTTAATTTTAATGTAAATGTATCCCCAGGATTTATGATAGTTCCTTCTTTTACCAAGAAGTTTACTCTCGCCATAAGTCCTTCTGCCTTATTTGGATATACTACTGTTTTGCTATTCTCAGTAGACACTATAATATTATCTTTTGTTTCATCTAATATTAGATCATTTGAAACATCTCTTGGGCTTTCAGGGTTTTCTGGAACTTGCCAATCTTTCCCTAAAAGTACTGGTATAGGTTTTGAATCTAGAATGTATCCGTCTAGTGTTTTGATTTCTTTTAACCAGTATTTTCCATAAGGAAGATTATCAAACACAATCTTGCCAAAAGCATCAGTTTTCTTCGTAGCAACTACATCTCCATTAGAATTCCTTAGTTCAAATTCAACACCTTCTAGTATTTTGCCAGCTTCATCTTTTTTGATTAGGCTAAATTCTTCCGTACCAGACTTCTGATTTATAATCTTTTTATTATCATCATCAATGACCTTGTAAATATCATCTTCGCCTTTGACTTCTATACTTCCATCTGGATTCATCTTGAAAGCCTTAGCTACTCCTTCTATTGGCATATAGCCTTCTGGAGTTGAATCTTCGTGAAGTTCATACTCCCCAGGTTCAAGATCTGTAAGTTTTATTAAACCATCAGACCCAGAAGTTGCTTTGATAGTAGTATCTTCAAATTCTCCTGCTTCATTTTTCTTGTATAAAGAAAATTCTACATTCTCTAGTGGCTTATCTTGCGATAAATCATCAGGGTTTTCCCTGGATAATTTTATAAATTCCGCTTCATACTTAGCAAGCTCATTTGCTATTGAGTATTCAAAGGTGTTATCAGCTGTTTTTGATAATTCGATAGCATCTGGTTTAATTTCTACTATTTGTGGAGTAATAGTAGGATAAGTCGAACTCTCCAATAAAATATTACTATATTTTACAGATTTAAGAGGACTTATGGTTATTTTATCCTGTGGATTTTTTGGAGTAACAGTGAAATTAAATTCACCATTTGTATTATTTTCTCCTGATGCTATATTTTTTCTAAATGTTCCATTACTTATACCATTACCTGTAACTGTAAAGTTTGTGATATCAAATATAACTTCTAAATTATATAGATAATTATAATATTGGTCTTGTCCTTTATATAAAATCTTTACATTAAAGCTATCTGAATCTGAGTTCTGACTTATCTTTGCTTGAAGATCCATTAATCTATATGAATAACCAACACTAGTATAGTAAAGCCTTTTGCCTTGTTTGTTACTTATACTATAACTTGTATTTATCTTTGTCTCTCCAGGCGGAGTTATTGAAACTTTTCCATCCTCGCCTACTATAACTTTCCAAGTATCATTATTCTTTTCATAACCCACAGGTGCAACTGTTTCTTCAAGTGTGTATTCTCCAGGTTTTAATCCATAGAATTTCAGCTTTCCAAAATCATCAGTAGTTTCTGTAATTATCTTTCCTGTGCTATCTTTTAAGGTAAATGTTGCACCTTTTAATTTCTCTTCTCCACTCCCATCGGTTTTTATGATTAGTAGTTCTGATAGCTTCTTATTAGGAACAGTTATTGAAGGTACTTCTTCAGTTTTTGAAACTTTAATGATATATGATCCTTCGCCTCCTATTACTGTATAGGTATATCCTTTTATACCTGTTATACTATTTGGATCTAGGGTAAGTTTTTCTGCTCCAGCTGTTAGCTTTTCAAAGAAATATTTGTTATCTGAACTTAAAGTAAAGGTTGTTCCATCACTAGCCTTTCCTTGAATAGATCCTATAGGGCTAAGTCCTTGCCAGTCTACGCTTACGTTAAATCCTCTATTTTCTTTTGTCGAGATGGTTATTGTACCGTCTTTATCACTAACAGTAGCTTTGTAATCTGTTGCTATAACATGGTCATTAGTAGACTTTACATCTGTCACATAATACTGATATAAATTTCCAGAAGCATCCTTTTTAGGAAGGCCTGAGAATACTTGCTCTCCATTTACTCCTATACTTCCATTTTTACTAAATGTTCCATCTTCTATATATTGAGCTCCATTTTGTACTCTTCTCTTTAATGTGAAGTTTATTGAAGTATCTGTAGGAACTCCTCCCGTGTGGCTGTTATTTACAGTTACACTTAGATTACTCTCTGCAACAGTAACTGTTGGAGATGGTATTGTCCTTAGCGCTACAGTAGAATTTGGTTGATAGCTTATTGGGTTGATTAAAGAGTAAGTTTTTCCTGTTTGTACATTTGTAGAAGACTTAACTCTAAAGGTCATTGTGGCAGTTTCGCCCGCATTTAATGAAAGTTCTCCAGCATTTAACTTAATTGAATTTGTTGCGCTATCATAACCACTATGCCATTTTGATACTGGTCCAGGTTTAGTGGTTATAGTACTTCCACCTACAAAGGTAAAGTCATTGTTAAAGCTTACATTAAAGACTGCATTTTCAACTGCCTTTTTTACTACTCTTCCATACACTTTTAGGTTATCACTCAAGGCTTTGGCTTTATTATTTGATGCATTTATCGTACTGCCAGGACTCAGCCCTAGTAGCGAATCCCAGTTTCTTAAATATATTGTTAGATTACTATTTGAACCAACATAGAAATTATTTATATTTACACCTTTTCTATTCAAATTGTTTATTTGATTTGTTATCCCCGCATTAGAAGAACCAATTGAGTTACCTACTATCATAATAAGTTCTTTATTTGCACTTGTTCCATTTGCAAAAATGTTATTTGCTGTCTGTAGGGCATACTGAGTTCTTACAGATGTATTAGGATAAGAACTAGTAGAACTTCCATTTTGTATAGCACTAATTGCATCAGCTTTGGACATTAATCTTGCTGTACCATTATATCCAGTTCTTTCATTATAAAAATGAACACCAACTCTTACATTGTCTCCATACTCATTTATCTTATTGATTAGAGCATTTTTCACATCAGGAGTCAAGAATGGATCTTGCACTACTATAACTACATCTGTTGCAGGTCCATTTTCCACTATATCTTGTCCTGCTGTTATATCTAGCTTTACTTCAAATTCATCGTTTCCTAAATATTTGGCACTTGTCGTTACCTTGGAATTTCCATAATTAATAGTTCCTACATTTCCTATTGTTATATCCGATTCCTGTGTTCCTGTTGGAAGTGCCATAAGTGAAATTGGCGCTGCCCAAACATCCATCAGTAACTTTCCTAATGAGCTTGAACCTGAATTAAAACTGCTTGGTGCTGATCCTACTGCTTGCACTTTTTCTATTACTGTTGTAACACCATTTGAATCAACCTTGACAGTCCAGGTCTTATCTGATTTTATATATCCTTCTGGTGCTTTACTCTCTGTTAGTTCGTACTCTCCTGGTTTTAAGTTGTCAAATGAAATCTTACCATCAGATTCTGAATTTTTTACGATACTCTCTCCAGTTGAATCCACTTGTTTTAAGGTAAATTCTGCCCCTGGTAAAAACTCTTTACCATCTTCATTGGTCTTTATAAGCTCAAACTTTCCTGTCTTATCAATTTTCTTAGTGTTCTCTACTGTTAGGCTAGGTGGAGTGTAATCTCCAGTACCAGTTCCACTACCTCCACTAGTATTTGTTGCAATTGCAGATGACCTTGCCGCTGCAAGCCCATTATTTACTAGTTGTATATATTGTCCTAGAATAGTAGATTGATTATTTCCTTCCTCTGGAAATTTCATTTCGCTTTCTACCATTACAAAGTAAGTTGAAGTTCCGATATTATTTAGCTTGATTTGGGCTAATGGTACAGTCACTCCATTTTCAATTTTCGTAGTATACGTTAAGGTGTAATTACTTGGATCTACTAAAGATAGCTTATCTTTTTCATAGATCACAGCATTAGGAACAGTGGCTCCATCATTAAACTTATAAAGGGAAATTTTTATCTTACCAGATGAAATATCTGCCATGTTAAATGTATTATCTTTAACTGCTGGATAAATATTTATTAGGGATTCACCTGTAAGGTTGTTCTTCTTAGGATTGATATATCCTATTTGTGTATATCGTCCATTTTGATCATTTGTATATAGATAATTAGCATCTAGGTTTGAATTCCCATTCGAAGCTACTGGCTTATAGGCTATTGAAATATTTTTACCTATAGTATTATTTCCTAAGGACACTGAAAAATCATAGCTACCTGTACTTGATGCATAATTTAGGTTCACTGAATGTCCCCACTCCATAGCCATATTTAGATTTTCAACACCTGCTACATTATCCGTGAATACATATATTATTTCCTTTTCAGCACCTGTTTCTATTTTGAAGTTTGGTCCAAAGGTTGGATAGGCTAATAAATTCCCACTTCCATCAAAAATGGATGGGTAATTCATCTTATCTGGTTGTAACATATTGTAATGCAATGTATCAGACTCTTTAATAGTGAAATAGTCTCCAAGATTTACAAATCCATCTACTATTAAGTTCATACTAATAGTAATTTTATTTTCACCTGATCCCATTTCAAGTCTATTGTTTCCAGATATTCCATCTGCATTATCATTGAAGTTCAAAGTTCCTGTCAATTTAACCCTGTTAGATACATCTGTTCCTTTTATATCTCCTGGATTAGGAGCTACTTCTCCAAGTTCTGTTATAAAAGTTCTTCCCTCTGAGTTTACATAAATTGACCATTCCTTTGTACTTAGATCATATCCCTTTGGTGCACTAAGTTCCTTCAGTCTATAAAGTCCTGGCTTTAGGTTTTGGAAGTGAATTTGTCCATTTCCGTCAGTTTTGAAGTTCGAAGTTATTCCACTACTATTTGTAATGCTAAAAATAGCATCTGGCAATTTTCCCTTGCTTTCAGAATCAACCTTGGTTAAAGTAAATTCTCCATACTTTGGAATTTCTTCTTTAGTATTGATGATGTTAAAACTTCCACCAATTTGACCATTCATAATAACTTCAGTATCGGTTACTATAATTTTGTATTCTGCAGTCGAAATTTTATATCCATCTGGTGCTTTCGATTCTACAAGCACATACTCTCCAGGTGTTAAATTGTCAAATGTCGCTTTTCCTGTACTATCCGTAGATTTTCTAGTAACAGCATTTCTCGTTCCACCTTCGACTTTATACAATACAAATTCTGCAAAATCAGTATTAATTGGTACTTCTTGTCCGTTTGATAAAGTCACCTTATTTATCTCAAAGGATTGTGTGTTATCAAAAGCTGCAGTTCCACTACCTCTGGTAGTACCATAGTAAGAGTCTAGGTTTAAAACTCCTCCAGAAGGTCTTGGATTAATTGTAATTTGATTATTTATTTGGCCTAAACGTTCTGGCGCTAATCCTGCATGAATGAATTCCACATCAAAGTCAATAACTAGAGTATCTTCTGGATCTAAGTTTTTACCTATAAAAGTAAAAGTTGAGTTATACTCTGTAGGATTAGTAGGTAGATTTTGTATCAATACATATTTACTATTTGAATTTCTTATCATAGGTTCCCTAGTATAAACTGGTATTGATTTAAAACTACTTGGATCAAATCCTCCAATTTCATTTGCTCTAGTTGCAACTCCAGCTCTAAAGCTTTTTAAAGTTTGGTCTCCAGGACCAACTACCCAAAGCCTTGTCTTGTCTGTTTTCGTAGATAACTTATCTATAATTCTAGAATCCGTTTGCTTACCATTGAATAAAAGTTTATATTTACCTTCGTTTGATACTATTCTCCAAGTAATCTTTCTTTTGCCATTTTCATTTACGTCAGAGATAACTTTATTATCAAATTTTTTCATCAAAACTTCATCGAAACTAGCTTCAAAATGAATCTTTAAATCACCTTGAATATCTGAAATTTCATTTGGATTTGTACTTAATGAAGATTTGAATGTTGCAATACCATTGCTTACGCCATTTAATCCGGAATTGTTGGCTTTAAAAATATTATTGGGATCATCATAGTCTAGGGCTCTGTCTTGATCAATAGAAAATCCCCTTTCTATTTTTGTACCTTGTTGAACACGGGACCCATTAATTAAAGTGTCATTGTTATTAATTGTCCAATTTTCTCCAACCATCCAATTTGCAGTAACATCCCTTGTCTTTGCCTTTTGCTCTAGATAATCTGTTGCGACAAAGCGTAATTCACTATCTCCTACCTTGTAGATATTAAACAGTACTTCGCCTGTGTCTTTTTCTGTAATTTTAAAAAGTGGCTTGTTTGGATCTGTTACTGCAGCAAGTGTCAATTTTTCAGAAATTGTAAGACTAATATAATCTCCAACTTTGAATCCTTTAGGGACTTTTAATTCACCACTAACTGCACCTGCCCATCCATATGTTCTTCCTCTACCTGGCTCAGCTGGTAATTCATATTGATTTTGTTCCATTGGATAAATCTTTGTAATACCATAACTTCCAGCTTTCTTTTCAAAACCGTTGGTGAAAGTATAGATGTTTTGTTCATTATTAGATGAAGAATTATATAGTTTATATTTCTCTCCATTTGGTCCTGTTGTAGTTGCCAAAAATTCTGTGTCTTCTGCAACTTCTCTAGTCAATGGCTTTAATGGTCTTGTTCTATTTAAAGTCCAATCTTCTCTACCATTTGTATTTAATGGATTTTGATAAACCAATACTGGTTCAGAAGAATAGTTTGTCTTATCCTTTGTAATTGTAGCTTCTGTTATATTTCCGTCTTCTATTATCTTATATTTAGTATCTACTCTAGAATTTGCTGGAACACCGTCCCATAATTTATTAATTATTATAGGTTTTTTTATTCCATTTAGTTTAGCTTCAACTTGCTTCTTACCTGTGGTAAAGGAATGTTCTACAGTTTCCTTTTCGGGTTTAACAGCGGTTATTACTTCATAATACGCTATTTGTCCGGGTTTTAAAATCTGCTCATATGAAGATGTTTGACCACTTCTGGTATATTTACTTCCTACTCCTGATATGTTGTTGAAATTATTTTCAGGTTTATATAGAGTAACCGTTGCAGATTCAATTGTTTGAGTATCATCTACTAAACCATTTTGCTCTATAAAAGAATTAATATCTTTATGAGTTAGGTTCCTATCTGATACTTGCCATTTGATTTTATTAGGAGCAATATACCTTCCCGTTACGGATCTTGCTATTGCTAAATCTCCAGTAGGTACTGTATTCATAGTATCTGTTGGCATAATATTCCCATTAGAATCAAGGTACATATATGAAGTATCTATAACTTCTCCTCTATAGGTTGTAGCTTCCATCTTGTGGATTGACTTTGTTTGATGAATCTCTTGTAATCCTATAGGTCTTGATATGCCATTTGAGTCTGTGGTTTGCTTATTGATATTCGCACTGATATGATAGTCAATATTATAGAAATATTGGAAACGAATTACCGGAGTTCTTACAACTATTTCTTCACTATATCTTGTAGGGTCAACATTATTTATTGGAAATCCATCTCTATAGGTAATAGATTGGAAGTCATTTCCCGTATCGTTATATGGTGGAGTTACATAATTTTTGTAGCTACTTCCATTTAATAAATCTGTTGCTATACCAGTAGATTTATCAATTCTGTTAATAGAAATTATTTGTGGTGTTCCAAGTCCTGAGTCGCCAGTTGTAGTAAAGGAATGCCATAGATGCCTTTGGTTAGGTGTATTGTGGATAGCATTATATGCATTCAAATCCGAATATTTAACTGTAAAAGTCCAGTCGATGTAATCAACGTATTCATTGACTCCACCGTTTTCTTGGTCGTTAATTTCTACTACTTTTTGATCTATGTTAACATCTAAAATACCATTAGTATAAGGAAAGAAAAATCCAACCGCTGGTGAAATAAGATCTTCGGAAATTTCCAGTCCATTACTTGCTCCAAGCAAGGACATTCTGCTTCTCTTTAATAGACTATCAATCTTGGTTTCTGAACTTGGTTCCACCATTTTACCTCTTGGTGTAGGTTTTTCGTCTTCTTTTATTTGAGTTTCTTCTGTGGATTTTGTTTCTTCAATTTCAGCCTTTGAACTTTCCGTAGACTTTTCTTCTGTAGGCTTTGTAACTTCTTCAGCTTTTTCCTCTTCTTTGCCTTTAACAACATTTTCAAATTTTTCAACTAGTGGTTTTTCGTCTATGGATTTATTACTCAATTCAGTAGTTAATCCATAGTCTTTTTGTAGGTCTTTGATTTCAGAAGAAAGAGTAATTTCATATTTATAGCCAGGCTTAACTTCTTTTGTCAGGTCAAGTTCTTTTAATTCTTTATTTTCTTTTATTTCTTCTTTAAATAACTCTTCTTCCTTTTCGCCATCTGTCGCGGTAACACTTGTGATTTTAAGGTCTTTTAAGTTATCATTTTGACTTACAAAATTAACTTTCAATTCTTCTAGATTTTGTAAATTGTCTAGGATGAAAGTTTGAGTCCATAAAACTTCCTTGCCCTTATTTTCTTGACCACTATATAAGGAAAGAAGATTGTCCTTTGTACTTTCAATGTTTCCAGTACTGTCGTCAATGACAATTGGTAGATAGAGTTTTTCAAAGTCTTTATAGGAGACTGTAATTGTTGTTTCTACTGGTTTAAGTCCATCTAAACCTGCTTTTTCTTCTTCCAGTTTTTGTTTTTGAACTTTATATTCTTTTAATACTTCTTCAAATTCTTTTGTGTCTAGTGTGGTTTCAGACTGGATATCCTCTCCCTTTAATACACTTAGTTTTCCCTCTTTGTCTTTTGCAAGAAAACTATAATCTTTTATGTCAAAGCCATCTTTTGAATTTAAAATACTATGTCCATTTAGCAATTTTATACTATTATTTTCAAGATTTTGGGCATAAAAATACTCCAGGGGAGAAAGCTTGTCCTTTAAATCATCTTCTTTGTCTGTAGAGTCTGTTTCTATGATACTCTTACTCTCCTTAAGATGAGTTTCCGATAAGGTACTTTTTGTTTCACCTTCCTTATCGTTGTTTTGAACCGCCAATGCTGGTTGAGCAAATATTTGTAATAACATCAGTACACTAAGTACTGCTGATAAATATCGCTTATGATTTTTCATCCTTGCTAATCCTCCTAGAGTTGTTATTTTTATATGAACGTTAATAAGGTATTCGATTAAAGTAAAATGTATATTAAGATTTATAGTTTCTACTTAACATTGAAAATATCCCTTGGAATTTCCCTTCCATAGGATATTGTTTTGCTCTTTACTTTTCTATATAGGTAAGTATATACAGTAGTAAGATAAAAAGCAAGTACTTCCGTAAATATCATGGTATTGATGTTTAAAATGTTACAAATTTTTAATATTATGGTAATGAATAATATTCCATTTCCTCTTGAAGTAGATATATCCTTCATTTAACTTCGCTTCTTAGGTTTTATCTATAAAATGAATTCGAAAATTTATGCCCCTTTTTTAACTTCTACATAATAAAAGGAAATTATTAGTTTATAATGTTGGATTTATCTAGTTTTATAGAATTCGATAGAAAATAATGTCTGTTTTAGTTTTGATAGGTAGTTTTCAAGCAATATCCCTTTATTAAAGCCCTAAAATTGTTTGAATGGATTGTAAAATATGCTTTTATCCTACTAAATCGAACTATTACTTTACGATAAATAAACTTCAAAATTAAATGAATATTAATCAATTTAAAAACCTATTTACTTTGTATTCGTTTCAATTTGCAATGTGGTACAAGTATACAGATTTTATTTCTATTAGGCAAGAAATTTCTTAAATTTTTTAAGCTTTTTTATACTAATTTTACATTTTCTTAATATTTTTATTTCTTTGTTTTTATTGATAAATACAGCACTTATTAAATGTGGCTTATTTCCTTAATTCACGGTTTAAAATTTTTATTCATGACCTTTGCTATGTTATATGCAAAATGTTTTCAGAATGATTATCAAGAATATCCTTATATTCCTTTTCACTTTACCGCTTTAAAATTTTATTGACATAAAACTACCAAAAGTCTATAATAAAAGTTGTTTAGTATATTTTATTGGAGGTGAATTTATGAGTGTTTATAAAAAGTACTACGACCTAGTGAAAAAGTTTAGGATTCAGATAATATTGGGTTTTATTCTGGGTGTTGCAACTTTATTAACCAGTATTTTGCTTCCTAACTTGATTGGTTCTTTGACAAACCATATTCAAAGGAGTACTTTGACCAGTGACATCATTATGAGATATTGTCTTATTATCTTTGCTGTTGGCCTTTTTAACTACATTGCTAATGGGATATGGAATTATTTCTTCTTTCAAAATTACTACTACGTAGACAATGAAATAAGACTTAGGATATTTTTTAAAGCTTTAAGTGAGAGTCCGGTTTTCTACATGAAAAATCCTATTCCGGATATTATCAACAAGGCGACTTCCGACTCTGCCAATATCGGCGATGTGGTTGGTTATGGGTTGATGACCCTTGTTGACGGGGTGATGTTTCCACTTTTGATTTTCGTTTTTATGTTTAGAATTTCCTTTACTCTTACTTTAATTCCTATTATCTCCCTTCCAGTTATGGTGTTTTTAGTTACTAAGATCTCACGAAAATTCGATTCTAGATATCTTGCTGTTCAGCGTACAAAGGATAGACTCAATGACAAGGCTATTGAAACCTACAACGGTATAAAGGTTATCAAGACATTTTTATTAAACAGAATTGTAAAAGAAGAGTTCCTTGAAAAGGTTGATGACAACCTGGAGGAGGAGTTAAATCTTCAAAGGGTAAGTACACTTTTCATGCCTGCTGTTGAAATCGTTATGGGAATTTCCTCTGTATTGTCCTTTATCTTTGGTGCATTTCTAATTAAAAAGGGTGCAATCAGCTATGGGGAGCTTATAACTTTTTCCATGTACTTGATGTATTTGTCTTGGCCTGCCTTTGCACTAAGCGACTTAATCGTGATTAGTAAAACCGGCAAGAACAGTTTTTCTAGGGTTGAAAAGCTTCTTAACTATGAGTCGGACTTTGTTGTAAGGAACAATCTTATTGAACTTCCTTCCATTGAGTCTGTGGAGTTTAAAGACCTTTCTTTTAATTATCCTGGTAATGATGGGTTTGGTCTTAGTGGTATGAGCTTTAAACTTAAAAAGGGCAAAAGATATGGTATAGTTGGAAAGACGGGAAGCGGTAAGACTACTATACTTAGAAATCTAATTAGAGAATATCCAAATTTTCATGGTGAGATAAATATAAATGGAATTCCCATTAGGGAGATTAACTTTGATAAGTTGAAGAAAAAAATCGGTTATGTTCCCCAGGAGCATTTCCTATTTAGTAAGTCCATTGGAGACAATATCAAATTCTACAGGGATGTGGATGAAGAAAGTTTGAATGAGGCAATTGAAACATCGGACTTTGCCAAGGATGTGAGTCAACTTTCTGAGGGAATTGACACTTTAAGTGGCGAGCTTGGTATAAGCCTGTCCGGTGGTCAAAAGCAGAGGGTAAGCCTTTCTCGAGCATTGTTGACGGATGTTGACCTATTGGTGTTAGACGATGTCCTATCTGCTGTTGATACAAAGACTGAAAAGAATATATTGAATAATTTGGATAAAAAGTTCAAGGATAAAATCGTTGTCATATCCAGCCATAAGATAAGCGCTGTAAAGGACTTTGATGAGATATTCGTAATAGAAAATGGAAGGATTAGCGAAAGAGGAGACTTTTCCTCCCTCGTAAAAAACAGAGGTTGGTTTTATGAACAAGCCTTGACTCAGGGGGTGCTAAATGAATAATTACCAAGAAAATAAGTTTAGAAAAGGAACTGGTGGTCTAATAATTTCCACCTTTGGCAAGGTAAAGTTGGATTTGTTCTTTGGAATAGTACTGTCCTTGGTTGGAACTTTCCTAGATCTTTTGGCACCAATCCTTTTAAAAAGGCTAATTGACGAGGAGATTTCACCAAAGCTTGGGATTGTAAATATGAAATCCTTTATTATAATTGCATTATTATACCTTGGGGCAATCTTCTTATCAAACCTTATAAATTATTTGAAGGTGCTTCAGCTTAAGGTAACCTCCAATAAGGCGGCTCATATACTTAGGGAAGATGTGTATTCCCATTCTTTAAAACTTCCCCTATCCTACTATGACAAGACACCTGTTGGTAAGATTTCCTCCAGGGTTGTAAGTGATATTGACCAAATTAAGGAGATATTTTTCTATGGCTTTGCGACGGCCTTTTCTTCCATAACCTTTATCCTTGGTTCCATTATCTACGTTATGACCCAGGATGTTATGGCAGGGCTGATTTTATGTGTTCCTGTTCCAATTATGATAGTCTTAATCATTATCTATAATAAGAATAGTGCAAGACTTCATATTGCGTATAGGAAGGGAAGATCCAAGATAACTGCAGATTTAAACGAAAATTTAAATGGTGTATCCTTGATACGGGCCTTTGGTGTTACAGATGAAGCCTATGATGAATTTAAAGAAAGTAATGATGAGCTATTTAAAACTGGTGTGAAGATTGAACTCTTTGACTCCTTGTTTTCATGGAACCTGTCAGAATTTTTAAAGATTTTGTCCACAGTTTTTATAGTGTTTGTTGTTGGTAAGGGTATTATCGATAAAAACCCTACTATGACTGTCGGTTTTATGCTACTGTTACTTAGGTACAATCAGACCATCTATGAAAATATTACAAATACTTTAAGGCGTATGAATATTTTGGAAAAAGCCTTAGGTTCTGCCCACCATATTACAGAGCTTATGGACTGTCCTGCTGAATATGAAGGAAAGGAAACCTTAAGGGATACTTTAGGAAATGTGGAATTTAAAAATGTAAACTTTTCCTATGTTGAAGGAAATCCTGTTTTGAAAGACATCTCCTTCTACTCCCCTGCTGGTAGCAAAACTGCCATAGTTGGGGACACAGGATCAGGAAAGAGTTCTATAATAAATCTGATATTCAGATTTTATAATGTGGATGACGGAAAAATTTTATTAGATGGAAAAGACATTGAAAGCTTCGAGACAAAAGAACTTAGAAAGCATATGTCATTGGTCCTTCAAGACCCATTTATCTTTAAGGACACCTTGCGAAACAATATCAGCCTTGGCTATGAATATACAGATTCAGAGATTGTTAGTGCATTAGAAAAAGCCGGTGGATCCTATATGTATTCAAAATTAAAAAAAAGACTGGATACTCCCCTATATGGAGAAGGGATTGGCCTTTCATTAGGAGAAAAACAAATCGTAACCTTTGCAAGGTCGATACTGAGAAATCCAAAAATATTGGTGCTAGATGAAGCAACTGCATCAATTGACACGGAAACAGAGAAATATATACAAATGGGACTTAAAAATTTAATGAAGGGAAGAACTTCATTTATTATAGCCCATAGACTTTCAACGATAAAAAACTGTGACCAGATAATTGTGCTGGAAAAAGGTAGAATCCTAGAAGTTGGTACACATAGAGAACTGCTTGAGAAAAAGGGCAAGTACTTTGAACTCACAGAAAAGGCTAAGGAAAGTTAAGCTTTCCTTAAACCTTTTATATATAGAAGTGGGAAGTGGGAGAAAAACCAACCCCTTTTTTTAATCGGGCACTCAGATCCCCAGGACTTATGTATTTTCAGGGATATTGTCAATAGTTATAAATAACTAATTTTTTAAATTAACACTGAGTGCGGGACCCTCCATAAATTCAGGGACTGACCGTACCTGAAAACCCTGCTATAAAAATTGTTGGAAAGCTTTTGGCTTTCCTTCAAAAGCTCCGCAGCCGGACACTCAATTCATCAAAGTTTTTACCAAGCACTCAAACTTAAGTGCGGGAGCACCTACTCTTTATCCCAGATCTTCCACTTTTTCCTCTCTTCTTCTAGAAGTTCTTTGTCTGTCTTTTTTAGATTTTCCTTTAATATTTTTACCAAGTCTTCTTTTCTATCTGGAATTAGTGTTGTTATGGGAACGACTTTGGTCTTATGGGTGCCGTTATAAATAGTTCTTATATCTAGATTTTCCAGTAACATTATCTCTTCTTCTATCTGCTGTCTAAGGGTTATTCTTTCAAATTCTCCTGTTCTGATGCGTTCTACAAGTCCTGCGCCGCTGAAGATTACCAAATTTACCACCACAATTTCAAAGGGATTAACTCTATTTAAAAACCTTGCAGTGTTTAAAATATGCTCCTTTGAATATTTCTTTCCACCAAGGCCTAGCATAATGTATACGGAATAGGAAATTCCTAATTCTTCTAGCAATTTTAGTGCATTGTACTGATCTTCTACCGTCACACCCTTTTGTTGATAAGAAAGTACTCTTTCATCTCCCGACTCAATTCCAACACAAACCCTATCAAGTCCTAGACTTTTAAGAAGTTTTAAATCTTTTTTTGACTTTCTCAAAACATCATCTGCCCTAGCAAAGGTTGAAACATATTTCATCTTTGGAAAGTTCTTTCTTATCTCTTTTAAAATCTCCACAAGACTATCTGTCTTTAAACAAAGGGCGTTTCCCTCCAGTAGGGTAAACTTACTTGGGACAAATCTCTTATCTTCATAAAACTTTGCCCTTTTCCTAATATATTCTTTTATATCTTCAAGGTTGAAAACCTTGAAACTTTTCCCCACATTTAGGTCACAAAATAGACATTTCCCATAGGAACAACCATCTGTTACAGGTATCATTTCGTTGTGCATTTCAGGCATAGGACTGTACATATACCTATCATAAAAACCCTTTATCATTTTTACCACCACTGGATCAATTTTTGTATGTAAAATCGAGCAGCCAATTGACTGCTCGACTATATTGCCAAACCCTCTATTAAAGAGGGATATAATCTAATTGTTATCTAAGATTTGGTCTTTGTTCATATTCGTCATTAGGTTGATTTTCTTTTCTCTTCTTTAATTCAAATTCTTTTCTTGTCATCACATCGTCAACTCTTACATTGACTTCAACAACCTTAAGTCCTGTCATTTGTCCAACGGATTGACTGATGTTTCTCTTTAATTCTTCAAATACCTTTGGTGCAGAATGACCATACTCAAGAATTATTGATGCGTCTATTGCCGCTTCTTTTTCACCAACTTCAGCGTTTATACCCTTTGTTAGGCTATAGCCACCAAATTGTTCAGAAATTCCTGAAAAGAAACCACCTTTCATATCTAAAACCCCTGAAACTTCATTGCATGCAATTGCAGCAATCTTTTCTACAACGGAGTCATCAAATGTTAATTTTGACTCGTGGGCAGGTTTTGTAATCTTATTTACATCTTCTTTAAGGTTTTCGGCGAATCTTTCTCTATTTTCTTCGCTTTCTCTTTTTTCTTGTTCCTTTTTGTTTATACCAGCAATTTCATTATATTTTTCTTCACTAGCCATTTTAACATCTCCTTTTTATTAATATCTATTGAAAAAATTTTCCAACCTAAACAAAATCTTAGGATTACCATCTTTTAGTTGTCCTATAAGTTTTCCTAAAAAGTATAAGATGATAATCAGTAGGGTTTTAAAGAAACCAATTGTTAAAAACAAAATGGCAATTATCAAACCCATTACAGTATATTTAAATTCATTCCAGTGAAACTTTAAGAAATTTTTCAACCTATTTCTAAAGACGGAAGTTGCTGTTTCCTTTTCTTTGATGTCATTTCTACTTCCATTAGAGGTTGGTCTATTAAAGTCCTCTGGGTAATTGTCAAATCTATTATCCATTGTCCCCTCCTAAACCACTCTTCTATTGGTATCAAGTTTTATATCGTAGAATTTAACATCTACCATTTCCACTGGATATCCAGTAAACTTCTCCAGTCCTTCTTTAACTTCCTGCTTGATAGTCTCCCCTAGTACATTTAAGTCTTCACCTTGGTAGACTCCGCAAAGAAGTTTTGTTCTGATTTCATTGTTTCCAGAATTCTTTACTTTCACATCAACTTGGGCATTTCTTACTTCTGGATGTCTGTCCAGAGTGCTCAAAACATTGGACTCCAAAGCCCTCGAAGTAATCAATATCTCTCCTGACTTGTCCCTATCTATAATATAATTTGTTAAGGACGGACTAACTATTACTCTTATTAACAGATATAGTCCCAAAAGTCCACTAATTATGGTTATAGTTGTGAGGAAATAGTAGAACCAATCCTCCTGTCCGTAGGCCCTTAACTGTTCTGTTAGTGAACCGTAATCAAAAATTATAAAATATGAGACAAATAAGGTCAGGAGTAAAATCAATGCAAGAATCGTATTAATCCATTTTTGCCATTTTCTCACTCCTATCCCTCCCTGATAATCGTTTTAATTTGCCTTACAATATATTTATATCCGACGAGAGCTATTTTAAACATTGTTCTTTTATTTCTTTTTGTTATATTTCTTCGCTATTTAAAGTTTATTGTCAATTTGTTGTCCTATTAGCTTTTTTTCTTTTTCATTTTTGTAATTTTTTATCCTGTTATTTTATCAATGTTCAACTATTAGTTTGAAAATAACATAGTATAATGGCTAATTTAAGCTCTTTAATCAATTAATAACAATTTGGAAAAAATCATTCAAATATTAAAACTTTGTAACACTTGTTAAGTTTTACAATAACTTAACAGTTCTAACCTAAAGTATGAAAACTAGAGGTTTGACTAGGCAAAAATGCAAAACTGACTAGTTTTATATCCTTGACTACTGATTAACGCGTGTTAAAATTTAATTAGATAATAATTTAACAGGAGGGAAATTATGAATAGATACACATTACCTAGAGACATGTACTATGGTAGAGGTGCTATTGATGCACTTAAGGACTTAGAAGGAAAAAGAGCGATTGTTGTAGTTGGCGGCGGCTCCATGAAGAGATTTGGTTTTCTTGATAAGGTAGTAGAAAACTTAAAAGCTGCAAAAATGGAAGTAAAGCTTTTTGAAAATGTTGAATCTGATCCATCTGTTGAAACTGTAATGGCCGGTGCAAAGGCAATGCAAAAATTTGAACCAGACTGGATTGTAGCCATGGGCGGTGGTTCCCCTATTGATGCTGCCAAAGCCATGTGGGTGTTCTATGAATATCCAGAGGTAAGTTTTGAAGATATAATTGTTCCTTTCAGTTTTCCTAAGTTGAGAAATAAAGCAAAGTTTGTTGCTATCTCTTCAACTTCTGGAACTGCGACTGAAGTTACAGCTTTTTCAGTAATAACAGACTATGAAAAGGGCATTAAGTATCCACTGGCAGACTTTGAAATCACTCCAGACATTGCAATTGTTGACCCGGATGTGGCTGAAACCATGCCTCCAAGGCTAACTGCAAATACTGGAATGGACGCTTTGACCCACGCCTTTGAAGCTTATGTAGCCACAGGTCATAGCGTATTTACAGATCCTTTAGCCCTTAAGGCAATTGAGATGGTCTTTGAATATCTACCTAAGTCCTATGAAGGTTGTAAGGACTCTAAGGAACAAATGCACTATGCACAATGTCTAGCTGGACAGGCTTTCTCCAACGCGCTTCTTGGAATAGTCCACTCATTAGCCCACAAGACTGGTGCTGCATTTTCTACAGGACATATCGTACATGGATATGCAAATGCAATGTATTTGCCATATGTTATACAGTACAATAGAAAAGACGAAGACACTTTAAAACGATATGGTGAAATTGGTAAGTATCTTGGATTGGAAGGTTCTGATTTAGAAATCAGCAACATTTTAATCGATAAGATCCATGAGTTTAATGCTAAATTTGATATTAAGAACAATTTGAGGGAATTTGGTATCATCGAAGATGAGTTTAGGGAAAAGCTTGATCAAATTGCTACAGATGCCGTTGCCGACGCTTGTACTCTTTCAAACCCAAGAAAAGTAGATGTAGAAAATATGAAGAAAATACTTGAATATATTTATGAAGGAAAAGAAATAAACTTCTAGAACATGGAAAAAGGGGCATTTTCGCCCCTTTTCTAATTCCCATTATTATAAGATTTTATTTCTTATGTTCTTCATAGTACTTTGTTCCAAGACTATCGGCTGTAAGCACAAAATCCTTAAGTCGTTCAGGAGTTACTTCTCCCACTAAATTGTGTATGGTTTCTCCCTCTGCACATGCCTTTTCACAACCTATCATCAAATCTTCCTCTTTTATATTAAGATCCTCTAAGGTTAGTGGAAGACCCAATTTATAGCATAGGTCAATTACCTTGTATAGTTCTTCTTTTGGACTTGCTTCCATCAATAGCTGAACGATTGTACCAAAGGCAACTATTTCACCATGCATAGCATCTACAAATTCTATTTCTGTAAATCCATTGTAAATAGAATGTGCAGCTGCAAGTCCACCATTGTCCGCACCAACACCACTTAGGTAGGTTGCCGCTTCGATAATCTTGTCTACGGATTCATTTACTACCCTTTTCTCAAGGGATGCTATTGCAATTTCTCCATGCTCAAATAAGATTTCGTTACATAGTTTACACAAAGCCAAAGCAGAGTCACTTATTCCTCCATTTTCCAAAGATGGAGCTCCTACCTTCTTACAAGCCCTAGCTTCATAGTAGGTGGCAAGGGCATCTCCAATTCCTGCAACTAAAAACTTTGAAGGAGCATTAGCAATTACATTTGTGTCCACCATAACCATATTTGGATTGTCTGGATAGAAAATGTATCTGTCAAAGGTTCCATCATCATTATAAATTACAGAAAGTCCTGTACATGGAGCATCTGTAGCTACAACTGTTGGAAGTACAATGATAGGCTTTTTAGTATAATATGCAGAAGCCTTTGCCGTATCTATGGCAGATCCACCACCAAGTCCAACTACTACGTCGATATTGTCTTCCTTGATTATTTCACTCATCCTATCGATTTCACCATTGGAACTGATTCCTGCAAATTCTTCGTACCTTCTGTAGACACCGCTGTCGCCAAAACTCTTTTCAAGTTTATCCTTACAGTATTTAAGTCCACTTCCTGAAGCTACAAATAAAAATCTTTCTCCATAGTCCTTACCATAGTCATAGAATTCTTCAAAGGCATTTCTCCCTTGGATGTATTTTTGTGGTGTTCTAATTAATTTAAGCATATTTCTCCTTTCAAACTGTAAATAATATTGTATTGATGTTTCGTTTAATTTTTAACTAAATAACTTAAAAATTTTGCAATTTATTAAGTTATTACTGACCGACCATTAAATTTTATACCCTAAAACATTTTCCTAAAACATGGTTGTAGGACTTTGGAGTCTACATTAACCAATACAATATTTTTTTAATGAAGATTATACGTTTGTCAAAAAATAAAGAAAACCACAAAAAACAAACTCACTCTTTCCCCTAAATAATGGAATTACCCCTAATTCCTATATGAATTTAGGGGTAAAATAATTATGAGTTTCTTATATTTTTATTTTCTTTTAGCAGGTTTATTATTCTTTGCTCTATACTTTTTAACAAGTCCAACTACTATGAAAGTTCCACCAAATCCTATTAAAAATCCTAGGATTCCATCCCCTGCCTTGGTAACTTCACTCAATATAAGTGCAACAAAGAGTAGTATTCCACCTATCATTATTAAAAAATTATCCATTATTCCTCCAAATTAGTACTTAATCAAATATAAAAAAGGCTGTTAATCTTAAGTGTGAAGACAAAGTTTAAATCTTGATTCCTCGACTAATTTAATTAATCCTAGTGTTAATTCCTTACTCTATCAACAACCTTAAGTTATGAAGCCTTTATTTGTCTCTATTAGTTTTAATACCCAATCCTATAGTCCATACAACAAAAATTTCTATGACTGATACCATTCCCTGTATGTTAAGAAATTGTGATAATTAAAACCGCCAATTATTTTCCAAGCTTTTCAATCTCCAAATCCAATCTTTTAATTAAATCCAAAATAGACTCTCTGAAAACAGCAAGTTGTCTAAGGGATTCTTTAATCTCCCCCTGAACCCTTAAGTCCGTAAATATATTATCAAACCACATGTCCAAAGCTCTATCAGATATACTATCCCTAACACTTTCAGGCAAAGTCATATTCACATCTGCCAATTCCTTATTTAAATTTTCAAGCGACTCACTTATTCCATAGATATATTGATTAGCCTTATTGATTTTATTTCTCTTTAACAAGCTAGTTATAAACCCACCTGCAAATATATCCCACTTTCCCCAAGTACGGGCACTATTAAGATAACTTGTAGCATTGTCAATACTATCTATAACTTCATTAGCCGCCTCTTTTGCTTCAAGAAGTTCCTTTATTCTATCCATCTTTGTCTCTACCTTCCTAGATTTTCATGCTTAACTTCAGGCATGTCAGAAAAATTATTTGAATTTAAAATACTTATAACTTTTTCACTATCTACCCTAGAATAAACCTGTTTAAACGTGGTGCCATAGGCCACAATACGCAATTCTAAATCATCCTTATTTATAACCCTTAAATCCTTCACAGCCTCAAAAGGAACAAACTTTGCAATCATAGAACTTAAATCAACAAAAAATCCCCCATCACTTATACCAGTAATTCTCGTGAAAGAAAACACAAAAACCATACCAGCCGCAACAAGGATATATCCAACAATCGTATTGTCGTATTTGAAACATATCATAACCGAGAATAGCGTGAAAATGAGCAAAGTGATTTTAACAATAGCGGGAGTCTTTGTGTGATATTTTATATTCCTTGCATGGTAAAAATTGTATGCAGTGGCTATGAGGAATATGGTGAGTAGTAAGTATTTCATAAAAATTTCCTCCTTTGTGATTTTTAATAAAAAATTAAGCGATAGTTAAATAATTAACTTTTCCAATATTATCCTTAAAATCAAGCTCCAATCCACAGAATCAAACCTTATAAAAAGTCCTTAAATACCTCTTCAAAAATCTTAATCCCTTCTTCATCCATATGATATTTATACTTCTCCTCTGACTCATCAAAGTCAGTACATGGTTTATAAGCGCTGTCTGGACATTCATATCCTAGTAGTCTTGCTATTGCTATAGGAAAATCTGCATAGGCATCTGCAACTGCTGTAACTATGTTCCCATCAACTACTATTGGCTTATATTGTATGTTTTCATCTTTGATAAAGGGAAGTCTTTCATTCATTTCCACATAAAGTTGGTTTGTAAACTTCTTGTCATCAAGTAGTCCTGCCATGGATAAAAATATTGGACCGCCACAAATTGCACCTATTACGAAGTCTGGGTATTTCTTAAGACCTCGTAAAAAGTCTATAAGCTTATGGTCATTTAAAGATTCTCTGATGTCACTAATTCCCGGTAAAATCAAACAATCATAGTCATTTACATCAAACTCATCCAATGTCTTTTCAGGCTGAATGATAACACCTTCTTCAGATTTTACAAAGTCTTTGCTGGATGATAACACGACAGTTTTTGATTCAAAGTACCATCTAAACAGTGCAATAGTGTTGCCAATTTCCTGCAAACTAAATTCTGGATAAACCAGTAGTGCAATTTTCTTTTTCATAGTCCACCTCTTTTAAACTTTAAACACATTCCAAATACAGTTTATTTACATATTTACCCCAATAACTAATAATCAATTTAAAATTAGTAAATGTATTTAAATTTCTTTTAAATCTAAAACCTGCTACACTTTGCTCATATATAGTCTTTGGAAGCCTTTTAATAATTATCGATTCATTTTTAAGTGCGACGTAAAATTTTGCGTTGCACTTTTGCGTTGCAAATGATGCGTAAATTTCGACCAAGTGATGCGCAAATTTGTTAAAAAGTTAAAATTACATGTTTTAGGATCTACTTCGAATGTAATTAAATCCTACTAATCCTGGTATAACTGAATTAAATGGGTATAATATTATTAGATTCAAATTTTTTCTGTGAATTTTGTCTTAATTTTGCGGAGATAGCGCAGCGGAGAGGCGCAGTGCTGTAATCAGCAAAGGACACCGGTTCGACTCCGGCACTCCGCACTAATATATATATAAATTTCTTAAACTATCAAGTGTTTTTCTTTCGTCTATTATAATTTTATCGCCGAAAATTCATAATTATCGCCTAAATCTTATGCAGTTTTAGGCGATAATTATTAACTGATTTAACCGTCTGAAAACTTACTACCATTTTTTTCTATTATCCTAAACAAACCCCATAAGTTTAAACCCGCTATTAACACAAAAACTCCAGTAATCGGACCTGAGCTTTCTTAAAACTAAACTACTTAGAAATATTCCTAAATACTCCACCATTGTTTCCTACTCGCATTCTTTATATATTAGTATACGGATAATATTAAACTATACAAATTACCACTTTTATTTTTTTAATATGGAAAATTTTATACCCAAACAGATCCAAGTTTCAGATTGAACATTTCTAATAATTTTATTTCGGAAATTTTTTAATATCTAATTTATTTAACTTATCTAAGGACATTAGTTGTGTCTTTGCAAGATTTCTTAGTTCAATCATTCTTCCTTTTTGATCTATTCCTTTTTCTATTAATATCGCATTATAAGATTCCATATTAGCAAGCACTAATAATTCATTAAGACTTGCATAGTCTCTTATATTTCCTTTTAAAGCAGGATTTTCTTTTCGCCAAGTACTTGCTCTTTTATTAAATAAAGCTACATTTAACATATCTGCTTCGCTTGCATACTTAAACGATAATTGTTCATCAGTAAGGTCCTTTAACAAATACTCTTTAATTGCATCTGTATGGATCTTATAATTGATTTTAGATATTTCTCTATGTAGATTCCAAGTAAGAGATAACTTTGAGTTTTCATCTTCCTTTAACCTTTTATAGTCTTGAATAATATATAATTTAAACTCCGGAGATAACCAAGAAGCAAATTCCATAGCAATATCATAGTGAGCATATGTTCCTCCATAACGACCAGCTTTTGACACTATACCGATAGCATTTGTAGAATTTATCCACTTACCTGGTGTCATTGTAAATCTATTTAGCCCAGCTTCACTTCTAAACGTGTCGAATTGCACACGGTTAAAATTAGGGTTATTCAAAGCTTCCCATAGCCCTATAAACTCAAGTGTATTTCTATTTCTCATCCAGTTTTGAATTACGAATCTTGGATCGTCTGAGTTTCTGTATCTTGCTATATCAGTTAAGCTTATATAGTCATTTTTAAAATCTTCTGTATAGATCTGAATATCAAAACCTTGAGCAGAAATTTTCTCTTTTTTTTATTTTTGCCATTCTTATTCCTTTCAAATCTGCTACTTATTTCTTTATCATTAGATAAATGTAAACTAACATCGTTCACAAAAATCTTAGCATTTTTATTTTATTTTCTTTAAGCCTTGGGATCCCTCAAGTTTTTTAGAAAGTTATTTGTTCATGATTTATATTATCCCGTTAATACCAAACTACTATTCCATAGTCTTCAAATTTATTGTTTGCGAAATATTCAGCAATTTTAGATTCCTCCATATCGGCTAGATATATCCACCATAATCTATTGCAGGATCACAAGTAGGTAATTCTACTTCAAATGATTAATATATAATAACCACAAAAATCTATCACTTTTTTTCTTCATTTAAGTCTTTAAAAGTTGAACTGAGAAAAACTTAATATTTTACTTGATTCATATAAATCCTTTCTTTAGTTATATGTTATTAGTAAACCACTTTTAAACTTTATCTTTCAAGTTATAAACTAGTTTATATTTCTGTATAATCGTTCTGTATTTTAAAGTCTTGAAAGAAATATAAGACTTAATTCTAGGGATTTTTAACAAGTTGTTCGCCATGCACCATGAATCTTATGGTATTATTCAGTAATTTAATTTTCTTTTTCATAGTCCACCTTTTTTAAACTTTAAACACATTCAAAATACGCTTTGTTTACATATTTACCCTAATAACTAATAATCAATTTAAAATTAGTAAATGTATTTAATTTTCTTTTAAATCTAAAACCTGCTACACTTTGCTCATAGATATCCTTTGGAAGCCTTTTAATAATTATCGACTCATTTTTAAGTGCAACGTAAATTTTATGTTGCAAATGATACGTAAATCTTAAACAAGTGATGCGCAAATTTGAACAAAGTTGAATTTTACATTAATAACTCTACTTCATAAAAGCTACGCAGTTGTTCTTTCCTACCGGTTTAAGCCCATTCTTTTCATAGAATTTTACAGACTTTTCTGAATCATCAGTCAACAAAACAATTTGTCGTAATTCTTGATATTCTTCAAGGATTGTATTTAATAGAAGACTTCCTAGTCCTTTACACTGATATGACTTTAAAACCAAAATGTCCTGTATATAGATAATGGTATAACCATCTCCGACAACTCTTGCTAATCCTACTAGCAAATCACCATCCCAGGCTGTCCAAACCTTCAAAGAGTTCCTTAGCGCATTTTCCAACTGTATAGGATTAGAAGTATAAGAAGTCCAATTAGCATCATTATATAAATCAATAACACTATCCAAATCAGGAATTACTTTATATGTTATACTAATTTTATTCATTATGGTCCAACTTTCTTCATTCTTAATTACCTGCTTATATATTTTTCTCAATTGTAGGCATAATATTCAATAAGCTCTGGTAACTATCTACATCATGATAAACAACATCTTCTGTTGATAAATGATTAAATAACTTTCTGGCACATGATATCTTTGCTTTTTCAATAGGTCTTAGCTGTAGACTTTCCATTGTTCCTTTTGTTTCAGCTATAAAGAAGATATGTTTTACTGTTCCTGCTTTAAATGCAATAGCCCAGTCAGGACTATAGTTTCCTACTGGAGTAGGGATTGAAAATCCTCTAGGCAATTTCGCATAAACACATACTTCATCAGCACCATCTAAGTCTTCAGCAAATTGTCTTTCTACCGATTTTTCAGCAGAACCATCTGTAAATACATAAGGTTGAATATGCTTTTTCGCTTGGAAGGCTTTTTCTAAACTACTATTTTTTTCAGATGTGAAAATTGATGTATCATATTTACCATCAATCTCATCATACGAAATATGCTCGACAATCATAGTTGCTTTCTGTTCTTTGATTAATCTAGAAACTTTACTAATAAACTCCTCAGGATTGTTTTTGTACATTTCAAATTTATCAGGTCGAATTCCCTTTAGTATTTCAACTACAGTTTTACGAGTCAAGATAGTTAATTCTGAAATCTTCCCAATTAAATCATATTTTATTTGGCTTGTTTCAAAATGCTCTAATGAAACAGTTCTTGACCTAGCTGATTCAAATGAAGTTCCTTCTTTAACACAATCAGCTGTTAAGTCTTCCCTTTGCTCAGAACGGGATATTGTATATTGAAGTTTTGATACATATAAGTCATTATCTATCGATTTGATTGCCTTTTTAATAAGCTCATCACTATCAAAAGAAACTGTATAAGCATATTTATGATTGATATATGACCATAAAGTCTGAAATTCTTTTTTATAGAAATTTTCATTGAAGTCATTATCACGAATTTTTGTTTCATTGCCATCATCAATCATGTCATCTAAGATTGAATCGTTGAAGACACTTTGAATTAATTTATGAATACTCTCTCCCATAAGAAGTAGTTCTTTAGGTAAATCAGCCAAATTGTTATTTTTTAAATCTTCATGGTATTTTTCTGTGATTGTATCATTACCATCCATAGAAATATAGTCATTTTTGACTAAGTATTGATAAATCATACTTGCTTCTTGGACAGTTACAGAGTGGTTATTTCCATCTAAAATAACATTCTTCCCCTCAAAGTAATCGATAGAAGCTTTTCTTGGCCTATCATAAAGATTTTCTTTAATTTCTTTTTGAAGATCATTTACAAAATCTTTATATGATTCACTTGCGATTACAGTTAGCTTATTGATTTTGTGTACTTGTGAAGAACCTAGTCTTTCCTGATCCATTCTTTCTCCATCACTATCAACACAGATACGAAGACCTCGACCCACTTCCTGACGTTTCATAATTGTAGATGTACCATGTTTCAAAGTACAAATTTGGAATACATTTGGATTATCCCAGCCTTCTCTAAGTGCTGAGTGAGAAAATATGAATCTGGTGGGTTCATCAAAACTTAATAATCTTTCCTTGTTCTTTAAAATTAGATCATAAGCAGAGATATCATCAGAAACATCAGATCCTCTTTTTACCTTGCTATTAATAGAGCGTCCCTTTTTATCTATTGAAAAATAGCCTTTATGAGTATTTTCAACCTCTATGTTTTTTAGATATTTTTGATATGGTGTGTCAAAGATAGTGATGTAGTCATTTAGGATATCAGTATATTCTCTTTCGAAAATTTCACCATACTCTCCTAAAAGCTCATTTCCTTCTTCATCATATTGACGATATTTTGATACCTCATCAATAAAGAACAAGGATAGGGTCTTTATTCCCTTATTGAATAATTGCTCTTCTTTCTCAAAATGGGATAGGATAGTTTCTCTAATTTGTATTCGCCTCATATCCTTTTCAGAAACATCCCCGACAAGATCACCTTTTTTAATTGTTTCACCATTTATAAAACTTACAGTTCCTTGAATAGGATCGATATCAGATATTCTATAGCCTTTGTACTGCTCCATTTCATTTGAAAGTTCATATAAATTGTCATCAACTGAAAGAATTCGAGTTTCCCTATTAATTGATTTCTTATAGGCTATTTCAAATTCAATCCTGGCCTTAGGTGGTTCTTTCGGAGATAAAATGATGCTCTCTAAATAAAGATATTTATCAGTACCTCTAAAATTCTTAACTTTAAAGCCTTTAACTTCAATCTTTTTAACAAGCTTTTGGTTATATGCATCTACTGCATCTAGGGCATATACTAGATTATGTTTTTTAGAATGAGTTGCAGAATAATTAAGTGTAAAAAGAGGATTAAAGTTTTTCAGGGCCTTTTGGGTAGCCTTTCCGCCCATCTTTTGAGGTTCATCTAAAATTAAGATTGGGTTGTTAGCCTTTATTACGTCAATAGGTCTTCTTGATCCAAACTCATCACGCTTGCTATAGATAATCCTTGCATCCTTGCTTCTACCACCTTCTTTTAAAGAGGTATTGAAAGCCTGCATGTTGATAATCATACAATTAATTCCTGAATTGCTAGAGTAGGAATCCAGCTGATTTAAATTTTTGCTATCATAAACAAAAAACCTTACCTTCTTTTGATACTCTTCCATAAAATGGTCGCCCGTCATCTCAAATGACTTTTTTACCCCTTCACGAATA
The DNA here is from genome assembly GCF_029983815.1 of Lagierella sp. GTDB lineage: Bacteria > Bacillota > Clostridia > Tissierellales > Peptoniphilaceae > Mediannikoviicoccus. The sequence continues at coordinate 31,608 of NZ_JASBYU010000006.1, forward strand.
GCAATCGAAGGAACTACAACAATAAATTTAGACCAGCCATATTTTCTGTTAAGCTCAAACATAGTCTTTATATAAACATAAGTCTTACCTGTTCCAGTTTCCATCTCAATATCTAAAGAACCTGCACCAAAATCTCCAACCAAGGAATCAGAAATTGAAACATTGTTATTTTGCTGCACCTTTCTTATATTTGATAGGAATTCTTCAGGCGAAATTGTTAATTTTGCATTCTTAAAACCTGTTTCATCATAGTCGTCTTTAAAGTTATAGGTAGATTTATCCTCCTCTAAGTCAAAATAAGTCTGTGAATAGAGCTTTTTATCCTTAATATTTCCAATATCTCTCCTATAGCTAAGACCATCTGAATACCTTTGACCGATAAAGCAGTTTACAACACTATTTACAGCATCTGTCTGATATTCTTGAATCTTAAAATTAAATTTCATACTAAATTACCTTTCTTATTGTTTGCGGACTAAGACTTTCAAATATTTGTTCAAAGTTTGTTGCCAAGCTGTCGCTTGCCATAGAAGAGTCTCTAAATACTGCATAGTATGGCTCTTTTTCAGCTATTGCTTTTACGGTTTTTTCAGTGATGTTTTTATCAAAACAAGCTATTAAAAATCCGTCCTCAACTATTAGAACCTCTTTTTCGTCAATAACCTTCTTTTCAATTTTACTAGACAATTCTATTCCTAAATCTAACATAACTTGGAATAATAAATCTTCTGAAGACCTATCCTCTTTTATATTATCAGAAAGTGAATCAAGAAAATTTTGCTCTGTCTGAACTGGGGCATAGTAAACATCCTTCATATTAGAAGAATCTGTTTTTAACACTCTAAATCCACTATCTAGGTTTTCTATTCCTTTTTTGTCCTTATTATCTTCTAAAATCTTTTTACCCGCTCTGCGAATACGTTCTTTACCGATTTCACATATATTTTTGTATCCTGCCTTATAGGCTTCAGATTTTTCATCAGTTTCTTCAGGTATTTGCACCATGATAAATTTACGATTGCCGCCATCTTCGGCATTTAATTGCATTGTTGCATGGGCAGTAGTTGCTGAGCCGGAAAAGAAATCGAGAATGATTGAATCTTTTTTTGATATCAAGTATATTAGATATTTTATATATTTTTCCGGCTTAGAATAGCTAAAAATTGATTTATTATTGAATAAACTTTTCAATTCTTTATTTGATTGAGTTGTAGAGTATTTTTCTATTATACCCATAGGCTGTAATGTTCTTCTAATAATATTTCCCTCATTATCAGCATTTAGATATTGTTTTGTATAAACAGCCCAGTTTCCGTTTCTGTCTTTCTTCACAACAACATAATCATTTTTAATACCCCATTTTAGTTTTTCTTTAGACCAACGCCAACGACTAATTTTCTCTTTTCCTTTATTAGGAAAAATTGTACTCCCATCTGGCGCATTTATTCCGTAATCAAGAGAAGCAATATATCCTAAACTAGCACTGTCTAATTTAATAAGTTGATGTCTTCCTCGTTCTTTTTCATATTTATCAGACAACCTATACCTATCCGTATCCTCAACATCTATACCATTTATTTCTAAAGAATCCTTGTTTTTTGCATATACAAGACAATATTCATGTTTTATTCTAAAATGCTTAGAGTCTGAAGACCCACCACCTTCACGATTTGCCCATACAACATTAGCAATAAAATTAGAATTTCCAAATACTTCATCACATAGTTTATTTAGGTTCGACTGTTAAATATCTCCTATAGAGATTAAAATAGCTCCATCATCACTTAACAAATTCCTAGCAAGCTTTAACCTTGAGTACATCATATTAAGCCAATCTGTATGAAAACGCCCATTAGACTCCAAATTTTTCTCTAGTCTATTCCCTTCTTCATCATACTGACCACTGTCTTCTAAGTAGTCATCTTTATCCATAGAAAAGTTGTCATTGTAAACGAAATCCTTTCCTGTATTGTATGGTGGATCTATATAGATCATCTTAATTTTTCCAAGATATGTTTCTTGTAAGAGTTTTAGTACTTCTAGATTATCTCCTTCTATATAAAGGTTTTGGGTATTATCGAAGTTAACACTTTCTTCCTTGCAAGGTCTTAAGGTTTTAGAAATTGGTTCATTTGCAGTTACAATAGCCTTCCTCTTGTCAGGCCATGTAAATTGATACCTTTCTTCTCTACCTTCTACCACCTCAGTTGAGATTTCCTGCATAAGAATATCTTTATCAATTGCTCTTATTAGGTTTCCTTCATCATCTATTGTTTCAGTAATAGCATTTGGAAAAAGTTCTTTTAACTTCTCATACTTTTCATTTGCTAAATTTTTTGTTTGCATTTCTAACTTTTCCATTTACATCTCCTCTAACTCTCTTTTATATTCTTTCAATTTTTTAAAAATTTCAAATTTTTTCTTTGCCTGTTGTTCTTTTCTAGCTTTTTTCTCTGTCTTTTCTATCTTTTGTTTAAGCTTCTCTTTTTCCTCTTCTATCTCTATTTGTTCAACAAGACTGTTTCCTTCTTCAACTTCAAACTTACCAACTTGTATTACGAAATTATCCCAGACAGAAGATAAATCAAGTCCTTGAATCTTTACATTTATCTGGTCTATTTCTTTCCATTCCCCCATGAGTAGTCTTGTTTCATAGATAGCTAACTTATATTTATCCTCATATTTCAAAATCAGTAAAATTCTCTGTCCAAAAAGCCTTGAAACCAAGCTTATATTAGCCTCATTAAACTCCTTTATCTTAAGCTCTACTAAAACAAGAAAAATCGCTGAAACTTCTTCAGTAGGTTTAACACTTATTGATTGTTCTGAGATTTCATTTGTGATTGTAATTTTCTTTATTTCCTTGTCAAAGTTTTCTTTTTTCTTTCCTATTAGTTCATTAGAAAATTTTTTATAGATGGTGTTTTTATATATATTTTTCTTGATTTTAGTTGATTTAGGTAAATTAAACATATTTCTTCTCCCTGTCCTTCACCACTAAAAAACTTATCAGTTCAAAGTCATCCAAGCCTTCAATTGACTCAGATAAAAAACTCATCTCTTTACCACTTAGGAAACTATCTATATCACTTTCGTCTTTAACGTCTATAATCGATGTAATTGCTTCTTGTAATAATCCTGAATAAAAACTCATGTCTTTCCCATCATCTGTATCATTATTGAAAGCTTTACATAGGTTCAAGTCTGCTTCCTTCTTGCCTTTACTTAGGAGTCTAAGCTTATCTAAAAGTTCTTTTGGATCTAAGTGATCAGTTATTATCTCTCCTTCTTCTGTTATATAGACCATATAGAATGGATGAAGCCTATTCTGACTATTAATATTTATGCTTTCCTCTATATTCCTAAGGACGAAAATAACACCAGCAGGAAGCTCATCTGTAGATTCAACTATGGCATTCATCCCTTTGGGTGCTTTTTCAAGTTCCGGGTGCTTTTTAATATAGTCAAGTAAATCCAGACGAAACTCGTTTAATCCTAAATCCATTATTGATATTCCTGTATCCATATCTTCAATGTCAACTACTTCTTTTTGCAATTTTTCCAGCTGCTTCTTTCTATATTCTAATTCACCCTTTTCTTCCGGCGAAAGTACGTTATCATCTCCAGTTGCTGTCATATCTACAATCTTCATTCTTGTCTCAACTCTAGCTTTTAAATTGATATATTCATCTAAAGTAATGTCAGGCCAAAAGTTTACAAGCTGAACACATTCATTTGTGCTACCAATACGATCAATACGTCCAAACCTTTGAATGATACGCACAGGGTTCCAATGAATATCATAGTTAATCAAATAATCACAATCTTGCAGATTTTGACCCTCTGATATAACGTCAGTTGCAATTAAAATATCTACTTCTTCATTTAAATCTGGAAGGAGAAGTTCCTTGTCTTTTGATACAGGAGAAAATAGCGTTAAAACAGTATTCAGATCAGTTCCAACACCTTTAATTGTTGTCTTTCCCTCGGTAGAACCTGTTACTATAGCTGAATCAATATTATATTTATCCTTTACATATTGACTGACATTGGTATATAAATAATCTGCAGTATCAGCAAAGGCTGTAAAGATCAGAATTTTCTTATTTCCTTTATTAATAGGATTATTTTGTTTTTCATCAATTACCTCAAATAGCGTCTTCAACTTTTTGTCATGTTCGGCTGTAATATCAGAAATAAAAGATAATAGAAGGTCTAGAATCTCTTTATCTTCTATTAGCTCACGCTTCCATGTTTTATAATCCATATCTTCTATTTCAATTCGAACTTTTCGTCCAATAACAAATACATCATCTTCTTTGTCATCTTCATCAAAATCAAGATTGGAGTAATCTTCCATAAATAGAGATTTTGATTTTGAATTTTTCTCATAGTTCTCTATTTCTTGAATGGTATCAATTATTAATTTATTAATACGATTTAATGTAAGCTTGAATGAATGAACTGAACTTTCCATTCTTTTCATTAGATTAATTGACATAAGTCGTCTAATTCCTTTTTCCCGTCCACTTTGAGTCAGTTTACCATTTACATGCTTTGAATCATACTTTTCTACATACTTATTTAACTTACTGGGCAGAATATAGTCTGTAGGTGTATAAATACAAAGCTGTAGTAAACTTAATTGCTCAAATATTTCATTATAAGTAATGGCTTTTTCTAAATCTGTCAAACCGGGTCGTTTGGAAATTGGTATATTTCTTTTTGGAAAAGCACCTATAGCTGTTGTATCATAGTATTTTTGGATATGTTTCCTAGATCTTGCAATGGTTACACTATCTAACAACTCAAAGAAATCATAATCTAACTTTTTTAGAATCTGATTTGTGGTTCTTTCCTCTACGTCCAATTTTGTCCAACTATTAAACGCTGTTTGTGCTTGTTTGAAAACATCATCAGTACTCTTTTTTGTTTTTAGCTTCCTATCTAATAGTTCACTCTCACCTTCAAAGGCTAGAGCTAATTGATTCTTTAAATCTATAAAACGGTTATTAACAGGTGTAGCAGACAACATTAACACTTTTGTCTTTACGCCTTTTCTTATTACTTTATTCAAGAGGCGTAAATATCTATTTTCTTTATTATCATCGCCAGAAATCTTTCCACCATTTCTAAAGTTATGAGATTCATCTATAACTAATAAATCGTAGTTCCCCCAATTTATTCGACTTAAATCAAGACCGTTAGATTTTCCCTTCTCTCTGTTTAAATCTGTATGGAAAAGAACATCGTAATTCATCCTATCTTCTGCTACAGGATTATTAATATAGTTGTCCTTATAAGTGTTCCAGTTATTGGCTAACTTCTTAGGGCATAACACTAAAACTGACTTATTACGGTTCTCGTAGTATTTAATTACAGCAAGAGCAGTAAAAGTTTTTCCTAAACCTACAGAATCCGCTAGGATACAGCCATTATATTTTTCCAGTTTATTAATGATTGCTAAAACTGCATCTTCTTGAAAGTTATAGAGCATATTCCAAATTTTACTTTCTTTGAAGCCTGTAGCTTCATTTGCTAATTCATCCTCAGAAATATCTTCTAAAAACTCATTAAAAATATTATACAAAGTGAAAAAGTAAAGATAATCTGGAGAATTCTCGTTATAAACCATCGTAATATTCTCTATCACTTTTTCTGTTACTTCTTGTAGTTTTGTTTTATCATTCCATATTTCTTCGAACAGATTTAGATAAACTTTACTCATGGGACTTGACGACTTTTGAATCATATAATATGCATTATTTCCTCGTTCAACACCTAAATCTACAGTAGTAAAACTGTCAATAGGCATGTAACTCTTGTCATCGACATTAATAAATCCCATCATGTTTTCATTAGTTATATTTGACTTAAAAATAGCTTTTTCTCTTATCCATTCAGCACACTCTTTGGCAATAGCTTTTTGAGTCATTTCATTTCTGAGCTTGACTTCAAATTCAGACCCATATAAGTTTTGTTCCCTTTCTCTTCTTGGAATATAAAACTCTCGCTTCTCTTTTTTAGGTTCTTCATTAATAAAAGTAGCGGAAGTAAATATAAAGCGAAGTTCTTCAACATTAGTAAGTTCTCTTTTTAATTGATCAAAAGCATAGATAGAAAAACTCGCTGCTGCAATCGAGATCTTACTGCCTTTTGTTATTTCAAGAGACAATTCATCTTTTAAAATCTTATTCACATTGTCTATTATTTCCAAAACCATCACCCCGTTTTAATTTACTCTTGATTATTTTGTGAAGTAGAGGTCCTTAACTCTAATCATAATCATCATATCCCAAAAATCAATCTCTAAAGCTTTTACTATTCTATGTAAAACATATATTGAAATAAACTCGTCTATTGGCATCTTTGATGTTTTAGCAAATCGATCCAATTTTCCATTAAAAATCTTTTTTGTTCATATTTTGTCTATTGGTGTTTTAATAAATATTTTAATAACTTTAATATTTCCATCTATCGCTTACATAAATATGAAGCTTATTCTATTATTGTATCAATAAATCCATGATTATTAAATGTATCAAAAAAGACGGTGCAGTACAGAGACCTCACCGCCTTGAAATTATTTTTCTTCTTAATTTAACAAAGCTTCGAACTATTGTTATCTTTTCAGATTCTTCCCCTACTCCCACTCGATTGTCGCTGGTGGTTTGCTTGTCACATCATACACTATTCTATTGATATGGTCTACTTCGTTTATTATCCTCACGGACACTTTGTCCAGCACTTCGTATGGTATTCTAACCCAGTCGGCAGTCATAAAGTCGGTTGTGTGGACTGCTCTTAATGCCAAGGTGTAGTCGTAGGTTCTAAAGTCTCCCATGACTCCTACTGTTCTATTTTCTGTTAGGACTGCGAAGTATTGGGATAGATTTTCCACTTTGTTCTTCTCTAGTTCTTCTCTAAAGATAAAGTCAGCATCGCGAAGGATTTCAAGTTTATCTTCTGTAACTTCTCCCATCACTCTTATTCCAAGGCCTGGTCCTGGGAATGGTTGTCTATTTACTAAAACCTCTGCAAGGCCTAGTTCTTTCCCAAGTTTTCTAACTTCGTCCTTAAATAATAGTCGTAATGGTTCTATAAGTCCTTTAAAATCTACTACGTCTGGAAGTCCTCCTACGTTGTGGTGGGACTTAATTACCGCAGCATCACCAACTCCGGATTCGATTATGTCAGGGTAGATGGTTCCTTGTGCTAAGAAGTCAACTTTTCCAATTTTCTTTGCTTCATCTTCGAAAACTCTTATAAACTCTTCTCCTATGGCCTTTCTCTTCTTTTCTGGGTCTGTAACGCCCTTTAATTTACTAAGGAATCTGTCCTTTGCATTGACTCTGATAAAGTTCATACCAGAGTCCTTGAAAGCCTCTTCTACTTCGTCACCTTCATTTTTTCTCATTAGACCATGGTCTACAAAGATACAGGTTAGCTGGTCTCCTAACGCCTTTGAAAGTAGTGCTGCGACAACTGAAGAGTCCACTCCTCCTGATAGGGCCAATAGAACCTTCTTGTCTCCAACGGTCTTTCTAGTCTCATCTATTGCAACTTTAGCGTAGTTTGCCATGGTCCAGTCCCGTTTTGCATTACAAATATTTACTAAAAAGTTTTCTATCATCTTTAAACCATATTCTGAATGGTTAACCTCTGGATGAAATTGTAGTGCATAAAGTTTTTTATCACCATTTACCATAGCTGCAATTTCAGTATTTGAAGTATGGCCAATGTTTTCAAATCCTTCTGGCAATTTTACAACCTTGTCCACATGGCTCATCCATACAGTACTATTTTGTGGCACGCCACTAAAGATTTCATTTTCTTCAGTTCTAAATTCCGTTTTACCAAACTCCCTTTGGCTAGAGTCTTTGACCTCTCCTCCTAGTAAGTGGGCCATAATCTGCATACCGTAGCAAAGTCCAAGTATTGGAACACCAAGTTCAAATATTTCCTTTTCTATCTTCGGTGCATCCTCAATGTATACGGAGTTTGGGCCACCGGTAAAGATGATTCCCTCCGGTGACTTTTCCTTAACTTTCTCTAGAGCTTTTGTATAGGGAACCACTTCACAGTATACGTTTAAGTCCCTGACTCTTCTGGCGATTAATTGATTGTACTGACCGCCAAAGTCTACTACTAATATCATAAATTTTCTCCTCAATTCCTTTATTTATCTAAGCCCTTAGTAAAATAATCCACTGCAGAACCAAATAGGTTTTGCACTTCTATATCATAGATATTCTTATAGATATCCGGTGTAACTCTTTCACTATGACCCATTTTACCAATTATTTTACCATCCTTTGACATGATGGACTCAATTGAATAATCAGCGCCATTATAGTTTTCTACATATTGGCTGACAACTTGTTCGTTTTCAAGTAATTCCTTTAGTTTATCTTCCCCAAGGACAAATCTTCCCTCACCATGGGAGATTGGAACCTTGTAGGTCTTTCCAGCTTCAACCCTTGTCAACCATGGAGAGTTATTTGTAAGGACTTTAGTCTCTGCAATACATGCAATATGTCTTCTGCAGGTGTTAAAGGTTATGGATGGGTCCTCTTCCTTGGTTTCAGTCACTTTTCCATATGGAAGAAGTCCTGTCTTTATAAGGGCTTGGAATCCGTTACAAATTCCTATTACAAGTCCGTCATTTTCTTCTAACATGTAGTCAATTGCATCTGAAATCTCCTTGCTTCTTAAAACATTGGCAATGAATTTTCCTGATCCATCAGGTTCGTCCCCCATGGAAAAACCTCCTGGGATTGCAAATATTTGAGATTTTCTAATTGACTCTGCCAATTCCGTTATGGACTCTTCGATATCATTTTTATCTTGGTTTCTAAAGACCTTAACTTCACCAGTTGCACCATTTTCCTTAAAGGCTTCTAGGGTGTCCCATTCACTGTTTGTTCCTGGGAAGGAAGCTACCGTTACAAATGGCTTTTCACAAGGTTTATTTGAAACCAATCCTCTCTCTACTCTATTGTTTTGAAGTTCCTTAAGTTCAATATTTTCCTTTGGTTTAAACACCTTGTCTAAAGTGTGAAGATAGTTTTCTTCAAGGGCCTGTTCATCAAGTTTGACTTTATTTACAACTATATCATCAGAAAACTCACCTATTTTTTCAATAAAGTCCCTGTCTTCAAGGTATTCAACTATAAATGTTCCATACCTTGGTGAATATAGATCCTCTAATTCAATGTCAAAACCTGTATTTCCCACAGCATTAGTATAAATCAGCGGTAATGTACCCTTGTGGTTTACGGCAATTGCAGTAATGATGTTTCCATCTACTATATCTTCGTGGATTTTTTCCATATTTGCCTTTAACTCTTCCAAATCAAGCATTCCATTTTTATCAAATGAAATGTTTACAAGTCCCAGATGACCCTTTCCTTTAAAGTCTTGAGATGTGATATTTTCAAGATCTTCTGTAGTCACAGCAAAGGAAATTAGAGTTGGTGGCACTGAAATGTCTTCAAAGGTTCCACTCATAGAGTCCTTTCCTCCAATTGGAGGTGCCTTGAAGAACTTTGCAGCCACATATGCTCCAAGTAGTGATTTTAGTGGTTTTGACCAGGACTTTTCATCTGTAAGTCGCTCGTAATATTCTTGGAATGTTAGTCTTATCTTGTTAAGGTCGGATCCTGTTGCAACAAGTTTAGAAATGGATTCGATAACTGCATAGTACCCTCCTAAAAACTGAGATTGTTCAGAAAGATAAGGGTTAAATCCATAGCTCATTATAGAGGAAGTCTTAGTCTTATATTCATCAGTATATGGGATAAGTGCAGCCATTGCCTGAGACTGGTTGTACTGCTTTTTACCTCCATATGGGTGTAAGACTGTACCTCTACCAACGGATGCATCGAATAGTTCCATTAAGTTCTTTTGACTTGTAATATTCAAATCGCCTAAATAGTCCTTTAGATTTTCAGGACTATTGTCTTTATTTTTCAAAATTGTAGGTACGTCTTCATTATCCACCATCACATCTTGGTTTCTTGTTGCTCCATTGGTGTTGATAAAGTCATAGGATAGTTCACATACAACTTCATCTTCAAAGTACATTATCATTCTATTTTTGTCATTTATTTCAGCAACCTTTGTGTATTCAAGGTTTTCCATGTCACAGTATTTTGCAAACTCCTTATAGTCGGTCTCCCTTATTAAAACCGCCATCCTCTCTTGGGATTCGGAGATTGCAATTTCCATTGGGCTAAGTCCCCTATATTTTAAAGGCACTCTGTCCAAGTGAATGGTGATTCCATCGGCAATTTCACCAATGGCAACACAAACTCCCCCTGCACCAAAGTCGTTACACTTCTTTATAAGTCTTGTAACATTTCCATTTCTAAAGAGTCTTTGAATCTTTCTTTCTTCTGGAGCATTACCCTTTTGAACCTGTGCAGACTCGGTGTTGATGGATTCCTCAGTATGGGTCTTAGATGAACCAGTCGCTCCACCAATTCCGTCCCTTCCAGTCTTTCCACCTAGAAGAAGGACTATGTCGCCAAGCTCTGGCTCTTCTCGAACGACATTTTCCATTGGAGCCGCCGCTATAACTGCTCCTGCTTCAAGTCTTTTAGCTACATAGCCTGGGTGATAAACTTCCTCTACAAATCCAGAAGGTAAACCGATTTGGTTTCCATAGGAAGAGTAGCCTAGTGCAGCTTCACGAACAATTTTAAGTTGAGGTAACTTTCCAGGTAATGTCTTATCAATTTCCTGTCTTGGGTCATCTGCTCCAGAAATTCTCATGGCTTGATAAACATAGGATCTTCCAGAAAGCGGGTCTCTGATTGCACCACCTAGGCAGGTACTCGCTCCACCCAATGGTTCAATTTCTGTAGGGTGATTGTGGGTTTCATTCTTAAACATCAAAAGGTAGTCCCTAAGTTCCTCTTTTCCGTCTATGTCAACCCTTACCTTTATCTTTACAGAACATGCATTTATCTCGGATGAAATCTCTAAGTCTTCAAGTTCTCCCGTTTCCCTAAAGTATTTTCCTAAAATGGTACCAAGGTTCATCAAGGAGATTTCCTTTGTAACGCCAAGACTCTCCCTCATACATAGATAGTCTTGGAAGGTTTCCCTTATGATGGTGTCTAGTGCCGTCTTTTCACTAAAACCTACCTTTAAGAAGGTGTTAAAAGTCGTATGTCTACAATGGTCTGACCAGTAGGTATCCAAAACTCTTATTTCAGTAATATTAGGGTCTCTCTTTTCACTCTTAAAGTAGTCCCTGATGCATTTTAAATCTTCCAAACTCATGGCAAGATTTTGCTCTTCTAAGAACTTTTCAAGGCCAAGGTCATCAAGTTCAATAAAGCGCTTAAATACAGGATTGTCCCTGTTTACACTTCCCTGTTGTGCCAATGTAGTTGGAATTCCAAGAAGAGGGACCCTTTGTGAGTCCACAGGATTTACCAAAAACTGAGCAATTCTATCTACTTCTTCCTCAGTAACACCTGTTATGGAGTAGACAGTTGAAGTTTGAGAATTTACTTCCTTTCCCAAAACCAAATAGCAAGTGTCAATTAAAGCCTGTCTTCTTTGGTCAAATTGACCTGGTAAATAGGATACGCAGATTGCATTTTCCATGGAAGCCTGTAAGTCCAAGGCCTCTTTTCCTATATAGATGGAGTCCACAACTTTTTCAGAAAGGATGGTATCTTTTATCCTATCCAAATCATTGTCGGATATTTCCATGTCATATCTATTGTAAATTTGAACATCCTTAGGCTCAATTCCCAGTGCATTTTGGATTTCCTCTTTTAATTCCTTAGCCCTATAGTTGAACCTGTCCTTCTTACAAACATAAACCCTCTTTACAGTTGGTCCTATGTCCTTTCTATATTGAATATCTTCAAAGTTTATCTTCTTAGCGTCTTCATAGACTTGGTTTTTTGCATCGTCAAAGTCGTCACTTAAAGCTACCAGGTTTAACACTCTACCACCGGATGTGAAGTAGTCCTCTCCCTCTTTTTTGGTTCCAGCGTGAATAATATCGGACTTAATATCTTCACCAATATCAATCTTTAAGTTCTTTTTATAATCTCCTGGGTAGCCACCTGAAGTAAGGACAAGACAAATTGCCTTTTTATCGTTTACCTTAAGATCTACAGAATTCAGCTCTCCTGAAGCAGTCTTTTCAAGTAGGTCAAGTAAGTCATTTTCTATAAGCGGAAGGATTACTTGAGTTTCAGGGTCTCCAAACCTTACGTTAAATTCAAGAACATAGATTCCACTTTGATTTATCATAAGGCCTATAAATAGAGCTCCTCTATAGTCTAGGTTTTCTTCTTTAAAGCCCATTAAAACCTTGTCTAAAATCTCTTCTCTTACCTTTGGCATAAAGCTTTCCGCCTCTAAGTTGGGAGCATATGTTCCCATTCCTCCAGTATTAGGACCCTTTTCATTTTCAAATACCTTCTTATGATCCTTAGAGGTTGGAAGTACTACCATGTTCTTAGAGTCGGTAAGTACTATTAAACTCATCTCAAAGCCTTGGATAAATTCTTCAACGACAATTTTCTTCTCCTCAAAAACGCCGTCATTGAGTACTTCTTCTATGAATTTGTCTGATTCTTCAATATTATTGACAATTTTTACACCCTTGCCAGCTGCAAGACCATCAGCTTTAAGTACAGCTTTTCCCTTTTCTTCTATCAGTTTATTTGAAAAATCCTTAGCCTCTTCTACCTTGTCTGTTTCCAGATAGTCGGCAGTCTTTATATTATGTCTAGTTAAAAAGTCCTTTGTAAATGCCTTGGACTTTTCAAACATAGCCTCTTTTTCCTTAGGACCAAATACCTTTAGACCTTTTTCTTCAAATAGATCTACAACACCTTCGCAAAGCGGTGCTTCCGGTCCCACTACTGTAAAGTCGATCTCTTTTTCAAGTGCAAATTTAACAAGCGCCTCCAAGTCTTCACTTTCTATACCTACATTTTCTCCAAGGGCTTTAGTTCCTCCATTTCCAGGAGCAAAATAAAGCTCACGGCTACTATCGCCTTCCAGTAGTTTATGTCCTATAGCGTATTCCCTGCCTCCGCTACCAATTATAAGTATTCTCATAATTCCTCCCCTTGTAATAATTTGGATTAAATTCTTGTAAGTTAAACAATCAAAAACTAGAGTTAGATCGTTAATAAAATAGAGAACCCCTATCGGATTCTCCTAATTTGTACCTACTTTAAGAGAACACACCAATCCCTTAGTCAGTTCCCTCTGAAATTTAAATATATAATTGTCTATCCACAGGATAATATGCTTTGAAATCAAATAAGCTTCATTCAAAGAAATTTCATTTAAATTTTTCTTAAAAATCCTCATATTATCCCCCTCATCTACTCAATCATTATATCAAACTTTCCATCAAGTTTAAATTTTTTTGTGAAAGCATGTAGAGGTTTCAAAATCAAATGTAAGAAATGAAAAAAGGAAGCATAATTACTTCCTTAAATTATTCATTCATAAGTCCTACTCTGTCAAATATATAGAAGATAAGACTTAATACCACAGCTACCAATGATGAAAGCACCATTCCTGAAAGCTGTACTCCTCCAAGATTCAATGTAACCCCTGAAAGTCCAGTTACAAAGATTACTGAAGTAAGTATTAGATTTTTAGACTTTGAATAGTCCACTCTGTCATCTACCAGAAGTCTAATTCCTGAAGAGCCTATCATACCGTAAAGTAAGAAGGTTACCCCACCAATTACATCTCCTGGAATTGTAGATATTAGAGCAGAAAGCGGTCCAATAAAGGCCATCAATATGGAAATACAAGCTGCTCCAGCAATCACATATACAGAGTAAACCCCAGTTACTGCCATTACACCAATGTTTTCACCATAGGTTGTGGTTGGAACTCCACCTATTAGTCCAGACAATGCAGTAGAAAAGTTGTCTGCAAAGATGGATCTATGAAGTCCTGGATCCTTTAATAGATTCTTCCCTATTATATTAGAGGTTACCACCTGGTGACTTATATGCTCTGACGCTATTACTAGGATAACTGGTAACATAGTCAAAATTGCCTTTAAATCAAAGGCTGGAGCTCTAAATGTTGGAAGAGTGAATAGTTTTGCTTCAAGAACTGGACTAAAGTCCACCATTCCGAAAGCAAAGGCTGTAAGATAACCAACTACTATGGCTATTAGAATTGGAATAGTTGCAAAGAACTTCCTAAAGGAAACCGAACCGATAATGGCTACGGAAAGTGTAACCAAGAATATGATTATATGTTCCGGTGATGCATTTTCCGTCATAATCTCCGCACCGATCTTTCCTCCGTTAACAGTAGACCCTGCCAACTCAAAACCGATTAGTGCAACTACAGAGCCCATTGCTGCCGGTGGTAAAACTACACCAATCCAGTCAGTTCCAAACTTATAGATGATGTAGGCAAGTATACAGCCAATCAGTCCGATGGCTATAAAACCACCTTGGGCATATTCTGGGCCCATTTGGGAAATGATTATTCCTGCAGGTCCTAGAAAAGCAAAGCTTGAACCTAGGTAGGCAGGAGCCTTTCCCTGAGTAATCAGTATAAATAACAATGTTCCAATACCATTCATCAACAATACGATGGCAGGATCAAATTTCAAAACTATAGGTACCAATACCGAAGCCCCAAACATTGCAAATGTATGTTGCAAGCTTAGTGGCAGGAGCATTGAACCTGGTACTTTTTCATTAACACCATAAATTTTCCTAGACATAATTCCTCCTTGTTTTTTCCTCTGTTTATTATACTACATGTTTCAATTAATTCCAGTTTAGGGTAAAATTTTTTACAAATATTTTAGTTTTTTTCAAAGGGATATAGAAGAGCTCTTCCTATGTAAAATTATATTTTAATGATTGTTTCAATCAATTTCGCCCTACTATATTACTTTATCATTACTTGAACATTTGTTGTTTAATGTAGTAAAATATTTATGTATTTCATAAAAAGGAGGAGATTATATGATTACAGATGGATTACAATTCATTGCGCTATTGTTCTTCATCTCCGGTATACTACTTTGGCTGGAAAAGAAATATAAAGACGGCCGTTTCTTTAAATATGTACCGGCGATGGTTATTATTTACTTTGGCTCAATGCTACTATCCACATTTAAGGTTTGGGACATGTCTGCAGAAAGTGTTTCAAACGCAAGATCCGTTATTAAGGATGCAATTTTACCAGCGATGATTTTCTTGATGCTCCTTAGAGCAGACTTAAGAGACATTGCAAAACTTGGACCTAGAATGATTATATCATTCTTTACATCAAGTGTTACAATTATCTTAGGCTTTGTCATAGCCTTTTCTATTTTTAAGGGAAGTCTTGCTGACAACGCCCATCAAACCTTGGGAGCCTTGGCAGGTAGTTGGGTAGGAGGGACCCAAAACATGGTTGCCGTACAAGAGGCTATAGGACTTGAAGGTTCAGGAATGGGATATACCTTGTTGATAGATTCAATAGACTATTCTATTTGGATAATGTTCTTGTTATTCCTTGTTCCCTTTGCTAATAAATTTAACAAGTGGACCAAGGCAGATACGACAAAGATCGACAATATCAACGCTCATCTAACAGAGAAGTTTTCAAAGATCAGTAAGGTTATTACCTATCAGGATATTTTCTTTTTACTGGGTGTTTCTTTAGCCGTAACAGCAATTACCAATGTAATTGGTGGAAAGCTTGCAGAACTTCCAGGACTATCCTTTATGGGTCAAACTGGATTGGCAATTATTACAACCACAATCCTTGGGGTTATTTGCGCAATGACTCCCCTTGCTAAAGTTCCTGGATCACCGGAGCTTTCAAATGTGATGTTGTATATGCTAATCGGTCTAATTGCATCAAATGCAAACTTCAAGGAACTTACAGAGGCACCTGCCTATATCTTGACAGGATTTGTAGTTCTTATAGTTCATGGACTTCTTATGACCTTGATAAGTAAGTTATTTAAAATGGACCTATTCACCTGTGGAGTTGCCTCCCTTGCCAATATTGGAGGTGTTGCTTCTGCACCAGTACTTGCAGCGGCTTACTCACAATCTCTAGTACCAATTGCAGTGCTAATGGCATTGTTGGGAACTATTACAGGAACTTTCTTTGGAATAGGACTTTCCCATTTCTTAGCATATATTGCTTAAAGGATACCGCTGTGAATTTTTTCATGGCGGTTTTTACTACGTAACAAACCATAATGGCAGTTTTTTATCTATTGAGTTTTTTTTGTAGATTAAAATTTACAAAAATGTCATAATTAGCTAATTATTTTCTATTTTTATAAGATAATCTGCATTTTTTGGGATTTTATATTGGAAAAGTGGTATAATATCAGTATAGATCTATTAATTAAGAAGGAATGAATCAAATGGACAACATGATTTTGTTGGATAATTTTAAAAAAGAACTTGTAAAGTCTGATATTAGGCCAACTTTTCAGAGAATAAAAATATTGGAATATTTAGAAAAAAACAAGAGCCATCCCACAGTGGATGAGATCTACTCTGCATTAGCACCTGAAATTCCAACATTATCTAAAACTACAGTCTACAATACTTTGTCCACTTTAAAAGAAGCAGGGCTTGTCAACGAGATCAAGATTGACGATGTGGAAGCGAGGTTTGACATAGTAACTAAACCCCATGGCCATTTTAAATGCGTAGAATGTGGTGATCTTTCTGATTTTGAATTTGACCTAGGCTCCATAAATCCAAAGGAGCTTTCAGATCATAAAGTTTTAAATAGGAATCTTTTTATGTTTGGGATTTGTCCAAAATGTTTAGAAAAGATGAAGGAAAACAAAATAGACAATAAGTAAACTCTACTTAATATATAACTTACATTCTAATTGCTCTAAAGGAACCCAAGATGATCAATCATCTTGGGTTCTTGCTGTCTTTTTATTTAATTCCAAAAAATCTTTTTATTCTATCAAAGAAGGACAGTTTTTCTTCTTCTTTCTTAGATTCTTCCTTAGGAGTTACCGTAAAAGGTACTGGTTTAAGTTCTCTTTCTATTGCAAGTCTCATCATGGTCTCTTGAGAGTTTACAAGTTCATCTCCCGGTTCAACTGGAACAGGCTCATAAATTCCAGAAGAATTCATAATTCTTGCCTTGGTATTGTCTTTCCACTGAATGTCCATATACTCAATAATCTTCTTTTTAATGAATTCGTCATAGATAGGAACCATTACTTCAACCCTTCGTACAAGGTTTCTAGTCATAAGGTCGGAGGATCCTATAAATACCTCTTCATTGTCTCCAAAGATAAGAACTCTTGGATGCTCTAGGTATCTTCCAACGATACTTCTGATTTCGATATTGTCAGTAAAACCTTCAACCCCTGGTCTCAGACAGGAAATCCCTCTAATTATCATCCTAACCTGAACTTTATTCCTTGAAGCCTCTTCAAGCTTCATCATAATGTCCTTGTCCGTTAAGGAATTGTATTTAAAGAAAATCTTACCATTTTCCCCTTTCGCAATCTCCTTTTCAATCTTTTCTATAATTGTAACCTTTAGTGAGTAGGGAGCTGCCAGAATATGGGAGTAATTGTTATTTACATTTTCTAGGTTTATATGGTTAAAGAAGTTGTAACAGTCCTTACCAATCCCTTGGTGTGCAGTCATCAAAGAGATGTCAGAGTATTGTTTAGAAGTGGACTCATTGTAATTACCTGTACCTATTTGACTGATATACTTTATATTTCCTTCCTGGTCCTTATAGGTTATCAAACATACCTTGGAATGAACTTTGTAGTCTTCAGTACCATATAGGATTGTACATCCTTCGTTGTAAAGGATCTGGGAGTAGTTAATGTTGGACTCTTCATCAAACCTTGCCCTAAGCTCCAACATAACCGTAACATCCTTTCCATTTTCCCTGGCCTTTACAAGATTTTTTACAACTCTGGAATTTTTAGCAAGTCTATAGATGGTAATCTTGATTGAAATAACATCGGGATTTTCCGCTGCCTCTTCCAATAGTTTCAAGAAGCTATCAATGTCTTCATAGGGATAGATTAAAAGTCTGTCCTTTTCTTCAATCTGTTGGAACAAGGACTTGTCCGACTCAATCATCTCCCCAACCTTTGGACTAAAGGCATTATAGAATATGGTTGGGTCACATTTGGTCTTTAACATGGACTCTAGACCAAAGACATTTCCCATATTAAAAGGACTGGTATAGGTAAAGAACTGGTAGTCCTTTATATTTAAATGTTCCTTTAAAAACTCCTTGGTTTGGTGATCCAGCGGACTATCTGTGTTAACCCTTACAACTTGAAGTCTAGTCCTCTTCTTCAATAGCTTTTTCATCTGCATCCTATAGTCGTCAACTTGGTCTTCCAAGTGTTCTTCATAGTTGATGTCCATGTTTCTATGAAGGTTCATAACATAGGTTTTTTTAACAGTATAGTTTGAGAAGATATCCTGTACCTTTTCCTTTAGAATCCTTTCGGTCCTAATCCACTTTTTGTCTCCAAGCATATAAAAACTTGGCAAGGAGTCTGGGATTGGTAAAAGACCTAGGCTGTACTTGTCCTTGTAACTCAGCTCACAGATAATATAGATGTTTTTATTCTCTATAAATGGAAAGGGATGAAAGAAGTCTATGATTTGCGGCGCCAAAATCGGCTTAATATGGTCATCATAAATATTTGAAATAAATTCCTTTTGTTCCCCATCCAGTTCATCATAGGTATAGGACTGAATTCCATATTGTTTTAATTCACCCATTACCCTATAGTAAAGCTCTTCATTTTCCTTTAGTAACTTTCTAGTCTTTTCATAGATTAGATCAAGTTGTTCCTGTGGAGTCATTCCAGTCTTATTATCTTCTGGCGGATTTTTCAATAAGGTCAAGTCATTCAAGGACCCTACCCTTACATTGTAAAATTCGTCTAAATTACTGTTAAAGATACTAATAAATTTTAACTTTTCATAGCTAGGATTATTCTCATCTAAGGCCTCCCTAAGAACCCTTTGATTAAATCCTAACCAGGACAGCTCTCTATTTCTAGAATAGTTGTAAATTCTTTCCTTTTTATTTTTCCCTTCACCTTTTGTTTCAGTATTTAAAGTCATGTCTCTCTCCTTAAATAGTTAAATTTAAAACTTTATATAAATATCCTTCCCTTGCTCCCTTGTCGCTAATATAGAGATTTTGAACATTTAAATAGTTTAAAATCTGTCTAAGTATTATCATACCGGGAGTAATAGTATGTATCCTTGCTGGATTTACTTGAAGCACCTGCTTTATGGCTTCCGACTTTTGTTCAATAATCTTTGAATATAAATTGTCTAAAAGCGTTCTGTCCAGCTCACAGGGAGTTGGCAAGTCAAATAATTCCATCGAAACATTGCCACAAGCTCTTATGGTACCACCTATACCATAGACGTCGGGTTTTCCCCTTACCTTGGGAATGTTAAACTTCTTTAGTGTCTTTTTAATCTCTTTTTCCATCTTCTTAGCTTCAGATTTTGTTGGAATTATCCCCTTACAATAGCCTTCTAAAAGGGATAGCGAACCTAGTTTTAAGGAATTGGAATAGTGTATCTCTCCTCCACAAACAAGTGTAATCTCCGTAGAACCACCACCAATATCCAAAATATATCCGTCTACTAGGTCAAAGTCCTGTCTTATTCCAAGATATCCAAGATTTGCTTCCTCATTTCCAGAAACCAAATCGATATTCTTTCCAACCTGTTTATCAACATACTCTAAAACCTCTTCAGAGTTTTTGATATTTCTTAGAGAAGCAGTTGCAAAGGGGTAGACCTTGTCCACACCAAAGGTGTCGCAGAGTAAAAATAATTTATTTAAAATTCCAACGATTTTATCCGCACCTTTTTTAGTTAAAAAACCCTTATTTACATAGGAGGCAATTCCCGCCACGTATTTTTTATTTGTCAGGGAAGTTATTTGCTTATTCTCATCGACTAAGTACATATTAAGTCTAATAGTATTTGAGCCTATATCTATAATTCCATATTTCATCACATCACCTCAACATTTATATACCCTAGGATCAATCTATAGTTTTATTGTTACAACATGTCAAAAAAACATATTTTCACAGATTAAAAATATAGTATCAAAGGGATGTTAATTTTGTGTTAATTTTATATATCTTTTCTTAACATTTATCCAAGGCTTTAAAAACATATTGTGTGACTTTAATTTTGTGTTTTTGTCTTAAAACATCCAGAATCAAAAGTTAAGTTTTCTAATAAATCCCCTATATTCTATGGTTTTAAATCCATTTTTGTAAAGTCAGATATAATTAAGCAACATCAACGATATCGTTAATTAAAGTCTATATTAAAAAAGAGGCAAAAAGCCTCCTCTTTACAAGTAATATTTCTTTGATAGTGTAAGGTCGTCATTTAATTCCAAAACCATAGGATGGCCTGTTGGAATTTCTAGACCCATTATCTCCTCGTCGGAAATAAATTCAATATGTTTTACTAAAGCCCTTAGTGAATTTCCATGGGCTGCCACAAGAACTGTCTTGTTATCAAGAACCTTTGGCGCAATTTCATCTTCCCAAAATGGAATTACCCTATCCAAGGTAACTTTTAAATTTTCACCAAATGGCACGGTTCCCTTTGGAAGCTGACTATACATTCTTTGATTACCTTGATAGTCCTTGGAATTTTCATCAAGGAGCGGTGGAAGTACATCATAGGACCTTCTCCAGATATGAACCTGTTCGTCACCATATTTTTCAGCAGTCTCCGCCTTGTTAAGACCTTGTAACGCACCATAATGTCTTTCATTAAGCCTCCAGGACTTAACTACTGGAACCCACATTTGGTCTATTTCTTCCAAAATGATATTACAGGTCTTGATGGCCCTCTTCAAAACTGAAGTGTAGGCAAAATCAAATTCAATTCCCGCTTTTTTAATAAGCTCTCCAGAATTTTTTGCCTCTTCATATCCCTTTTCAGATAAATCCACGTCCACCCAACCGGTGAAACGGTTTTGAAGATTCCATTCACTTTGGCCATGTCTAACAAATACTATTCTCTTCATAAGCACCAACCTTCTTATTTTTTATTTCATCAATCTTTTCTTATTAAAGTATATCACAACCAGAGAGTTTTAATATAATCAAACAGGTTAAAGATAGATTATAACTTTGTAAATGAAAAAATCTTTTAAATTTTCAGATAATTCAAGCGCATTATAAGAATAAAAAAAGCAGCATGCTAGAATTTGCTTCCAACATACTGCTAACACTATCTTTCGGCAATGATATCCTTGACCTTCATCAGTCTTGTGATGGTTGCCCTTTCATTTTCATCTAGTTTTGATCTGATATATTTAATAGTTTCCTCTAAGTCTGGAATGGTTCTGTACTCGAGAGCGTTAACTCTTCTTCTTGTCTTTTCAAGCTCCTTTGCCATCAGTTGACAAGCTTTTTCAACTTCTGCAAGTTCCAACAATTTATCCATTATCCTGTTCAAACCGTCAATGGCATTGTCCAATTCCGCAGAAGTTTGAGCATATCCATAGGGGTAGATTCCTGTGGAGTTTTCTGACTCTGTCTTTTTAAAACTCATAACGGGAATGTTTACGGACATAATATTCTTTTCTTCAATTTCCACTCCGATACTCTGTTTCGGAAAGGAAACCGCCTCTTCAAGAAATTCGGGACTCATGATGGCAGAAGCCAATAAAAAGTCCTTAAATGACTTACTAAGCTCCTCCTCTACCTCTTCCCTAAGTTCCTTGTTTCTTCGGATAAGGCTGATGAATCGTCGCATCAGCTCATCCTGTTTGTCCTTTAGAAGTTTATGTCCTCTCTTAGAGGTTGTAAGTCTGGCCTTTAACTCTGACAATTTCATTCTTGTAGGGTTAACATTTAGCTTAGCCATCTAATCATCCCCTTGAGTCTTTTGATCCAAATACTTATCCAAATATTCATCTCTGATTCTCTTAAGCTCAGTTCTTGGAATTATTCTAAGCAATTTCCAACCTAAGTTAAGAGTTTCTTCAATGGTTCTATTGTTATAATAACCTTGGTTTACATATTCCTTTTCAAATTCCTCTGCAAATTTCGCGAAGGCTTTGTCTGCGTTGGAAAGTGCAGTTTCTCCTAGGATTACCGCCAAGTCCCTGGCCTCTCTTCCCGATGCATATCCAGCATAGATTTGGTTCATGGTGTCTGCATGGTCTTCTCTGGTCTTACCCTTACCAATACCCTTGTCCTTTAGACGGGAAAGTGAAGGAATTACAAATATAGGTGGTTCAATACCAGATTTGTACAAATCCCTTGATAGGATTATCTGTCCTTCAGTTATATACCCTGTCAAGTCAGGGATTGGATGGGTTATATCCTCTTCAGGCATGGTCAAGATTGGTATTTGGGTGATGGAACCCTTTCTTCCCTTAACTCTACCTGCTCTTTCATATATTGTAGAAAGGTCGGTATATAGATATCCTGGATATCCACGTCTTCCTGGTACTTCCTTTCTAGCAGCAGATACTTCACGAAGGGCTTCAGCATAATTTGTCATGTCCGTCAAGATTACAAGTACGTGCATGTCCTTTTCAAAGGCCAAGTACTCTGCACAGGTCAGTGCCATCTTCGGAGTTGCAAGTCTTTCGATTGCCGGGTCATTTGCAAGGTTTATAAATAAAACAGCCCTATCTATGGCACCGGTTTCGGTAAAGTCGTCTATAAAGAACTGCGCCTCTTCAAAGGTGATACCCATAGCTGCAAAGACTACGGCGAACTTATCCTTTCCACCAAGTACCTTTGCCTGTCTTGCTATCTGTGCTGCAACATTGTTATGTGGCAGACCAGAAGCGGAGAATATAGGCAACTTTTGACCTCTAACCAAGGTGTTAAGCCCATCAATTGTAGAAATTCCAGTTTGGATAAACTCTGATGGGTAGTCCCTTGCCACCGGGTTTATAGGCGTTCCGTTTATGTCGATGGACTTTTCCGGAATTAGCTTTGGACCATTATCGATTGGATTTCCTAAACCATCGAATACTCTTCCTATCATGTCCTCGGATACCCCAAGTTCAAGGGGTCTTCCTAAGAATCTAACAGTCGTCTCCTTTAAGTTTATACCTGCTGAACCCTCGAAGATTTGCACCATAGCCTGATCTCCGTTGATCTCTATAACACGACCTCTTCTCTTTTCCCCATTTTGAAGTTGAATGTCCACAAGTTCTTCAAACTTAACTCCAGAAACTCCTTCTACTGCCATAAGAGGTCCTACAACTTCAGAAACTGATTTATATTCTTTAAGCATTAATAGTACCTCCTTTTTCAACTAATTTAGAAAATTCATCCTTCATGTCGGATTTTATATCTTCAAATTTATTTAAATCATCTTCATGAATATTCTTAGATCTTGCAATTCTTTCTCTAATTTCCATGTTTTCAATTTCTGACATATATGCCCCACTGTCTAAGGCTTCAAGGGCCTCGTCATAGAATGAAAGAACAAGTTCTAACATCTTATACTGTTTTGCCAGTGAACAGTAGGTGTCCACTTCATGGAAGGCATTTTGTTGCAAGAAGTCTTCTCTTATTGACTTTGTAACTTCAAGTTTTAGTTGGTCTGTTTCAGAAAGGGAGTCCCTACCTACCAGTCTAACTATTTCTTGTAGCGCTGACTCTTCTTGTAAAAGTGCCATTGCTCTCATTCTAAGCTTTGAGAAGTTCTTGTCTATATTTTCATCTAAATACCTATCTACCTTTACTTGATATAGTGAATAGGAATTTAGCCAGTTGATTGCAGGGAAGTGTCTTCTGTAGGAAAGAGCGTAGTCAAGTCCCCAGAACACCTTTACAATTCTTAAAGTCGCTTGGGAAACCGGCTCTGAAATATCTCCACCAGGAGGTGAAACCGCTCCAATTACAGTAAGTGCTCCAACTCTTTCATCTTCACCTACACATACTACCTTACCCGCTCTCTCGTAGTAGTCTGCAATTCTTGATGCAAGATACGCAGGATAACCTTCGTCTCCAGGCATCTCTTCAAGACGACCGGACATCTCTCTTAGAGCCTCCGCCCATCTAGATGTGGAGTCCGCCATCATGGCCACTGAATATCCCATGTCTCTAAAGTACTCAGAGATTGTTATACCAGTATAGATGGATGCTTCTCTCGCCGCAACCGGCATATTGGATGTATTTGCTATAAGCACTGTTCTCTTCATCAGAGATTCCCCTGTCTTAGGGTCGATGATTTCAGGGAATTCCATAAGAACGTCTGTCATCTCGTTTCCACGTTCACCACAACCAACGTAGACAACTATCTCTGCATCCGCCCATTTTGCAAGCTGATGCTGTACAACCGTCTTTCCTGAACCAAAGGGTCCTGGTATGGCTGCAGCTCCTCCTTTAGTTACTGGGAAGAAGGTGTCTATAACCCTTTGTCCTGTAACAAGAGGCTCTGTAGGGTCCAACTTCTTAACATATGGTCTACCAGTTCTAACAGGCCATTTTTGCATCATGGTAAGTTCTTTGTCGCCATTTTCAGTTTCTACGGTACACACAGTCTCAACTACTGTAAAAGATCCAGATTTAATGTCCTTTACAGTTCCCTTTACTCCCATCGGAACCATTATCTTATGACTTACAATTGGTGTCTCTTGAACTGTACCAATTACATCTCCCGGGGTAACTTCGTCTCCAGCTTTTACAGTTGGAACAAAGTCCCATTTTTTCTCCCTATTTAGCGCCTTTACAGAAACTCCTCTAGTTAAGAAATCTCCAGCGGCGTCTTGCAAAGCTTGAAGGGGTCTTTGAATCCCGTCAAACATCTGCTCAATAAGGCCCGGTCCCAATTCTATAGACAAAGGAGAACCTGTAGTTACAACCTTATCTCCAGGTCCAATTCCTGTAGTCTCCTCATATACCTGAATGGAGGCTTTGTCACCTCTCATCTCAATGATTTCTCCGATGAGCTTATCTTCTGAAACTTCAACAACGTCATAAACATTGGCATTATCCATACCTTCAGCTACAACTAAAGGTCCGGATACCTTAATAATTTTTCCTTCTTTCAATATAAGCTCTCTCCTTTATAAAATATTAGATCCAACGGCTTTTTCAACGTTCTTATTGATTCTATCAAGTCCAATGTTCAAAGAACCTTGGTTAGATGGTATCAATATAACCGCTGGGGTAATTTCATTATTATATCTTTCGATAGTCTCTGGTATAAGTTTGGCAAGTTGTTCCGTTATAAATATGATTCCATAGTTTTCCTTGGCCAACTTATCCACGATTTGCCTTGTTTCCATAGCTTCCAAAGCGGTAAAAACCTTAACTCCCAAAGCTCTAAATCCAAGGACAGAATCTCTATCACCAACTACGGCTACTCTATGCATATGTCTCACGTAACCTTTCTTTTATGAAATTCTTAGGTAGATTATTTAACTTAGAAACAAGTACTATTCTAAGATTTCTAATCTCGTTTTCCTTAGCCATTAAATAGGCAAAGGGAACTTCAGGTCCATAAGTTACCTTTTTAGCTTCTTTAATAAGACTTATAATATAGTCGTCCATGCTCTTTTCAAAAGCGGAAAGACTCTTCGTATTACTATAGTCCTTGATGCTTTCCCTCAAATAATAGTAGATTCTTGCCGACTTTATAAGAGGACTGTTTTCATCTATCTTTGCAAAAAGATTTTCTCTAAACTTATCTAAATCTATAGTTCCTCCAGGAATTATAATCTTATCTAAAAAGTGTAGGTCTATGTTTTGATTTTGTGCCCTTAAAAGAGTTCTTATATTTGTAAAGTCGATTAAGTCCTCAACATATTGCACAAACATCTCTACATCTAACTTTTCAGCTACTTCCTTTAAATTCTCGAAGTACTCCCTGTCGGTGTAAACATCTATAAGCTGAGGATCCTTTTTATCCAAGTAGTCGTCGTATACCTTGTTGATAACCCCAGCATATCTTGTATCAAGCTGGGCTCTATCTCCGGACTCAAAGTCCTCCCTAAGCTCTTCAAAGTCAAAATCTCCTATGTCTATAAACATGTGGGAATAGTCCCTACCGCTTATCTTCTCCTTTAACATCACCTTTAAATTGTGATATTCGTACTTCATAGTGAGAAGATTTACTACTTCAGGACTTTTTAGCATCTGACCAAACTTCTTGTATAGATCCTGTAATGCCTCTTTTAGCGCAACTTCATAGTCTTGAGGTCTTTCCAACTTTGTAAAGTACTCTTGATAAGATGTGTCATTTAAAAGTCTAACGGCACTGGCCAAGTCTTCAGACTCTGCCATTCTATCAAAGAAATTTTCAGTAAGAAGGTCTTTTTCATAAACTCTTGTAGTTGTTGAGCTTTGGATAAAGTCTTGTCTATCCATAAAATCCCTCCTATTTCTCAAATAATTTTTGAACTATCAAAGTTTCCAAATCCTGTTTCATAAAATCTACAATTCCAGAAAAGTCGTTGTTGATTATGGAGTTTCCGTCATAGAATTTAAATCCATTTTCTACATATTTGTCGGAAATCTTGTAATTTAACCCCAACTTTTTAAAAGCTTCAACTCTGTTTTCCTGTAAAGAAATTGTAGCTTCATTAGACAGATTAGATTTTTTTAAAGCTGCTTGAACAATTGATAAATAGGTCTGTTCGTCGAGATTCTTTAGCTTTTCCTTAGCCATTTTAATAATCTTTTCGATTACTCCCTGTTTAGCCTCCAGCTGTTCATCCCTAGCCTTTAGAGTTGCACTATTTAATATCTTTTCCAAAAGGTTTTGAGACTCTAGCTCCGCCTTTGAGATAATCGCAAGTTTTTCATCCTTTGCCTTACTTTCTATCTTGGCTAACTCTTCATCTCTCTTTTCTTCAGCTTCTTTAATAATTTGGTCAGACTCAGACTTTGCATCCTTTAAAATTTGATTTATTATATTATCTAAATTTGACATCTAATCACATCCTCACCGCTCAAGAACTATATTCTTGTTAGCATTAAGAATGAAAATGCGAAACCTAAAATTGCGTATAACTCAACCATTACTGCATATACTATACCTTTAACTTGATGTTCCTCATTCTTTGCAAGGATGTTCATACCTGCAACGGACACCTTAGCTTGTGCCTTAGCTGAAACAAGACCACCAATACCAACTGGAAGTGCAGCACAGATATAGTAAAATCCATTTTCAAGAGGAATACCCGCTTGAATCTTAAATAGTATTAAAAGACCGATAACGAAACCGTAAAGTCCTTGGGTACCTGGTAGCAATTGGATTACAAGGGACTTACCGAATTTTTCTGGTTCCTCAATAATGATGCCTGCAGCAGCTTCCCCTGCCATTCCAACACCTTTAGCAGATCCTATACCACCTAGGAATACCGCCAATGCAGCAGCTAATGCTGTTAATATAAATCCTCCGTTTTGAATAAAAAATTCCTTCATTCTATTCCTCCTATTTATTTTCGTTTTTTTGTAAATCAAAATATTTAGGTTTATTTATTAAACCTTTAAAGGCCTTTCCTCCGCCTTCATAGAATTTGTTAAACATCTCTACATATATAAGTCTTGCAGAGTGAACATATGCACTTAGGTATGATAGGAATAAGTTAAATAGTTGGAAGACTACAAAAACTATAACCCCTCCAATTATTCCAACGATTCCACCACCAAAGAGCATTTTTACGATTATATTTATTGCCAAGGCTATAAATCCTCCGGCAAGTCCAAGGGCCATCAGTCTAAGGTAGGAAACAAAGTCTCCAATATATCCTGTTAGGCCATAGACTTCGTTTAACCCTATGGCAAGTCTACCTCCCCAACCCTTAGCGGCTCTACCAGCTGTTAAGAACATTCCAACCATTCCTATAACCATCATTACTATACCCACTTTTTTAGCAATTTCAGGTAACTTAGCTGGACCTGCAGCTGCAGCTAGAATTATTCCAATAAGAGTTAGATATAAAAATCCTACATCATATATAGCCCCTTTAAAATCCTTATCCCTTATTAGCATATAGGCCTTAATACCAAGGGCAAAGAAAATATGAATACCACCTAGTATTAATGAAACCAGGATGATTAACATGGAATCCTCTGTTTGACTCAATAACGGTCTATATGGTAGTGAAATACCAAAAAACGAACCGTATATAAGTCCCCATAGCATTGTAGGAATACTTAAAAACATAAAGAACTTAACATTTCTCTTAAAGTCCTCTCTCAAGTTAAAAAATTTAAGTCCTACTATACAAAGAATAAAAAGTAAAAGTCCATATCCCAAATCCCCAACCATCATTCCTGCAAAGAAAGCATAAAACGGTGCAAATAGTGGAGTAGGATCCACTTCACTGTACTTTGGAAGGGAATACATCTCTGTAAGACCTTGAAAAGCTCCAGCAAATTTACCATTTTCAAGGATTATTGGTACATTTGGATCTTCTTTTCTGGCATCTTCAATGTCCAAGGAATATCTGTCCTTTAAAATATTACTTACAGTGGATTTGAACTCTTCCACCATCCTCGTAGGAACATAGCCTTGAATGAGATTTAATTTTTTTGTTCTTTGAAAATTCTCTACAGACTCTTCACGAAGCCTTTGATTTTCCAAGTATTCATAATATACCTTTAAATCCTCTAGTTGATCTGTGGAGGATCTGAAGATGTCCTCTTGTTTTTTTATAGCCTGTTTATTGTCTTCAATGGACTTGGAAAGCCTTAGGATTTCATCCTTTACAACCTGGTTTGTACCTATTGTGACTGGAGTAAAACCATGCCTTCTAAGGGTTTCCATATCCCTTCTAACATTGTCTGGAATACCAGCAAATACCACATATGCATTGCCCTTATTCTCCGACAAGATGTCCATAGAAACATCAGTGTATTTACTTAAATCCTGTTTTAGTTCCTCTAAATACTTAGTTGGAACAGTTCCAGTTTGGATGGCTGTTCTCTTTAGATTATAGAGAGATTTAACAGGAATCGTTAGGTCTTCCCAATGTTTTAAATCGGAAACCAACTGACTTTCATTGTGAATCTCTTGTTTTGCTTCATCAATGACCTTTTGAGAGCTTTCAAGCTTTTTATAGAGGGATTTAAAATCAAAGGTCCTACCCTTTTCTACAATCTCCTCATAGCTATAGGAGCGAACTCCTTCTTTTAACTCTTGAAGTTTAGGTTTTTTCTCCACATACTTCGATAGAGTTTCAATGCTCCAGTTTGCCCTCTGTAAGTCCTCCTGTACTCCAAGAAGAGTACTGTCTGGAATTACCTTCTTTAAGATGGACTCTTTTTCTTCATCCTTAGTTTTGTTGAGGTCATTGAAATGTACATATTCGAAGTCCTGCAATTGTTTTAGCAATGAACTTCTATCATAATCAAATGCAAGTAAGTTAAACTTACTCATTTTAACCATTGACATATTCCGATACAACCCTCTCTACAATTGAATTTGCGACCTCTTGGAGTTTTCCTTCGTCCATATTTTGTATCTTATGAACTATCTCATTTGACTGCTGAATTATTGGAGCTTCCTTTTTTTCTCCCTCAATTCGAGCATTTTTTAATAAATCCTCCCTGGTCTTTTCGCCATCTTCTATGATACTGTCATACTTTTCCTTACCTACAGTCTTTATTTGAGCCAAGATACCTTCGGCTTTTTTCTTCGCATCTTGTACGATTTCATCGCCTTTGGATTCGGCTTCCCTAATCTGTTCAACCATATTTGAAGCCATAGATTCACCTCCTTATGATAGATAACGATTTCACAATTTTATAAACTTAATGGCTTAGCTTTGAAAGAAGTTTTTCAAAATCCTCTCACTTAAGCTTTAAAGTGCTAAACTAAACCATAAGCTAATAATAACATAATAATATGACTTATTCAATAAACAAAATTCTTATTTTGTACCAAAAAGTCTATCTCCTGCATCTCCCAGTCCTGGAAGGATATATCCATGTTCATTTAACTTCTCATCAAGACCTGCAATGTAAATAGGCACATCTGGATGATTTTCATGAACCGCTTTCACTCCCTCAGGGGCAGCGATAATATTGACTAATTTTATATTCTTAGCTCCCTTATTCTTAAGATATTGAATAGCTGCACTAGCTGAACCCCCAGTTGCAAGCATAGGGTCTAGTACAAGAACTGTTCTTTCTGCAATATCTTGAGGAAGTTTGCAATAGTATTCCACAGGTTCCAGTGTTTCAGGATCCCTATATAGTCCAATATGTCCAACCTTCGCTGCTGGAATGATATTCAACATACCATCAACCATTCCAAGTCCCGCTCTAAGTACAGGTATAATGGCAACTTTCTTACCAGAAAGTACCTTTGTCTTCATCTTTTGTAGTGGAGTTTCTATTTCAATGTCTTCCATGGAAAAATCTCTAGTTACTTCATAGGCCATCAACATTGAAATCTCAGCTACTAAGTCTCTAAACTGTTTCGATCCGGTATTGATATCACGAAGAATACTCAACTTGTGAGTAATTACCGGATGATCAAAAATTGTTACATTATCCATTTTTCCCTCCTGTTTCTCTACTAATATAATAACATTAAAGAACAGTTCATGTAAATTAAGCTTAAAGAAGAATGCTATAAAATTTTAATTTCCCTATTATTCTAATACAACCAAATTTCCGCCACTGGACTTCTTAAGCCTGTTCATTATCCCAATCCCCAAGTTCTTTTCTTCAACTCCCTCACATAGGATGTACTCAACGCCGTCCTCGTCACATTGCCTTAAAATCCTAAAGATTAGAGATGCCATCTGCAATAGATTTTCTCTATCCCCTAGGGAGTAGAATTTATAAAAATCATTTATTAAATCTTCATTGTCACTAAAGGTGATAAGTGCTGTCTTTAAATTTGAAAGCTCTTCGCCCCTTTTAATAAAATAGTTCCTAACCTTATCTTTATTACCCAATATCAACTCCATTCTACCCTTAGGAGCATAATGTTTGTATTTTTGTCCAGGAGATTTTGGAATTTCTCCTTCCTTTAATATGGATTTGTCGTATTCCACTTTTCCAAAATGAATTTCTAAATCCTCCTTAGAATAAAAACCAGGTCTTAAAATAAGATAGGGCTTTGAAGTACAGTCCAATACAGTAGACTCAATTCCTACAGTACAACTACCGCCATCCACTATAAGTGGAATCTTATCTTGCATATCCTCATAGACATCCATAGCAGTAGTCGGCGAAGGCCTTCCAGAAAGATTTGCAGAAGGTGCTGCAATGGGAACTTTGGCTTTTTGTATAATCTCTCTTGTTATATCATTTTTAGGCATTCGTATTGCAACAGTGTCTCCACCAGCAGTTACAGTTTCTGGAATGATATCAGATTTATTAAGTATTATAGTTAAAGGACCTGGCCAGTAGTTTTCTACAGCTTCCAAAACGCTGGGCGAAACATCTTTTACTAGCCTATCCAGTTCCTTAATCTCCGATATATGAAGTATAAGTGGGTTGTCAGCAGGTCTATTCTTAACTTCAAAAATTTTTTTACATGCAATGTCGCTTAGACCATCTCCTCCAAGACCATAGACCGTCTCCGTTGGAATCGCCACAAGTTCTCCCTGTCTAATCAGACTTGCAGCATAGTCTGCAATTTTGTCCATATCCTCTTTAATTATTTCCGTCTTCATATTTTTCTGCTGGATCCATATGGATTACTATTTGAACAGAAGTCTGATCCTTAATCTCTCTTTCCAAACCATCTGCTATATCATGTACATCCTTAAAAATAAGGTCACTTGGAAATTCCACATGAACGGACCCAACAATCTTTCCTCCTCCATAGTCATGTAAATCTAAATCGTGAACCCCACTTACATACTTTCCTTTTAATAATATATTCTTAATCTTGTCCTGTAATTCCTTAGAAGGAGCCTTACCTAGAATATAGTAGGTAGAGTGTTGCAAGATCTCCAAACCGGATTTAAATATCAAAAGGGATACTACAAGACCTGCGATACCGTCGATATTTATATCAAAGAATACAAATACCAAGATGGATATTAAAATCCCTATAGATGAAATCACATCATTTACTGCATCCTCTGCAACACCAATCATCCCAAGGGAATTTATCCTATTACCTACAACTCTATTGTAGATATATAAAAATATCTTGATAAATAGTGATAAAATCAAAAGTCCAATAGAAACCCAACTGGAATTTAAGTCCTCCGGCTTAATAATCTTCTCCACCGATGACTTAAATAACATTACACCAGTACCCAAAATCAAAAGGGCAACAATAAAAGAAGATATATACTCATATCTTCCATGTCCAAAGGGATGTTCCTCGTCAGCGGGCTTTCCAGCTAAATAGCCACCTACAATGGTTACTATAGACGAAAGGGAGTCCCCTAAATTATTAAAAGCATCAGAAATAACGGCAATGGAATTTACCACAATGCCCACAGCAAGTTTTACTCCAAATAAAATTAAATTGGCCAACACGCCAATATATCCCGATCTTTTAATGTATTTGTTCCTGATGACAGGATCTTCCAAATTGTCCTTGGAACTAATAAAAAACTTTTCTAAACTTTCCATAATATCCTCTCAAATTTTTATACTCTTATTATATCATGAATATCATATTAAATTTTTCTTGCGTCCATGTTAAATCTATGTTATTATTATATGGTAATTGACTCGCCGGAGTGGCGGAATTGGCAGACGCGCGGGACTCAAAATCCCGTGATGGCAACATCGTGCGGGTTCGACCCCCGCCTCCGGCACCAAATAAAGAGCATGTTTCAATTTTTATATGTTGAAACATGCTCTTCTTAGTATTAAAGAGGGAGGCCTAAGGACACGTTTCGTAATGTTTCCTAACGGCCTCCCTCTTTAAAATCTCCCTCCTCCTTACCCTTCCAACGATTCAGGATTTGCAATCCTGAAAACCTAGCTGTAAAAGGAGAAAGAAATCTGTGGGATTTCTTTCAAATTTTGTAAATTATATTTCGTAATTTTTAATAAATTACAATCTCATCTTCTATATTTTACCTCTCCATAAATTAAAGCTTGACATCGGAGTTTATGTAGGGAAAGCTGTTGGCTTTCCTTCCAAGTTTCCCACATCCCATCTCTCACTTCTCACTTCTCAATAACTGAATGCGGGATCACCTCTCACCTCTCACTTCCCACCTCTTGCACTAGCAATAAAAAAGAGGGGATTTTTGTCCCCTCAATCTTTATCTTAGTCGGTAATTTTATCTTCTTTACCTACTGTTTGTTCTTTTTTGTCTTCACTTTTAAATTCTTTGTCTTCTTCGTCAGACTTGCTATAGTCATAGCTTGCCATTCTTACATAGCTTTCGTATCTTTCTCTTGCATCTTCTTCTGCTTCTTTAAATAGAACTTCTGCATCTTCAGGGAAAGAACGCTTCAAGGAAGTGTATCTAACTTCTGATTTTATAAAGTCTTGGAAGGAACCTGTTGGTTCTTTTGAATCTAATGTGAATGGATTCTTTCCTTCGTCTTTAAGTCTTGGATCGAATCTATATAGGTGCCAGTATCCTGCTTCAACGGCTCTCTTTTGTTGATTTTGAGCTTGTCCCATACCACCTTTAATACCGTGGTTGATACATGGAGCGTAAGCTATAATCAAGGATGGTCCGTCGTAGCTTTCGGCTTCTCTAATAGCCTTTAGTGTTTGTGCTTGGTTTGCACCCATTGCAATTTGTGCAACATATACATAACCATAGGTTGTAGCCATTAGACCAAGGTCTTTCTTTCTAATCTTCTTTCCTGAAGCAGCAAATTTTGCAACTGCAGCTGTAGGAGTTGATTTAGATGATTGACCACCTGTATTTGAATAAACTTCTGTATCCATTACTAGGATATTTACATTTCTTCCTGTAGCGATAACATGGTCAAGTCCGCCATATCCAATGTCGTATGCCCAACCGTCACCACCAAATATCCAAACGGATTTCTTGATTAAGAAGTCTTTTCTTTCTTCGATTTCATCGATTATCTTATCTGCTTCTTCATTACCGGTCTTATCCTTTAATAGAGGTAGGATTTCACCAGTAGCAGCCTTGGATTTTGTAGAATCGTTCATTCCTTCAATCCATACTTTGAAATGTTCATTTAGTGGATATTCGATATTCAATTCTAGGAATTCTTCCATCAATAGACGAAGTTTTTCTCTAGTCTTTTCTATACCAATTTCCATACCATAACCGTATTCAGCGTTGTCTTCAAATAGGGAGTTAGCCCAAGCTGGTCCCTTGCCTTCTGCATTTTGACAATAAACTGTTGCAGGAGCTGATCCACCCCAGATTGATGAACAACCTGTTGCATTGGCGATTAACATTCTATCTCCAAATAGTTGAGTTATAAGCTTAGCGTATGGTGTTTCACCACAACCTGCACAAGCTCCTGAGAACTCTAATAGAGGTTGTTTAAACTGACTACCCTTAACATTTGTTTCAGGTACAAGACCTTCCTTGTATCCTACTACATCATGGGCATATTTCCAGTTGTCTTTTTGTTCTTGATATTGTTCTTCAAATGGTTCCATTGAAAGAGCCTTGACCTTAGATGGACATACTTGAACACAGTTTCCGCAACCTGTACAGTCTAATGTTGAAACTTGAATTCTAAATGTATAGTCTTCTAATCCCTTACCAATTGCTTTTTTAGTTTCAAAGTTTTCAGGTGCATTTGCCTTTTCTTCTTCTGTTACTAAGAATGGTCTAATAACAGCATGAGGACATACATAAGCACATTGGTTACATTGGATACAGTTTTCTATATGCCATTTTGGA
Source organism: Lagierella sp. (assembly GCF_029983815.1). Lineage (GTDB taxonomy): Bacteria > Bacillota > Clostridia > Tissierellales > Peptoniphilaceae > Mediannikoviicoccus. The sequence continues at coordinate 66,396 of NZ_JASBYU010000006.1, forward strand.
ACTTGTAGTGCAATGGCTCTCTTTTCATATTGAGAAGTACCTTGTGGGAATTCTCCATTTTCTCTACCTTGGAATTTAGAAACTGGTAGGCTGTCCCCTTCATGGGCATTGATAGGTTTTACCATTTCTCTGATGAATTCAGGAAGATCTTGGTCGTCGTCCTTTTCATCTTCTAGGTCTTTCCAGCTTTCAGGTACGTCTATTTTAACTAGTGCGTTAACCCCTTGTTCAACGGCTTCAAAGTTCATGTTTACAACATCTTCACCTTTTCTACCATAGGATTTAACGATTTGTGCCTTAAGTCTTTCCTTAGCCTCTTCAATAGGTAGAACCTTTGAAAGGTTAAAGAATGCAGATTGCATTACCATGTTTATCCTTCCACCAAGTCCAATGTCTGCAGCTATTTGAGATGCATTGATAGTGTAGAAGTTGATTTCATTTTCAGCAATCTTTCTCTTTAATGAGTTTGGAAGGTGCTTTTCAAGTTCCTCTTCACTCCAAATACAGTTAAGTAGGAATGTTCCACCCTTCTTTAGACCCTTTAATAGGTCATATTGGTTAACATATGCTTGTTTTGAACAAGATATGAAATCAGCATGATCTACAAAGTAAGTTGATCTGATTGGGCTGTTACCAAATCTCAAGTGAGATATTGTTATACCACCAGATTTTTTAGAGTCATATTCGAAATATCCTTGTGCATACATATCTGTAGCATCAGCGATTATCTTAATGGCAGATTTGTTAGCTCCAACGGTTCCGTCAGATCCAAATCCCCAGAATTTACATCTAATTGTTCCTTCTGGAACTGTGTTGATGTCCTTTGTAACTTCTAGTGATCTATAAGTAACATCATCATTGATACCTATAGTAAATCTTTCCTTAGGCTCATCAGCTACTAAGTTGTCATATACTGCAAGGATTTGGCCAGGAGTTGTGTCCTTTGAACCAAGTCCATAGATTCCTGAATAGATCTTAGGTCTTCTTTCGTCGTCATAGAATGCAGATTTAACATCTAGGTATAGTGGTTCTCCCAAAGATCCCTTTTCCTTAGTTCTATCTAAAACTGCAATTCTCTTTACAGTTTGAGGAATCTTGTTTAGAAGATGTTCCTTAGAGAATGGTCTGTATAGGTGAACTTTAACAAGTCCAACTTTTCTTCCTTCTTCTTCTCTTAAGTAGTCGATTGTCTCTTCAATTGTTTCAGTTACTGAACCCATTGCTATGATTATATCTTCAGCGTCTTCAGCACCATAATAATCGAATAAACCGTAGTTTCTTCCAGTAAGTTCGTTAATTTGTTTAATATAATCTTCAGTAATTCCTACTATATTTTCATAGTAGGTATTAGAAGCTTCAATTTCTTGGAAGTAGATGTCTGGGTTTTGAGCAGTACCCATAGTCTTAGGATTTTCTGGGTTTAAAGCTCTTTCTCTAAAGGCTTTAATTGCATCCTTGTCAACTAATTTTGCTAAATCGTCATATTCGATAACTTCGATCTTTTGGATTTCATGGGAAGTTCTAAATCCATCAAAGAAATGTAGGAATGGAACTCTTCCCTTAATAGCTGAAAGGTGAGCAACTGCTGCAAGGTCCATAACCTCTTGTACTGATCCTGAAGCAAGCATTGCAAATCCTGTTTGTCTAGCCGCCATTACGTCTTGGTGATCCCCAAAGATACTTAAAGCGTGGGAAGCTAGGGCTCTTGCAGATACGTGGAATACCCCTGGAAGAAGTTCCCCTGAAATCTTGTACATATTAGGAATCATAAGTAAAAGTCCTTGAGACGCTGTAAATGTTGTTCCTAATGAACCCGCTACTAAAGCACCATGTAAAGCTCCTGCTGCCCCTGCTTCAGATTGTAATTCTGATACATGAACAGTTTGTCCAAATATATTCTTTCTACCAAAAGCAGCCCATTCATCTACATTTTCAGCCATATTTGATGATGGCGTAATAGGATAAATTGCTGCAACGTCAGTAAATGCATAGGCTACATGAGCAGCCGCCATGTTACCGTCCATGGGTTGCATTTGCTTTTCTTTCATTAAATTACCTCCTTGTAATTTTACTCTAAATAATATTTAACCGACTTCTAATCTTCTTCTGTGTTAGAAAACAGTCTTTTACTAAGCTCTATAGCCGCATTGTATCCATAGTTTCTCTGTCTATAATTTCTGACAGCAACTTCCACAATCATAGCTATGTCCCTACCTGGTTTAACAGGTACTATTACCTTTTGGACATTGACTCCAAGTATTTCCATATACTCTATATCAAGTCCAAGCCTGTCATATTCCTTGTCATCGTCCCATGGTTCAAGGACCACCACAAGCTCTATTTCAACATCCGGCTTAACGGATCCAATACCATAGAGCCTTTGAATATCCAAGATACCAATCCCTCGAATTTCAAGGAAATGACGTATATTCTTAGGAGCTTGTCCAATTAAAACCTTGTCCATTCTCCTTACTTCCACCACATCGTCCGCCACAAGTCTGTGACCACGAATGATAAGATCCAGTGCTGTTTCCGACTTACCTACAGAGGACTTACCGGTTATTAAAACTCCAATCCCGAAGACCTCCATAAGACCCGCATGCATATTGGTTTCTTCACTTAGGAAGTAGGCCAATTTGTCATCTATCCTAGATATCAATCTAGTAGTAGGTCTAGTAGAGCGAATAATGGTCTTATCGTACTTATTTGCCAAGTCGATAACGTAGTCATCGATCTCTTGACCCTGGGTAAATATCAGACATGGGATTTCCCTTGACATGATACCCTCTACCCGTTTACACCTTAAATCAGGCTCCATGGAATTTAAAAAAATAGACTCGGTCTTACCAATAATTTGAAGCCTTTTATTTGGAAAATGCTCCATAAACCCAGAAAGTTGAATTCCCGGTCTATTAACTTGAGAATTGGTGATTATAAGTTCATGAAAATCAGAACTTTCCTTCACGATTTCCAGTTCCAATTCCTCACAAAGTCTCTTTAATTTAATTCCCTTCATCTTTAACTCCATTAAAATAATTATATACAGCTTCAGCAGTTCTTCTATTCATCTTATCCACCTCTAAAAGTTGAGTAATAGATGCCTCTTTAATCTTGTCGATGGATTTAAAATGGGTTAGAAGAGCTTTCTTTCTCACATTTCCAATACCTTTAATATCATCTAACTCAGATTTAATCATTTCCTTTTCCCTGAGCTTCCTATGATAATTTATGGCAAATCTATGGGTTTCTTCTTGAATGTCGTATAGAAATCTATAGATAGGACTGGAAATTTTTAAAGGTATCTCAACACCATTGTATACAATTCCCTTGGTATTGTGAAATTCATCTTTATATAGACCACAAATTGGAATATCCATGTCCACAACTCGAAGTGCAAACTTGGCCGCATTAACCTGTCCCTTACCACCATCTATTATAATAAGGGATGGCCTTTTTCCAAAACCCACTTCGTTATTTCCTTGACTATTCTCATGAGCAAGTCTGGAAAGCCTCCTAGTTAAAACCTCCTGATGGCTCTTGTAGTCATCTGGACCTTCAACCGTCTTTATCTTAAACTTTCTATATTCCCCAGGCGCCTTCTGTCCATTTTCATAAACCACCATGGACCCTACAGACTGAACCCCGGAGGTGTTAGAAATATCATAGGATTCTATTCTATTGATAGGTGAAATCTTAAGTAGATTTTCCAAATCTACCAAGCCTTGCGGTCTTTCCCTCTCCCTACGCCTTAGATATGCTAAATGTTTTTCTAAAGTCTCCTTGGCGTTCTTTTCAACAAGTTCTATAAGTCTAACCTTCTCTCCCCTTTGAGGGATGGTAAGCTTTACCTTTTTCCCCTTTATCTGGGAAAGGTACTCCCCAAGAGCGTCTATATTGTCCGGCTCTTTTTGTAGCACTATCTCCCCTGGGACAAAGGCCATGTCAAAATAGAACTGTTGAAGAAAAGATGAAAACACCTCTTCGTCACTATCACCAATAGAATTATCCAATATAAAATGTTCCCTGTCTATTATTTTACCACTTCTCATAATAAAAACCTGCATAGAAATAATATCTTCAGTTCTAGCCATGGCTACTATGTCCATGTCGGTTCCCTTGGAAGTTCTTACGATCTGTTTTTCAATAATCGTCTCTAAGTTTCTAATATTGTCCCTGTATCTTGCAGCTAGTTCAAAATTTAAACTCTCTCCAGCACTCACCATCTTCTTTTTTAGATGGGTGATTAGTTTCTTATGCTTTCCCTTAAGGAAATCTTCCACATGGGAAAGGTCTTCAAGGTACTCTTCTTCAGAGATAGCCTTGATACAAGGACCAGAGCATTTGTGTATAAAATAGTATAGGCATGGCCTTTTCAAATATTGGCCCTTGTCAAAATTCAGATTACACCTTCTTATTTTATACATATCCTGGAATAATTCTATGATTTCAGTCACACCGTAGGCGTTTGGGAAGGGGCCATAGTAGTCCCCTCCGTCCTGCCTGATGACCCTATCCTTTAAAATTCTAGGAAACTTCTCCTTTGTTATCTTGATAAAGGGATATTTTTCCCCGGATTTTAATAGGATATTGTACTTAGGTTTTTTATCCTTAATAAAGTTGGATTCCAAAATCAAAGACTCAACTTCATTGTCTACTATGATATATTCAAATCTTGCAATATGCTTTACCATCTCATGAACTTTCTCTAAAGTCTGTCCAGAGGGTGTAAAGTATTGCCTTACTCTATTACGAAGATTTTTCGCCTTTCCTACATATATTATTGTATCACTTTCGTCAAACATTAAATAAACTCCAGGACTTGTAGGTAAGGTCTTTAAATTCTTCTCAATATCGAACATTAAATCTCCTTAGTTGCCTCCCTTAGGTAGACTAGATCTTCAGAGTCTAAGTGAGGACTTAGTATTTCAAAACATTTTTTATGATAGTCGTTTAACCAGTTTTTCTCTTCCTCTGTCAATAGTGAAACATCTACTGGTCTTGTATCTATAGGGACCATTGAAAGGGATTCAAAGCCATAGAATTTACCAAATTCAGTTTCGCATTTTTCTACACAAACCATTATGTTTTCAATCCTTATACCATGACTTCCCTCAACATAAACCCCTGGTTCATTGGATGTTACCATTCCTGGAACCATATCCACGTCGTTGTTTACCTTGGAAATATTTTGTGGGCCTTCATGAACCGCAAGTACAAACCCAACACCATGACCAGTTCCATGATTAAAGTCGATTCCCTCTTTCCAAAGTGGTCCCCTTGCAAAGATGTCCAGGGAAGAAGACTTGGTTTTTTCTTTAAACTTTGCAGTCATTAAATTGATATGTGATTTCAAAGTCAAAGTGTAATGGAATATCTCGTCCTTGGTAAGTTCTCCAAGGGCAACAGTCCTTGTGATGTCCGTAGTACCATCCTGATATTGTCCACCACTATCTAAAAGATAAAGTCCCTTTTTCTCTAAGAACACCGGACTTGACTGTGATGGTGAATAATGTGGCAAAGCTGCATTTTCTCCATAGGCAGAGATGGTTCCAAAGCTAGGCTCCATAAACAGATCTTGTTCTTGTCTAAATTCCAGTAGTTTATTTGAACAATCGAGCTCAGAAACTGGAACTTCTTCCTCTAATGACCTCTCTAACCAACTGAAGAACTTAACCAGTGCAACGCCATCTTTAATATATGCATTTTTTTGATTTTTAATTTCAGTCTCGTTCTTTACTGCCTTTAATTCAGTTGAAATGTCCCTTCCTTCAATGGTTTCAACCTTTTCAGGTATGGACTTATAGAGTTTTACATTTATATTTTTCTTATCAAAAAATAGCACTTCTGATTCGTTTAGACCCTTTATAAAGTCGAAAATGCTTTCATAGTCCCTGATCTCAACGTGGGACTTCTTTAAATAGGACTTTACATCTTCAGGAATTTTATTTTCGTCAACAAATAGTATTGCACCTTCCTTATTGATGTAAAGGTAGGATAAGATGACTGGAGTGTTTAGCACATCGCTTCCCCTTATATTAAGAACATAGGCAATGTCATCAAGAGATGTTATAAGATAGGAAGTTGCCCCTTTTTCATCCAGACTCTTTCTGATTTTATTTAGCTTTTCCAAGGCGGACATGCCTGTGTACTTCTCGTCGAGAAGAAAAGCTTTATTTGAAGGCTTTTCTGGTCTGTTCTCCCAGATATCCTCTATGAGATGCAAATCGTATTTGATATTTTCTTCAGGAATATCCTTTGCAATATAATCTAGTAGCCAAAGAGGAAATGTTTCCCCGTTAAATCCAATTTTATAGTCCTTTGTAAATTCTTCATATAAGAACTCCTTCATGGTAGGAACTCCCGTTTCCCCTATCTTGAACAACTTTATTCCAGAAGCTTCAAGTTGCTTAGCCGCCTGAATAAAATATCTTCCATCGGTCCAAAGTCCGGCTTCTTCCTTAGTTATGATTACAGTTCCTGCAGAACCGGTAAATCCAGAAATAAACTCTCTAGTCTTATAACAATCCGGTACATTTTCAGAGTTATGAGGATCCGAAGTTGGTATGATGTACATATCGATTCCGTTTTCTCTCATTTTTTCCCTTAACTTAACTATTTTTTCAACTATCATTTAATCCCCTCTTTCCCTAATATTAGCTACTTTAATTATAACATATCGGTGAATTTCTACTAATTCATGAAGACATTTGTAAAAGTCAAACAAGCACCCTATTAGAGTGCTTGCTCGATTGCCAAGATTTATTTTTTATGAAAGGAGTGTGCTATGCTCTTTCCTTGGCTTTTATTTAATTTTCCTTGTCTTCATTGATAACAAAGACTAGGTTTAGAAACCAGTTGTTGATTTAAAGAAGAAGTATCCCAGTGGTGTATAGTACATTCCCTTTATATTTGGCTTAATCATGTAGGAGTTGTTGTAGAAGTAAAGCGGTGCTACAACAGCGTCATCACCAATCAGAATATCCTCCGCCTTATGCATATTTTCCATTCTTACCTTTTGGTCAGAAGTCGCCTTAGCCTCCTTGACTAACTTATCGTACTCGTCGTTCTTGTATTGGGCGTCGTTGTTACCCCCACCGGTCATCCACATGTCGATAAAGGACATTGGATCGTTGTAGTCTGCTATCCAACCATGTCTAGCTATATCGTAGTTACCTTGCTTTCTTTCATTTAAGAAAACATTCCAGTCCTGGTTTTGTAGAGTAACCTGTACTCCAAGTTTTTCTTGCCACATATTTTGTAAAGCTTCTGCAATAGCTTTATGGTTTTCACTGGTATTATATAGATATTCTATTTGAGGGAAGCCTTCCCCGTCTTTAAAACCAGCCTCTTCCATTAACTTCTTCGCTTCTTCTACATTCTTTTCATAGTCATCGACCTTTATAGAATAGTAGTCTCCACCGACAGTTCTAAAGTCCTCACCTTCTGCACCTTTCTCGTCATAAACTCCAGAAGGAACATAACCTGAAGCAGGCTCTTGACCCTGTCCTGTAACTTGTTTAACGATAAAATCTCTGTCAATTACAAGGGAGAAAGCCTTTCTTACCTTTGGATTGTCAAAAGGTGCCTTCTCAGTGTTGAAACATACAAAGTAAGTACCAACATAAGGAAGTATCTTCAATTCCTTAGTATCTAATAGCTTTTGAATTTCATCTTGAGGTACTGAGGACACAAAGTCCAAGTCTCCAGACCTATAAGATGCATAGATAGCATTCTCATCATCTTGAAGGTGGAAAGCCAACTTCTCTGCCTTTACAGAATCCAAATCGTGGTACTCAGGATTTTTAACCATGGACAATGTTTGGTTATGTTCCCAAGCTTCAAGCTTATAAGGTCCATTCACTATTAAAGTGTCTGGTGAATTGGTCCAAGTGCTACTGCCTTCAACGGCGTCCTGTCTTACAGGCATAACTGCAGGAAAGGCACATATCTCTTCAAAGTATGGACACTTTACACTTAAATTTACAACAAATGTCTTTTCATCCGGTGCAGAGATATCCAATTTTTTGTCTTCACTGTCATATCCCTTTACCATATCCAACATATACTCATAATCCGCTGCAGTTTCAGGATTTACAAGTCTATTCCACGCGTAGACAAAGTCGTTGGCAGTTACAGGTTTTCCGTCGGACCACTTGGCATCTCGTAACTTAAATGTCCAAGTTAGACCATCTTCTGACACATCCCAAGACTCTGCAATTCCTGGTTTTAAAACAGCATTTCCCTTACCATCGTCCTCCCAACGAATCAAGGATTCAAATAGATGGGATATCATTATCGCTCCGTCAACTGAAGTGTTAAGCGCCGGGTCTATGGACTCAGGTTCCGATGCAATGTTTATATCAAGCACTCCATCTTCTCTACCTGCTTCTTCATTAGCGGTGTTCGAACCACCGCCGTCAGTGCCATTACCATTGTTATTGTTTCCACCACATGCGGATAACAACATAACCAAACTAAGTATAACTGCTAAAAATCTAAATCTTTTTCTCATTTTAAAAGCCTCCTATATTATGACAACTTACAAAGTGTCCTGGTTCTAATTCTCTAAATTCTGGTACTTCCTTTTTACAAATCTCAGTAGCATAGGGACATCTTTCATGAAACCTACAACCAGTCGGCGGATTGATTGCCGAAGGAATTTCTCCCTTTAACTTTATCCTGCTTAAACTTCTAGTAAGCTTTGGATCTGGAAGGGGGATAGCCGAAAGCAAGGACTTGGTATAGGGGTGAAGTGGATTTTCATATAGCCTATTTGCATCCACCAGTTCAACCATCTTTCCTAGGTACATCACTCCGATTCTGTCAGAAATATGTTTAACTACAGAAAGATCGTGGGCTATGAAAAGATAGGTTAATCCAAACTCCCCTTGCATATCCTGTAACATGTTTACAATCTGTGCCTGTATTGAAACATCCAGTGCAGAAATAGGTTCATCACATACTATAAACTCTGGCTCCACCGCCAAAGCTCTAGCTATTCCTATACGCTGCTGTTGTCCTCCTGAAAACTCATGGGGATATCTATTGGAATGTTCCTCGTTAAGGCCGACTTTTCTTAAAAGTTCATTGACCCTTTGCCTTCTATTCTTTTTATAAAGTCCATGTATTTCCAAAGCCTCACTGACAATCTCATGTACAGTCATCCTAGGGTCCAGAGATGCAGAAGGGTCTTGAAAAATAATCTGCATTCTTCTCCTAAACTCGTACATATCAGGGTGAATGTTCTTTTTTTTGTCATATATGACATTCCCATCGTAGACTATTCGCCCCGATGTGGGTTCGTGAAGCCTTAGAATAGTTCTTCCTAGGGTGGTTTTTCCACATCCGGACTCACCTACAATTCCTAATGTCTCCCCTTTATTTACAAAAAAGGAAACATCGTCAACCGCATGGACCACAGCTTTATTACTAAAGGCGGTCTGTACAGGGAAATGCTTTACGATATTTTCACAAATAAGTAATTTATTATCTACCATTGACAACCTCCTTTATGTGAAGAAAACACTTTGACCTATGGCCCTTTTCAACCTCTACCATCGGCGGTTCCTTTCTAAGGCAAATGTTCATACAGTGTTCACATCTTGTAGAAAATCCACATCCTTCCGGTGGATTTAACATATCTACCGGAGTTCCTTCTATACTTTCCAATCGATTTGCATCTTTATCGTCAATTCTTGGCATGGACTTTAACAGACCCTTAGTGTAAGGATGGGATGGATTATAAAAGATTTTATCCACAGTTCCCTGTTCCACAATCCTTCCAGCATACATTACACTTACGGTGTCACAGATCTGTGCAACAACTGCTAAGTTATGAGTTATAAAGATAACGCTCATCTTGTTTTTCATTTGAACCCTCTTTATGAGTTCCAAAATCTGTGCCTGTATAGTCACATCCAAAGCAGTTGTCGGTTCGTCAGCAATGAGGATATCCGGTTCACAGATAAGTCCCATGCCAATCATGACCCTTTGTCGCATCCCACCTGAAAGCTCGTGGGGATACTGCTTCATCCTTCTTTCCGGATTTGAGATGCCCACAAGTTCAAGCATCCTCACCGCCTTTTTATAGGCCTCATCCTTTGAAATCTTCTTGTGTACTAAAACCGCTTCCATTAGCTGATTTCCAATGGTGTACACCGGATTGAGACAGGTCATAGGATTTTGAAATATCATGGAACAATCTGCTCCTCTAAACTGTCTCATCTGATTTTTATCAAAGTCCAATACATTTTTACCTTTGTAGAGTATCTTTCCCTTTTTCACCTTACCAGGCGATTGTAAAAGACCCATAATCCCGTAGGATTCTACGGATTTACCCGATCCGGACTCTCCCACAATCCCCATAATCTCGTTTTCATGAAGGCTATAGCAAATACTGTCTACAGCTTTAACTTCTCCTACTGGTGTGTAAAAGGAAATACTCAAATCTTCAACTTTTAAAACTTCTTTATTTAAATTATCTTTAGTTTCCATAATCACACCTACTTTTTCAATCTTGGATCTAGTGCATCCCTAAGCCCATCGGCGAATAGATTTAGAGACAATATCATCAAACTCAACAAAAGGGAAGGAATTATAAGCCTATAGGCATAGGAGTAAATTCCACCTAGGGCATCCGCCGCCATAGCTCCCAAGGATGTCATTGGCGCTGAAACCCCAATTCCTAAAAAAGATAGAAATGATTCTAGAAATATTGCTGAAGGTATTTGCATTGCCGTCATGACTATAATCTGTCCAATACAGTTTGGAAAAAGATGTCTTTTTATGACCCTCTTCTTTGAACCACCTAAGGCTTCCACCGCCGTTACAAACTCCTGTTTCTTAAGCATTAGCACTTGACCTCTGATAATCCTTGCCATTCCCACCCAATACAGTAGTCCAAAGGCTATAAAGATGGATACCAGGGCAGGTCCCAAAGTTGCAAGCTTCTTTGCAATTGCCGAGTTGGAGTTGTTTACAAAACTCTTCATCGGTTGTGAAATGCCTATGGATAATAAAATAACAACTAAGACGTCGGGGATGGAGTAGATTAAATCCAAAATCCTCATCATGATTGCATCGACTCTTCCACCAAAATATCCTGAAATGGAACCATATATTGTTCCAATGATTAGAACTATCAGGGATGCAAAGACCCCTACTATAAGGGAAACCCTGGTTCCATACATGGTTCTAACCATAATATTACGCCCTAGCTTGTCTGTCCCAAAGGGATATTTCAATGAGGGGAATAGATTTTCATCTCCCCTAAACTGTGTCGTATAGTCCCCTTTTACAAAATAGGGTCCAATAAATGCAAATATGAATACTATCAGTAAAAATCCAAGAGATACCATTGCCACCTTGTTTTCTTTAAGACGTCTAAAAGCGTCTTGAAAATAGGATGTGGAAGGAGCTTTCGTTATAAAGTTCTCCTTTGACTCCTGGGAAGCAAGTTCAAAGTCATCTTCTTTAAATTCGTATTCATCTAATTTGAGTTTAGAATTTAAACTAAGTAAATTATCCATTTTAAGCTCCTTTCGTTAAATCTATTCGTGGATCTATAAATCTATATAAAATGTCTACCACCATGTTCATGAAGATTACAAGGGCTGCAAAGAATAATGTTGTCGCCATTATTATGGGATAGTCTCTGTTTAGTACAGAGTTAATAAAATATCGCCCAAGACCTTGTACTGAAAACACGGATTCAACTACCATGGACCCGGTTATGATTCCAGCAGTCAGTGGACCAAGATAGGTAAGTACTGGTATAAAAGCGTTCTTTAAAGCGTGTTTAAAGAGTATCTTTCCTTCAGAAACTCCCTTTGCCCTTGCCGTTCTAATATAGTCCTGGCCGATTGCATCCAGCATCGATGACCTCGATAGTCTTGCTATATAGCACATAGGATAAAATCCTAGGGAGAAGCAAGGCATCAAGTAGGACTTAAAGGAATTTAAACCCATGGTAGGTAGAGCCTTTAACTTTACTCCAAAGAAGAGCAGTAAAAGAGTTGCAACTACAAACCCTGGAGCAGAAATCCCAATGGTGGTTAAAACCCTAAGTATAGAATCCAACCTTTCGCCACGATGATAAGCCGCAAGGCAACCTAGTGGAACTCCCACTATTATGGCCCAAAACAGTGCCAACAACCCAAGCTTCGCACTGGTAGGAAACATCTCTTCAATGATGTCCATAACAGGCCTATCCTTTTGCATCTTAAGGGAAACTCCGAACTCTCCTTTAAGAGCATTTGTAATAAATTTTTTTAATTGAACCGAATAGGGTTGGTCCAGTCCATATTTTTTGTTTAATGCAGCCAGTACCTCCGGAGATTGGGTCTTCTCACTTGCAAAGGGAGACCCGGGCACCAGCTTCATTAGAAAGAATGTTATACAAGTTACCAAAAATAAAACTGCGATAGCTTGTAAAATTCTCTTGAAAATGTATTTTGTCATAGCCGCCTCCTTATAAAATCGAGCACTTAAATACTAAGTGCTTGGTTTCGTACAATTATACACTTTATCAATTTAAATTGCAAGCTTTATGCAGTATTAAAGTTAAATTCTGTTAAACGTTGCTATTTCAATGTTAGTAAGATGTTTTTCGACTTTTTAAATAGAAATCATCAAATTTTTTAGAATAATTTACGAGAATTTTAATTTAATTTTATGTAAATTTTTGGAAATTTTTGCTATTTTCAACTTTTCACAGTAAATACCTTGAATAAAACCCATTCATATAACTTCATTTTACCTATATTATTTTGTTATTTTTATGGCAAGCTTTATTAAATTAGTCGACCTTTTAGCTTGTTTAAAATCAATTCAAAATAAGCCTCTGGGATTGTATTTTAGACATTAAAAAATCCCCTTTGCCATAAATTAGCAAAGAGGATTTCTAAATTTAATGTCCTAGTTTTTAAAAAATTCTAAAACATCTTTACCTATTAAACTGTCTCCTCCAATTATATGAAGGGTGTTTGCTTCTATTTTATCCAAATAGTCCTTAAGCTTTTTGTCCTTATTGTCCACCAATAAAACAGAACTGTTTTTTATGTGAACAACAGGTGCTATACTAAGGGCGTCTGCATATTCTCTACCAGAAGCTAGGAAGATTTCATCTTTTACATTAAGTTCCTTTAAAACGTTTAAAGACGTTTCGTATCTGTCCTTACCATAAATTCTCTTGGTAGAGCCACTTTCTTTTTCAGCGGCCACAGATACGCTGCCTCTTCCTCCTACAATGACCTTTTCACCACTTAGTTTCTTTAAAAATGAGATATTGTCATTTCCATCTTTAACCAATAGGATTGAAGCTTTGTATTTGTTGGTAAGTCCACTAGATGAAAGAGCATCTGGGAAGTCTTTACCATCCACCACTATCATATTTTCATTGTTGGTAAGACCCATTACCCTTTGTGCAACTAGTTTTGAAGTTTCATATCGATCCTTACCTGCGATCATTTCAACCTTTAGAATATTCTTTAAATCATTTTCAACGGTTAGGTTCACAGAGGAGTCTCCACCTATGATTATTGCATTTTTCGCTCCTAATCTTTTTATTTCATCCTTTAAGGAAGATCTTAGTCCGTCCTTTCCAACTTGTAAAATAGGCGCATTTACTATACCTGCAAAACCACCGGCACTTAAGGCGTCAGAATAATTGTAGCCATCTACAATAATCACTTCGTCTGAATTATTAAAGTATTTTTTAGAGACTTCAATTGAGGTCTCAACTCTATCCCTACCACTAATCCTATCGACTTCACGCTTTACTGGTGTTACTGGAATTGGATCAGTAGGGCTAGGATCATTTCTCTTACCTGACCTTATTACATCTCTCTTAGCTTTATCTAAAGCCTTTACAAAGTCATCCAAAACACCTTGTTCGAAAGCTTCATTTAATGCCTTCTTGGACTGTTCCAAGACGTCTAAAAGATTTTGTTTCTCTCTTCTCCTACCTCTGTTAAAATCTCTAGAGTTTAAAAACTCTTCAATTTCAGATATCTTTTCTTCCAAGGCCTTAGTGTCAAGTTCCACTAGTATTATTTCGTGGAATTTTGATTCAGGGAAGTTTAAATGTTCAGGATTTCTAGTATATAATTTTACAATTCTAGGATTTTTCTCCTCGTCGATATTGTTTTTAAAGGCGTCCTTGTGTAAACTCTTTAAAGAATTAGGTAGATTTACAGTGTCTAAAATCCCTTCTGCAAAGGCGGATTTCTTTATATCTTCAACGCCTTCTTCTAGTACTAAATGCCTTAAATACTTAAACTTTTTATTGTGTTCAAAGGCATTTGGACCAATTTCCTTTACATTGCCAGGAATTGTAATTTTTTCCATTCTATGACCCATAAAGGCCCTTCTGTCGATTTTTTCCAATGTAGATGGAAATACCAATTCCTTAAATGGCGCCCCTTGGAATGCTGAGGATCCTATGGTCTTAACCCCTTCAGGAATTTCAAAGTCCGTTAAGTATATATCCCTAGCAAAACATCCATCTGGAATATATTCCATGGATTTTGAGTAATTAACCTTTGTAAAGAGATTAAGTGAGAAGGCACCGTTACCTATTTCTGTTACAGAGTCTGGTATGGTAAGTTCTCCCTTCAATTGATTTCCATTAAAGGCAGTCATCCCTATGGATTTTAAAGTCTTTGGAAAATCCAAACTCTCCAATGCGTTGTATTTAAATGCGGACTTTCCAATCTGCTCTAATTTTTCAGGAAATACTACAGTTCTCATACCCTCAGGAGACTGAATGTCATCTGTTGCAACTATAACATCATCATCGGACATAGGAAAGGCATCGTCTCCTATCCTTTTAATACTTTCTCCATCCTTGTTATAGCTTGGTAAAACCACATCCTTATTGTATTCAAACTTATCTTTACCAGAAGCTGTAAATCCATTTATACTGTCTTTTTCTATTATAAAGTCATCCAGGTTATATTGCATTTCTGGTTTTACTTCAAGGTTTTCCATGGCTTCACTTAACTTTTTAACAGCATGGTCCACTTCCCCCTTAGTTACATTAGGGTCTAAGGATAAGTCTTTACCATGTTCCAACCAGGTTGAAAGCTCTGCCCAGCTATCATCGGTGTATAGATGCTTAACCAGTTCTTGGGCTTCTTTTATAAGTTCATTTAGTTTCGTCTTATCCGTACCAATCAGAGTAAGACCTGAGATGGCTTCATTTAAATCCGAAGTTGCCTTATCCACTTGGTCCTGTGTTGAGTCATAGTCCTTCATAACCTCCCTAGCCACATCCAATTTATTAAGAAGGTTTACTGAACTTTCCTCTGTATACTGACTTAAACTGTAACTGCTAGCTTTCTTAATAGCGTTATAAAGCTCTTGTCTATCAACTTCAGATTTTAAGATAAACTCCTGGTACTCACTGTTTTTAATATAAGTTGAAGAGCTTAGGTGTTCAGGATTTCTCGTATAGATATATACCTTTCCATAACCTACACCTTCACCGGACTTTATCGGCTCCATTCCAGGGTTACCCCTAAATACATATCCAAGGGTCTTAAACGCGGAGAATGGATAATCCACTGACTTTATTTGGTTATAGGCAAAGGAATAGTTGTCCAATTGAATTAAGTTTACTTCATCGGATATGGTTAAATCCGAGATTTCATTGTAGGCAAAAGCCTCATTACCAACCTTCCAAGTGTTTGCAGGCAGATGCAATTTACCTATGGAATTGTTCTTAAAAGCATAGGAATCAATAATATGTGTCGCCTCAGGCAATGTCAATTCGGTTATCTCATTATCCGCAAAAGCTCCTGCACGAATAATGAAATTCCCCTGCTCTGGATAGACATCTGGAAGTTTTACACTGGTAATCTTCATATTCTTAAAGGCATTTTCCCCTACTCCTAGAACAGGCATATCTTTTCCATCCATATTGATGGAATTTGGTAAAACCAAGTCCTTGTCTGTTTCCAACTTTGCCTTACCCTTTTCACTAAGACCTGTAATGGTCAATGAGTCCTTATACTTAGATATCTTGTCGCTAATTACTTCATAAGTAAAGTCGTCTTGTACCCATGGAGTTTGAACTTTGGATTCGACAAATTTTACCTTGCCGACAATCTTTGTCCTTGCAAGGATTTCATCAGGACAACCTTCGGTACATACATCACCCTTAGGGTTAAATTTAGTCATCACATCTTCTGGAATGTTTGAAAAGCTTGCCTCTATAGAAACTTCCTGTTCCTTAGAACTATCGACATCAACGCTATTCCAGTTAACGGGAATTTCGTAAATTTCTCCTTGACCTTCACTAAGGCTTTGGAAGTCATTTTCACTTATTGCAGAATTTAGTTGGACTTTTTCTTTCAAAAGTTTTATTAAATCCTCTTTACTGGTTCCAACTTTAGCCTCAATTGTACCAAAGTCTAAAGTTATAGGTTCTGTTGTAGTAAAGGCCCTCGCCTTTATGGTAACTTGTCTTCCTTGAGGAATGTCTAAATTATTTTGGAGATTGCCAAAGGTGTATTCAGAAATAAAAAGCTTCTTTCCTTTAGGTGCAATCCTTAAAGTTACATCATTGGAGCCTTTTCTAAATAAAAACCTTCCTAACTCCTCTAGGTTTGAACCTAAAACCAGTTCTCCTTCCATGGATTTGTTCCCCATAAATAGATCTGGTCCTGTGGTCTTTAAGGTATCTGGGAAGTTTACCGTCTTTAACTTAGCATTGCCCATTAAAGCCTTATCTGAAAGCACTTCCAGTCCTTCTGGTAGAACTAAAGTTTCAAGGCTAGTTACTACTATTCCGGAAAAATCAATAGACTTTAAGGTAGATGGAAGATTGATTTCCTTTAAATTAGGTAATTTCATAAATGAATTTTTTCCAATGGTCTCTACCCCTTCAGGCACAGTTACCTTAACCAGGGTTTTCTTTCCTGAAAAAGCACTATTTCCAATATGCTTTACAGAAACTCCACCAATGGTCTTTGGAATGATTAACTCTTCAGCTTCACCATTGTACTTAGTTATGGTCTGAGTAGTTTCATCAAATTCATAGTCCCCTTCTACAATAGAAAGGAGTTTCGGATTTTCTGAAACCTTTTCCTCTGCCAATGAATTTATAGGAAAGGCTCCTATAACCATGGCAAAGATTAACAATAAAGATACTATCCTCTTTTTATTCATGGTTTCCCCCTTTTATTGATTTATAAGATAAATCTTTCTTACATTATAACATTACCTCATAAACTGTGCCACTTTATGCTCACAAATGGCATGAATCGTTTACAATCCCCCATAACTGTGATAAAATCAATATGATTTTTTATGACTATATGAAGGAAGAGGGATTACATGAAATTAGGAATTGTAGGTTTACCTAACGTTGGTAAAAGTACAATGTTTAACGCAATAACAAAGGCAGGAGCTGAATCAGCAAACTATCCTTTTTGTACAATAGACCCAAATGTAGGAATGGTAGATGTTCCCGATGAGAGACTAGAAGTCCTTGGAGAACTTTCTAAATCTAAAAAAATTGTTCCTGCAAGTATAGAGTTTTTCGACATAGCAGGACTTGTTAAAGGTGCTTCTAAGGGCGAGGGCTTAGGAAATAAGTTTTTGGCAAATATTAGAGAAGTGGATGCAATAGTACAAGTGCTTAGATGTTTTGAAGACGACAATATCGTCCATGTAGATGGGGACATCAACCCGCTACGAGACATTGAAACCATAAACTTAGAACTTATCTTTTCCGATATGGAAATGGTTGAAAAGAGATTGGACAAATCCAGTAGAGCATTAAAGGGCAACAAAGACCTTCAACCAGAAGTAGATCTGCTAAAAAGGCTATTAGAAGTGTTGGAACAGGGAAAGTCTGCAAGAGTATTGGACTTAGATGAAGATGAGAAAAAACTGTTAAGAGGCTTTAACCTACTTTCAGACAAGCCAATAGTATATGTGGCAAATATTTCAGAAGATGAGGTTGCAAGTCCTGAAGACAATGAATTTGTAAAGGAGATAATCGACTTTGCGAAGACAGAAAACGCCGAGGTCGTTCCAATTTCAGTAAAGATTGAACAGGAGATTTCAGAACTGGACAAGGAAGATGAAAAAGAATTCTTAGAGGCTTTAGGTTTAGAAGAATCTGGTGTAGACAGCCTTATAAGAGCTTCCTATAGCCTACTTGGACTAATGTCCTTCCTAACTACAGGAGAGATGGAAACAAGGGCATGGACCATAAAAAAAGGCACTAAGGCCGTTGATGCAGCCGGAAAAATCCACACCGATATCGCTAGGGGTTTTATACGAGCAGAAATAGTATCCTACAAAGACCTAGTGGACCTGGGCAGTATGAATGCAGCAAGGGAAAAGGGACTTGTAAGACTAGAGGGCAAGGACTATATAATGCAAGATGGCGATGTGGTTCACTTTAG
>NZ_JASBYU010000007.1 GCF_029983815.1 Lagierella sp.
GCACGTGGTTTGGGACCATGGGGCCGGGGGTTCAAATCCTCTCACCCCGACCAATAATTTTAAGAAACGTCTGTGTTCAGGCGTTTTTTTATTTTCCATTAAAGTTACAGAAGTGTTAAGCAAAAATCTAATAATTTATTAACGAAAATTTTCTCAGATTTAATCTAGATCTAATATTCAAACTCTATTTCCTTAGGATAATCATTTTTAACAATTTCAAATGTTACAAAAAAGTTACAAAAGCATGATAAATTTTATCAAATAGGCTTGTAAATTGGATAAGCTGTTAGCTTTGATATATAATTGAGGTATATTTGGGAGATGAAAAGGAGTTAGAGATGAACAGAAAATCATTTAAATTTATGTCGATGTTAATGGCGATTTCTATATTCTTTGTAACTATATTTTCTACTGGTGCTATCAATTCAGTTTCAAAAGCTAATGATAAACCGGTAAATATAAGTAGTATAAAAGGGTTAAAAGGAAAACCACTTTATATTAAGGATAGTAGAATAGGAACAATAGGTGAAGGTTCGAAAGTTGTATTCAAAAATGAAAATGACGAAACTAGAGAGTTTACTTCTAAGTACAATGATGACACTGGACTATATTACTTTGATTTAAATTTTGACTTGTCAGGAAGTTGGAATTTAGTTCAAGATACCATAGATGGTGCTTTAGATAGTAATGAGTTTTCAGTTGACATCTATGAAAACCTAGAAGAAATGACAGGAGAGTCTACTGGATATGTCCTTTCTGATGTGCTAGAGGGAAAATCCTCAATCATTGGAGAAGACTTGGAGAATTTGCTTTCAACTATTATAGGATATGATGCCCAAGGGGAATACGCACAAGTAGATATTAGTATTAGCTCATCAAAGGCTACTTCTAATATGTCGGTTTTCAATAATGGACTATCTTCATCCCTTGGAGTTGAAGAAAATACTTACTTACCTGCAGGAGATTATGATTTAAACTTACAAGTAGGATCATATTCTAAACATGTAGGATTGACTCTACTGTCCGATTATACTAATAAAGTTGATTTGAATTTAGAGGAGCCTGTTGAAGAGGATCAAGCGCAATTGATGTCCCTATCTTCTGTAGAAGAAGATAATGTAAGTGAATTAAGTGGAGAATCATCAACATCTGCTGTTGTGAATGTAAATAGGCTTTCTGGTAGAAGTAGGTATGAAACGGCTGTTAGTATATCTAAAAGCAAATTTAGCAGTGCTAAGTCTGTAGTACTTGCAAATGGAGAGATGCCAAATGATATTTTAGTAGGATCTTCCTTGGCGGGAAGTTTAAATAGTCCTATTTTAATTACTGGAAAGGATCAATTAAACACATCAACTAAGTCTGAGATAAACAGATTAGGTGCTGGAAAGATATTTGTAATTGGTGGACTGTCAAAGATTTCCTCAAAGGTCATTTCTGAGCTTAAATCAATGGGAAAACAAACTCAAATTTTAGACGGAGGAAGTGATGAGGGAACTTCTGTAAAAGTTGCTTCACAATCTCAAAGTATAAGAAAGGCAAGCGCCCTAATCCTTTCAAGCAAGGATAGTTTACCAGATTCACTATCGGCTTCGGCTTTAGCGGCTAATAAGGGTTATCCAATACTATATACTTTTCAAAAGTCAGTACCTAATGCCGTTAAGAATTATATTAATAGCAGTGGCGTTTCCACTGTAATTGTTGTTGGTGGAGACTCAACAATAGACAATTCTGTTATAACTTTCTTAAGGTCCTTAGGAAAAAATGTTGTTAGGGTTTCTGGTAGATCAAGGTACGATACATCCTTGGCTATTGCTAATAAGTACTTTCCATCAGTTAGTGAGTTAGGGGTTGCTACAGGAAGGGAATTTGTAGATAGTTTGACTTCTGGTCCCGTTAGTGGTCTTAAAAATCAACCTACTATTCTAGTGAGTGACGATAATATAAGTAGTGGTTTAAAGAAATATGTACAAAATACTAAAGCTAAGACTGTAACTGTATATGGTGGTAACAAATGGGTTTCAGATGCTTTTATAAGCAATATGAAGGGCTATTTAAACCAACTTTATAACACATCTGACGTTCTAGATGTTACTGGAAATCAAAAACCTACTACGAAGGTAAGAATCATGTTGGACCCTGGCCATGGTGCAGGTTCAGCCCATAATAGAGGTTATGTTGGACCAAGATGGAATAACGAAGGTGATGGAAACTATCATTTTTCCCTATTATTGGCTAAGGAGTTGAGAAAGTACGGTATTGAAGTAAATACTACTAGAAGCAGTATTTGGAAAGATCCTGGCCTTGCAACAAGGGGTAAATTGGGAGCTAGTCACAACTTGTTTATTTCACTTCATACCAATGCAGCCAACTCAAAGGCAAGTGGCGTAGAAATCTATGAGGATGTCGATAGAAGGGCTACAACTCTTGCAAATCAGTTGACAAGGACCATCTCTTCAACTTTGGGAATCGGAAATCGTGGTGTAAAATATAGATACTACGGCGACAATACGGATGGAGTTGATCCAAAATCCAACTTCTATGGAGTTCTAAGAAATAATAAGGCGTCTGCAGGAATGTTAATTGAACACTGCTTCCATGATAATATGGACGACGTATTAAAATATGAAAAAAATGCTGAAATTTTGGCTGCTAATATGGCTAAGACCATAGCTAGATATTTTGGACTTACAAAATAAATTTCACTTGATTAAGCACTCAAATTTTTGAGTGCTTGATTTGTGCATAATTTAGAGAAATATGATATACTAATTTAATGTGAATACTTTAATTACAATGGAGGAATATTATGAGTGCTGTTTTAGTTAGCAAAGAAAAAAATAGGGCGGTTTTTACTGTAGAACTTCCTAATAGTCAGTTTGAGGAAGCTATACAAAAAGCCTACATTAAGAATAAAAATAGATTTTCTGTACCGGGATTTAGAAAGGGTAAGGTTCCAAGAAAGATAGTAGAACTTAACTATGGGATAGAAGTGTTCTATGAGGATGCTATTAATATTCTATTACCAGGTGCTTATGAGTCTGCTGTTGAAGAGCTTGAATTAGAGCCTGTTGCTCAACCAGAAGTGGACATAGATGAACTAGAAAAGGGTGGTCCTGTTAAGTTTAAGTTCGAAGTGGATGTTAAACCTGAGGTTAAATTAGGAGATTACTCTAATCTAGAAGTTGAAATAGAAAATACCGAAGTAACTGAAGATGATATAAAAAGAGTTATAGACTCTGAATTAGAGTCCAACTCCAGAATGATTTCTGTAGAGGATAGAGCAGTTAAGGATGGGGATATTGCAAATATCGACTTTGTTGGAAAACTTGAAGGTGAAGAATTCCCAGGAGGCTCTGCAGATAATTATGATTTAGTTATAGGTTCTGGTTCTTTTATTCCAGGATTTGAGGAACAAATCATTGGAAAGAAAATAGGGGAAGAATTTGATGTGGATGTTGTTTTCCCTGAAGACTACCAAGAAGAATCCTTGGCAGGAAAAAATGTAATATTCGAAGTTAAATTAAATTCTATCCAGGAAAAAGAACTTCCTGAACTAGATGATGAATTTGTAAAGGACGTATCTGAATTTGATACTTTAGAAGAATACAAAAACAATATTAAGATAGACTTGGAAGAAGAAAACAAGAAGTCTATTGAAGTACAAAAGGAAAATAAATCCGTTGAAGCTTTAATTGATGTTATGGATGTAGAAATACCTGAATCTATGATCGATATGGAAGTTGATAGGGAATATCAAAACTTCTTATATAGAGTACAAGGCATGGGAATATCTGCTGAGCAGTACTACGCCATTACACATACTGATGAACAAAAGACAAGAGAAGATTTAAGACCTGCTTCTGAAAAGAAAGTTAAGGGAGAACTAGCCTTAGACGCCTTCATTGAAAAGGAAAATATTGAGGCGACTGAGGAGGAAATAGATAAGGAAATTTCCGAATTAGCTAAACAATACGAAGTAAAAGATGTTGAAGGATTTAAAAAGAATTTAAAGGAATCTGGAGATTTTGACTTTATAACTGATACTGTAAATAGAAGAAAGGCCTTAGAAAAACTAGTTAGTATGGTAAGTTTCAAAGAAGCTTAACGGTTAGAATAATTAGGAGGTAAATATGACTTTAGTACCTATGGTAGTTGAACAAACAAATAGAGGAGAAAGATCTTATGATATCTATTCTAGACTTTTAAAGGATAGAATAATATTTGTAAGTGGGGAAATAAATAATGCAATGGCAGATTTGATTGTTGCCCAGTTGTTATTTTTAGAGTCTGAAGATCCTAAAAAGGATATTCAAATGTATATAAATTCTCCTGGAGGTTCTGTTAGTGCGGGATTTGCTATTTATGATACTATGCAATATGTAAAATGTGACGTTAGCACTATTTGCATAGGAATGGCTGCAAGTATGGGAGCTTTCCTATTGGCGGCAGGTGAAAAAGGCAAGAGATTTGCATTACCAAACTCAGATATTATGATTCATCAACCTCTAGGTGGCGCTCAAGGTCAAGCTGAAGATATTAGAATTCATGCTGAAAAGATTTTAAAGACCAGGGACAAGTTGAATAAGATATTGTCTGAGCGAACAGGTCAACCTTTGGAAGTAATTGAAAGAGATACCGATAGAGATAACTTTTTAGAGGCTGAAGATGCTAAGGAATATGGCTTAATAGATAAAGTTATTGAGAAATCAATGTAGTGGGAGGCTATATGGCAAAAAAAGAGGAAAATAGAATTAGTTGCTCTTTCTGTGGAAAAACCTCTGATGAAGTCAATAGATTGATTGCTGGGCCAAATGTCTTTATCTGTGATGAATGCATTAAATTATGTAATGATATCATAGATGAAGAGTTTAAATATGCTCAAGCTAAGGAAATCAAAGAAAGTAAATTTTATAAGCCTGCTGAAATGAAAAAGGTCTTAGACGATTATGTTATACAGCAAGACCAGGGTAAAAGAGCCCTGGCTGTTGCTGTATACAATCATTATAAGAGGCTTAATAGTGACATAGATGATAGTGATGTAGAATTACAAAAATCCAATATTTTGCTTATAGGACCAACAGGGTCTGGAAAGACTTTACTTGCTCAAACTTTGGCAAAGACCTTGGAAGTACCCTTTGCTATTGCTGATGCAACATCTTTAACTGAAGCTGGTTATGTTGGGGAAGATGTTGAAAATATAATATTAAAATTGGTTCAAGCAGCTGATTATAATATTGAAAGAGCTGAAAGAGGAATTATCTATGTGGATGAGATCGATAAAATTTCTAGAAAATCTGCAAATCCATCTATAACAAGGGATGTAAGTGGAGAAGGAGTCCAACAGGCCTTGTTGAAGATAATTGAGGGAACTATAGCAAATGTTCCTCCTCAGGGTGGAAGAAAGCATCCTAATCAAGAATATATAGAAGTTGATACAACCAATATCCTCTTTATATTTGGTGGAGCTTTTGAAGGTATAGAAAAGATTATCGAAAAGAGAAAAGAGACTAAGTCCATTGGATTTGGTGCAGATTTTCTTGGAAAACAAGATAAAAAAGTCTATGAATTATTAAAGGATGTTAGACAGGAAGATTTATTAAAGTATGGTCTGATTCCTGAATTAATAGGTAGAATTCCACTTATTGTAACCTTGGATGAGCTCGATGTAGATTCTTTAATAAAGATACTCTGTGAGCCTAAAAATGCGATTGTTAAGCAATATAAGAAACTTTTCAAAATGGATGGAGTAGATTTGGAATTCACTGATGATAGCTTGAAAGCTATCGCCCAAAAAGCATATGATAGAAAGACAGGGGCAAGGGGTTTAAGATCTATAATTGAAGAGCTTTTATTGGATATTATGTTTGAAATTCCTACTATGGATAATATAAAAAAGGTTATAATTGAAGAAAGTACAGTAACTAAAAACGAAAAACCAACCTTGGTTTATAATTAATTTTATGGCTCACTTAGGTGGGCCTATTTTTAAAATATTGGATACTTAGCACTTATAGTGTTCGATTTTGTGAGGTAAAGATGGATAAAGAAAAAGAAAAAATGGTTAAGAATTTAATTCCGGTGATTCCTCTAAGGGGTGTAACTGTATACCCTCAAACTATAATACACTTTGATGTGGGAAGGCCGAAATCTGTTAAGGCACTGGAGACATCAATTCTTAAGGACAATAAAATACTACTTATTCCTCAGAAGGATCCTGTGGAAGAAAATCCTTCCCAGGAGGACCTTTTTGACTATGGGGTTTGTGCCGAAATAAGACAGACTTTAAAACTTCCAAATGGAACTACTAGAGTTTTAGTGGAAGGAATTTTTAGATGTAAAGTTGTTTCATTTATTGAAGATGAGGAATTTTTCCAAGTGGAAGTTGAGGAATTAGTTGAGAATATAGAAGAGATATCTAGTGAAAAACTTGAGGTTCTTACAAGATTATTGCTTAAGGATGTACAGGAGTTTATAAAGAGTAATCCTTTGGTTTCAGAGGAAATGATAATTCCTGTTTTAGATACTAAAAATCCAACAAGATTGGCAGATATTGTAAGTTCTTATTTAGAATTAAAACCCAAAGATTATTACTCTTTAATAAAAGAAGATAATTTAGAAAAACGTCTGGAAATACTACATGAGATTTTGATAAAGGAGATAGAATACTTAAAGATTGAAGAGGAGATCAACAATAGGGTCAATGTTCAAATCAACAAATCTCAACGTGAATATTTCCTTAAGGAACAATTGTCTGTTATTAAAGAGGAATTAGGGGAAGAAGACGAAGAGTCTATTGTAGAGAACTACACTAAAAAGATTAAGAAACTAAAACTTGACAAGGAATCTGAAAAGCATGTTTTAAAGGAAGTAAAGAGACTTGAAAAAATGTCCAATATGAGCCCTGAAGTAAATGTTATTCAATCTTATCTAGATGAAATTCTTAGTATCAATTGGAATAAGAAGACTAAGGAAAGCTATGATATAAAAAAGGCAAGGGATATTTTAAATAGTGAACACTATGCTTTAGAGGACGTCAAAGAGAGAATTTTAGAATATATTGCAGTTAAAAAGTTAACTGATGGTTTAAAGGGGCCTATTCTTTGTTTGGTTGGACCACCTGGTGTGGGAAAGACTTCTATTGTAAAGTCTATTGCTAAGGCCACCAATAGAAATTTTGTTAGTATGAGACTTGGTGGAGTTAGGGATGAAGCTGAGATAAGGGGGCATAGAAAGACCTATATCGGTGCAATGCCAGGTAAGATAATAAAGCTGATGGAAGATGCCAATTCTACAAATCCTGTTTTTCTATTAGATGAGATTGACAAGTTGGCATCGGACTTTAGGGGAGATCCTGCATCGGCGCTATTGGAAGTCTTAGATCCAGCACAAAATGACAGTTTTGTGGACAATTATTTGGAAATTCCCTTTGATCTGTCCAAGGTGATGTTTATTACTACTGCAAACTCTCTAAACACAATCCCAGATGCTTTGCTTGATAGAATGGAAATAATTCGAATTGCAGGATATACGGAAATTGAAAAACTTAATATAGCTAAGAGACATTTAATCCCTAAGCAATTAAAAGAACATGGGATTTCTGAATCTCAGTTTAGGATTTCAGACAACTGTATAAAAAAGATAATTTTGAACTATACCAGAGAAGCAGGTGTTAGAAATTTAGAGAGGATAATCTCTAAAGCCATTAGAAAGTCTGTAATCGAAATTGTGGAAAAAAAGAAAAAATCCATTAGGATTGATGGTAGGAACTTAGAAAAGTATATTGGTTCTAAAAAGATAATCGATGACGATATTCCTACAGAGGATATGGTTGGTATAGTCAATGGATTGGCATGGACTTCTGTTGGCGGTGAAATCTTGACCATAGAGGCAAATATTATGAAGGGCTCTGGCAAGTTAAAACTCACCGGAATGTTGGGGGATGTAATGAAGGAGTCTGCACAAGCGGCTGTTTCTTACATCAGAAGCAATCAGGATGAATTAAATATAAAAGGAGAGTTCTATAAGGACAAAGACATTCACTTACACTTCCCAGAAGGTGCTGTTCCAAAGGACGGTCCATCTGCGGGAATTTCCATAACTACTGCTTTGGTGTCCGCTCTTAGTGGGAAAAAAGTCTCCCATAATATTGCCATGACAGGGGAGATTACACTTAGAGGTAGAGTTTTACCAATTGGTGGAGTAAAGGAAAAAGTCCTTGCTGCAAATAGGTATGGAATTAAGACTGTAATCTTACCATATGGAAATAAAAAAGATTTAACGGAAATTCCTGAAAATGTGCAAAAGAATATGGAAATAAAATTTGCCCAGACCATTAATGAAGTTTTAGATTTAGCATTAAAAGAGAAGTAAAAGTCTAATACGATATGATTTCCCACAACTTGTAGATAATCCATAGTACGGTTATAATGTTTATTGGGTATTAGAAAAATTGAGAGGTGGATTATGGATAATAGACAATTGGCAATAAATACTATAAAGGTTATATCCGCCGAAGGAGTTCAAAAGGCAAAGTCAGGTCATCCAGGACTTCCTTTAGGTGCAGCTCCTATGGCGTTTACCCTTTGGGATGAAGTATTAAAACACAATCCAAAAGATCCAAATTGGATTAATAGGGATAGATTTATCTTATCAGCTGGACATGGTTCCATGCTTTTATATTCACTTTTACACTTGTTTGGATATGGATTGGATATTGAAGATTTACAAAATTTTAGACAGCTAGACTCAAAGACTCCAGGTCATCCTGAGTTTGGACATACTACTGGAGTAGAAGCCACTACTGGACCATTGGGACAGGGTATTGCAATGGGTGTTGGTATGGCTATGGCGGAGGAGCATTTAGCTGCAAAGTACAATAGAGATGGTTTTAACATTATAGACCATTATACTTATGTACTAGTTGGGGATGGATGTCTGATGGAAGGTATTTCCAATGAAGCATCTTCCTTTGCTGGAACTAATGAATTATCTAAGTTAATTGTACTTTATGATTCAAATAATATAACTATCGAAGGGGGAACGGACTTAGCTTTTAAAGAATCTGTAATAGACAGATATAAGGCTTTAGGTTGGGAAACTTTCTATGTTGAAGATGGAAGGGACACCCAGTCCATTTTACAAGCAATCAATGAAGCTAAAAAGTCTAGTAAACCTAGCTTAATCGAAGTTAAGACTAAAATTGGTGCAGATAGTCCAAGGGAAGGCATGGCAAAGGCTCACGGTGAACCCCTTGGTGATGATGGCGTAAAAAGCTTAAGAGAAAAACTTGAGTGGTCTTATGAAGAAGATTTTTATGTTCCACATGAGGTTAAGGACTATATTTCTGAAGGAAATATTAAAAGAGAAGAAGAACATAAAAAATGGCAATCTCTATATGCTGAATATAGGGAAAAATATCCAGAACTTGCAGAGGAATTGGAATTTTCTTTAAAGAGAGAACTACCTCAAAACCTTTTTGATGATAATTTTTATACTTTTGAAAAGGATGATGCTTCTAGAGGATATTCTGGAATTATTTTAAATAGACTTTCTGAAAAATTACCATATCTATTTGGTGGTTCTGCCGACTTAGCTCCTTCAAACAAAACGGAAATGAAAAACTTTGGATATTTCAAGCCGGATAATAGAAGTGGATCAAATATAAATTATGGTGTTAGAGAGATGGCTATGGCAGCAATGGCTAATGGAATTAGTCTACATGGTGGATTATTACCATATGTGGCTACTTTCTTAGTGTTTAGTGACTATTTTAAACCATCCATTAGGCTGTCTGCGTTAATGAGTCAACAGGTTCTATATATATTAACCCATGACAGTATAGGTGTGGGTGAAGATGGTCCTACTCATCAACCTATTGAACAGTTGTGTATGCTTAGAGCAACTCCTAATATTTCAACTTTCAGACCTGCAGATGGTAAGGAAACGGCGAGTGCTTATGAATATGCACTTACGAATAAAACCGGTCCTACAGTCTTTGCATTGACAAGACAAAAGTTAGAAAACCTTGAAGAAACAGGTAGAGATGCTATATATGGAGGATATGTTTTAAAGGACTTAGGAGAAAGATTGGATATTATCTTAATGGCTTCAGGATCTGAAGTAAAACTTATATGCGATGCTGCAGAAAGACTTAATAAATTAGGTTATGGAGTAAGGGTTATTTCAATGCCAAGTCCTGATGTCTTTATGAAACAACCGCAGTCCTATAGAGATAAGGTCTTGCCTAATGAAATCAGAAAGAGGGTTTCTGTAGAAGCATTATCGACCATGGGTTGGGACAGACTTGTGGGCTTAGACGGAAAATGCATAGGCATGGAAAGTTTCGGAGCCTCTGCACCTGCAGAAGAATTATTCCCTAAGTTTGGTTTCACAGTTGAAAATATAGTTGAAGAGTCCTTAAGTTTATTGAAAAACGAATAAAAATCATTGGGTAAAAGATGCGTGCTAAAAGTTCTATTACCGATGAAATAGACATTTAGACGTATTTTTTACTTGATATGAAATTATAATTATGATATTATCGTAATTGAACTTATGCAGAGGAGGTGCCAAATGAATACTTTTTTACAAGTTTTACTAGGTCTAGCTAGTGTGGTTATTATAGTTGCTGTTTTATTTCAAGAATCAAAGTCCGATGGACTTGCATCTTTAACAGAAAGCTCTAATACTGCTGGTTATGGAAGAAAGACTTCAAAAAATTACTTAATCGACAGAATAGTTGTGGTAGCGTCAATTATCTTCTTACTTTCTGCATTGGTATTAGCTATGCTATCTAAGTAATTAATTTGTAATTTAGCGATTATTTTAATCGCTTTATTTTTGTTATTATAAATTTTAGGAGGGAAACAAATGAATACAAACGTATTTGGATACGTTGCCATAGGTGCTGGAGTTTTAGCATTGATTTTTGCATTTATTAAATTAAACTCAATTTCAGCTCTATCTGTGGGAACGGAAAGAATGAAAGAAATTTCAACTTTCATATACGACGGTGCAATGGCGTATCTTGGAAGACAAAATCGCGCAATTATCGTTTTTTTAGCGGTTGTAGCAGTAATATTAGGAACAACTGTAGGTTTAAGTACATCAATGTGCTTTATCCTTGGTGGAGTACTATCCATGTTAGCTGGATTTGTAGGGATGGTTGCTGCAACTAGGGCCAATGTTAGAACAGCTAATGCTGCTAAAGAAGGCGGTATGGCTAAGGCTTTAAATGTAGCATTCTCAGGTGGAGCTATTATGGGAATGTGTGTAGTTGGACTTGGAATTATTGGTATAACAGCTTCATATTTAATTTTCAAAGATGCTTCAATTGTAACTGGATTTAGTTTCGGTGCTTCTTCAATCGCACTTTTTGCAAGAGTTGGTGGAGGTATCTATACTAAAGCTGCGGATGTTGGTGCAGACCTTGTAGGTAAAGTAGAAGCGGGAATTCCTGAGGACGACCCTAGAAACCCAGCTGTTATAGCGGACAACGTAGGAGATAATGTTGGAGACGTGGCTGGTATGGGAGCGGATCTTTTTGAATCATATGTAGGTTCTATCCTATCTGGTATTACTTTAGGTATGGTTGCCTTTGGTGCAGAAGGAGTTTATTACGCTATTGCCGTAGCAGCAATTGGTGTAATCGCTTCAATAATCGGAATACTTACAGTAAGAGGAGATAGAGATCCTCAAAAAGCACTTAATGGTGGTACTCTTATTTCTGCAATTATTGCAATAATTGGGGCAGCAGCACTATCAAAGTATATACTTCAAAGTTTCGTTCCATTTATAGCAGTTGCTATAGGTATTGTAGTAGGAGTTTTAATTTCACAATTTACAGAATATTACACATCTGGAGACAAGAAACCAGTTCAAAAAATTGCAGAGGAATCTGAAACTGGTTCTGCAACAAATATAATTTCCGGTCTTGCAGTAGGTATGATGTCTACAGCAGCTCCAATAGTTATAATTGCAATTGGTATTATTGCCGCATTTGTATCTGCAACAGGTATTGCAGACCCTGCTAAGGGATTATATGGTATTGCTGTAGCGGCTATTGGTATGTTATCTACTTGTGGTATGACTATTGCAGTAGATGCTTATGGCCCTATCTCTGACAATGCTGGTGGTATTGCAGAAATGTCAAATCTTCCAGAAGAAGTTAGAAATATTACAGATAAACTTGATGCTGTAGGAAATACAACAGCAGCAATTGGTAAGGGTTTTGCAATAGGTTCAGCAGCACTTACAGCACTGGCTCTATTTGCTTCATATAATGCTGTTGTTAAACTAGAAGCTATAGATGTTTCTAAGCCAGACGTTGTTGCAGGTATGTTTATAGGTGGTATGTTACCATTCCTTTTCTCTTCACTTACTATGGATGCAGTAGGTACAGCGGCTAACGATATGATTAAAGAAGTTAGACGTCAATTTAAAGAAATTAGTGGAATAATGGAAGGTAAAGCAACACCAGACTATAAGAGATGTGTTGACATATCTACAACTGCTGCTTTGAAACAAATGATTGTACCTGGAATTTTAGCAGTTATCAGCCCTATTCTTATAGGATTTCTTTTAGGACCTGAAGCTCTTGGAGGACTTTTAGCTGGTTCACTTATCACAGGTGTTTTAATGGCGATATTTATGTCCAATTCCGGTGGAGCTTGGGATAATGCTAAAAAATATATTGAAGACGGCCATCATGGTGGAAAGGGTTCAGCGGCCCATGCAGCAGCTGTCAATGGAGATACAGTTGGAGATCCATTTAAGGATACTTCAGGACCTTCATTAAATATTTTAGTAAAACTAATGACAGTTGTATCATTGGTATTTGCCCCACTAATCTATCAATATGGTGGAATCATATTAAATATGTTTTCAAAGTAATAAAATCTTAACAGTTTAATATATTGGAATCAGGAATATAGCGTTAGTTATATTCCTTTTTTCAATCAGTAGAATATTTAAAACTTGGGAAAAAAATTAAACTTTAAGAATTAACAAGCATCGATTTTAAATAATTTACATATATGGATAATTATTATCATCCTTTAAGCAATTTTTAATAAAAATCTGATAAAATACTACTCAACGAGGTGATTTAAAAATGAGAATATTGATAGTAGAAGATGAGGTAAGACTGGCAGAAGCTATTTCGGAAATAGTAAAAAGCGAAAAATATGATTCAGATATAGTACATAATGGTAAGGATGGTTTGTACTATGCTTCCTCTGAAATTTATGATTGTATAATTTTGGATGTGATGCTTCCTGAAATGGATGGGTTTGAGGTATTAAGGGAAGTTAGAAAAAAGGGAATTGAAACTCCTATCTTGATGTTGACTGCTAAAGATGAAGTTAAATCTAAAGTGTTAGGACTTGATTATGGGGCTGACGACTATATGACTAAGCCCTTTGACGTAGAAGAGCTTCTAGCGAGGATTAGAGCCATTACAAGGAGAAAAGGACAAGTTATATTGGATGAATTGACCTTTGAGGATTTGATATTAGATTTAAACAATTACAGTATTTCCACAAAGCATAAATCCATTAACTTAACGGCAAAAGAGTTTGAACTAATTAAATTGTTGATGACAAATGCCAATATAGTTGTAACAAAGGATGACCTAATTTCAAAGATTTGGGGATATGACTCCGATGCTGAGGACAATAATGTAGAGGTGTATATCTCCTTTGTTAGAAAGAAACTGAAATTCATAAAAAGCAAGGTAGAAATTACTACTTTAAGAAAGTTAGGGTATAAACTTGAATATACTGGATAAATTAAAACGCAAGTTTTTCATCATTGCGGTGTCGTTGGTAGGCTCTGTTCTACTTGTGGTTTTTTCAGGCATTTTTCTATATTCCTATAGAGTTTTAAGGATAAGTACTGATGATTACTTAAATACTGTAGTTTCAGAGTTGCTCAGTGGAGGAGAACTCTACAATATTCCATTTTTTTTAAGAGGCGACAACAAGAGTCAACCCACTTTTGTCTATGAAATAGGTGACGAATACAGTTTTGTTGCAAGTAATATAAATAGAAAGCTGAAGGACGAAGTGTTAACAAAAATTGTTAATCACATAAATCGACATAAAGATGCAAAAGGATATGTTCTTAGCGAAGAGTTCAAATACCAAGTTGTGAGTTTGGAGGAAAATGGGAAGTATATTCTTTTCCTTGTCAATATATCGCCACAGATAAATATGATACAGCTTTTGGCAAAGGCTTTAATAAGTGCATTTATATTTACCATGATTATAATAGGGTTTATTTCTAAGTATTTAATAGACAAGGCTTTGGAACCGGTGGAACACACGTGGAAGGATCAAAAACAGTTTATCGCCGATGCCTCCCATGAATTAAAAACCCCCCTTACTGTAATACTCGCCAATCTGAAAATTCTTAAAAAATACGATAATTATAATAATGATCAGGTAAAATGGATAGAAAACACAGAGCTTGAGACTAAGAGAATGAAGGATTTAGTAGAAGAAATGCTGTTTTTAGCCAAGAAAGATGCCAATAATATGAATTTTAACTTAGAGAAAATCAATTTCTCTGAATTGGTAGAAGAGGTAGCGTTGACCTTTGAATCCATTGCCTTTGAAAATGATCTAAATATCGTTTATAAGGAGATGTCAGAAAATTTGATGACTTCAGGGGATAGGAATCAACTAAAAAGATTGATCATTATCCTTATTGACAATGCCTGCAAATATTCAAAGCCACATAATGACATAAGTATAAAACTCTATGAAAAGGAGAAAAAAATATTTTTTTCAGTAACATCTATAGGTCCGCCAATCGATGAAAAATGTGCTAATAAAATATTTGAAAGATTTGTAAGAGAATCTAAATCAAGATCTAGAAATTCTGAGGGGGGATATGGTCTTGGTCTTGCAATAGCTAAAACTATTGTAGAAAATCACCATGGTAGAATATACTGGAAAAATTATGAGAATAAGGGTAATACTTTTATTGTAGAATTACCAATCTGATACTTTTTTTTCCAAGGTTTATGTGTTATATTAAATAATAATGATTATTTTTAGGAGGAGTTATGGGAGATACTGTACCGGATGTCCCGAAGCAGATAGCAATATTATTGATATTGACGGCAATTAATGGCTTTTTTGCAGCTGCAGAAATGGCTATAGTATCCGTCGACAGGAAGAAGATTAAATTCTTAGCAGAAGAAAAGGGAAGTAGAAAGGCTAAAATTTTATTAAATTTAATAGCGGAACCATCTAGATTTCTATCTACGATTCAAGTAGGAATTACCCTTGCGGGTTTTTTCTCTGCTGGTTCTGCATCCGTAGGGCTTTCCAAGGAAATTGGAAAACTATTTTTCAAGTTGGGAATACCTTATTCAGGTAAATTGGCCTTTGTATTATTGACTGTAGTATTAGCGTATTTTAACTTAGTCTTTGGAGAGCTTATACCTAAGAGAGTAGCTTTACAAAATGCAGAAAAATTTTCAATGTCATCTATTGGAATAGTCAATTTCTTCTCTAAGATAATGAAGCCCTTTGTCTTTTTGCTATCTGCAACAACAAATGGAATTTTAAGACTTTTAGGTCAAGACACCAGTGGGATGGAAGCAAAGGTTACTTTAGAAGAGATTAAGTCCATAGTTGAAGTAGGACAAGAACAGGGGATTATTGACCCTGTTGAAAGGGAGATGATTGACTCTGTAATTGGTTTTGATGACATCCTAGCAGAGGATATAATGACGGCTCGGACAGAGGTTTTTTGCATTGATATCTCGAGTTCTATAGATGAATATATCGGTGAAATGATGGAATTGAAGTATAGTAGGATACCAGTGTATGAAGATGATATCGACAATATTATAGGTATCTTGTATATTAAAGACTTTATGAGAGAGGCCTTTGAGCATGGTTTTAACAATGTTAACATAAGAAAAATAATAAAACCCGCTTATTTTGTACCTGAAAGAAAAAATATAAACGAGTTATTTTTAGAATTGCAAGAAGCCAAGGTTCATTTTGCTGTCTTGATAGACGAGTATGGAGGTTTTTCGGGAATTGTTACAATGGAGGACCTTATTGAGGAGATAATGGGTGATATTTATGATGAATATGACCAGGAAGAACCGGATTTTAAAATAATAAATTCAAATACTTTTTCTGTCAAAGGAACATTAGAAATAGATGAATTAAATTATAGGATTGGCAGTAAATTCGATGAAGATACTGAGGACTATGACACAGTAGGTGGATTTATTATCTACCATCTAGGTTACATCCCTCGAGACGGAGAAAAACCTTCCTTAGAGGTGGACGGTGTCCAATTCAATGTCGAAACCGTTAAAAACAAGAGAATTCAACAAGTTAGAATAGTTTTATCTGAAGAGTTCCAAAGAAGAGAAGAAGCAGAGGAGCAAGAAGAATATTGATATATATTAAAAATTCAACTGAAATAGAAAAAATGTATAAATCTGGTCAAATCGTAGCAAGGATGCATGAGGAATTAAGAAATATTATAAAACCAGGAATTAAGACTTCTGAAATAAATCAGTTTTGTGAAAACTTCATTAGAGAGCAAGGAGCTATTCCATCTCAAATTGGATATCAAGGTTTTCCCTATGCCACCTGTACATCTGTCAATGATGTTATATGTCATGGATTTCCTTCTGATGAAGTACTAAAGGAAGGCGACCTTATCACTGTTGATACAGTTGTAGAATATGATGGCTTTATGGGGGACTCTGCTTGGAGTTACAGTGTAGGAGAAATATCAGACAATGTAAAAAAACTGATGGAAACCACTAAGGAATGTCTTTATTTAGGGATAAAAGAAGCTGTAATAGGAAATAGATTAGGTGACATAGGTGCCGTTATCCAGGAACATGCCGAAAAGAATGGCTTTTCCGTAGTTAGAGAATTTACAGGCCATGGAATTGGAAGGACCATGCACGAGGACCCTATGGTGCCACATTATGGCAAAAAGGGCAGAGGACAACGACTTCAAGAGGGAATGGTAATAACTATAGAGCCTATGATAAATATTGGGGACTGGAAGAGTAAAATCGACAATGACGGATGGACTGCAAGGACTAAAGATAAAAGCATCTCTTGTCAATACGAACATACACTAGCCATTACCAAGGATGGCCCGAGAATCTTAACTTTACAAAAAGGTGAAGAGCCTTTTATTTAATATTTTGATTTTAAAACTTTTTAATCTAAATAAATGAGGGTAAACTATCAAAACTAGTTTAACCCTCTTTTGTTATTTATTATTTTGTATTATAGGCATATATTGATATTCAGACTTCAACTCTCCAGAAATGATATTATACAGATCTGTGGCCTTATTCTCTAGCTGAAAAAGACTCTTAGAGTTACTATCTTTTAAGTTAAAGTCCCTTTTATTGACTATTAAACTAATATCTGAAACCTTGGAAATATCTTTTAAAATCGAAGCTCCTTTATTATTAAAACCCAAGACATTAACGAACTTTGGCTTGTGTTCTATGGAATCATCCACAAGATTTTTGCTTATCTCAAGGATACAGTTTAATATATATCTCTTTAATCTACCCTCTTTATACCTTTTACTCTTCGATTTTTCTATAAATTCCTTGAAATCATTAGAGGATTTTAAGTTTTTAACAATGAGATTCTCAAGCCCTTCCTCATATCCAGTAATTGTTTTTAAATTCTTATCTTCAACCAAAAAAACGTATTTTATCAATTCAAAATATTCTAAACTTGTCTCAACTGATTTTAATGACTCTAAAGTGGAATTTGGTAAATATTTTGAAATGGAGTCCAATTTGCCATTATAGATATATTTTCTTATGGCAGTTGCCGATGGCTGAGTATTATTTTCGATTTTTTCAGTTAAATAGTTAGATCCCACTCTAGTTATGGGAATGAATTTTAACGAAGAATTTGTTCTAATGGTTGATTTAATATACTCTAGGGCCAGTATGTTATTTGATAAAAAGAATTCATCAAATTCTAAGTTCAACAAAGTTTTAGTTGCAATTTCTAAGGCCTTTGGGTATGAAAATCCCTGGGACATAAGTTTTGAAGTTTTATCTTTTAGCAAGCTACCGTTTTTTATTTGAGACTCTGCAATTTTGTAGAGCATATCAAAGTTTTTGCTTTCGATTCCAAAGGATAGATAATCTACTACTTTTAATTCCTCTAAGATTTTAATTGAACCTAAAGCAAAATTTTCCGCAGATTGAAGTGAATAAATTGTCGGGATTTGTAAGGCTAAGTCCAATCCTGCGGAAATTGCATTTTTACATCTTTCATATTTGTTGAGGATGGCAGGTTCGCCCCTTTGTACAAAATTTCCAGACATAATAGTTATTATTGTACTATCTGGATGTTTTTTCTTAACTTCTTGTATCTGATGTAAATGTCCATTATGAAATGGATTATATTCTGAAATTATCGCTATATTTTTCATTTAGAATCACCGGTATTTCCTTAAATAATTCTATATTATCACTTTGAATTTTAGTGTTATATGCAAAAATTGACACATTTTCTTTCTCAGCTAGTTCCAAAGCCTTAGAAAATTCTTGGTCTGAAGAATAATTTAAAGTAAAATAATCTACCTCTTCTAACTGAACTAAGAATAATATGATTGAACCAAAACCACTTCTTTTTGCCTGTATCAATTCTTTTACATGTTTAGTTCCTCTAGTTGTTGGGGCATCGGGAAATTTTGCGACCCTATTTTCTTCAAGGGTAACACCCTTGACTTCTAGAAAATAATTTTTGTCCTCTGTTTGGGAATAAAAGGATATGTCAAATCTTGAAGATCCATAGGGGACTTCTCTTTTTATATTTTTAGTTTGAAGGTGTTGAAATATATAATTTTTAGTTATTGCATCATAAATAATCTGGTTAGGTACTTGGGAGTCGATATTTATTAGTACATGATTTTTTTCAACGCTAATTAAAGAATATTTAGTCTTTCTATTGGGATTATTAGATTTTTCTAAGTAGCATAAAACTCCAGGTTGTAGAATTTCTTTACAACGTCCGGTTGTCTTTACATGGACTAATTCTAAAGACTCATTTACATAAACCAAAGCTATGAATCTATTTAGCCTTTTTATAAAAATACCTTTGCAAATATTTGAATACATTATAACTCCTTATTGATTTTATTCCCCTCTTATTATATACTAAAAAACTATAAGGTGGGTGGATATGGATATAAGGTATACCTTGGATAAGATATTTGATGTAGAAAGTGAAGCTATAGTATATTTTGCGAAAAATTCCCTATTAGAAGGGTCTCAAGAGCTTATAAACAGGGCGGGACTTAAAGCGTTGGAATCATTAACTAAATTACAAGGCTGCCCGACGGGGGATGTAAAGATAATACCAGGATATGATTTAAGTAATCTCTATATTCTATTGACGGTTTTACCCCATGACATAAAATCAAATATCAATAAAATACTTTTTGATCGTGCTTTTAATGAGATAATTAGAGTCGCAAAGGAATATGATATCAAATCACTAGCCATTAATTTAACGTATTTAAAAGAGAAATATGGCAAGGACTACATTGAAAGTCTCAATAAGGTTCTGCATTCTAAGGCATATAAATTCGATGATTTTATTGTATATCTTTGCAGGTAATTTCATTGACTTTTCGCTAGTGTTTTGATAACATTCTAATTAGCAGTTAATTTAGAATTAACAAAAGAAAGGGTGTTCTACTATATTTCCTGAAACACATATAATAATTGCAGACAAGCTTTGTGAAAAGGTAAATGGAACCTATGATTTAAACTTAAGCAAAAAATGGATGGCATGGGGTGCGGTATCCCCAGATATTTTGCCTCAATATAAGATTGTAAGGCATTATAAAAAATATAGTGAAGACTTTTTAGTAAATGAGATTGTGAGCTTAATCTATCTTTTTAAATTTTTGAATTTTAAAAAGATTGATAGATTTAAGAGGAAGATTTTTTCTACAAAAATAGGAGTTATAAGTCATTTTCTTTGTGATTATATGTGTTTACCCCATAAGGAGAATTGGACTTTTGATAACGCCTTTAAAGATCATTATAAATACGAGAGGGATTTAAACAGATTTGTTAAATCCCATAATTTTACAGAAAATGTGATTAATGTACAACCCATTAATCTCTATGAATTTGAAACAATTCACTTGAAGAAGTTGGTAATAGATTATATTAATAAAGTTGAGGAAGAATATTCGAAAGCTGTATCTTTTAAACAGGATTTAGATTTTGCACTAAATTTGAGTTTAAACATATCCTGCTTTATATTGGATGTAGTGGAAGCTCTAGCAACCCAGGAGGATCTAAGGTACTCTTTTCTATTCTGATTAATATATGGGAGGGCCTATGCATCTTGCAAAGAAAAAAGAAGACAAACTAAAAGAAGATTTAAAGTCTAGATTTCTATATCAAGATGACTTGGACTCATTGTATCTCCTACTATCAGTAATAGAATCAGAGTATAGGTGTAATACTCTTAGGCCTAAGTATAGTTGTACTAAAAGGGTTTTTAATGCCATTGGCAAGTTTTTTAATGGTAGAGAGGATATCGATGAGATTAAATCCGCTGGAGTAAAAGTTTTGAATGAAGATCTTTCTAGACTGGAATTTGCAATATATCTTGAAGCCTATTCTCTGGGATATGAAAATTTTCATGCAGTTAATTATGCTGAAAATTTTGTTTTGAGTAAATTATCTCCTAAGGATTTAAAGGGAAGAAAGAAATTATTTCATACCTATAAGGATAAAGAGACTAGGGAAGTAAAAAAGTATATTGTTAAGGGCATAAAAAGCTATAAGGAATTTGAAAAAAACACTGAAATTCTTGTAAGAAAGTATTTTGATAGGGTAATACGGGACAAGATTTACTACTTGAACAAGTACTTGGATAAACAGCTTATATTTAGATTTGACGGTGTTAATACCTATATAGTTGAGGAAAGATTCATAACCTTAAAAGAATTAGAGCAATTATTTGATAAATTATTAAAAACTTATATTCGCTCAATCAAATTTCTAAGTAAAGAAGCGGTTTGGTTTGGCGTAAATGATAGAGTTTTAAGCAGATATTAAGAGAGGGGTAAATTACCCTCTTTTTATTTATCAATGTAGCACTCAAACCTGTTAAGTGATTAGCATTAGACTTGGTAGTGAGTGCTCGATTTATTTATTAAAGAACTAATAAATTCCTTTCGTTTTTATAAATCGTGATTATTGCCTAGGGGCTTACTAAATGAAAGTTATTTTATGGTAGAATTATATTGAGGTGTATTAGTGAGAGTATTGGGAATTGATCCAGGGATTGCAATTATTGGTTATTCTGTCCTGGATTTTTATAATAATAGAATAAAATTGGTTGAGTATGGTTGTATTACAACTTCTTCAAAGTCTACCCTGCCTGAAAGGTTAAGATTTATTGACGAAGAAATGAATAATATAATCACTGAATTTAAGCCGGAAGAAATGGCTATTGAGGAACTCTTCTTCAATAAAAATGTAAAGACCGCCATTACAGTTGCCCAAGCAAGAGGGGTAGAAGTCCTATCGGGGGTAAAAAATGACCTGGAAGTATTTGAATATACACCACTTCAAGTTAAACAGGCGGTGGTAGGGTATGGAAGAGCTGACAAGTTACAAGTTCAAGAGTCGGTAAAGGCTATTTTAAGACTTGATCATATACCTAAGCCCGATGATGCAGCAGATGCAATTGCAATTGCAATTTGTCACTGCTTTAGCAATAAATTTAAGTACTTATATGAAATGAGGTAATATATTGTACGCTTATATAATTGGCGATGTAAAAGCCATATATGAAGACGAAATAATAGTTGAAAACTCTGGAATAGGATATAGGATATATACTACTGCATCCACTATTGCAGAATTAAACACCTATGAAACCTTTAAATTATATACTGAGTATATTGTCAGAGAAGACGGTGTTTTTCTTTATGGATTTTCTAGTGAAGAGGAATTAAATCTTTTTAAGGAATTAATCAAGGTGTCATCAATCGGTCCTAAAGTTGCTATATCTCTATTGTCAACTTTAAACACCAATGATATAAAGTACGCTATCCACACTAATGATGTAGAGCTTTTAACAAAGGCACCTGGGATTGGAAAGAAGACAGCCGGAAGAATCATTTTAGAATTGAAGGATAAGTTGGCTAAGGATTACCATGTTCCAGAT
The DNA here is from genome assembly GCF_029983815.1 of Lagierella sp. GTDB lineage: Bacteria > Bacillota > Clostridia > Tissierellales > Peptoniphilaceae > Mediannikoviicoccus. The sequence goes on from NZ_JASBYU010000007.1 coordinate 22,224, forward strand.
TCCGACTCTAATTTAGTTGATAAAGATGAGGATAGGGTTTTTGCAATTGAAGCTTTAATCAATTTGGGATATTTAAAAAATGATGTGGAAAAGGTATTGGGACAAATAGATCCTTCTTTAAGACTTGAGGATAAGATAAAAATGGCAATGAAAAATCTAGAGAGTAAGAGGTGATAGCTGTGGAAGATTCTAATGAGAGAATTGTTGGTAGAAATTTTATTTCTCAAGATGAAGTCATTGAATACTCTTTAAGACCAAAATGGATGAAGGATTATATTGGTCAGGATAAGGCTAAGAAAAAACTTGAGATTTTCATTAAGGCTGCTAGAGAAAGAGGAGAGGCCTTGGACCATGTGCTTTTACATGGACCTCCAGGCCTTGGAAAGACTACTTTGGCAAATATTATAGCAAATGAAATGGGAGTCAATTTAAGGATAACGAGTGGTCCGGCAATTGAAAAACCATCTGACTTGGCCTCCATCTTAACGAATCTACAAAAGGATGATGTCTTATTTATCGATGAGATACATAGAATAAATCGTTCTGTGGAAGAAGTGCTATATCCTGCGATGGAAGACTATGCTCTGGATATAATTGTAGGAAAAGGACCTTCTGCAAGGTCTTTGCGAATTGACTTAGAACACTTTACTTTAATTGGTGCAACGACTAGATCTGGACAATTGACTTCCCCATTAAGGGACAGATTTGGAGTGCTTTTAAATTTGGAATTGTATTCCAATAACGACTTAGCCAAAATAGTTAAAAGATCTGCAGGGGTATTAAAAGTTGAGATAGATGACAATGGCGCCTTGGAAATAGCGAGAAGAAGCAGGGGAACGCCAAGAATTGCCAATAGATTATTGAAAAGGGTTAGGGACTATGCTCAAGTAGTCCATGATGGTAAAATAACTGAAGAGATTTCTAAATTGGGGTTAAATATGTTAGAAGTAGACTCTTTAGGTTTGGATAGTGTGGATAAAAAGATAATTTTAACAATAATTAACAATTTTTATGGTGGTCCTGTTGGAGTTGATACAATAGCTGCTTCTACCGGCGAAGAGAGTATCACAATTGAGGATGTATACGAACCCTATTTACTCCAAATAGGATTTTTAAACAGAACTAGTAGGGGAAGGGTTGTGACTAAGAGGGCCTTTGAACACTTTGGTATAGAATATAGGGAATAGGTGGTTTATTGAGAACAGATGATTTTGATTTTAATCTAGATGAAACTTTAATTGCACAGCATCCATTAAAAAACAGGGATGAATCTAGATTGCTTGTAATGGGTAGAAATAGTGGAAAAATCGAACATAAAAGATTTTTTGATATTGTAGACTATTTAAATGAGGGAGATGTCCTCGTTTTAAATAACACGAGAGTGATTCCTGCAAGACTCTTTGGTAATAGGCCTGGTAAAGATGAAAAGATAGAGGTCCTTTTGGTAAAGAGGATGGAAGATGATATATGGGAATGTTTGGTAAAACCTGGTAAGAAGATGAAACTAAATTCGAAGGTTGAATTTGGTAATGGCCTATTAAAAGGAGAGGTTGTAAATATTTCCGAAGAAGGAAATAGATTTATAAAATTCTATTATGAAGGAATTTTTGAGGAGATTTTGGATAAGTTAGGAAATATGCCTCTTCCACCATATATTACAGAAAAGTTAGAAGACAAAGAAAGGTATCAAACTGTATATTCTAAACATGAGGGTTCTGCTGCTGCTCCTACTGCGGGACTTCACTTTACAAAAGAATTGCTTGAGAAAATAAGGCTAGAGGGAGTAATTGTTGCCTTTGTAACCTTACATGTTGGTTTAGGAACCTTTCGACCTGTTAAAGTCGATAATGTGGATGATCATAAAATGCACTCAGAAATGTATGTTCTACCAAAAGAGACCGCGGGACTGATAAATGATGCTAAGAAGAGAGGAAACAATATCGTTGCAGTAGGTACTACATGTATTAGAACCTTGGAGACAGTGGCTAAAAAATATGGAGATATTAGAGAAGACAGTGGATGGACGGACATATTCATTTATCCAGGGTTTGAGTATAGGGTAGTAGATAGTTTAATAACGAATTTTCACCTACCTAAATCTACACTATTAATGTTAGTATCTGCATTTTCCAGCAAGGAAAATATTATGAAAGCATACGAAATTGCACAAGAAGAAAGATATAGATTTTTCTCCTTTGGAGATGCTATGTTTATTATGAGGGATTAAAATGATAAAATATGAAATTGTAAAAAAATCATCTCAAACGAAAGCTAGAGCGGGTATACTTCATACTCCCCATGGGGATATAAAAACACCTGTCTTTATGCCTGTGGGAACAAAAGCTACGGTTAAGACAATGACTCCTGAGGAGTTAAAGGATATTGGAGCTCAAATTATTTTGGGAAATACCTATCATCTTTATCTAAGACCTGGTCAAGAGATTATGAGAAATGCTGGAGGTCTTCACAAATTTATGAATTGGGATAGACCAATACTTACAGACAGTGGTGGATTTCAAGTTTTTAGCTTAAATAAAATCAGAAAGATCAGTGAAGAAGGTGTGGAGTTTAGATCCCATATAGATGGTTCTAAACATTTTATATCTCCTGAGAAGTCAATGGAGATACAAAATGACATAGGATCCGATATAATGATGGCCTTTGATGAATGTGCGCCATACCCTTCTAGTTACGAATACATTAAACAATCCACCGAGAGAACCCTAAGATGGCTTGAACGATGTAAAGAATATCATAAAAACACTGAAAAACAATCACTTTTTGGAATTGTACAAGGTGGAATGTATAAAGATTTAAGGAAATTTTCTGCATTAGAGTCTGCAAAGCTCGATTTACCAGGGTATTCTATAGGCGGATTATCCGTAGGTGAACCTCGAGATTTGATGATAGAGATGTTAAATTTCACGACACCCTTTATGCCTGAAAACAAGCCTAGATACCTAATGGGCGTTGGAAGCCCTGACTATTTATTTGAAGCTGTTGAGGCAGGGGTCGATATGGCTGACTGTGTGCTTCCTACCAGGATTGCAAGAAATGGTACTGCCATAACCTCAAGGGGTAGACTTGTAATTAAAAATGCTACTTATAAAAATGATTTTTCAAGCCTTGATCCAGAATGTGATTGCTATACTTGTAAAAATTATTCTAGGGCCTATATAAGGCATTTGATGAATGTGGACGAGATATTAGGGGCAAGGCTGTTGACAATTCACAATTTATCATTTTTAATAAATATGATGGAAAGAATTAGAAATTCTATTTTAGAAGATAATTTTCTAGAATTTAAGGATGAATTTTATGAAAAATATGGTTATGATTACCATAAGTAAAGGAGGAAAAGATGCCACAACAATTAGGTAGTTCATTGGGATTTATGATAATCATCTTTGCAGCTATGTACTTTTTCATGATTAGACCTACTCAAAAAAGAGAAAAAGAAGTACGTAAGATGAGAGATAATCTTAAAGTTGGAGACAGAATAATCACTATTGGAGGAATCAAGGGAACTATTTTAAAGCTTGGAGATGACTTTGTTGTAATAGAGTCATCAAATGCTAAGACGAAATTAGAATTTGTTAAGTCTGCTGTAGGAACTGTTATAAGAGATGATAGTTCTGAAGTTGTAAAGGAAACTAAGGAAGACAAATCCGATAGTAAAGAAGAAGAATAGAAATGAAGGGAAAGATAAGATATTTGTAATTCAAATATTTTATCTTTTTTTGGTGATTTATGAGTAAATGGTTGATAAAAGCGGCAAATAAGGAATATAGAAAGATTGCCCAAGAGTTTAAGATAAATGAAATATTGGCAAAGATTATTGCAAATAGGGACATAAGTTATGAAGAAATTCCTGGATTTTTGAACCCGAATCAAAAAAACTCCATGCACGATCCCTTTTTAATGAAGGATATGGATAGAGCTGTGGAGTTGATTAAAGAAGGAATTGACAACAATAGCCATATAAGGATTGTAGGAGATTATGACCAGGATGGAAATTCTGCGACGATGACTTTGATGGATGGATTGTTGCTATTTACTGAAAATATCTCCTATGCAATACCCCATAGAGTGGAAGATGGGTATGGTATATCTAAGAGGATTGTGGAAGAAGCAAAGGCTGATAATGTGGATTTGATAATAACCTGCGACAATGGAATAAGTTCTTTGGAACCGGTAAAATTGGCAAAGGACCTGGGAATGAAAATAATTGTCACAGATCATCATCAAGTTCGAAAAAACGATAAGGGAAATGATATTTTACCCAGCGCAGATGCAGTGCTAAATCCAAATAGGGAGGACTGTTCATATCCCTTTAAATATCTATGTGGAGCAGGTGTTGCTTTTAAATTGATGTATGCCTTTTACTTAAAATACGATGGGGATATGGATTATCTCATGGATCTACTAGAATACGTTGCAATGGGAACCGTGGCGGACATTGTGGACTTGGTAGATGAAAATAGGTTTTTTGTAAAGGAAGGGTTAAATAAAATACACCATTCTAGTAATTATGGATTGCAGGCCCTTATTAGAGAGGCGGGGCTTAAACAGGATAAGATTAATACCTATGCTTTGGGATTTGTTTTAGGTCCATGTATCAACGCGGCGGGCAGACTGGATACTGCCGTCTGGGGCATAGAGTTATTCCTAGAGGAGAATATTGAAAAAATCGATGAGATTGCAAAAAAATTAGTTTCATTGAACGAAGAGCGTAAGTCCTTGACAGAAGATGGACTAGAGGCAGTTTTAAAAAGGATAGAGAAGGAAAAGACTTTTGAGAATGATATAATTGTAGTATGTGAAAAGTCTATTCATGAGTCTTTGGCTGGGATAATAGCAGGTAGAGTAAAAGAAAAATACAATAGACCCACTATAGTCTTTACGTCTTCTAGTGAAGAGGGAGTTTTGAAGGGTTCTGGTAGAAGCATTGAAGAATATAACATGTATGAGAATATTTTACCCTATAAAAACTTATTAAAGTCCTTTGGTGGACATCCCATGGCTGCGGGACTTTCTATATATGAAGAAAATTTTGAACTATTTTATTCCAGTTTATTAGAGTCCTCTACTTTGACAAAAGAAGATTTAATTGAAAAAAAATATCTGGATAGTCAATTATTTATTGACCGATTGAACTTTGAAGTGGTAGAAGAGTTAGAGAAATTGGAACCCTATGGCAAGGGAAATCCAACACCTCTTTTTGGTGATAGAAGGGTTTTGGTCGAAGATTTACGAATTATCGGTAAAAATTCTAACGCTTTACGCCTTGATTTATCTGTTAGAGGTAGAAAGGTAAAGGGAATAACTTTTTCAAGTTCACAGGAGATTAAAGCCATATACGACAATATAGTTGCAAGGAAAAAACACGACATGGACTGTCCGGAAATTGATATTTTGTATTATCCAAATATCAATGAGTACAAGGGAACAAAAACATTACAAGTAATAGTTAAAGATATACGTTAGATTGTAGATTACTCTAAAATATGGTAGTATGAAGTTATTAATTTTATATAAGTAGGAGGTGTATAAAATGCTTGGTAAATTATTGGACAAAATTGAATCATATAATCCTGACCTAGATAAGGAATTGATTACAAGGGCCTATAATCTTGCAGAAAAGCTTCATGAAGGTCAGTTTAGAAGTTCTGGAGAACCATATTTTATACATCCAGTTGCTGTAGCAAATATCCTTGCTGACTTGAGTATGGATGACGAAACCATAGTAGCAGGTCTTTTACATGATGTATTAGAAGACACGGATATTTCATATGATGATTTTAAGGAGATATTTGGAGACGAGATAACTTTATTAGTTGATGGAGTTACAAAACTTAAAAAGATCAATTATAAATCTAAACATGAAAACCAGGCGGAAAATTTAAGAAAAATGGTTTTGGCCATGTCAAAGGATATTAGAGTTATCATAGTTAAATTGGCTGATAGACTTCATAATATGAGAACCTTAGAATATATGGAAAGAACAAAACAAGTTGAAAAGGCTACGGAAACCTTAGAAATTTATGCACCCCTTGCCCATAGATTGGGTATTAGCACAATTAAATGGGAGCTTGAAGATCTAAGTTTAAGATATTTGGAGCCTAAGATTTATTATGATTTGGTAGAAAAGGTTAAGCTAAAGAGAAGAGAACGAGAGTCTTTTATTCAAGATATAATAACCATTTTAAATCTTGCTATGGAAGAACTTGGTATCAAGGGCGAAATAAGTGGTAGACCAAAGAGTATTTACAGCATTTATCGTAAGATGTATCATCAAGGAAAAGCTTTTGAAGAGATATTTGACCTTTCTGCTGTAAGGGTAATAACAGATAGTGTAAAGAATTGTTATGGTGTACTTGGAGCGGTTCACAGTCTATGGAAACCTATACCTGGTAGATTTAAGGACTATATCGCTATGCCTAAACCAAATCTATATCAAACTCTCCACACAACTGTAATTGGACCTCAGGGTGAAATTTTTGAAGTTCAGATAAGGACTTTTGAAATGCATAGGACTGCCGAGTATGGTATTGCTGCCCACTGGAAATACAAAGAGGGAACTACTGGCAAGAAATCCAGTTTAGATGAAAAACTGGTTTGGATAAGGGAACTTATGGAATGGCAAAAGGACATGTCAGATTCCAGGGAATTTATCAATTCTTTTAAGGAAAATTTCACATCGGACGAAGTTTTTGTATTCTCACCTAAAGGGGATGTAATAGAACTGAGAGAAGGTTCTACTCCTATAGATTTTGCTTATAGAGTTCACTCCGCTGTAGGTAATAAATGTGTTGGGGCAAAGGTTGATGGTAGAATAGTACCTTTAACCTATAAACTTAAAACAGGAAATATCGTGGAGATACTAACCTCAGCTTCTTCTCCTGGCCCGAGCATGGACTGGCTAAAGATTGTAAAGACTTCTCAAGCAAGACAAAAAATCAAACAGTATTTTAAAAAGAAGGAGAGGGACAGCAATATCATTAAGGGTCGAGATATGCTTGAAAAAGAGGTTAGGAAACAGGGATATACCTTTAATGAAATATTAAAAGACGAATGGCTTGAAAATATTATGGAGAGGATGTCCTTTAATAACCTTGATGACATGTATGCATCTATAGGTTTTGGAACTACACCTCTAACTCAAATCATGCCTAAGCTAAAGGATCTTCATAGGGATTATTATAAGACCGACGAGGATATAGAAGAACCACCAGAAGTGGAACTTCGACAAGTCCCAGCAAGTTCTGAACATGGAATTATTCTAAAGGGAGTAGACAATATACAGATTAAGATAGCAAAATGTTGTAATCCAGTACCTGGCGATGAAATCATCGGTTATATAACAAGGGGGCGTGGAGTGTCTGTTCATAGGAAAGACTGTTCTAATATAATAAATGTTGACGATCCTAATAGGTTGATAGAGGTTAGCTGGGATGCTGAAGACGACTCTACCTACAACGTAGAGATACAGATAATTGCCTTTGATAGGTTTGGTTATTTAGCAAATCTTACTTCAAAGATTTCTGAACTCGGTACAGATACAAAGGGTATGAATGTGATAAAAAATAAGGATAAAACCTATACTATCAATATAATTGTAGAAGTAAATCATACACAGCAGGTCAATAATATTTTACAAGCTTTGAGAAATATAAAGGGAACTTTAGATGTTTATAGGGTGAAGGTTTAATGCGTGCAATTGTACAAAAGGTAATAAAAGCTTCTGTTACGGTTGAAAATCATGTAATAGGCAAAATAGATAAGGGACTATTAATCTTTCTAGCCGTTCATGAAGAAGACGGAAAAGATGATTTGGACTATATATTAAAAAAGGTATCCAAGTTAAGGATTTTTGAAGATGAAGATAATAAGATGAACCTTTCTATTGAAGATGTGGGAGGAGAGTTTTTGGTAGTATCTCAATTTACACTCTACGGTGATGTTAGAAAGGGTAATAGACCAAGTTTTACCCAGTCGGCGAAGCATGAAAAGGCAGATGACTACTATCAGGCATTTATTAAAGGTTTAAAGGAAAAAACTGGATTGAAAGTAGAGACGGGAAAGTTTGCTGCCGACATGAAAGTTGAGTTGATTAACGATGGTCCTGTGACCATTCAATTGGACAGTACTAAAATATATTAGGAGCAATTATGGAAATTATAAAACTTGAAACTAGAAGGTTAATCGAAAATATCTATGTATTATTAAAGGGAAAAAATTGTATAATCATAGATCCTGGTTATGAATTGGAAGCGTTAACGGATTTAATAGTTAATAGAGATCTTAAGGTTGAAAAGATACTTCTTACACATGGCCATGGTGATCATATTGCAGCTTGTGAGGGTCTTAGAGAAAAATTTAATATTCCCATCTATGCCCATGAAAAGGAAAAAGAGCTATTGTTAGATCCGGATTTGAACTTAAGTTCTTCCATGTATGGAAATATAAGTTTAAAAGCAGATTTTTATGTAAATGAAGATACGGTCCTTGACTTTCAAGGGGAAGAAATAAACTTTATATATACACCTGGTCATACCATTGGTAGTCAATGTATAAAAATAGGAAATTACCTTTTTACAGGAGATACTCTATTTAGAAATTCTGTTGGAAGATCTGATTTACCTACTAGTGATTCGGAAGCTTTGAAAAAATCTTTGGAGAAATTAAAGAGTTTAGATGACTCCATAGTGGTATATCCAGGACACAATTCTGAATCTACAATCGGGTCAGAGAAAAAATATAATCCATTTATGATTTGATATTTTCATGAAAATATGATAATATTTCTATAAATTTGATATTTACGGTGATAAAGAGGAGTAGATTAAAGTTATTTTTCAGAGAGGAAGAGGTTGGTGAAATCTTCTACTTGCTTTAGTTGAAGGTTGCTTTTGAGTAAGGTTGATTACATTATAATCGTTAGAGTGTCATTTATTAATGAAAATTAGGTGGTAACACGGAGCCCTTCGTCCTAAACGGATGAGGGGTTTTTTTATAGTTAATTTTGAATGCTTAATGATAAGAAAAGTTGAATAAACACTTAAAAAATTATATTGAGGAGATTAAAATGAAAAATTTAGAAAAAAACTATGATCCTAAATCTTTTGAAGATAGAATCTACAAAACTTGGAAAGATAATGGATATTTTAGAGCTGAAGTTGATAAGTCTAAAAAACCATTTACTATTGTAATGCCCCCTCCAAATGTTACAGGGGTTCTTCATTTAGGCCATGCTTTGAATAATACATTGCAAGACATCTTGATTAGAAGAAAGAGAATGCAAGGCTATAGTGCGCTTTGGATTCCGGGTACTGACCATGCTAGTATTTCTACAGAAATGAAGGTAGTTCAGAAAATTGAATCCGAAGGAAAGTCCAAGAAGGATTTGGGTAGAGAAAAGTTTCTTGAGGAAGCCTGGGACTGGACTCATCTATATGGTGGAAATATAAAGAAGCAACTGGAAAAATTAGGGGTTTCTTGTGATTGGTCCAGGGAAGCTTTTACTCTAGACGACAATTTATCAGATGCAGTACTAGAAGTCTTTATCAAGATGTACAATGAGGGACTTATATATAGAGGAGATAGAATCGTAAATTGGTGCGTTTCATGTGGTACAGCTATATCCGATGCAGAAGTTGAACATATTGATGAAAATGGAAAGCTTTGGCATATTAAATATCCTTTCAAAGATAGGCAAGGTTATATTGTAATTGCAACTACAAGACCTGAAACCATGTTAGGAGATTTAGCTGTTGCAGTAAATCCTGATGATGAAAGGTACAAGGATCTAATTGGAGAAAAGTTAATACTACCGTTGGTTGAAAGAGAAATACCTATCATTGCAGATGAATATGTTGAAATGGAATTTGGTACTGGTATGGTAAAAATAACACCATCCCATGACCCAAATGATTTTGAAATTGGGGAAAGGCATAATCTAGGACAATGTATCGTAATTGATTCAAAGGGTCATATTGTTGATGGGTATGGAAAATATTCTAAAATGGAGCGTATGGAAGCAAGAAAAGCCATTGTAGAAGATTTGGAAGAGGCAGGTTTAATGGAAAAAATAGAAGACCATAACCATGCCGTAGGCCACTGTGAAAGATGTGGAACTATTATTGAGCCAGTGGTTTCTAAACAATGGTTTGTTAAAATGGAGCAATTTGCAAAGGATGCATTAGAAGCCTATGAATCTGGAGAATTAAATCTTATTCCTAATAGACTTGGGAAAACCTATGAAAATTGGTTAACAAATACTAGGGATTGGTGTATCTCTAGACAATTATGGTGGGGACATAGAATTCCTGTGTACTATTGTGATGACTGTGGAGAGATAATAGTTTCTAAGACAAAAGTTGAAAAATGTTCTTGTGGCAGCACAAATGTAAGACAGGATCCGGATACATTAGATACCTGGTTTTCTTCAGCATTATGGCCTTTTTCTACATTGGGTTGGCCAGAAAAAACCGATGATTTAGAGTACTTTTTCCCAACTGATGTCCTAGTTACCGGATATGATATTATCTTCTTCTGGGTAATCAGAATGGTGTTTTCATCATTGTATAATTTAGGAAAATTACCTTTTAAAGACGTTTATTTCACAGGTTTAATTAGAGATTCACAAGGAAGAAAGATGTCCAAGTCCCTTAATAACGGAATAGATCCTCTTGAAGTAATAGACAACTTTGGAGCTGACGCCCTTAGATTTACATTGGTAACTGGAAACTCTCCTGGAAATGATATGAGATTTTACATGGAGAGAGTCGAAGCAAATAGAAATTTTGCAAACAAACTTTGGAATGCTACAAGGTTTATCTTTATGAATTTAAAGGAAGATAAGATTAAAAAGATTTCTGATATAGACTTACAAGTTGAAGATAAGTGGATAATTTCAAAATTCAACTCTCTTATCAAGAATGTAGATCAAAATATAGATAAATATGAAATAGGACTGGCTGCGGATAAAATTTATGATTTTATATGGAATGAATTTTGTGATTGGTATATAGAGTTAGTAAAACCAAGACTTTATAACGTTGAGGATGAAAAATCTGAAATAGCTGCCCAATCTACACTGATATATGTATTAGATGGAGTATTGAAACTATTACATCCATTTATGCCTTATATTACAGAGGAAATATATTCAATAATGCCAACTAAAAAGGATATGCTGATTAATGAAAACTGGCCACTATATGAAGAGTCTTTGATTTGTAAGGATTCAGTAGATGAGATTGAAATCTTGATTGAAGCTACAAAGACTATCAGAAATGCAAGGGCAGAACTGGATATTGCACCAAGTAAAAGGGCTGACTTATTCTTGGTTACAGACAATAGTGGTGTTAAGGAAAAATTAGAAAATATTTCACACCATTTCAAAACTGTTGCTTCTGTTTCTGAAGTTCATTTTGGCGATAGTGGATTGGACGAAGAAGACAGTATTTCAATTGTACAAAATGGATTTAAGGGATATATTCCTCTAAGTGATTTGATCGACTACAATAAAGAATTAGAAAGATTAACCAAGGAACAAGAAAGATTAATCTCTGAAATTAAAAGAGCTGAAGGTAAATTGAACAATAAGAATTTTACTGAAAAAGCACCAGAAAAAGTCGTTCAAGAAGAAAGAGATAAGTTAAGTAAATATATTTCTATGAAGGATGAAGTGGACGCTTCAGTAGAAAAGATAAGAGAAAAAGTAAATGAACTATAATGAAGTCATAGATTTAATCGAAAGTGTTAACTATGGACATAATGAGGACTCTTCCAACTTTGAAAGAGTCCTTAAAATGTTAGATATTAACATAGACGAAAATAAAATTATTCAAATTGCAGGAACCAATGGCAAGGGATCTGTTGGAACATTTCTTTCAAGCCTTTTAAAGGATCAGGGTTATAAAGTGGGGCATTTTTCCTCTCCCCATTTAGAAAAATACGAGGAAAGGATAAAAATAAATTTACAACCAATTTCTCAAAAAATTCTTATAGACAATGTAGAAGAGATTTTGTCAGAGGTTTCAATTGAAAGTTTGAAAACACTAACTTATTTTGAAATGTCCTTTCTCTTGACATTAAAGGTGTTTAGTGGGGAAAATCTGGATTTTTATATAATTGAAACTGGAATTGGTGGTAGATTTGATATAACTAATCTATTTAGGTCAAATCTACTTAGCATAATTACCACAGTTGACTACGATCACCAACAACTTTTAGGAAAATCTCTTCCTGAAATTGCATATCATAAAGCTGGTATTATTAAGGAAAATGGAAAAGTTGTTTCCTTTAAACACCAGGAGGATGTGGATAGAGTTATCCTTGAAGAGGCTAATAATAAAACTGCTGAACTGGAGTTTTTGTTTGATAGAGATTATAATATAAGAAATGTAGATATTGGCGGTTCGATTTTTTTCTACAAGGGTATTGAATTTAAGACAAAGGTTATTGGCATTTATCAGATAAAAAATATTTCTTTGGCTCTATTGGCATTGGAAAAAATACTGGATAAGATCGATTTATCAAATGTAAAAAAATCGATATTAAATTTTAAATTTGAAGGCAGAATGGAGATTATCCACAGTAATCCATTGATTATTTTAGATGGGGCCCACAATGCTGAAGGAATATCAGCACTTTCAAAAAATGTTGAAACCTTAGGAATTGATGACTATTACCTGGTTTTGGGTTCAATGAAGGATAAGAGTATTGTCGAAGGATTAGATATTCTAGCAAAAAAAGCTAAGTGTATTATACTCACAAAGATAGATTATGAAAGGGCTATAGAACCAGAAGTTTTAGAAAAAAAATTATTGGGTTTCAATGATAAGATACTAATAAAAAAATCCGTTAAAGATGCATCAAATTATTTATTATCTGACCTGTCAGAAAAAGAAACGGTTTTAATAGCGGGATCCCTATATCTAATAGGTGAATTTAAAAAATATTTAAAGGATGAGTGATATGGAAAATAAAAAAGAAACTGTATTATTTAATCGTGAAGATATTCAAAAAAGGGTGGAAGAACTTGGAAAAGAGATAACAGAATTCTACAGTGGAGAAGAAGTGATTGTAATCCCTATTCTACGAGGTGGCTTTGTATTTGCCGCGGATTTGATAAGAGAGATAAAAGTTCCGGTAGTTGTTGACTTTGCAATAACATCTTCTTACGAGTCAAGGGAATATAGCAGTGGCGATGTTAAAATACTTAGCGATTTAAGGGAAGATATCAAAGGTAAAAATGTTCTTATTGTGGATGATATAATGGATTCTGGACACACCTTAAATACACTTAAAAACCTATTCGGTAAGAGAGATCCTAAAAGTCTTAATGTATGTGTTCTCTTGGATAAACCTAGTAGGAGACAGGTGGATATTAAGCCGGAATTTAGAGGTTTTGAGATAGATGATCTATTTATAGTAGGATATGGCTTAAACTATGGAAAACACTATAGAAATATCCCGTATATCTTTAGCTGGGAAGATTAGTTTATATGTATCAGGAATTTGCAAGGATATATGATAAATTAGTCTTTGATATCGACTATAAAAAATATAGCGATATCATTAAAAGCAATATAAGCTATAAAACTGGTCTAAGAATCCTTGAAATAGGTATGGGAACAGGTAATATGACTAAGTATTTCATAGATTCTTCTAAGGAATACTATGGGCTAGATCCAAGCGTTGAAATGTTGGAAGTTGCATCTAGTAAACTGAATGAGTTTAAAAATTTAAGATATCTCAATATTGGCATAGAAGAATTAGAGATGGATAATTATTTTGACCTAGCCTTTTCAACACTGGATACCATGAATTATATTTTGGATATAAAAATGCTAAACGAAAGCTTTAAGAGGGTTTATAATTCACTTAAACCTGGAGGTTACTTTACCTTTGACATCAACTCATTGGACAAGATAGAGAGGGTTTTAGGAAATAATAGCTATATCTATGAATACGAAAATATTTTTTATACATGGCAAAATTATTATGATGACAAAGAACAAAAAGTGGAAATGATTTTGGATTTTTTCATCAAGGAAAGAGATAGATATATTAGAATTACTGAAGAACAGATTCAGAAATATCATTCACCAGAAGAATTAAGTAAAACATTAGAGGAGATTGGTTATAATATTATTAAAATTGTAGATTTTGATACGGGAAAAGATGTAAAATCCACCAGCCAAAGAATTTTACTAATTTGCCAAAAATAATTATCTCCGATATTTCTTGCTATATTATTGGCTATATGATATATTACTAAGGTACAGTAAAGTATGCTGTAATTTATTTATTGGTTAATTTTTGGAGGAACAAAATGGCAAAAGGCAAAGTAAAATGGTTTAATGCAACTAAAGGATTTGGATTTATATCTACAGAAGAAGGCGAAGATGTGTTTGTTCACTACACTGCTTTAGAAGATAATGGTGAGTTCAGAACTTTAGACGAAGGACAAGAAGTTGAATTCGAAGTAGTAGAAGGAACTAAAGGTCCGCAAGCTTCTAATGTAGTTAAATTATAATATAATTTTTTTAGAAGTAAAACTTAGCCCCTTAATAGGGGCTTTTGCATTTTATAATTAAATTAATCAAAAAGAAAGGAATTTCATGGTTAAATTATATAGATATATAAACGAAAAAGAGACGTTGAGTTTTTTTATAATCAACTCCACTGACCTAGTTGAGGAAATGAGAAAAATTCATAATACATCTACCACGGCAACTGCCGCATTGGGAAGACTTTCCACAATGGCAGCATTAATGGGATCTGAAATAAAAAATGATAAGGAAAAGATAATACTAAAGATTAAGGGAGACGGACCAGCGGGACTTCTTATCTCTGAAATCAATAAAAACGGGGATATTAGGTCTTTTATCCAAAACCCACATATTGATATACCTTCTGTACCAAATAAGCCTAAGCTGGACGTTGGAGGCTTTGTAGGGCATAATGGAAACCTTGTAGTCATAAGGGATTTTGGTTTTGGTGAACCCTATAGTGGTCATACTGAGTTAGTGAGTGGTGAGATTGCTGAAGATTTTGCAAAATACTTCTATACTTCACATCAGCTCCCTACAGTTGTAAGTTTGGGAGTACTGGTAGATGTAGATTATTCAGTTAAATCTGCAGGAGGATTGTTTATTCAGGCATTACCTAATTGTTCAGAAGAAGATTTAAATAAATTGGAAGAGTCTTTAAAAGAGTTTCCACCAATTAGTTCCCTTTTTGTGGATTATGATAATCCTGAAAAAGTTATAAATAAGTATTTTAGTGATTTTAAGCCAAAGCTTTTAGGAATTGACAATAGACAGTATAAATGTAGTTGTAATCGTGATAAAATAGAAAAATTGATTGTGTCACTGGGAGAAAAAGAAACATCCGAGATACTTCAAGAAGAGGGACAGATCGAGATAAAGTGCAGTTACTGCAATGAAAAGTACGTTTTTTCAAAAGAAGAAGTAGACAATATCTTTGATAAAAGAAATTAATATGATATGGTGCACCAGAGAGGAGTCGAACCCCCAACACACGGTTCCGAAGACCGTTGCTCTATCCATTGAGCTACTGGTGCATATATAAGTCATTTTAGCATAAATTAAATAAAATTACATTAGCTTACATCTATGTTATAATTATTTTAGGTTAACCAAAGGAGTAATTATGAGAACGATAGTAGAAATGATAAATGAGAATATGGATAAGGTAATAAAAGTTCCCATGTTCTGTGTGTTTTCAATGATAATAGTATTTATCGTATTCTTTTTCATTAAAAAAGAGGGAATAGTTAAGTACCTGTTTGGATTACTGCTATTAGCAGCTGCCATGGTAACTTTTATAATAGCAATTACAAATCTAACGGATCCTGTTGCGCTGTCCATGCTTGAATATTTCGTATTATCTTTAGCATGTGGGGTAATTTCCCTATGTACGGCCTGGTTTTTAGATATATTCTTTGTAAAGAAAAAGAAAAGATAAATTTAATGAAATTGAAATTAAAAATATATTGGATAAGGCCCTAATTAAGAAAAAGACCCCTAAATCTCATCGGATTTATAGGGTCTTTTTAAAATTTACCAAACAGTTTTGAGTTTTATTTAATTGTTATCGAGTATTTTTAATTTCATCTATGAACACAGAAGGCTGTATTTTTCTACTCATCCTAGCCTTTGGAATCAATAGGGTTAGATGTTTTTTAGCTCTTGTTACTGCTACATAAAATAGTCTACGTTCTTCTTCCATATTGGTATTTTCCTCGTTATATATTGGAAATTCTCCATCTACTAAATCCGTAATTATCACATGATCATATTCTAAACCCTTTGATTGATGTACAGTGGATATAAATATATTTGAAGGTTTAGAAATATTTAATAAATCCTTTTTGCCCAGATTTTTTAAAAAGTTTATTATATCTGAAATGTCCTCCATATCCTTAGCTAAATTGATTAATATTTCTTGAATTAAATCCAAAGAGATATTTTCAAAATGCCTTTTTAAGTATTCAATGTAACCAGTGTTTAAAAAAATTTCAGTAAGTTGTCCTTCTAAATTACATTTATTTAGCCGGTTTAATGAATTGCTAAACTCAACAAGTAATTCCCTTTGATATGTTGGGATTGTAGAATCCAATAGTATTGTTTTAATAATACCTTGAGATGTATCGGGAATCATGCTATTTACATAATTTTTAGTAATATAGAGATTTAGTTTGTAGTATATTCTCTTGAAGATTTCCATATTGCAATTTTCCCTAGATAATTGTATGATATCAGATAAATCTCTTACTATGGAAAATAGAATTTCTGCTTTAAAATTCAATCTTTTGGTATATGGAATTTTATGATTATTTAAGCAGTTTATAATAGGAATTGCATTTATATTATTTCTGAATAGAATTCCCAGCGTTTCTTCTTCCTTGATTTCGTCTAAATAATTAATTATATATTTGTTTTGAACTTTTAAATTCTTTACTTTTGCAAGTGTAATAGGTAGTGTTTGGTCACTATTGGATTTAACTTTCTTCTCATATCTATTTTTGTTTTTTTGAATTAAAAAATCCGATAATCTTACAATATCTTTAGAGGACCTAAAATTTATATTTAGATACATAAGCTTTAGTTGTGGGTATATATTAGGTATCTGAAGTAGATAGTTGGGATTTGCTCCTCGAAAGGCATATATGGATTGATCGTCGTCAGCCACAATAAATAAATTGTCTGTAGGCTTGGAGATTTCTTCCAAAATTTTAAACTGTATTAATGATGCATCCTGTCCTTCGTCAAGTTGGATATATTTGTAAGAGCGCTTTACTAGCTTAAAGATTTTTTCATCTTTTAACAATATCTGATATGCGAAGGTAAGCATATCATCAAAGTCTATTAGGTGATGTATTTTTTTATATTCGTCATATTCTTTCGCTAAGGATGTGAAGAAATTATTTTTTTGATGGGAATAATCCAACATATTATTCTTAGTGAAGGAATAGTTAGTAAAAAACATGTCTAGGTCTTCCTTTGTAAGGTATCTATTGTGATTTTGAGCAGAAAGCCTATTCAGAATGGAATATTTATTAAATTCATTACTGCCTTCAACTAGGCGGAAATTTAATTTATATTCCTTGGCAAACATTCTAATTATGCTATAGCAGAAGGCGTGAATAGTTGAAAAAATTGGATTTATATCACAACCCATATTTTTGAATCTATTTTTCATATCCACAGCTTGAGTTTTAGAAAAAGTTAAGTTTAATATTTGATTATCCTTAACATTACAGGTATTATTTAAGTAAATGATTCTGTTTAATAAAACTGTGGTTTTGCCAGAACCGGGAACTGCTAAGACCAAAGCAGGACCTTCGTTGTGCTTTATGGCAATTTCTTGTTGTTTTGATATTTGCATATAATCACCATAGTTGATTATAACAGATACTATAAATTTTTATGGAGGAATTATGGAATTAAAAGAATTTTTAGAAAAAAGAAAATCCTGCAGGACTTATGAAGACAGGGAATTATCTAACTCTACTCTATTAAAGGTTAGACAACTTTTGGATAAGGTAAATGAAAAGGCTAAAGTTTATAACGTGGAATTTAAACTATATGGCAGTTCTATATTCGAAGCATTGGATGGAATAGGCGGATATGCTGGAGTAATGATCAAGTCGCCTAACTATATCTCAATGAATTATAAATCTAAGGACAAAGAGACCTTAATTTACGGTGCATATTATCTAGAAGAAATTGTAGGAGAATTGGCAAAATTAGACCTAGGTTCATGTTGGATAACGCTTTTCTCCATGGATAAAGAAATTAAATCCAAGACTTTTGGAACTAATGATGAAATAGATTTTATTTTAGCATTTGGATATCCGGCAGGCAAACCTGCTTTTGAACTAGATACTTATTCCAGCAGATTGGGAATTGAAGACTTTGTATTTTTCAATGACTTTGACACACCTGCAACGGTAGAGCAGTTATATAGTTATGGTCTTGATGAGATTTTTTACTATATAAAGAACGCTCCTTCTGCTTATAATAAACAACCTTGGAGATTTTTAATAAAGGGAGAACATATATATCTTTATATTGAAGATTTCCATGGAGATGCCAACCTTACAGATTCTGGAATTGTAATGTATTACTATGTAAAAATGGCAGAGATATCCAATATAAAGGCTACTTGGCATCTTGATGATGCGCCAGAAATTCAAACAGATTACAAATATATCGGACGTACTAACTTTTAGTTATTTGTGAGATGGACAGATACAGACGAAGTAATAACTATTTAAATTTAGCTAAAAACTTTTATCTAGAAGGGGATTACAAAAAAGCTATAGAATTTCTAAATAGGGCCTTGAAATTTGAAAACACAGAGGAAAAATATATAGAAATATATTTGGATGCAGCCCAAATATATTTTGAATTAAAGCAATACTACTTCGCTATTAAGACCTATAATTTAATAATTCGTCAGTATGGTGATATTGTTCAAGCTTATTACGGAATTGGAGTTATGTATGATTTCTTGAATGAATTTAAGCTTGCAGAAAAATATTACAGGAAATCTATTAGTATTGATGGGAATTTTAGAGAAGGGTTTTTCTTCCTATCAGATCTATATGATAGAAATGGTTTTGTAGAAAAGGCGAAAATTTATTATAAAAAAACCATAGAGAAGTTTCCAAAAGATTTCATGGCCCTTAACAATTTAGGAAGCATTTACGAAACAGAAGGTGACTACAAGAAAGCACTTTATTATTTTAAAAAATCTGTAGACATAAATCCCGAATATTTCCGGTCTACCTTTAATTTAGGAATTGCGTTTGAGAGGTTAAATAAACTCAAAGAAGCCGAAAAATACTACTTTAAAGCTTTAAAATTAAACGAAAAACACCAAGACATATATCTAAATTTATCAGCTTTATACATTGGAGAAAAAAGATTAATTGAGAGTCTTAATATTTTAACCAAAGGAATTAATAAAGTTGAAAACAATTATAAATTATTGTATAATAGAGCTTGTATCTATATCAAATTAGGGGACGAAAAGAGAAGCTTTGAGGACTTGAGAAAAGCCATAAAAATTAATCCTGAACTTATAGATTTTTTGAAGAAAGATGAGGATTTTAAGGATTATAGAGATCACCCTATTTATTTAGATATAATCTGTGATAAAGGTGTTGATGGGAATGAAAAGTATTAAGAAAATTATTTTAAGCATGATATGTTTGTCGTTGGTTATTTTAAGTGTTTCATGCAAGAACAAAGATGGAAAGACCAATACGAGTGAAGCCTCTAAAGTAGAAAATAATGAATTACTTATAGGAGCGGCAGCAAGCTTAACGGATGCGTTCAATGAAATAAAACCTATTTTTGAAGAAAAAGAAAACTGTAAATTAAATTTTAACTTTGCGGCTAGTGGTACATTACAAAAACAGGTAGAGGAAGATGGGGGATTGGACGTTTTTGTATCCGCCAGTGAAGATAAGATGAATAAACTAATAGAACAGGACTTAATTATTAAGGATACGGTATTTCCTGTTTTAAAGAATGGTCTTGTACTTATAACAAATAAAGATATGAAAGAAAGTATCAATATGGAAAATTTTGTTGATATTTCTAACAAAATAGCAATAGGACAACCGGATGTTGTACCGGCTGGACAATATGCAAAACAAACCTTAGAAAATAAAGATATTTGGGATAAAGTTGAAGGCAAGCTAGTATTTGCAAAGGATGTTAGAGCTGTTCTTGCCTATGTTTCCTCAGGGGAATGTGAGGCTGGATTCGTATACAAATCCGATGCTATCATAGATGAAAATGTGAAAATAGCTGAAGAGGTTGGCGAAGATTTACATGATCCAATCGTATATCCTGGAGGAGTGGTAAAATCTAGTAAAGCTGTGAAACTTTCTCAAAAATTCTTAGATTTCTTAAAAGAGGATGAATCAAAGGAAATTCTTAAAAAGTATGGTTTTTTAGTAAATGATTAATACGGATATATTAAGTCCAATACTATTATCATTAAAGATAGCTCTAATATCCACATCTGTAACTTTGATTTTAGGGCTTGTATTGGCTCATATATTTACAAAATATGATTTTGTTTTTAAGGATGCCATTGAAGTGTTATTGACATTGCCAATGACTTTGCCTCCTACCATAGTAGGATATTTATTGTTACTAGTTTTTGGAAGGAAAGGTCCTATCGGCAGTGTGCTAAACAATGTCTTTGGTATCAATATAATTTTCACTTGGATTGCAGGTTGTGTAGCAGCTGTAGTTGTGTCGTTACCTCTAATGTACCAAAGTATTAAATCATCATTTATGAGTATTGACCCAATTTATGAAAAGGCTGCTAGGACTTTGGGGAAGAATGAATGGGAAATTTTCTTTAAAATTACTCTACCTCTTGCTTTACCTGGTATAATAAGTGGAGTGGTGTTAAGTTTTTCCAGAGCAATTGGAGAATTTGGAGCAACTTTGATGATTGCTGGAAATATTCCTGGAAAGACAGAGACGATTCCACTTGCAATATACTATGCTGTGGAAAGCAATAATAGGCCAAAGGCCAATCTGTTGATGGGCATAGTTATAGGATTTAGTTTTATAAATATCTTATTGCTTAACAAGTGGCTAAAGAAGAAGAAGGTAAATTGATGTTTTTTGTAGATTTAAAAAAAGAACTAGAATTATTTCAGCTTGAGGTAAAATTTGAAATAGGAAATGAAATTTTAGGTATCCAAGGCCCTTCGGGAAGTGGGAAGACCACTATTTTGAACTTGATTTCGGGACTTATAAAAGGAGATAGTACTGAAATAACTATTGACGATTTGATTTTGGAATCTACAGACAAATGTATATATTTACCAACTAGAGAGAGAAATATCGGATATATGTTTCAAAATTATGCCCTATTTCCTCATTATAATGTAATGGATAATATAAAATTCGGTATGAAGGATAAGGATTTATATTTAGAATTGATTAAAATGTTACAGTTGGAAAAATTACTTAAGAGATACCCCTCTGAAATTTCAGGAGGGGAAAAGCAAAGAGTTGCTCTGGCTAGAACTTTAGTAACTACACCTAAAGTTCTTTTGATGGACGAACCTTTCTCTGCCTTAGATTTAGATTTAAGGAGAGATTTGTATAAAAATTTTAGGCAATTGATTAAAACTTTAAACATTCCTGTTATCTTAATTACACATGATAATGAGGAGGCAAGTATACTTGCTGATAAAATTATCCATATCAATAAAGGGAAAATAACAGCCTGAGGGCTGTTATTTTTAAGATGGGTATAAGGTATATAGTAATCATGGTATTACAGGAGGACATTATGAAAATTAAAGAAAAGATATTAGACTATATTTCATCTAAGGACTATACGCCAGTTACTTCTGAAGAGCTTTGTATGATTTTTGATATTGAGCCAAAGTACAGAAGAGACTTCGTTAAGGTCCTAAATGAATTGGAAAAAGAGGGTCATGTTTTAAAAACCAGTAAAGGTAAATATTTACTTCCTTCTTCTGAAAATGCATTTAAAGGTACTCTTCAAGGAAATAAAGCAGGTTTTGCCTATTTTATTGAAGAACACGGAATAATAGATGATGTATATATATCAAAAAGTGATTTAAATGGAGCTGGACATCTTGATATTGTGCTTATAAGAGTCACTAAAAAAGCTCGTGGAGATAAAAAGGCCGAGGGCGAAGTCTTAAAGATTATTCAAAAAAACAATAAGCCCATTATAGGAACTTATGTCCACGGTAAAAACTTCGGATTTGTAATTCCTGATGATACTAGGTACGGATTTGATTTATTTATCAGTAAAGGGGACAGAAACGGTGCAAAGACAAATGATAAAGTCGTTGTTAAAGTTAAAGATAAAGCACCAAAGGGAAAGAACCCTGAAGGCATTGTTACTAATATAATAGGAAATATCAACGAAAAGGGAGTAGATATAACTTCGGTGGCAATGGAATTCAATTTGCCATTTGAGTTTTCAAATAAAGTATTAAATAGGGCAAGGGAAATTGAAAATGAGGTTTCTCCTCATGAAATCGAAGAAAGAACGGATTTTAGAGAACTTTTTACAGTTACAATTGATGGAGCTACTGCTAAGGACTTCGATGATGCCATTTCAATAGATAGAAAAGATGACAATTACATCCTATACGTCCATATTGCAGATGTGGCTCATTATGTAACCAAGGGTTCAGCCTTGGATAAGGAGGCCTATAGACGTGGTAATTCGGTGTATCTTTTAGACAGGGTTATTCCGATGCTTCCAAAGGAATTATCCAACGGTATCTGTAGTTTAAACCCTGATGTAAATAGACTTGCCATAACAATAAAAATGGAGATAAATAAACGAGGTAAGGTTGTAGACTACAAGTTTTATGAATCGGTGATACGTTCTGATTATAGGCTGATATATAGTAATGTCTCCGACATTATCGAAGGCAAAAATGATATCTATGAAGATCCTATCCTAAATGATAAACTGTCTATTATGACGGAACTATTTGAAATTCTTAGGGAAAAAAGACAGTTAAGAGGTAGTCTTGATTTTAACTTTACTGACCCTGAAGTAATTCTTGGACATGATGGACGGGCAATAGATATTATTCAAGAAGAGCGTAGGGTAGCCAATAGAATCATAGAAGAGTTTATGATTGTAACTAACGAGACTGTAGGAAGTCATTTTGGATTTATGGAGGAGCCATTTATATACCGAATACATGAGGAACCTTCTGACATAAAAGTTGAAGAGCTAAAAAGAATGATAAAAAAGTTTGGATACTTTATCAAAGGGCAGGATATTCATCCTAAAGATTATCAATCCATTTTAAAGGAAGCGGAAGATAAACCGGAGGAGCCACTTGTGTCCATGATGTTACTTAGGTCAATGTCAAAGGCGGAGTATTCTCCTTATCCAGAGATGCACTTTGGATTAGCCAGTATGTTTTACACCCATTTTACCTCTCCTATAAGAAGATATCCAGATCTCTTCATTCATAGAATTTTAAAGAATTTTTTGAGAAATAGACGAAATACTAATAATGTTAATGAATATATGAGATTTCTTGAAAATGTGAGCAAACATTGCTCAATGACTGAAAGAAGAGCTGAAGATGCAGAAAATGAAGTGGAAAATATGAAGATGGCCGAATATATGGAACAAAATATTGGCAAGAGATTTGATGGAATAGTATCCGGTTTAACAAAATTTGGTATATTTGTAAGATTGGATAACGGTGTTGAAGGACTTGTATCCTTTGTACAGATGACTGATGATTTTTATACTTTCAATGAAGATTCTTATATTGTAGTGGGAGATAGTAGAAATAAGATTTATAGTCTTGGTCAAAAAGTAAGAGTTGAAGTAATCGATGCAAGTAGCATAAAGCGCCAGATAGATTTTAAGTTTGTGAACGGTGATTTAAGAAATGAATACAAAGCTGTTAGCCAGCAACAAGAAAGCTAGGCATGAATATTTTATAGAACAGGAATATGAGGCAGGAATTGTCTTAAAGGGAACTGAAGTTAAATCCCTACGACAAAGAAAAGTGTCCATAAAGGAAAGCTTCTGCCAGATTAGAAATGGAGAAGTTTATATTTACGGAATGCATATTAGTCCCTATGAACAAGGTAATATTCACAATGTGGATCCTGTTAGAACAAGGAAGTTGCTTCTTCATAGAAGAGAAATTAATAGACTGATTGGAGCGACAAAGGAAAAAGGATATACCCTAATACCCCTTTCCATATATTTAAAGGATGGACTTGTTAAAATTCAGCTGGGATTAGCTAAAGGTAAAAAAATCCACGATAAAAGACAAAGTATTGCTAAAAGGGATTCTGAAAGAAGAATACAACAAGCTCTAAGAAGAAAGTAACAATTTCAAAGTTTTTTCATAGTACAATAAAAACTTGGAAAAATTCGGTTCATAAGTAACTGACATTTAACTAAAAAACCTGAAATCCACAGTATCTAAAAACTTAGGATTTCAGGTTTTTATCTTCGAACTAGATTCTTAAATTTTATTTAATTAAGGTTAGAGTACTGTAGTTAAAGTCCTTTGGATTAACTACTACAGTTGTGAACTCTTCATAATATACCATACCAGGTCTTGCTCCCTTAGGTTTGTTTACATTCTTTTTATAAGTGTAATCCACAGAAATATTAATTTCTTCAGATATAGAACTATATTTAGCAGCTAAGTAACAACCATCAAGTATGTCTTCTTGTGAAATATTATCATTTCTAAGAATCACATGGGAGCCGGGAACATCTTTAACATGGATGAAAATATCCTCTTTATTTGCCAACTTTAGAGTTATATAATCGTTTTGAAAATTGTTTTTCCCTACATAAAAATGCTTGTTTCTACTATTGGTAAAGTGTAGTGGCGTAGACTTCTTGGAAACCACTTTTTTTGTTTTTTTACGTGATTTCTTTATATAACCCTGTTTAGACAACTCGTCCTTAACTTCTTCCGCCTCTGAATCTGTTTCGATTTTTTTTAAGGTGTCTAGAACTTGGCTAAAATATCTTATTTCCTCTTCTATCTTAGGTATTTGAACTTTTAATAGTGTAGCCGAAGTTTTCAGTTTGCTATATTTCTTATAATACATTTGGGCGTTTTGCCAAGGACTTTTTTTTATATCCAATGGTATAGATATCTTCTTTAAATTGGGATCATAGAAATTTTCTAGAACAATTTCTTTAGCTCCCCTGTCAATACTGTGAATATTTGCAGATAAAATATCCCCATAGGTTTTGTATTTTTCTCTATTTTCTGAAGTTTTCTTTTCTTCCAATAACTTAACTAATTTCTTTTGGTTTTTATCTAATAAGTTATTTACCTTTTTTGTTAAAACAGAAACCTTTTGTGAAACCTTATCAGAAAGAAAAGTCTCTTTATAATATTCTTCTACAGCCATAGAAGTGGATGGTTTTTCAATAAAATCACTAATAAGATGATTTAATTTAATACAATGAAAATCCAGTATATCCCCGTTTTCAGTTCTATAGATGCCTGAATTAAAATTATACAAATTAATATCTGATGATATGTTGGAGAAGGAGTTATCTAACCTATTCAAATCTTCAGAACTTAAATCTGATGATTTCTTTTCGCCATCTATCTTGGATCTAAATAAGACTTCCTCGCCCAACTCTGGTGAAAATCCTGTATAATTCATGTAAAAAAATCTTCTCATCTTAAGATTCTTTTGGCTAAGCTCAATTATTTCTGAAGGCTTTTTAAACTCTTTAGTTATATCTACCTTATCATCTTCCAAATACTTATAATCTAACCCTGGAAGAATTTGTCTAACCCTAGAGATATCCGCATTAACCCTTGTGATAGAGTCGATAATATTTGACTTTTCTCTTAGGATAATATTAGAATACTTTCCCATTACTTCAATTGTAATGGTCTTTATAATGCTATCTCCCAATTCATTTAAAGAAGATATATTGATATTTACAACACGGTCTAATCCCAGTTGTTCAATGGAATGGACTATGCCACCTTGAAGATGTTTTCTAAGCAACATACAGAAATTTGGTGCTTGCAAAGGATTTTGTCTATCAATATTTGAAAGCAACATTCGAGGTTTATTACTGGATGCATCCAATAATAATTTATAATTTTTTCTATTGTTGTATATTTGTAAAACTATTGTCTTATTTTCTGGTTGATTGATTTTATTAACCTTACCACCAATTAAATTTTTATTTAATTCTTTTACTATGGCTCTAGTTACAACACCGTCAAAACCCATAATTACCTCCTTAAAAATTTCATTAAAGGTATGTTTATTCTTAATTTCATTCGTAATAAGATTATAACACAGGTATTATATGTGGATATGTGCTTTTAACAAAGTCAAATATAATGTTTTAAATATTACGAAATTGTAATAAGTTATTGAATTAGACGGGTAAGTATTATAGAATGATTGTAAAGCAGAGGTGGAAGTATGATTTATTCAATGACAGGTTTTGGTAGAGCTACAAGAGAAGTAGATAATTATTCTATTTCAGTAGAAGTCAAAACAGTTAACAACAAATACTTAGATGTTCAAGTTAAAAATCCACATTTTTTAAATTTTTTAGAAGAGGATATAAAGAAATTCTGTAGGCAAAATTTGGGTCGTGGACGTGTGGATGTCTATATTAGGGGAATAAAAAAGGAAAAGAACATTTCAAATCTTTCCTTCGATGAAGGCTTGGTGTTAAATTATCTCGATGCTGTAAAAAGGTTAGAAGGAAGAACTGAACAAAAATTTGAAGTAAGTCTAAATGAAATTTTACAGTTGGAGGGAGCTTTAATAATCGAAGAGGGTGAAGATGACGATGAAACTCTTAAGAAACTAGTATTACAGCTAATGAAAGAGGCCTTGGAATCTTTGATTAATATGAGAAGAATTGAAGGAAATAATATTTCATCGATTATTATAGAGCAGCTTAATGAGATTTCCTCAATTGTAGAAAATATCTCTAAACTGGCTTCTTCCTCACAAGAAGAATACAAGGAAAATCTTCTTTATAAATTAAAAGATATCTCAAGGGATATTTCTAAATTAGATATGGACAGGATATATTTGGAAGTGGCACTCTATGGTGAAAGATCAGATATTACTGAGGAAATTGTTAGATTAAAGTCCCATATCGACCAGTTTTCAAACACCTTAAAAAGTGATTGTCCAATGGGAAGAAAACTTGATTTTATTATTCAAGAGATGAACCGAGAGGTTAATACGATCTCTTCAAAATCGCCGAATAAAATAATTGTTCAACATTGTATCGATTTAAAGACAATTATTGAAAAAATTAGAGAACAAGTACAAAATATAGAATAGGGGGAGAATATGAGAGATGGTTTTTTAATGGTTTTATCAGGACCTTCAGGTGTTGGAAAGGGTACGGTTTGTGAAGCGCTTTTAAAGGGAAGAAAGGATATCAAATATTCTATTTCTGCGACTACTAGAAAAAAACGTCCCGCTGAAGTAGATGGTGAAAATTATTACTTTTTATCACTGGATGAATTTAAAACTCGAGTTAGACGGGATGAGTTTATTGAACATGCAAAGGTTCATGGTAATTTTTATGGTACTCCTAGAAGTTATGTGGAAGAAAATATAGATAATGGGAATATAGTTATCTTGGAAATTGATGTTCAGGGAGCACTACAAGTGAAGAAAAATTTCCCAGGAGCTGTATATATTTTCCTTCTTCCGCCGGATTTAAAGGAACTTAGAAATAGAATTGAGAAAAGGGCAACAGAGGATGAAGATACTATTAATTTGAGGATGCATAATGCTCAAAAGGAATTATCTTTCATA
Organism: Lagierella sp.; assembly: GCF_029983815.1. Lineage (GTDB taxonomy): Bacteria > Bacillota > Clostridia > Tissierellales > Peptoniphilaceae > Mediannikoviicoccus. The sequence goes on from NZ_JASBYU010000007.1 coordinate 50,114, forward strand.
GATAAATACGATTATGCAGTTATCAATGACAAGGTTGAAGACACAGTTCATAAAATTGAATGTATAATTGAAGCAGAAAAATTAAAAGCAACATATTTAGGAGAGGTGAAATAATGATAAATCCATCATTTAAAGAATTAGAGAGAATAAATAGCAGTAGATATGCAATTTGTGTTATAACAGCAAAGAGGGCAAGAAAGCTTATTGAGGGTTCAGAACCTCTTATCAAGACGAAAAGTAAAAGTCCTGTTACAATTGCGCTAAATGAGATAATGGAAAACAAAGTTACCTATAACAAGGATGATAAGGACAAATAGATGAAAAAGAGAATTTTACTTGGTATCACAAGTGGAATTGCCATTTATAAAATATTGGACCTTTGTTCCAGACTTGTAAAAGAAAACTATGAATTGGAAATCATCATGACAGAAAATGCAACAAAGATGGTTTCACCACTGGTATTTGAGACCATAGGAAGATGTAAGGTTCATACGGATATGTTTCACAAAGGTCATCATGGAGAAGTAGAACATATTGAACTTGGGAAAAGAGCTGATATATTCGTTATAGCTCCTACGACTGTAAATACTCTAGCTAAAATTGCAAATGGAATAGGAGATAATCTTTTAACTTCAACTGTTTTAGCATATGATAAACCGATTGTACTGGCTCTTTCTGCAAATACCAATATGATGGAAAATCCTGCTACTTTAAGTAATATTAAGGTCCTTGAGGAAAGGGGATTTCAATTTATTGAGCCAAAAACAGGGTTACTGGCTTGTAATACTATTGGTAGAGGAAGACTTGCAGAGCCCTTTGAAATATTTGAAAGGATTGAAGATTATTTCGAGACTAAAGATTTAAAGGGTAAAAAAATTCTAGTTACTGCTGGGCCAACTAAGGAAGATATTGATCCTGTGAGATTTATTACAAATAGATCCAGTGGCAAGATGGGTTTTGCCATAGCAAAAAATGCTTACCAAAGGGGAGCAGAAGTTGTTTTAATATATGGAAATACATCTTTAGAACCGCCTATAGGTCCTGAAGCAATCAAAATTTCCAATAATGAACAGCTTAAAAGTGAAATAGAAGAGAGATTTGACTCTATTGATTGCCTTATAATGGCAGCGGCACCTTGTGATTTTAGGGTAGAAAACTATTCTATTGATAAAATAAAAACTAAGGACAAATTGATTTTAAATTTAATTGAGAACGAGGACATTCTTAAATATTTTGGTAAAAGAAAGACCAATCAGAAAATTATAGGGTTTGCCGCGGAAACTTTTGATCTATTAGAAAATGCAAAGAAAAAATTGATTTCTAAAAACTGTGATTATATTGTAGCTAATGATGTTTCTTCGGAAAAATCTGGATTTGATGTTGATGACAACAAAGTCTCTATAATTTGCAAGGATAATATATATGATCTTCCTTTACTACCAAAGAAGGAAGTTGCTAAGAAGGTTTTAGATTTATTATTATGATTGCAAATATAGTATTAGAAAGCAAAACCAGGGTATTGGATAGACTGTTTAGTTATCTGGTACCAGATAATATAAAAAACTCTATTGAAAGGGGAACTAGAGTAATAGTTCCCTTTGGATTAGGAAACACAAAGAGGTTGGGAATAGTAGTAGAGTTAACAGAAAAGCCTCTAATTGATATTAAGCTAAAGGAGATATACAAATTAGTAGACGATGAGCCTTTAGTTTCTCAAGACTTAATTGAAACAGCATTGTTTATGCGAAGAAGATATCTTTCGGACCTATCTTCTGCTTTTCAGCAGATTTTGCCACCGGGAAATTGGAAGGATTTGGAAAAATTACTATATTTAAAGGAAGATCCTTCTAGTATGGAAATTGAAATTTTTTTTCGAACTCCTAAATCCGTTGAGTCTGCAATAGATAAATTTGGAAAAGAAAGGATAGAGGATTTAGTAAAGAATCATATCCTAGTAGAAAAATACGATATTAAAGGAAGGGTTAAGCCTCGGACTATAGAATATTATTCCATTAATAAAGAATTAAGAGATGGTGTCAGCTTGTCAGGTGCTCCAGTTCAAGAAAAGATTTATAAATTTATCTTAGAAAATGGACCTATGGATAGAAAAAGTATCCTGATGAATACTGGAGGAAACTCTTCAAGTTTAAAGTCGCTTGTTAAAAAAGGCATATTAGAGGTTGAGACAAAACACTACTTTATAGATTTTTCCAAGGAGTTTTCCAAGTATGAAAAGATAATGCTTAACTCTCAGCAACAAAGTGTTTTAAATGAAATCCTCAACAATGATAAAAATAGGTTTTTAATTCACGGTATTACTGGAAGTGGTAAAACAGAAATATATTTGCAAATTGTAGAATCCATGTTAAAAGAAGGAAAATCATCAATTATTTTAGTTCCTGAAATATCTTTAACACCTCAGACGATTGAAAGATTTTCTGGTAGGTTTCCAAATAAAGTTGCCGTGCTACATTCTAAACTAACACAAAGGGAGAAGTTAGAACAATGGCAACAGATTAAAAATGGAACTTTTCCGATTGTAATTGGTGCAAGGTCTGCAATATTTGCTCCCGTAAAGAATTTAGGGGCCATTATCATAGATGAGGCCCATGATTCCAGTTATATTTCTGATAGGAATCCAAAGTATATAACTAGAGAAGTAGCGGAAATGAGATCTGACATTTTAAATTCTAAATTAATCCTAGGCTCTGCTACTCCTGACATTGAAAGTTATTATTTGGGAGAAAGGGGAGTCTATGAAATTCTGACCTTAAATAAGCGGGCAACTTCTGGAACTTTACCAGATGTTAAAGTGATAGATATGAGAGAAGAATTAAAAAAAGGGAATATGTCTGTGATAGGTGAAGATTTGTATGAAGCTATAGGTGATAATTTAAAGGCTAAAAAACAGACTATTTTATTTTTGAATAAAAGAGGACACACTTCTTATGTTTTTTGTAGAAGATGTGGATTTGTGATGAAGTGTGACTCCTGCGATGTATCTATGACCTATCATAAGTCCAAAAATATTTTGATCTGTCATCAATGTGGCAGGACTGGTCACAAGCCTTTGACTTGCCCAAATTGTTCAAGTAAGTATATAAGAGAATTTGGAGCGGGAACTGAAAAAGTGGAAGAATTTTGTAGAAAAGAGTTCCCGGATGCAAGGATTTTTAGAATGGATGCGGACACTGTAAAGACAAGGGATCAATATTTAAGGGTTTTCCAGGATATGAAATCAAATAATATAGATATATTAATAGGTACTCAGATGATAACTAAGGGTTTTGATTTTCCTAATGTAACTTTGGTAGGGGTCATTGCTGCAGATCTAAGTCTAAATATTGGAAGCTATAAGGCTTCTGAAAATACTTTCCAGCTCATTACCCAGGTATCGGGAAGGGCAGGAAGAGGTGATTATAGGGGGCAAGTCTATATTCAGACCTATAGACCTGATGACTATTCTATAGTTACGAGTAGCGAGCAAAATTTCGATGATTTTTATAAAATGGAGATTGACTTTAGAAGAAGATTTAAATATCCTCCATTTTATAAGATATTTAGTATCAATATATCTGGTCTCAATAGAATTGCAACTAGACAGAAACTGTTTACTTTGCAAAGCTATATTCAAAGTGAGTTTAGGGCTGAAAAAATAAGAGAAGTTGAAACAATAGGACCAAATCCTTGTCCTATTTCAAGGATAAATAATAGATATAGATTTTATAGCTATTTTAAATACAACAAGAATGAAGAAAGAATAAAAGACATATTTAAAAAGGTCCTTATCGACAACAAATATAAAGTTGATTTAGAAGGATATAAATTGAGTTTGACTTTTGATCCAACTAATTTTATATAGAGGAGATGGAGGTTATTATGGCCATTAGAAAGATTAGGATCGAGGGAGATCCTATTTTAAGAAAGAAAGCTAGAAGAGTAGAAAAGATAGATGAAAGAACACTAGAGATATTGGCGGATATGGAAGAAACCATGAAGGATGCCAATGGTTTGGGACTTGCAGCCCCACAAGTGGGAATTTTAAGAAGACTTGTAGTAGTGGATATGCAAGATGGTAAGGGCACAATGAAGATGATAAACCCTACTATTTTGGATAAATCTGAGGAGTTGCAGGAAAATTTAGAGGGATGTCTGTCAATTCCTGGAAAGTCTGGGCTGGTGGATAGACCTAAGAATTTGGTGTTAGAATATACGGATGAAAATGGCAAATTAGTCAAATTGGACTGTGATGAATATAAGGCTGTTTGTGTTTGTCATGAGCTGGATCATTTAGATGGTATCTTATATCCTGATTTGGCAAAGGCAATGTATGATAATGACGAGCTTGAAAAGCTTGAACAGGAAGATATGAATGAATAGGATAAAGGTTGTATTTTTAGGGACTCCTGAATTTGCAGTTGCATCTTTAATAGCTATTAGTCAAAGAGAAGATATTGATATTCCTCTAGTTATTTCGCAAGTTGACAGAAAAAGAAATAGAGGAAAATTAAGTCCAACTCCCGTAAAAGAATTTGCTATTAGTAAAGGTTTAGAGGTTTTTACTCCAAAGGATATAAATAGTCAAGAAAGTATCGATAAAATTATGGAAGTTAATCCAGATTTTCTCGTAGTTGTTGCCTATGGTCAGATAATTGGTGATGAATTATTAAAAAAATATCACCATAGGATATTAAATGTCCATTCTTCACTGCTTCCAAAGTATAGAGGAGCAGCACCTATAAATTGGGCTATTGTAGATGGAGAAAAACAATCGGGAGTAAGTGTTATGTTAGTGGAAAAGGGCCTTGATACGGGAGATGTATTGTTGAGAGAAACAACATCCATCGGTGAAGATGAAACAGCAGAACAACTCCATGATGAATTAATGGAACTAGGTGGAAGAGCAATTGTTGAAGTGTTAGTGAACTTTGACTATTATTATGAAAAAAGAATGCCTCAAAATGAGAAGGATGCATCATATAAGGGTATATTAAAAAGAGAGATGGGAAAAATTAATTGGAATGAAACATCTCTTGAAATTTATAATAAATTTAGGGGTTTTTACCCTTGGCCAGGTAGCTTTTTTGAATACTTTGACAAAAAGGTTAAAGTTTTGAAAATGAGTTATGTTTTAGAAAATCATGATTTAATACCGGGACATGTAGAAGAGGTTGGCCCTGAATATATTAAAGTCGCTAGCAACGACGGCTTTATTTTATTAGAGGAAATACAATTTCCTAATAAGAAAAAAATGTCAGTTAGCAGTTTTCTTAGGGGAAATAGCTTTGAAAAGAATATCGATTTAGTCTAGGAGGAAAAATATGTATGGTAATCTAGTTCCCTATTACGGGGATGGATCCTGGATGATTTTGGTTTTTGCCGCTATGATTTTGGGCTTGATAGCACAAGCAAAGATTAAAAGCACCTATGCGAAATATAAGGAAGTACAAAATAGCAAAAGAATTACTGGAGCCCAAGCTGCAAGATATATTTTAGACCGTAACGGTTTACAAGATGTGAAGATTCAATCTATTAATGGAGAATTGACGGATCATTATGATCCGACTCAAAAGGTCATTAGGCTATCACAAGATGTGTACTCTGGGGATAGTGTTTCTGCAGTGAGTATAGCCGCCCATGAAGTGGGCCATGCTATTCAACATGGACGAGGATATTCCTTTTTGAATTTTAGAAATGCCTTAGTACCTGTGGTAAATATAGCGTCGAGATCTATTTACACTCTATTTATATTAGGGATATTCTTTGCCCCTATATTTTTGGATATTGCTATAGCTATATTTGCTGTAACTGTGTTATTTCAAGTAATAACCTTGCCTGTAGAAATAAACGCAAGTTCAAGAGCTTTAAACAACCTAGAAGAAGGGATTTTACAAAGAGAGGAACTTGGTCAAGGAAAAAAAGTTCTCTCTGCCGCTGCAATGACATATATAGCTGCCGCATTATTCTCCATCGCCCAACTTGGCAGATTGCTACAAAGAAGAAATAGATAATATGAATGAGAGAAACTTTGCAGTAGATGTTATTGTAAAAATCAAAAATGGAGGATATTCTTCAGAATTATTAGAAAAAACTCCTGAAAAATTAAATCTTGCTTTGGTTAGACAATTTGTGTATGGTGTGGTGGAAAATGAAATACTATTAAATTGGATAATTGAAAAATATCTTGATAATCCGAGTAAAAAGCTTCCCTTAGTTGTAAATACCATATTGGAATTAGGTATATATCAAAAGTTTTATTTGGATTCAATTCCACCATACGCAATAACAAATGAGGCATTAAAGTCCTGTGAATACTTTAATATGAGTAGATATAAAAGTTTAGTAAATTCTATTTTAAGAAATATAGATAAGGTAGATGTCAAGGCTAAAATATCAAAAATACCTTCTGTAAATGAGAGATTGAAGTTGGAATATTCAGTAGGGGATGATTTTTACTCATTTTTGTCAAGGGACTATAAGGTTAAAACTATTAGAAAAATTCTTGAATCCTACAAAAATGTTCCAGATTTTGTAATTCGTATAAATAGATTAAAATCCAGTGCTGATCATTTAAAATCAAAGATTGAAAGTCTTCATTATCAGGTTGAAGAACATGATTTTTTAGATAATGCATTGATAGTAAAAAATCCAAAGGGTATTTTTGAAACTGACTTATTTAAAGATGGTCTTTTCACTGTTCAAGGTGGAGGATCTATTTTGGCAAGTCTGGTTTTAGGGCCTAAAACTGATTCCAATATTCTCGACATATGTGCTGCTCCAGGAGGAAAGACATGCCATCTTTCGGAATTGACAAAGAATAGTGGAAAAATTTTGGCAAATGACTTATATTCTCATAAAATGAAAAAAATACGGGAAAACGCCCATAGATTAGGTTGTACTAATATTGAATATGATAATTTTGACGCAAAAATATTTCAAAGGGAATTAGTGGAATCCTTTGATTATATTTTGCTTGACGCTCCATGCTCTGGATCAGGAATTGTTGGGAAAAATCCGGAAATAAAAATAAAGAGGACAGCTACAGACATCTATTCATTAATAAAAACCCAGAGAACAATAATGGAAAATTGTATAAAGTATCTAAAGATTGGAGGTTACATCGTCTATAGCACATGTAGCATTTTTAAAGAGGAAAATGAAAATCAAAGAGATTTTTTCCTTGAAAACTACAAAAATATTCAAGGTGTTAACTTCGAATACAGAAATAATTCAATACCCTATCTTTCATTGATGCCCTATGAAAAAGGCACGGATGGATTTTTCATTTCGAAGTATAAAAAACTTAGTAAGTAGTATGTTATAATGATGTAAGATAATATGTCTAAAATTATATACAATAATTTAAGTCGCGAAGATTTAGCAAGACAAATGCAAATTTTAAATATTCAAAAATTTAGAGGTAATCAAATTTTTGAAGGAATTCATAATTTGCTTTATAATAATTTTGGGAGTTTTACAAATTTATCAAAGGATTTAAAGGATTGCCTAAATAAAAATGGTAAGATTCTACAAATTGAGCTACTAGACAAATTTAGTTCAAAATTTGATAGTACGACAAAATATCTTTTTGAATTAGAAGATGGTGCTTTGATTGAAACTGTATTAATGAAGTATCCTAATAGAAACACATTGTGCATTTCATCTCAAGTAGGTTGTAAAATGGGTTGTAAATTCTGTGCTTCTACTAAGGCAGGATACGAAAGGGATTTGCAAGTTGCAGAACTTCTAGAACAGGTATATTTTGTTTCAAGGTTTGAAAATCTAAAGATTAATAATGTTGTTTTGATGGGAATAGGTGAACCTTTAGACAACTACGAAAATGTCGTTAAATTTATTAGGTTAATTACAGATGAGCGGGGCTATAACCTTTCAATAAGGAATATAACCCTATCTACTTGTGGCCTTGCACATAAAATGGATATGCTTGCGGAGGAAAACTTGCCTATCAATTTAACTATTTCTCTTCATAATCCCTTCGATGAAGAAAGAAGCAAGATTATGCCAGTGAATATTAAGTATTCCATTGATGATATAATGAAAAGTGCTAAAAACTACTTTGATAAAACTGGTCGAAGGGTAAGCTTTGAATATACCTTGATAAAGGGGATAAATGATAGTAAGCGCCATATTGAAGAATTGGAGAGGTTGTTTAAGGGTGGAAACTTTCATTTAAATTTAATTCCCTTAAATGCAATTGATGAATTTGGAAAACCTAGTACCGATTATAAGGATTTAGAATCCTTTAAAAACAAATTGGTTAAAAGGGGAATCAATACCACTATAAGAAAGAGTATGGGTAAAGATATTGAAGGAGCTTGTGGACAATTGAGATCCCAAAGAAATAAAAAATAAGGAAGTGATGTTTTGAGTTATTTTTCTGCCACCGACATTGGTTTACAAAGAAAATTAAATGAAGATTACTATGATAATTACATAGATAGTGATATAGCCTTGCTAGTTGTAGCAGATGGTATGGGAGGGCATAATGCTGGAGAGATTGCTTCCGAATTAGCTGTAAAGTCCTTTATATATTACTTTAAGGAAAATTTTGAAAATTGTAAGGATATCACAAGTTTTTTAACGGATTGTGTCAACTATTCCAATGGAATAATTTTTGAAGAATCCAATAATAACGAAGAATTATCTAATATGGGTACTACAATTGTTTCTGCATTAATCTATGAGGATTACTTATATATTTTAAATGTAGGAGATAGTAGAGCCTATTTAAAAAACTCCTTTGGCTTTAAACAGGTCTCTAGAGATCACTCTTTAGTTAATGACTTACTTCTATCAGGAACCATAACTGAGGAAGAGGCAAAAAATTATGGTAGAAAAAATGTTATAACAAAGAGTTTAGGGGCGGAAGAAAGAGTAAAACCAGATATTACATCTTTGGAGATTCATGAGGGAGACATTGTACTTTTATGTACTGATGGTCTAAACTCATTAGTAGCAGATGATGAAATTGAAGAGATAATATCTAAAGATTTAAGCTTGGAAGAAAGAGTGTTTGAATTAATCGACTTGAGCCTTGAAAGAGGCGGTCACGATAATATCACGATTTCACTATATAAACATAAGGGGGAAGAATGATGATAGGTCAAACTCTCGGAAATAGATATTTAATAGAAGAAAATATCGGTATTGGTGGAATGGCCGTTGTCTATAAGGCAAAGGACAAATTACTGAATAGATATGTTGCCATAAAGGTATTGAAAGATGAATTTATGGATGATGATGAGTTTCTTAAAAAGTTTGCAATGGAAGCTCAGTCAGCCGCTTCCCTCTCCCATCACAATATAGTTTCTGTATACGATGTCGGAAATGCTGTAGTCAATGATCAAAGATACAACTATATTGTTATGGAATATATAGACGGTAAGACTCTAAAGGATTTGATAAATGAAGAAGGTCCTTTGGAACCTGAGTTTATTGCAAATATTGGCTTTCAAATAGCGTCAGCTTTAGAAGCGGCCCACAAGAATGGTGTAGTGCATAGAGATATAAAACCGCATAATATCTTAATTGATAAGGATAATACAGCTAAGGTTACAGACTTTGGGATTGCAAGGATTTCATCTTCTGCAACGATAACTTATACATCTACAGTCTTGGGAACAGTTCACTATATTTCACCAGAACAAGCTAAGGGAAAATTCATAGATAAGAAATCTGATATTTATTCTTTGGGAGTTGTTCTTTATGAGATGGCAACTGGTAGAGTTCCCTTCGATGCTGAAAATGCTGTAGGTATAGCACTAAAACATATCCAGGATCAGTTAATTGAACCAAATAGTATCAATTCCCAAATCCCTAAGGGACTTAATGATATCATTTTAAAAGCCATGGATAAGGATCCTAACAAGAGATTTAATTCTGCTACAGAAATGAAGATGGCCCTTTTAAACTTTAGAAATTTTAAAAGGGACGAAGAAGATAAATTTGATAAAACTGAAAGAATAGGCGTTGTAAAAGAACAGGATTTAAATAAGGATAAAAAAGAGGAAAAGGCGGTATACAATATGAAAAAAGAAGAAGAGCCAGAGGAAGAAGAAAAAAAGGGAGGTTTCTTCACAACCTATATACTTCCTATTATCCTTGCACTATTGGTGGTAGGTGGATCCATTTTTGCCTATAAGTATTTTAATGGTGATATTTTTAAATCGAAATCCATAAAGACACCTCCTCTTATTGGAATAGATGTAGAGGCAGCTCAACAACAACTAGATGATTTAGATTTTGATTTAAAATTAAAGGTTATGGGAACAGTTGAATCAGATCAAAAAGAAGGTCTGATAGTTGAACAAAATCCAGAAAGTGGCACTGAACTGGAACGAGGAAAAGAGATAGAAGTTTACGTAAGTGGTGGAGAAGAGGATATAATCCTTAAAAACTTTACCAATTGGAAAAAGAACGATGCAATATCTGCTTTAGAAGATTTAGGTCTTCAAGTTGAAATAAAAGATTCATTTAGCGATAACTTTGATGAAGGTTATGTTATAAGTCAAAAACCTGGAGCTGGTGAACCGGTTAAAAAGAACTCAACTGTTGAATTAGTTGTTTCGAAGGGTAAGGAAGATGACACTGTTCCTATGATAAATGTTACAGGAACGAATGTACAAAAAGCCACACAAAAACTTGCAGATATTGGATTAAAATATAATATTGAAGAAATTTCTAGTGAAACCATAGACAAGGGCGTAGTAATAAGTCAAAGTGTGGACAATGGAGTTATGGTTAAAAAGGGTTCTCTTGTCACATTGGAAGTAAGCTCAGGTCCTAAAGAAGAACCTACTGAACCGGAGACAAAACCAAGTGATACTACTCCGACTAATAAGACTGTATCCTATACCTTTAGAATAAGGGTTGCAGACATCTCGCCAGGACCATACAATGTTAGAATTGAGAAGATTGACGGCGATCGAGAAATAAATGTCTACAATAGACAATTGGATACTGCTAGAGGCGATGCCAACATTACTTTAAATGTAAAACAAGGTGAAAGCTATAATGTCTATGTAAATGACGAAATATATAGTGGAGAGACCATAGAATAATGCCTAAGATAGTCAAGTCCCATAGGGGAATATATTATGTTGAAAAAGACGGTAAAGTGTATCTTTGTAAGGCAAGAGGGTTGTTTAGGAACAATAATGTAAAACCGATAGTTGGAGACGAAGTTGATATTTCAATAAATGAAGATGGAACTGCTTACATTAATAAAGTTTATGACAGAAAGAATCAACTTCTTAGACCTCCAATTTCGAATGTTGACCAGGTTCTTGTTATTATGAGCCTCTCTTCACCAGATTTAAATTTATATCTCTTGGATAAGTATTTACTCATGCTAGAGCTTTCTAGTATAGAAACTAAAATTATCTTTAACAAAATAGATTTAGTTGATGAGGAATATAGCAAAAGAGTCAAAAGTATTTATTCCGAGATTGGATATGATATATATTTGAATTCTAATATAAAAGATAATAGCGAAAGATTCTTACCGCTGTTTAAAAATAAGACCACAGTGGTGACAGGACCATCGGGAGTGGGAAAATCTACAACTTTAAATAGGGTGTTTTCCCACTTTAATTTTGAGACTGGGGAGATAAGTACCAAGTCTTCAAGGGGGAAACACACCACTAGACATATAGAAATTTCAAGGATTGATAAGGATAGTTATGTAATAGACACACCGGGTTTTTCAGCTTTATCCTTAGATTTTCTAGAGAGTGAACAAGATGTGTCCTATGGATTTAGGGAATTTCAAAAATATAGTACTTCTTGTAAGTTCAATAATTGTGTTCATGAAAATGAACCTGCATGCGCTGTTAAAAATGCCATAAGAGAAAATAAGATAAGTAATTATAGATATGAGAACTACTTAAGAATTTTAAGAGAGTTTAAAAATTTAAGGGGGTATTAATGAGTTTTCTTGCACCTTCGCTACTTTCAGCGAATTTTTACAATCTTTCAGAACAACTGGATCTTTTAAAGGAAAATGAAATTGAATATTTACATCTAGACGTTATGGATGGTAATTTTGTTCCAAATATCTCATTTGGACCAGGAGTGATAAAAACTTTAAGAAAGAAGTATGATTTTATATTCGATACACATTTGATGATTGATAGACCAGAAAATTTCATTGAAAGTTTTAAAGAAGCGGGATGTGATTATATTACCATACATTACGAGGCAACTAAGCATCCTTTAAGGGTCTTACAACAGATAAGGGAAATGGGTTTAAAAGCAGGGATATCTTTAAATCCTGGAACTCCAATTGAAGTATTAGACTATCTTTGGGATTATTTGGATTTGATTTTAGTAATGACCGTAAATCCTGGTTTTGGAGGTCAAAGTTTTATAAATTCACAGATTTCTAAAATTGAAAGAATTAAAGACCAAATAAATATTCACAACCCAAGGATACTTCTAGAAGTTGATGGAGGAGTAAAAACCACAAATATTGACAATCTATTGGATCTAGGAATTGATTTATTTGTCTCTGGTTCTGATGTATTTTCTGAAGATTTAAATTTGATGCAGGAAAAACTTAATAAATACAATAAAATTTTAAGGAGTGTTAATAATGGAAAATAGTAAAAGAAGTACTACTCGATTTGTTACTGAAGCTGGTATTATGTTAGCTCTCACCTTTATTTTAAACACATTTAAGCTAATGGAACTTCCTCAAGGAGGGTCTATAACCCTAGGAGGTTATGTACCACTATTGATTTTTGGCTTTAGATGGGGTTGGAAAAAGGGTATTGTATTAGGAGCTCTTTATGGTTTATTGGATTTTGCATTAGATCCGTTTTTCTTAAATCCATTACAATTTATTTTAGACTATCCTTTAGCATATGCTATGTTAGGATTAACAGGCTTATTTTCAAACAAATTAGAAAATAACGGTAAAGTTAACTACGCAGTTTTAATCCTAGGAACAGTTGTAGCAACATTGCTTAGAATGTTATCTGCAGTTATATCAGGTGTGGTTTATTTCAGTGAATATTTACCTAAGGACAAACCATTTTTTATTGGTTCACTAATCTATAATGGAACTTACACTATTCCAAACATGATAATCGCAATTATTTTAATAATTATTATTTATCCAAGGGTTAAAGACAGATTGTAATGAAGGGAACAATTGTAACGGGAGGCAATTTAATAGATGCCTCCCTTTTGTTAAAATATACGAAGAAATCAGACCTTATAATTGGTGTAGATAAGGGTGTTGAATTATTAGTAAATAATAATATTAGTATGGATTATGCCTTAGGTGATTTTGATTCAATTATAGATAAAAGTCTACTAAAATCAAAGAATATAGAAAAAGTCCTAACTCTAAATCCTATTAAGGATGTATCTGATACCCATGCAGCTGTGGAGCTAGCGATTGAACGTAAGGCTAAAATTATATATATATTAAGTGGGATTGGCAGCAGAATGGACCATACTCTTTCAAATGTCTCACTGCTTAAAAGGTTATATGAGCTGGGGATTGAAGGGTTTATTATTGATAACAATAATAGGATTAGATATGGGAAGAATGTAAACGAAATCGATAGGGAATACGACTATGTATCCGTAATACCCTTAGAAGATGGTGTAAAAGTTACGACAGAAGGATTTTTTTATAAAACTGAACAGTTGAACCTTGAATATTCACAGAGTAGATTTTTAAGTAATGTTTTGAACAAAGGCACTGGTCTTTTAGAAATTGAAGGCAGTGCATTAATTATAGAAAGTAGAGACTAGAAATCTAGAACTAGGAATTTTTCTTTGAAATTGACGGAAAAGTTTTTAAAGACTATGTAAAGAATTGTTGAATCTTTTTTTATTTTGTAATAAAAAAATACCTGTACAGGTATTTTTAATTATAGACTAGATTACCCTTTAAGATACTCTTGCACTTATATGCGAGAGTGTCATTAAAAGTTTTGAGGTCTTTCAACTTTACCAGAACGTAAACATCTAGTACAAACATTTATTTTTTTAGTTTTTCCATCAACTACAGCTTTAATCTTTCTAATATTTGGAGCCCAACTTCTATTGATCTTTCTATGAGAGAAAGTAAGGTTGCTTCCAAATGTTCTGCCTTTACCGCAGATATCGCATTTTCTTGACATTGTTACACCCCCTGTCAACTTTTATTGAATAATAACAAAAGTATTATAACAAAATTAGATTGTCTTTGCAAATTTTATTAAAAATGGTGTAGAATAAAGAGAGGAGTTAAAGGAAACTACTATTGGGTATAATTCAAAGAAGTGACTTATTTACATTAAGACTGGAATAATTTACAATAGTAGTTGTTGTTAATAAGGAGGAATTATGTCAGCTTTTATAAAAAATGAACTTGGTTTAATTAAAATAGATGATCAAGTGATAGCAACTATAGCTAGTGAAGCAGCGATGAAATGTTATGGAGTTGTAGGCTTAGTCAATGCTTCTGCATCTGAAAGTATTTTGACCTTACTAGGAAAAGAAAGTCTTTCTAAAGGTATAATTTTGAAAATTCAAGACAATAAGATTAATATAGATCTTTCAGTAATATTAGAATTTGGAGTTCAAATCGCAGTAGTCTGCGAAAATATAATTGATACTATAAAATTTCAGGTTGAACATGAAACTGGTATCAATGTGGATAAAATAAATGTAATTGTTAGAGATATTAGACTCCAAAATCAGGAGGTTAAGAATGTCAATAATAGATGGTAAACTGCTAAGAAAGATTTTAGCAGGTGTTTACTATAATCTTGATAATCATAAGCAGGAATTAAATAGTTTAAATGTATTTCCAGTTCCAGATGGGGATACTGGTACAAATATGTCTTTGACTTTAAAGTCAGCTTTAAACAATTTGAATCAAACTCAATCTGAAGACATTGGAGAAATTGCAAAAGCTTTCAGCAATGGTTCTCTAATGGGGGCTAGAGGAAATTCTGGGGTTATAACATCTCAAATTCTAAGAGGCTTTTCCCAAGGTATAGGTGAAAATAAAAGTATAGATGTTATAGTGTTAAAGGATATTATGGTAAGTGCATATAAAGTTGCCTATAAAGCCGTTATGCAGCCAACAGAAGGTACTATTTTAACGGTGATAAGAGGCGCTGGTGAATTTGCTCAAGCTAATTATGAAAAATATACTGACGTTGTAGAATTCTTTAAGGATATACTTAAAGAGGCATCTCGAGTTCTAGATACAACTCCAGATCTATTACCTGTTTTAAAACAAGCTGGTGTAGTCGATGCCGGAGGAAGAGGATTGGTTGTGATGCTTGAAGGAGCTTTAAACCATGATAATTTAACTAACTATAAAGACGAAGCTAGTTCTATTAGTCAAAAGACAGAACCTAGCCATCAATCTGAAGTACAAGGCGATATTAAATTTGGCTATTGTACAGAATTTCTAATTGAATCTAAAGATGGGGATTATTTAAACTATAGAAATAAAATTTCTAATCTTGGAGATTGTCTATTGGTGGTAGGAGGAGAAGGTTTAATAAAAACTCATATCCACACTAACAATCCTGGAAAAGTCCTTGAAGAAGCCTTGAAACTAGGTCAATTGAAGGATATTAAAATTGATAATATGAGAATTCAACATTCCCATATTGTAATGGGGCCAGAAGCCGATAAATATCTTGATCCATATAATAATCCAGATGAGACAAAAGATTATGGTTTCATTTCCATTTCTACAGGCGATGGTTTCGAAAAGCTATTTAAAGAGTTGGAAGTGGATCAAGTAATTTCTGGTGGACAAACAATGAACCCTTCTACCGAAACTATATTGGAAGCCGTTAATAAAATTAATGCAAAAGATATTTTCATTCTTCCAAATAATGGAAATATAATTTTAGCTGCTGAACAGGCTAAAGAGCTTTCTGACAAGAATTTGCATGTATTAAAATCTAAGACGGTTCCTCAAGGAGTAGTAGCTTTATTGTCCTTTGATGAGACTAAAAGTCCAGAGGAGAATTTTGAGGAAATGACAGGAGCTTTAGAATCTGTCAGAACAGCTCAAGTTACTTTCTCTGTTAGAGATACAGAACTTGATGGTTTCAAAATAAAGAAAAATGATATCATCGGTTTAGAAGGCGGAAAGATAATTGCTGCAGGCAAGAAATTAAATAAGACAACTTTGGAACTTTTAGAAAAGGTCGTAGATGACCAAACTGGTTTGTTAACTGTTTACTATGGATCTGAAGTGGAAGATAAAATGGTTAATGAGCTTGAAAGAAAGCTACAAAGAGTGTATAAGGACATTGATGTGGAGTTTATCAGAGGGGGACAACCTCTTTACTATTATATAATTTCAATAGAATAATCTTAAAGCCTTACATCTGTAGGGCTTTTTAATTTTAAATTTCAATGTTCAAGTAACAAATCAAAATTTGGATAAGTGATTAAATGAGATTAGATGAAATTAGGGGACTAGGCCCTAAGAAAAAAGCATATTTGAAACTCTTGAAAATTGAAACGGTTGAGGATCTATTGGCTCATTACCCTTTTAGATATGAAGATAGGAGAGAAGTTAAGTCCATAGAGCAAGCCTATGGACAAGAGGATGCTCTTTTGAAATTAGAGATTCTTAATAATATAAACACAAGATATATCGGGGGGCGAAAAAGCATTTCCTCAGTAAAGGCTACTGATGGAACTCATAAAATTGAACTAAATTGGTTTAATCAACCGTATATTTCAAATAATTACAAAGTTGAGGATTGGATATTTGCATTTGGGAAAGTAGAGTCATATAAAAACTTATTAAAGATGACAAATCCAATCGTTGAAGAGAAATTGGGAAACAATCTCGGAAAAATTGTTCCTGTCTATCCTTTGACTAAGGGACTTACTCAAAGGGATTTGAGAAATTTTTTAGAATACACCATAAAGAATTATCCTATAGAGGAGAATTTACCACCATCGATAATAAAAAAATTCGATCTTATGGATTTAAGGCAGGCAATAATTAATATACATTTTCCAAAATCGAAAGCCTTACTGCAAAAAGCATTGTATAGACTAAAATTCCAAGAGCTTTTGATCTATCAACTTTATTTAGATATGAACTATTCTCAAAGTAATAAAAAGGGCATATCCTTTAAGGTTTTTTCTGATATTTATGAATTCATAGAAAAATTACCCTTTAAATTAACTAAAGCTCAAAATAGGGTAGTAAAAGAGATATTAGAGGATATGAGTTCTCCATTTGTAATGAATAGATTAGTTCAAGGGGATGTAGGTTCTGGGAAGACCATTACCGCAGCGATTGGCATTTTAAATGCTTACTTTAATGGCTATCAGTCGGTTTTAATGGCGCCTACGGAGATTCTTGCAACACAGCATTATGAGAGTCTTCGAGATATTTTTATGGGATATGGAATTAGATTGGGGCTACTAAAGGGATCTCTCTCAAAAAAGAACAAGGAGCAAATGGTCTCGGATATACAAAAAGGATTAATTGATATAATCGTTTCAACCCATGCGGTTTTAGAAGATAATGTAACCTTTGAAAATATTGGTCTTGTTATAACGGACGAACAACATAGATTTGGTGTAAAACAAAGGGCGATTTTAACGGGAAAGGGAAATGTTGATACCATAGTAATGTCTGCGACCCCAATCCCTAGAACTTTAGCTTTAGCTAAATACGGTTCATTGGACATATCCACAATAGATCAACTACCAGAAGGTAGAAAAGTGATTGAGACTTATGCTGTAGGAATGGAATATGAAGAACGGATAATGAAATTTTTGATAAAACAGGTCCAAGAAGGTCGCCAATGTTATATTGTTTGCCCATTGATTGAAGAATCTGAAAGTTTAAATCTTACTTCAGTAGAGGATCTATATGGAAGATTAAATGGGAAATATTTTCGAAATATAAAAACTGGACTTGTACATGGTTCATTGAACCCGAGAGACAAGGATAAGGTTATGGAAAGTTTCATTAAAAATGACATTAAAATTTTATTTTCTACAACGGTAATTGAAGTTGGAGTAAATGTACCCAATGCCAACACAATGGTAATATATAATGCAGAACGATTTGGGCTTTCACAGCTTCATCAACTTCGAGGAAGGGTTGGTAGAGGAAAGTTTCAATCCTATTGCATTTTAATTAATTCGTCGAGAAATAAGATTTCAAGACAGAGAATGAGGATTATGGAAAGCACCAATGATGGCTTTTTAATTGCGAAGAAGGATTTGGAATTGAGAGGTTCTGGAGATGTAATAGGTGTGCGTCAATCAGGGGATATGAATTTTAAGTTAGTCGATTTTTTCAGGGATATTGAATTATTTGAAAAAATACAGAGTTTAACTAAAGAAATAGTAGAAAACAATTTTCTTAATACCAAGGAATATCGAGGATTAAGTAGAGAACTAGATAGATATTCCCAGAGTGTTGAAAAAGAAATAATTTTTAATTAAGGAGTAATATGAGAGTTATATCAGGAAGTAAAAAGGGAATGCGTCTATATGGAACAAGGGATCAGTATACTAGGCCGACGGAAGACAGAATTAAAGAGTCAATCTTTGATTCACTCTACAGTATTTCACCAAATTCTAAGGTGTTAGATCTCTTTGCTGGTACAGGTGGCATAGGTATAGAATTCTTAAGCAGAGGGGCGGATTTTGCGGCTTTTTGTGACAAGAGTAGGACCAATATCAATTGCATTAAAGAAAACTTACGACATACTGGATTAACGGAAAAAGCTAGCCTATATCATGGAGAAAATACTAGAAATTTATTTAATTTAAAATCCGATAGGCATATTTTTGACTATATTTTTATTGATCCTCCTTATCAAAATGCTTCTTTATATTATGAAAGTCTAGATTTTATTAAAAAACATGGTCTATTAAGAGACGATGGTGTTATAATAATTGAAGCTGAAGAGGACTTAAATATAGAAGGCTATGATATAATTAAAGTTAAAGAATATGGTAAAAAGAGAATTTATTTTTTAGGTGTAGGAGAAGAAGATGAAAGTAATCTATCCAGGTAGTTTTGATCCTATTACTCTAGGTCATTTGGATATAATTGGGAGAGCTACAAAAAAATTTGACAAAGTCTATGTAGCTATTCTCAACAATATAAGGAAAAACTATCTTTTCGATGAAGAGGAAAGAAAGAAAATAATTGAGGATGCCTGTAAAAATTTTAGAAATGTCGAAGTGGTTATTTTTGACGGTCTATTAGTTGACCTATGTGATAAACTACAGGTCTATAATATATTAAGAGGTTTAAGGATGATTTCCGACTATGAAGCGGAGGTGCAAATGGCTTTAACGAATAAGTCAATGAATGAAGAAATAGAGACTTATTTTATGGTTTCAAGCCCTTCTTATTCCCATGTGAGTTCAACATTGGTGAAAGAGATAGTACATTATAATGGGGACTTTAAAAAATTGGTTCCCGATTTAGCATATAAAATGTTAAAAGAAATCGAAATTTAGCCGTTTATTCAATGTAATCTTGTATATATGGGGCTTTTATTATATAATTGAAACAGAACTATAAATTTGGAGGTATTTGTATGGATGTTAATCAAATTATTGAAGAAATAGAAGATTTACTGGATGATGCATCAACAGTTCCTTTTTCCAAAAAAGTATTGGTTGATTCTGATGACATTCTTCATCTATTACAACAGATAAGACAAGGACTACCAGCTGAGATAAAACAAGCTCAATGGGTTAATGAAGAAAAGGATAAGATTTTAGCAGAAGCTGAAAGAGATGCTGAAGAGATTAAAAATAATGCTGGAAGAGAAGCGGACAAGATCATAAACGATGCAAAGGAAACCTTTAACAATATGATAAGTGATCATGAAATCACAAAAAGCGCCAACAGATATGCTGAAGATATTGTTACTAAGGCAGAAAAAAATGCTATGATTCTTAAAAATGAATCTATGACATATGTTGATGAACTTTTAGCTACTACACAAGATAAGCTAAAGGATATTTTATCGGATTTAGATGAAGATAGAAAAGAATTAAGAAACGATTAATACTAGGTAATTTGAAGCTTATTCATCCAAATCCTTAAATTATATGTACAATTTAATAAGAGCTGTGAAGAGAAATAAGTGTCAAAACTATTAAAGAGAGCTGATGTATGGTGAAAATTCGGTATAGTTAAAACATGGGGAATCTTGGAGCTTTTATCTTTAAGTGACGGCTTTTGCCGTAATTAGGGTGGAACCGCGGATAACTTTCGTCCCTAGCCTAGGCTAGAGTCGGAAGTTTTTTTATTGTTTCGAGAAAACTCTAAATGGAGTACTCGATTAAGGAATTATTATAGGGGGGTATTATGGATAAAGATATTAAAATGGAAGATATTGTTTCTTTGGCTAAGATGAGGGGATTTGTATTTCCTGGATCAGAAGTGTACGGAGGTCTATCAAATACTTGGGACTATGGTCCCCTTGGAGTAGAACTAAAGAATAATATTAAAAAAGCTTGGTGGAAAAAATTTGTTCAAGAGATAGAAAATAATGTGGGAATCGATGCTGCTATTTTAATGAATCCAGATGTATGGGTTGCCTCTGGACATGTTGGTGGCTTTTCGGATCCACTTATCGATTGTAAAGCTTGTAAGTCAAGATTTAGAGTGGACAAAGTCATAGAAGACTACTACTTAAATGAAAAGGGCGAGGAGTTAACTGGATTAGATGGATTATCTAATGAGGAACTTATGGATATTTTAAATAAAGAACAAATTCCTTGTCCAAAATGCGGTAAATTCGATTATACGGATATTAGAAAATTTAATTTGATGTTTAAGACATTTCAAGGGGTTACTGAAGACTCCACATCTGAAGTATACCTTAGACCAGAAACTGCTCAGGGGATTTTTGTAAACTTTAAAAATGTTCAAAGAACTAGTAGAAAAAAGGTTCCTTTTGGAATAGCTCAAATTGGAAAGTCCTTTAGAAATGAAATTACTCCAGGTAACTTTATTTTTAGAACTAGAGAGTTTGAACAGATGGAGTTGGAATTTTTCTGTAAACCTGGAGAAGATATAGAATGGTTTAATTTCTGGAGAAGCTATTGTAAAGATTTCTTAACAAACCTTGGTATTGACGAAGCGAACATGAGACTTAGAGATCATGGCAAGGAAGAGCTTTCATTTTATAGTGTTGCTACAACGGATATTGAGTATAAATTCCCATTTGGTTGGGGAGAGTTGTGGGGAATTGCTGATAGAACCGACTACGATCTAAATCAGCATATTGAATCATGTAATGCGGATTTTGTTTACATGGATCCTACTACAAATGAAAAGTACGTTCCATACTGTGTAGAACCATCTGTAGGTGTAGATAGAATGTTCTTAACTTTTTTATGTGATGCATTTGAAATTGAAGAGTTAGAAGATGGTTCTACGAGAAATGTTTTAAAATTACATCCTGCCTTAGCTCCTTATAAAGCTGCAATTTTACCATTGACTAAGAAATTGACCGATAAAAGTGATGAAGTGTATAAAATGTTATCTAAGCTTTATAATGTGGACACCGATGTTTCTGGTTCAATTGGTAAAAGGTATAGAAGACAGGATGAGGCTGGAACTCCTTACTGTATAACCGTTGATTTTGATACTTTAGAAGATGAGACTGTGACCATACGCCATAGGGATAGCATGGAACAAGAAAGAGTTAAGATTTCGGATTTAGCAGACATTATAGAAGAGAGGTTAAAATTCTAATGAATATTGTAGTATATGGTGGAACTGAATGTCCCATGTGTAAGCCTGCCAGTGACAAGTTAAAAGAGCACGGTATTAAACACAATTATAGAGATATAATGCGATCAATTGTTAGATTGAAGGAATTTCTAGCATTGAGAGATAGTAGAAGTGAATTTGATAGTATAAAAAAAGAAGGCATTATCGGGATTCCTTGTTTCTATTTTGTAGATGAAGATAAGATTTCATTTGATGTAGATGAAGTAATCGACTATGTAAAAAATAATTATGATGGGAAGGAAACAATTGGTTAATGGAAGAGTTAAATCCAATAGAAAATGTTAGATTACAATTAAAAAAAGCTTGTGATTTAGGCAATATCGATAGTAATGCATATGAAATCTTGAAAAGTCCTCAGAGAGTTATAGAGATTTCTATACCTGTTAAAATGGATAATGGACAGGTTAAGACCTTTATTGGATATAGATCGTGTCATAGTAATGTTTTAGGACCTAGTAAGGGAGGAGTCAGGTTTCATCCTGCAGTCACAGTAGATGAAGTTAAAGCCTTGTCCATGTGGATGAGTTTTAAATGTTCTGTGATGAATTTGCCCTACGGAGGTGGGAAGGGTGGAATAATAGTTGACCCTACCGAATTATCCGAAGGGGAACTAGAAAGGCTATCGAGAGGTTATATACAGGGTCTATATGACTATTTAGGGGAAAAGATAGATATACCAGCTCCAGATGTCAACACAAATGGCAAGATAATGGGATGGATGTTAGATGAATATATCAAATTGAAAAAAGAATTTACCCCAGGGATATTGACTGGAAAACCTCTAGTTTTGGGAGGCTCTAAAGGTAGAACTGAAGCTACTGGTTTAGGAGTTGCCATAATAACAAAAAAGGCAGCTGATTCTATAGACTTATCTTTAGATTCTAGTACTGTTATTATTCAAGGTTTTGGAAATGTTGGTTCCTTTACTTTTAAATACCTTGAGGAGATGGGTGCTAGAATTGTTGGATTATTAGAATGGGATAAAACCTTTGGAGAATATGGATTGTATTCTAAAGAGGGATTATCCTATAATGATTTAAAAAAATATAAGGCTACACAGGGTTCTCTTATCGACTATCCTAATGCAGTTAAGATAAAATCAGAAGATTTTTGGAAGTTGAATGCAGATATCTTGATTCCTGCTGCTTTAGAAAATTCAGTTACTAAAACAATAGCTGAAAATTTAAATGTTAGGTTAATAGTTGAGGGAGCCAATGGGCCTATAACTTCCGTTGCTGATGAGATATTGAATAATCGAGGTATTTTAGTAGTTCCTGATATTCTTGCTAATTCAGGAGGAGTTACTGTTTCTTATTATGAATGGGTACAAAATCTATATGGATATTATTGGGAAGAAAAGGAAGTATTTGAGAAATTAAATACATCCATGGACACTGCATATGAAAATATTTGGAAAGAAAAGTTAAATTTAAATGTCTCTCTTAGAGAAGCGACTTATATATATTCTTTGAAAAACATCAGTGAAGCCATGAAATATAGAGGATGGTACTAGATATTGAAAAAGGATTTTATTTAATGGATTATATTGCAAAGGATAATAAAGTAGTATTTAAAAACAAAAATTTTAATCCAAAGCATATTTTTGAATGTGGTCAGGCCTTTAGATGGGAAAAAAATGATGATGGTTCCTATACCAATGTTGCATTCAATAGAGTTATAAATGTTAAACAAGAAGAGGATAATATTATACTTGATAATGTTAGCGAAGAAGATTTTAACAATATCTGGATAGATTATTTTGATTTAAATAGAGATTATGATTTGATTAAGAGTAGCTTAGCTAACAATGAAACCATGATTAAGGCCTTAAATTTTGGTTATGGTATAAGAATTTTAAATCAAGAAGCCTTTGAAACGATTATTTCTTTTATCATTTCAGCCAACAATCAAATTAGTAGGATAAAAAAATCTATCGATATAATCTGCAAGGAATACGGGGATGAAATTGGAGATTATAGGGGAAAGACATATTATTCTTTCCCAACTAGTAAAAAACTCTCCTCAGCAAAGATTGATGATTTAAGACAAATTTGTAGAGTTGGTTTTAGAGATAAAAGAATTGTTGATACATCAAGGCTAATAGAATCTAAGGAATTTAATATAGAAGAATCAACTGTCTATAACTCTAAAAAACTTTTTGATGAATTAATAAAACTACCGGGAATTGGTCCAAAAGTTGCTTCTTGTATAATGCTATTTTCCTATGGAAAGACTGAGACTTTTCCTGTGGATGTTTGGATTAAAAGGGTAATGGAAACATTATATATAGGCGAGGAAACGACTAAAAAGAATATTGGTGTCGTAGCCGATAAAATCTTTGGAGAATATGCTGGATTTGCCCAACAGTATTTATTTTACTATGGTCGAGAAAATAAGATTGGAAAATAATTTTGTTTTTCAAATTTTGGATAGGAGTTAATATGATTGATAAAAATGAGGTAAAAAGGATCTATCAGCTTGCCCACTTAAAAATTCAAGATGATGAATTGGAGAAGATGGAGGAAAAGTTTAATAAAGTATTGGAATTTTCTTCTGATATCTTAAAGGTGGACACTGAAAACATCGATATGCTAGAGATTGTTGAAAATCATAATAGTACACTTAGAGATGATGTGATTATGGACAGCTTGGATAGAGAAGAGGCTTTAAAAAATGCTACTGATAGAGAATATGGTTATTTTAGGTTAAAAAAGGTAATAGAATGATGAAGATAAAAGAATTAAGAGACAATTTTATTAAAGATGAATTGAATTTAGAAGAGTTCTATGAAGAATTGATTAAAAAGATTAAGGATTCTTCTGATTTAAATATTTTTATAACTTTTGATGAGCAGGATGTAAAGTCACAAATTGAAGAATTAAAAAATAAAAAGAATAAGGGAAGACTCTATGGAGTTCCTGTAACTCTAAAGGATAATATTTCATATAAAGGCCTTAGGATGACTTGTGGATCTAAAGCG
This sequence comes from Lagierella sp., assembly GCF_029983815.1. Taxonomy (GTDB): domain Bacteria; phylum Bacillota; class Clostridia; order Tissierellales; family Peptoniphilaceae; genus Mediannikoviicoccus. The sequence continues at coordinate 74,884 of NZ_JASBYU010000007.1, forward strand.
CTTGAAAATTTCAATCCTGTATTTAATGCTACAGTTGTAAAAAGGCTAAAGGATGAAGGAGCTATTATTCTAGGTAAGGTAAATATGGATGAGTTTGCTATGGGAAGTTCTTCAGAAACTTCTTACTATGGACCAACCAGGAACCCTTTAGATCCTGAATTGGTACCAGGAGGTTCCTCTTCGGGTTCTGCTGCTTCTGTAGCTGCCGATTTAGCGGTTATCTCCCTTGGTTCAGACACAGGGGGATCTGTAAGACAGCCTGCTCAATATTGTAATGTTATTGGATATATACCAAGTTATGGAAGCATATCTAGATGTGGTGTGGTTTCCATGGCTAACACCTTAGATCAGGTCGGAATCCTTTCAAAAAATGTTGAAGATGTTGTTGAAACCTTGAACATAGTTGGTGGTCATGATGAAATGGATATGACATCTACTAATAAAGAAAATCTTGATATAGAAATAGACAAGGATTATGATTTTAAAAACAAAAAAATTGGAATTGTAGATTTAAATTTATTTGATATTGATGATACGGTTAAGGAAGATTATTTAAATTCTTTAAACTTAATAAGGGATTTAGGTGCGGATTTGGTCGAATTGAATTTCGAATTTCTAAAATATTCTACTTCAATTTATACCGTTGTTATGGCAAGTGAAGTAAGTAGTAATATGTCTAGATTTGATGGTATTCGCTTTGGTTATTTAACTGATGACTATAATACAACAGATGAACTATATACCAATACTAGAACCGAATCTTTTGGTGAAGAAGTTCAAAGAAGGATAGCTTTGGGAACAATGTTTTTAGCATCAGACTCAGATCAAAAGATTTATAAACAAGGACAAAAAGTAAGGAATCTTTTATCGAAGGAGTTTCAAGAAAAATTTGATGAGGTAGATTTTATTCTAACGCCTACCGCTACAAATCTTCCATATAAAATTGGAGAAAGAGTAGATGACCCTCTTGCCGTTTATGATAGTGGAACTTTTAATGTACCTGTAAATCTATGTGGACTATGTGCGATATCTGTACCTATAAGAAAAGGAATTTCTGGATCTCTTCAATTTATTGGTAATAGGTTTGAAGATAAAGAGATACTTTCAGCGGCATATTCACTTGAGAGGAGTATAAGAAATGAATTATAAAACTTTAATAGGTCTTGAAATTCACGTTGAGCTAAGTACAAAGAGTAAAATGTTTTGTAGTTGTAAGAATCAATTTGGACTTGCACCCAATACATCTGTATGCCCTATATGTCTAGGTCACCCAGGAGCTCTTCCGCTTATGAATAAAAGAGCAGTAGAGTATGCTACAATGGCAGGCCTAGCATTTAATTGTAAAATAAATCAAGAGTTTAAAATGGATAGAAAAAAATACTTTTATCCGGATTTGACTAAAGGATATCAAATAACCCAACAAGACCAACCCCTTTGTACGGAAGGATATATAGAAATTTCAAATGGGGGAGAAAATAAAAAAATTCGTTTGGAGCGTATCCATATTGAAGAGGATACAGGAAAATCCATTCATAACGAAAACGGGAATACATTAATGGATTATAACCGTGCAGGAGTACCTCTAATTGAAATTGTTTCAAAGCCTGATATGCAATCTGGTTTACAAGCAAAGGAATTTTTGACAAATCTTAGGGAGACTCTAAGATTTTTAAGTATTTCCGATGTAAAGATGGAACAAGGATCCCTTAGATGTGATGTCAATATCAATATTGTTGCAGAGGATGACAGCTTTAAGACTGCAATTTCTGAAATCAAAAATTTGAATTCCTTTAAAGCTGTAGAAAAAGCTATTGAATTTGAAGAAAAAAGACATTTGGAAATGGCTTCAAAGTCTGAAAAAGGGGTTAAAGAAACCAGAAGATGGGATGAAAGTACAAACTCTACAATTCCTATGCGTAAAAAAGAAGAGGGAAATGATTATAGATTTTCTGTAGAGGGGGATATTACTAAAACGGTTTTAAGCGATGAATTTATAGAAAATGTAAGGAAAAACCTTCCAGAACTTCCTCATGAGAAGATGGAAAGATTTATTGAAGAGTATAAATTACCAGAATATGATGCGGATATCTTATCTAGAAGTATTGCACTATCAAACTATTTTGAAAAAAGTGCAAAACTTACTCAAGATCCCGTTTTAACAAGTAATTGGTTGCTTTCAGATGTACTTCGTAGAGTAAATGAAGCTGAAATAGATTTTGAAGAAGTACAGATGTCAGTTGAAAATTTCTCTAAGCTTTTATTATTAGTAAAGGAGAAAAAGATAAATAACAATACTGGTAAAAAAGTTTTAAGAACTCTTTTTGAACAAAATTTTGACCCAGAAGAGTATGTAAAGGAAAATGGATTAATCCAGCTAAACGACGACAGTCAATTGGAAGAAATAGTAAATAAGGTATTAGAAGAAAATCCTCAGTCAATCGAAGATATAAAAAATGGAAAAGACAGGGCTTTTGGATATTTAGTGGGACAATGTATGAAAATGTCTAAGGGCAAAGGAAATCCTCAAAGATTTAATGAACTTATAAGAGAGAAGATACAATGAAGGAACTTATAGTAGCTTCTCATAATCAAGGTAAAATTGAGGAAATTCAAGAATTCCTTAAAGAATTGGGTATAAGGGTAATTGGAGTTGGAAATTTAGTTGATATGAGTAAAGTAGAAGAAACAGCTTCTACTTTAGAAGGAAATGCAAAAATTAAAGCTGATTATGTCTTTAAAAAGCTTTCAAAGCCTATTTTATCAGATGATACAGGTCTTTTTGTAAGGGATTTAGATGGCGCTCCTGGAGTATATACTGCAAGGTTTGCAGGGGAAAATGCTTCTGATAAGGAAAATCGAAGTAAATTGTTGAAAGAGTTGGAAAATTCAAAAGATAGATTTGCTTTTTTTGAAACAGTATTATATCTTATAGATGACAAAGGAATAAGTCATGTTGTAAATGGGGTATGTGAAGGTACTATTGCAGAAGAAGAAATTGGTGATAAGGGATTTGGATACGACAGTATCTTTATCCCCTTAGAGGAAAAGAAAACTTTTGCACAGTTATCTATTAAAGAGAAAAATGCTTTTAGCCACAGGGCTAAAGCATTAAAAAAACTAAAGGAATTGCTGGTGAACATTGTAGATGAAAGTAGGAATAATAAGTGATACCCATGGAAGTTACAAACAAGTAGCAAAAAGTTTGCTACTTCATAAAGTTGATGTGATAATTCATTTAGGTGATTTTTCAGATGATGGAAGAGATATTGGTAAAATAACACAAAAGCCAATATACCTAGTTAGAGGCAATAATGATTATGTAGTAACTGATGAACCTTCTGAATTGTTTATAAATATAGGGGGAATTGACTTTTTTATTACACACGGGCATAAGTACAATGTTTATTCAGGATTGACAAATTTAAAGTTTAGAGCCATTACAGCAGGTGCTCAAGTTGTATTATTTGGACATACCCATGTCTATTTTAAAGAAGTAACGGAAAATATTTTATTTTTAAATCCCGGTAGTCCTAGCTATCCCAGATTTGGAGACGATAAGGGATATGTGATTTTCGATACTGAAAATCTTAAGACAAAAAGAATTATTATGGAGGAAGATTAATGGATAGGATTTTGACATCAAACGACTTGGCTTTAGAAATGGAAGAGAGTATAATTTCTAGAGTTAAAAAATTGAAGGACAGTAATAACACACCTAAGCTTGCTATAGTAAGAGTTGGTGAAAAACCAAATGATATTTCTTACGAAAAGAGTTTAATAAAAAAGGGCGAAAAATATGGAATTGAAATTAAACAGGTGCTGTTAAAAGAATCTACGACAACTGAAGAACTAAAAGAAGAGATAGAAAATTTAAACAAAGATGAATCAGTTACAGGTATGATTATCTTTAGGCCTCTTCCTAAACATATTGACGAAGAAGTTATTCAACAGACCGTTTCATGGGAAAAAGACGTCGATTGTATGACACCTACAAATTTAGCTAAGATTTTCCAAGGAGACTTTTCTTCATTTCAACCAGCAACACCTTATGCAGCTATGAAAATATTAGAGCATTATGGAATCGAATTAGAAGGCAAAAACGTTGCCATAGTCAATAGATCTATGGTCTTGGGTAGACCAATGGCTATGATGGTGTTAGATAAAAATGGTACTCCTACTATTTGTCACTCTAGGACTAAAAACTTAAAGAAGGTTCTTCAAGAAGCGGATGTGGTAGTTTCTGCAACGGGAAGAGCAAAGTCTCTAACTAGAGAGTTTTTGACACAAGATTCTATTGTTATAGATGTTGGAGTGTCTATGGACGAAGAAGGAAAACTTTCTGGAGATGCGGATTTTGAAGATCTTAAAGATTTTGTAAAAGGAATTACCCCTAGATTAGGTGGTGTTGGAAAAATAACCTCTACATTACTCATGGATCAAATAGTACAGGCAAAAGAAAAAAGTTTATAGGATAATAAGAGAAAGAAGTGCTCAAAGGGATGAGTGCTTCTTTTTTAGATTTCAGTATTTAATTTTTGAAATACATATTTGACATATGGGGGGAAGGGGATTTATAATATTAACAGAACATATGTTCGAGTGGTGATATTATGAATTCGAAAGAGAGAGTAATACTTCATAGTGATTTAAATTCTTTTTATGCTTCTGTGGAACTTTTAAATTATCCGAAGTATAGGGGTAAACCCTTTGCAGTGGGAGGGAATCAAGAGGATAGACATGGGATAATTTTGGCAAAGACTCCTGAAGCAAAGATGGATGGAGTCAAAACAGGTGAGCCTATTTGGCAGGCTATGAAAAAATGTCCCAATCTGATAGTTGTTCCTCCAAATTACGAAAAATATTTATATTATTCTGATAGGGTGCAAAAAGTTTATTATAGTTTTACCAAGCAAGTAGAACCTTTTGGAATGGACGAATGTTGGCTAGATGTTACAGGGTCTCAAAGATTATTTGGGTCTGGTAAAGAAATTGCAGACTGTATTAGAAAAATAGTAAGGGAAAGTTTTGGATTAACTGTGAGTATTGGAGTAAGTTATAATAAAATATTTGCTAAATTGGGTAGTGATTTAAAAAAGCCAGATGCTACTACCGAAATAACTAAAAATAATTTTAAAGATATTGTTTGGCCTCTAGGATGTGGCAACATGATTATGGTGGGACCAGCAACTCAGAGAAAGCTTTCTAGTATAGGAATATATACTTTGGGAGAATTGGCAAATTCAGATGAACGTATTATAAAGAAGATGCTAGGTATAAATGGAATAAGAATAAGAAATTGGGCAAATGGAAAAGATAATACTCCTGTGACAGACTATTATTATGAACCGCCTATTAAGAGTATAGGAAGGGGGATAACTACAGTAGAAGATATGAAGGATTCCTGTAGCGTTCAATCTGTATTGATGGAATTATGTCAAGAAGTATCTGAAAAGCTTATAGAGCATGGTTTTTTGGCAACAGGGATATCTATAAGTATTAGGGATAATAAATTACAGAGCAGAAACTATACAGCCAGATTGGAGTATCCAACTTCATCATCTATTGAGATAATAAGGGTGGCTATGGAATTGTTTAAAGAATATAGTTGGGATTATAATATACGAGCAGTGAAAATAAGAGCGACAAATATAATAAGGGATAATACTTCCTATCAAATTACTGCTTTAAAAGATGTGAAAGAACATGAGGAAATGGTAAATCTTGAAAATGCGATATATAAAATACGTGGAAGATTTGGAAAAAAATCTGTAATATACTGCAATATGATGCTTAAGAGGTATATTCCCGATGATAAAAGAGAAATGGTTATAATGCCTTCGACCTATATAGCAGAACAAAAGAGGATGTATCAAAAGTAAAAATACTTTTATAATTAAAAAATCACGCATATCAAAATGATATGCGTGATATGGAGGCGACACCCGGATTTGAACCGGGGATAGAGGTGTTGCAGACCTTTGCCTTACCACTTGGCTATGTCGCCTTATTGGAGCGGAAGACGGGATTCGAACCCGCGACCCTCGCCTTGGCAAGGCGATGCTCTACCACTGAGCCACTTCCGCATATTTCCATGGTGCCCAGAGCCGGAATCGAACCAGCGACACGAGGATTTTCAGTCCTCTGCTCTACCGACTGAGCTATCTGGGCTCACAATTTTCTTACTTTGTATTATTTCTCTATATTTATTTATCCATTTTTTAAAAAAGCTCATTCTTTTTCTGCTTCTTGTAAAACCGACGCAGAGCCTAAGTCACTGCCACGATTTCTTGTGAGAAATCGGCCATTTACTTATACCGACTGAGCTATCTGGGCTCACAATTTTCTTACTTTGTATTATTTCTCTATA
>NZ_JASBYU010000008.1 GCF_029983815.1 Lagierella sp.
ATTTATACTTCATGAGTGCTTTTTTTAAATTTAATCTATTTGTGCTTTGTCTCTTGTATAAGTCTATTTTTTATGTCCCATACCTTTTGTGAAAGGTCTACGATATAGATATGAGGGTAGTCGAAACGCTGAACTTCATCCCAAAGTCTTTTCACTTCTTCTATCCTCTTGTTTTTAATCTCCTCTAAGGTCGGTAGGTCATAGACCAATTTACCTTCTTTAAAGATAGGAACGAGTAGTTTTCTAACTGTGAAGTTTTCTAAAGTCTTTCTCTTCCAGGTATGCACTGGGTGAAAGATTTCTATTGGCTTGTCTTCATCTATCTTTTCGTCATGTAGACAGACTAAATCTGCAATGGCCTTATCGTCTTCTTTGCTATAGAATCTAAAGACCTGTTTAAAGCCTGGGGTAGTTATCTTTTCAACATTTTCGCTGATCTTAATCTTTGGTATGATTGTACCATCTTTTTCAGTTGCTACAAGTTTATAGACTCCACCAAAAACTGGATGGGAAGAGGAGGTGATAAGTCTTTCGCCAACTCCAAAGGAGTCCACCTTTGCTCCTTGTTCCAACATCGCCTTTATTTTAAATTCATCTAGGGCGGAGGAAGCAACTATTTTACAGTCATCATAGCCTGCTCTGTCCAACATCTTTCTAGCTTCCTTGGATAGATAGGCTATGTCTCCGCTATCCAGGCGAATTCCTACAGGCCTTTTTCCCATAGGCTTTAAAACTTCATCAAATACTCTTATTGCATTTGGAATTCCAGATTTTAAAGTGTCGTAGGTGTCCACCAAAAGCGTGGTATCGTTAGGGAAGGTCTCTGCGTAGGCCTTAAAGGCTTCGTATTCATTTTCAAACATCATAACCCAGGAATGGGCCATTGTTCCAAGGGCGGGAACTTTGAATAGTTTGTCTGTAAGGGTATTTGCCGTTCCAAGGACTCCACCTATATAGGCGGCCCTTGCACCTATGGTTGCGGCGTCGGCACCCTGTGCCCTTCTAGAACCGAATTCCATGACGGCTCTTCCGTCGGCGGACTTTACGATTCTATTTGCCTTTGTGGCAATAAGGGTTTGATGATTTATTAAAATTAGTGACATGGTTTCGATTAACTGGGCTTGAATAGCCGGCCCTCTTACGATAAGTAGAGGCTCGTTAGGGAAGATTACCGTTCCCTCCTCCATGGACCAAATATCACATTTGAATTCAAAGTTCTTTAAGTAATCTATAAATTCTTCTGAAAAAATCTTTTTGCTTTTGAAATATTCGATATCCTCGTCATCAAAATGTAAATTTTCAATGTATTCTACAAATTGTTCCAGACCTGCAAAGATTGCAAAACCTCCATTGTCTGGTACAGATCTAAAGTAAAGATCGAAATATGTTATAGTATCCTGTATATTTTCTTTGAGGTAACCGTTTGCCATTGTAAATTCATAAAAATCCGCTAAAATCGATAGGTTACGCTCATTTTTCCAATTTATCATATGCTCCTCCTTCTGGGTATAATTATATTATACGATATCTCAAGGCTTTTTGTTAGTGGCGAAAAGGTGTATAATTTAATTGGATATCAATAATGATTATCATATTATTGGGAATGGAGGAATTAGTTTGAAAAAACTTAATATAGAAGTACAGGGGATGACTTGCGAAGCCTGTTCAGCAAGAATTGAAAAAGTCCTTTCAAAACTGCCTCAAGTCTCCCAGGTAAATGTAAATTCAGTTACCGGTTTGGCTACGGTGACTTTAGAGGATGAAGAAAATTTAAAGCAGATTCCTGAAAAGATAGAGAAGGCTGGATATGAGGTCCCTTTAGAAACTGTAAAACTGGATATTCAAGGGATGAGCTGTGAAGCCTGCAGCAATAGGATAGAAAAGATGCTCGGTAGGCTGCCAATTGAGGAGGCTGTAGTCAATTCCATTACAAATTCTGGAGTTGTACGCTTTAAAAACGGTCTAGTTACCGAGGAAGAGATAGTCGGACAAGTGGAAAAGGCCGGGTATTCAGCTAAGGTCATTAGGGATGAAGAAAATGTAATCGATAGGGATGAGAAGGAACTTAAGGGTTTAAAGAGGGACTTGATTATCTCTGCGATCTTTACGATACCGCTATTTTCTGCGATGTTCTTTCATATGGCGGGAATTCACACGCCTCTTTCCAATGGCTGGGTCCAACTTATTTTGGCAATACCCGTTCAGTTTTATATTGGTAGAAGATTTTATAAAGGTGCCTTCAACTCCCTACGAGGTGGAGGGGCCAATATGGACGTATTAATAGTAATGGGAACTTCGGCTGCCTTTTTCTTTTCCCTATATCATACGATAATAGGTTCACCGGACCTTTACTATGAGTCTTCTGCTGTTATCATCACTTTGATACTTCTTGGTAAGTTCTTTGAAAAAAGGGCTAAGACTAGAACTACTGACGCCATAAACAAGTTGATGGAGCTTCAAGCAAAGACTGCTGTAGTGGAAAGGGATGGAGAAAGGTTAGAAATACCTGTGGAAGAGGTTGTCATAGGGGACATAATCCAAGTAAAACCCGGTGAAAAGATTCCCGTTGATGGTAGAATTGTCCATGGTAATACCAATGTAGATGAGTCCATGATCACTGGTGAGTCCATACCAAGGGAGAAGAAGGAAGGGGACACTGTAATTGGTGGAACTATAAATAAGAATGGATTTATTAAGTTTGAAGCCACCAAGGTTGGAAAGGATACGATGCTTTCTCAAATCGTCAAGCTTGTGGAGGAAGCCCAAGGTCATAAGGCTCCGGTACAACGATTGGCGGATAGAATTTCTGGTATATTTGTACCGTCGGTTATAGTGATTGCCCTGTTAACTTTTGTTTTGACCTGGATATTAAAAAAATCCATGGATCAAGCTGTGATGCATGCCGTTGCGGTCTTGGTAATTGCATGTCCTTGTTCCTTGGGGCTTGCAACTCCTACGGCTATTATGGTGGGAACTGGTCGAGGTGCAAGCCTTGGAATACTCATAAAGTCTGGAGAGTATTTAGAGAGGGCATGTGACATACAGGCCTGTGTCTTTGATAAGACGGGAACATTGACTAAGGGAGAGCCCTTGGTTCAAAGTGTAAATAATCATTCTGATATAAGTGATAAAAAATTCTTAGAGATATTTTCTTCTTTAGAGAATGCTTCGGAACACCCACTAGGTGAGTCGGTGGTAAAATATGCAAAGGAAAAGGGAGTTTCACTTTTAGATGTGGAAGGTTTTAATTCTTTGACTGGAATGGGAGTTGAAGGAAAAATAGGGGATAAAAAGTACTATATTGGTAGTAAAAAGTTAATGGAGGAAAAGAAGGTCTCCTATGACTCTAATGAGATTGAAGCCTTTCAAGAAAAGGGGGAAACACCTCTTATGCTATTTGATGAAGATAGGCTTCTTGGTATAATTTCAGTGGCGGATGAAATAAAGGATAGTACTAAATCTGCCATTGAAAAACTTCACCAGATGGGTATAGAGATATATATGATTACTGGGGATAGTTTGAAGACGGCTTTGGCAATAGGTAAGAAACTTGGAATTGAAAAGGTACTTGCGGAGGTGTTGCCTCAAGACAAGTCTGAGAAGATAAAGGAAATAAAGAAAGAAGATAAGGTCGTTGCCATGGTTGGTGACGGAATCAACGATGCGCCGGCCTTGGCGGAAGCGGATATCGGGTTTGCCATAGGTACGGGAACGGATGTTGCAATTGAAGCTTCGGATATTACCATAATCAATGGGGATATCAATTCTGTACCAAAGGCAATCCAGCTATCTAAGAGGACCATGAGAACCATTAAACAAAATCTATTTTGGGCGTTTTTCTATAATATTATAGGAATTCCAATTGCTGCTCTAGGATTTTTAAATCCGATGATTGCAGGGGCTGCAATGGCCTTTAGTTCTGTTTCTGTGGTTGCAAATTCCCTTAGATTAAAGAGTTTTAAATAATTGGAGGTAAAAATGAATACTATATTAGTTGTAGACGGGATGACTTGTTCCCATTGTGAATCATCCGTTACAAAGGCTTTGGAAGGTGTTTCTGGAGTTAGTAATGTGGATGTGGATTTGGAAACAAAGGTTGTTAAGGTGGAACATTCTGAGGATGTAAAAAAAGAAAGTTTGAAGGAAGCCGTTGAAGACATTGGCTTTGACGTTTCTGAAATAAAATAATAGTTTGTTAAATGAGTCGTGTGTTCCACGGCTCTTTTTTTTAATAAATTTTTAAATCTTTATATAAAAATTCCCTGTATTAGGGAGGGGGTTGACAGATTAGATAATTTTTGATGTAATAATATGTTTACCAAATTTGAAATATGGACTATAATAATAGTAGAGGTGAAAAAATGTTTGAAATTGGAGATAAAATTGTCTATCCAATGCATGGTGCAGGAGTTATAGTTGAAAGGACTTTGAAAACCATACTTGGAGTTGAAAAAGAATACTTTATTCTGCTGATTCCAGTAGGAGAAATGAAGATTTCTGTACCTATTGATAAGATAAATGACGTAGGAATAAGGGACATCGTTAATAAGCCTGACTTAAAAGAAGTTATAGATACTTTAAAGCTTAAGGATGTGGAGATAACTTCAAATTGGAACGCAAGATATAGGGAAAATCTTGAGAAGTTGAGAAGTGGAGTCCTTATAGACATTGCTGAAGTTTTTAGAGATCTCTATACTTTGGATTTGGATAGAGGTTTGTCCATGGCGGAGAAAAAACTTTTACACACTTCGAAAAAAATGCTTATCTCTGAACTATCGGTAGTGGGAGAAAAAAATGTTGCTGAGGTAGAAAAGGATGTTTTAAGTATTTTTCAAGAATAATTTTTTATAATATTTTTAGAAAGGAGGTTGTGCACTTGGCTAGAAGAGTGGTCAATCTTATGATGACTCTATTGGGAGGTATTTTTGGCTTTACCATTGTATATCTATTGGATAAGGCAAAGCTTATTTCAGACCTTTCAAAGAATTGGAGAATCGGGATCTATGCTATTGGTATTATAATTTTTTCTATTGTTTTTTATAATTTTTTCCCGAAGATGTTAAAGAGTGTGGAAAATTCCACTGAAAAAGCATCTACTTATCTTAAGAAACTTTCAATTTCAGAGCTTGTTTCCATAGCAATCGGAATGATTATAGGTTTATTTGTAGCTTTTCTTATATCTATGCTTATCATCCAAATCAAATTACCTTTTGTAGGAAACGTTCCCTTTGTCATTGTTTCAATTGTTATCTACATTGCCCTAGGTTATATGGGAATGAAACTGGGAATGCAAAGATTTAAGGAATCTGGAAGTTTTTTTGAGAAGATAAAGTCCGGAATTGAAAAGCCGGCAAAGGAAATTACTGGAGATTATATTAAAATATTGGATACTTCTGTAATCATCGACGGTAGAATTAAGGATATTCTGGAAGCGGGGTTTATCGATGGAAAAATTATCATTCCAATCTTCGTCTTGGAAGAACTACAACATATTGCCGATTCTGACAATGATTTGCGTAGGAAAAAGGGACGTAGGGGACTTGACATACTAAATATGATTCAAAACGATTCTAAACTTCCTGTAGAGGTTTCTCATAAGAGATATAGAGAAATTAAAGATGTGGACTCAAAGCTTTTGCAACTTGCTAAGGATGTGGGAGGAAAACTTGTTACAAACGACTACAACTTAAATAAGGTTGCGGCTGTGAGAAAGGTTGAGGTTCTAAATATCAATGAACTGGCAAATGCAATGAAGCCCATTGTAATTCCAGGGGAACAGATGACTGTTACCATTATCAAAGATGGAAAGGAATCCAACCAAGGTTTGGCTTACTTAGTTGATGGGACCATGGTGGTCGTTGAAGACGGTAAGAGATATATTGGAAAGACAGTGGATACTACTGTCACATCTGTGCTTCAAACTGCAGCAGGTAAGATGATCTTTGTAAGGATCAATTAAAAGCTTTACTTTTTGTAAAGTAATAAGTAAAATACTAACTAGAGAATAAGAATTTTCATTTAAAAACCTTTCTACACCCGAAAATGCACTGTTTCAAATTATGGAGCAGTGCATTTTCAATTTATGTAAATTCTATTGTCTATCTTTGACAATTTTATTTAAAGGTCATATGGTATAATTTTCATATGGATAGAAAAAACTTGGATAAACAGATTTCTGTTATCATAACGGCAGCAGGATCTGGAATGAGAATGGGCTCCTTAGTGCCCAAACAATTTTTAAAACTCAATAATAAGGAGATTATTTACCGTACTGTAAGTAAGTTTTATTATTTGGATTATATAAAGGAGATTATTATAGTCGTCGCCCAAGAGGAGATGGATAGATGCAAAAGTATCTTAAAAGACTTTAAGGATAAACTTAAATTTGCCAAGGGGGGACAGACAAGGGAGGAATCTACTTACAACGGGTTGATGATGGTTTCTGATGAAACGGACATTGTTCTCACCCACGATGGAGTTAGACCCTTTGTAACTGAAAGGGTGATTAGAGGGGCCATTGAGGAGCTTTCAGAGGAGAATGCCATTGTGGTCTGTGTTCCAGCAAAGGACACTATAAAGAATGCAAAGGATGGCTATATCGCCTACACTCCCAATAGGTCAGAGCTTTACAATGCCCAAACGCCCCAGGTCTTTAATAGGGGGCTTTTGATTGAAGGCTACGAGAAGGCCCTTAGGGAGAGGATTAAGGTTACGGATGACTCTTCTTTGATGGAAGTTATTGGCCAGCCGGTCAAGGTATACATTGGCGAATATGACAATATAAAGATAACCACCAAGATAGATTTGGTTATTGGAGAAATTTTGGCGAAGATGGAGGACGAAAGTTGAGAATTGGTTTTGGGTATGATGTGCATAAATTAGTTGAAAACAGAGATTTAATCCTAGGTGGAAAGAAAATCCAGTATGACTTTGGGCTTTTAGGTCATTCTGATGCGGATGTTTTGGTCCATGCCATCATGGACGCCATTTTAGGTGCACTTGCCCTGGGAGACATTGGCAAGTTATTTCCCGATACGGATATGGCGTATAAGGACATAGACTCTATGATTTTATTGGATAGGGTTTATAAGGTGATGGATGAAAATGGGTTTGAAATAGGAAACGTGGACTGTACTATTGCCTGTGAAATGCCAAAATTAGCTCCCCATATTGAGGATATGAGACTAAATATTGCAAATGGCCTTAGAACTTCCTATGAAAATATATCCATAAAGGCTACAACCACTGAAAAAATGGGATTTGAAGGAAGAAAAGAAGGCATATCTGCATATTCTGTGGTGCTTCTTGAAAAGAAATAGTTGAAAAATTTATTCCATAGTGGTACAGTAGGAGTGTAAAAAATAAATAATGACTTATTAAGAGTGGTGGAGGGAAAGGCCCTGTGAAACCCGGCAACCTATTAGGTTAGGTGCTAATTCCTGCAGATTATCTGAAAAATAAGATTAGAGACCTTGCTTTTCAGCAAGGTTTTTTTAATAATCAAAGACTTTTGGATTTGATTTTTAAAAGAGTATAGGAGGAGAAAAAATGGAAAGAAAATTATTTACATCCGAGTCCGTTACTGAAGGACATCCAGATAAAATATGTGATCAAATATCAGATGCCATACTGGATTCCATCTTGGAAAGGGATGAAAATGCTAGAGTTGCCTGTGAAACTTTGACAACTACGGGAGCTGTTGTAGTAGTAGGGGAAATTTCTACAAATACCTATGTGGATATTCCTACAATTGCCAGAGAAACCGTTAGAGAAATAGGATATGATAGAGGAAAATATGGTTTTGACTGTGACACCTGTGCGGTTTTTACGTCTATTAATGAACAGTCTAAGGACATTGCCCTTGGAGTGGATAAGTCCATGGAAGCAAAGGGTGGAGAAGATGAAAAATATGACAGGATTGGTGCAGGAGACCAAGGTATGGTCTTTGGTTATGCATGTAATGAAACGAAGGAACTTATGCCTCTACCAATCTCCTTAGCCCATGAGCTTTGTAGAAATTTAACTAAACTTAGAAAAGATAAGGTCTTGGAATATTTAAGGCCTGATGGCAAGTCTCAAGTTACTGTGGAATATGTAGATGATAAACCGGTGAGGGTGGATGCAGTTGTCGTTTCTACTCAACACGATCCCCATGTCACCACTGAAGAGCTAAGAAAAGATATTAAAGAAAAGTTGATTCTAAAGACTATTCCTGCTGACTTAATAGATGATAAGACTAGATTTTTTATAAATCCAACAGGTAGATTTGAAATCGGTGGACCTATGGGAGACGCTGGGTTAACTGGAAGAAAGATAATAGTAGACACCTATGGAGGTTTTTCTAGACATGGTGGTGGAGCCTTTTCTGGAAAGGATCCAACAAAGGTTGACAGATCAGCTTCCTACATGGCAAGATACATTTCTAAAAACCTGGTAAAAGCTGGACTTTGCGACAAGGTAGAGGTGGGTTTGGCATATGCAATCGGGGTGGCAAAACCAGTTGCAATCTATGCAGATACCTTCGGTACAGGAATGGTATCAGAGGATAAACTAGTGGAAATAATAAAAGAACATTTCGACACAAGACCTCTTGCTATCATTGAAAATTTAAACCTTCGAAGACCAATCTATAAACAAACTGCTGCCTATGGCCATTTTGGTAGGGAAGAACTAGGATTTACTTGGGAACTTACTGACAAGGCAGAGGAATTGAAAAAATATCTATAGGTCCTTATTATAGAAATTAAAATAGGGTTTAAACTCTAGTCCTTTGATATTTAATATATTTTAATTGGAGCGCTTAACAAACTGTAATCTATAAGAGTTTGTTAAGTGCTCTTTTTTTATGCCTAGCTTTAAAATGGAGTCTACATTATAATGTCCTTAGGAGAAAGCTTAAGGGTGAAGGTTATAGGCAGTTAAATAATGGGGGGGTTTTTATGACAAGGGAGGAATTTTTAGATTCCCTTAGGTACTATCTGTCTGAGATGCCTAAGGGGGTGTTGGATAAGATTCTCGAAGAGTATGCTAACATTTTTGATGAGGGTAGAAAACTTGGGAAGACAGATGAAGAGATTATAAGGGAACTGGGTTCTCCTAAGGAGATAGCCCTGGAATACATAGAATATCAAAGGGTTACAGAGGAGAATACATCAAGGAAAAATTATCGCACCAAGGGATTCTTTAGGCATAGTGACACGGGAGAAATCAACTGGGGAATGGTTATTTTAGCAATTATGTCTTCACCTATAACACTTCCAATGATATTTGCCTTTTTTGGACTTACTCTCGGTTTTGCAATTATTATTCTAATAGGTGGAATTTTCTCCATAGTATTTGGACTGTATTTGGTTATGGGAAGTTTATTTTCTGCTTTGCCCTTTGTAAAAATACCACCCTTTTTAGAGCCCATAAGCCTTCTAACTAAAATTTTAATTGGGGCTTCCTCTGTAGTTTTCGGCATTGTATTGGTCAATATCATTATTATCTTTATAAAGGCCCTGATTGAAAAGATAAATAATAGGGGTAAAGAGGTTAAGGATAAAGAAGAAAAGAAAATTTTAAAATCAAGAAACCGGTTTAACTCAAGAATGTTCCTTCTGTTTATACTTCTCTTATTCTTATCCATCACATCCTTTATCTTCCTGGATAGGGATAAATACAGAGGAAAGAAGATGGATATTGGAAAAAATGTTTCAGAGATCTATCTTGATTTAATTAGAGGAAGCAAAAACATACCCTATGAAAAATATGGTTTAACAAATCCCATTCCAAAAGTGATTCTTGATGAAGTCGAAGAAAAAGTTGCAAAAACTGAAAGCTATGAATATGATATTTCAGATATTAAAAAGCTAAATATAAGAAGTGGTTCGATTAATTGTAAAATTGTTCCATCAGATTCAAATAAAATTTTGTTAAATGTGACGGAATATGAGAAGGATATTGGTGATTCTAATGAGTTTACCCCCTTTGAAGAGTTTAAAGATGGAGAGGTTCTAAGTTTCAATTCTAAGGGGCATACTTCCTTTGAAATAACCATCAATATCCCGACTAAAAGTGATTTAAATGTATATCTAAGTGGAGCTAAGGTTAACCTTGAAAACAACTGTCTTTTAAAAGAGCTTACCATAGATGGGACTGATATCAGTTGTGTAAGTCACACTGAAAAGTCCTTTGATATTAAGATCGACTCCCAGTCCATAGATATGGATGTTTTAGTAAGGGAAAATAACTTTGACTGTATCCTTACTGGGTTTAAGATAGATTATGAAATCTTTGATAAAAAGGGAAAAAGGATGGTTTATCTTAAAGAAAAATTTGGAACTGGGGAAGATAAGCTATTATTAAATGCATTTTCCGTAGATTTAACCATGGGTGAAGAGTAGAAAACTATGTCAGCTTTTATTAAATTGCAGGACAAGAATAGGGAATTTATATAGAAGTTCAAAAAGTACTCGAAATTGAGTACTTTTTCTACAACGATACCTTGCAATAAAAGGTACTGTGCATTATAATGGTACCAGGAGGAAAAAATGAATATTCAATTAAAAAAGGGAGTGTTGGAACTGCTTGTGTTAGCGCTTTTAAACCATAGGGATTGTTATGGATATGAATTGGTTGAGGAGATTTCCAAATATGTGGATATTTCAGAGGGCACAATATATCCTCTATTAAGAAGGTTTAGTAAGGCTGGCCTAGTGGAATCCTACTTGCAAGAGTCAGAGTCGGGGCCTCCACGTAAGTACTATCGACTTACGGTTGAAGGTGAAAAAAATTTTAAAGTTCAAATTGCTCAGTGGGATGAATTTATTAAAGGTGTTGAAGAATTGTTAGGGAGGTTGTTATGACAAAGGGAGATTTCTTGGATTTACTTAGGTACTATCTATCGGAATTACCTAGAGGAGTTGTTGATGAAATAGTAGAGGAATACAATCTACATTTTGAAGAGGGAAAGGAACATGGAAAGACTGAAGAGGAGATTTCAGAGAATTTAGGTTCTCCAAAGGATATTGCCTTAGAATATTTAAACTGCGAAAAGTCTCAAAGAAAAAATACTAATGATCAGACTCCAAGAAAAAATGGATTTTTTAGAGACGGATATGGAAATATAAACTGGGCTGCAATCATATTGTTAATTTTAGTATCTCCCATAGTATTTCCCCTTGGAATTGCCTTTATAGCCATGGTATTTGCCCTGGGGGTTTCCATTGTTGCAATAGGTTTTTCTTCCATAGTAGCAGGTGGCGCAGTGATTCTAGGTACTTTTTTTCCTTTTTTACCCTTTATAACCATGGGACAAGGATTTAGGATGTTAAGTCCAATAACAAAAATCCTTATAGGATTAACGGCTCTAGTTATAGGGATAATTGTGGTAAGGGTACTAATTAAGTTATTTTCCTTCATAATTGGGAAGATTAGGGATAGATATGAAACATATAAATGGAGAAGGAGTAGAAGATGAATAAGACAAAGGATAAACTAACTTTAAAACTCTTGATTGTATTTTTCATCCTGCTTATTTTAACGGTAGTTTCCTTCTTGCTTTTGGACAAGAAAAATTTAGAGGATAAGGGTTACTATTTTGGTGATAATATGGACGAATTTTTTATAAATGTCCATGAAGGAAATAGAAAAGTTACCATAGGAAAGAATGGTATCAACATTGGTACTCCCCATATTAGCATTGGGGAAGTTGAGGAAGGTCCTAAAGAGTCAAAAGTCTACGAGTATGATATTAAAGATTATAAGAAGATAAGTGTTGATGCAGTGAGCGTTGACTGTAGGATAGTTCAGTCCGACCTAAATAAAATGGAAATAAAAGCAAAGGGTCCAAAGGGTAAGAATTTATTAGATGTGAAAAAGGGAACAGACTCTTTGACAATTGACGCTAAGGACAGAGGAGAGGTTGAGATTAGGATAGAAACTCCTTTGGCAAGTGACTTTCTTTTGGAACTATCCGGATCTTCTGTGAATTTGGAAAATAACTGTAACCTTAAAGGTCTTTCAATTTCCAGCATGTCGACGGAATTTACAAGTAAAACTGAAAACTCCTACGATATTGAGATTGATTCTATGTCTATTGAAGCGGATATTAGTGTGACAAATAATAATTTTGTCTTGTCAGCTGATGGAATGAGCATCGGTCATAATCTTCCCAATGAATCGGGAAATGTGACTGGTAGTATTGAAAAAAGATACGGAACTGGTGAAAATAAACTGAATTTAGAGGCTATGTCTGTGGAATTGAATTTGGTGGAAAACAAATAAGTATTTCCATAGGATAAAAATAGTTAAAGCACTCAAATCTTATGAATCCTAGATTGTGGTTAGCTTTTTGGGTTAACCTTAAAGGATTATAAGTTTGAGTGCTTGATTTTACTTTACTCTGGTACTTGAATTTACTTTTCTTTCGATATTTAAAAATATAAAGCCTAGGATAAATAGTACTATTAGACTTAGTACTCCATTTCTAACCTCGCCTGTTATCTGTGTAATAAACCCTACTAGGAAAGGTCCCATTATTGCGGCGAATTTTCCAAAGATATTATAAAAGCCGAAGTATTCATTGGAGTTTTCCTTTGGGATAAGCCTTGCAAAGTAGGATCTTGAAATGGCCTGTATGCCACCTTGGGAGGTTCCTACTAAAAATGCCAATATAAAGAAGTCCCTCGGTGTCTTAATAAAGTAGGCATAGATACAAATGATGGTGTAGATTACAACTCCCACATATATCATAAACTTTGGACCATATTTCTTTGAAAGCTTTCCATAAATGATGGCGAAGGGAAATGCTACAAATTGTGTTAATAATAATACCAACAATAGGACTGTAGCAGATAGACCCAAGGCGGTACCATAACTAGTTGCCATTTTTATTATGGTGTCTACTCCGTCAATGTAGAAGAAATAGGCTATTAGAAAATAAAAGGCCCTCTTATGACCTAGAATTTTGATAAAACTCTTCTTTAAATCCCTAAAGGCGTTAAGTGGATGGTTTTGAACACTTGGCACACCATAGACCTGTTCAACTTCTTTGTACATTGGCAAAGTGAATACAAACCACCAAATTGCTGTAATAATAAAGGAAATCTTGGTGGATAGGTTAACGGATAGTGGAATTATCTCCTTTTGGGATAAAATTATAAGGGCCATACATAGAATAAAAGGTATGGTAGAACCGATATAGCCTAGGGCAAACCCTGTGGTGGAAACCTGATCCATCCTTTCGTCCTCTGTTACGTCGGTTAAAAAGGAGTCATAGAAGACATTTCCTAAAGAAAAGCCTAGCACCGTCAAGATATAAAAAATCATCAGTATTATCCATTTTCCATAGGGTACTATTCCTAGAAGACCGGTAAATATGATCCCCATAAAGGAAAATACAGTAAATAATTTTTTCTTCATTCCGATTTGGTCTGCCCAGGCCCCTAAAATTGGGGAGAGTAGTGCGACTATAATAGAAGCTATGGAATTTGTATATCCCCATAGGCTGGTGGCAGCGGAGGAAGTTTTTCCTGCTGCAGTGACCATGGCGGTAAAATAAATTGGTAAAATAGCTGAAGTTACTGTCATAGAATAGGCTGAGTTGGCCCAGTCGTATAGTATCCATGACCATTCTTTTTTTGTAAATCTGTTTTTAAACATTATTTCAATATCTCCTTTAATATTCTTCCATCAACATTTTTCATTTCAAAATTACAAAGTCTTGCAAAGGTTGGTCCTTCGTCTACCAGACTCATCTTTCCAATGTTTATATTGTTCTTTATACTTGGTCCCTTTGCCATAAAGACGGTTTCGTAGTCCTCTTTTAAATAGGGGGAGTAGCCATGGTCGTTGGACTTGCCCTTAATATTGTTTTCTTTGAGTTCCTCTAAAGAATAGAGAAAGTCCTCGGGAAGCTTATCCGAAAAGGCGTATCCTTTTTTTGCCTCCAACATAAAGGCTGCCTTTGAAGAAACCTTCATTTGGATTAACTCTTCTGTGCTATAGATTTTCTCTATTTCACCTTTTTGAAAAGTCTCCTCTATAATTTTCTTTACTCTATCCTTAAGTTCATCCTTGGATAGATATATATAAGAAGATCCTCCTTGTGTTTTACCGTAGGCCTTCCAGGACTTAATCCTATTGTTTTCCATGGTTATTAATCCCTGGTTTCTAAAAAGGCTATTTAGAAATATTTTATTTTGAGCATCCATACTTGAATGGTCTCCTAGAAGGATAATATCCGTATTGTCAAAACCATAAACCCTGTCTATTCTATCTAAAATTTTGCCAAGCCTAGCTTCATGTCTATCTAAAGCCTCAAAGGCTTCTTTAGAACTAAAGCCGAATTTATGTCTTTGACTGTCAAGGTCTGTAAAGTGAATCATGGAAATGTCTGGCTTGTACTTTGCCATGGCGTAGATGTAGGAACTTGTCACAAATTCATCTAAATAAGGCTGGGCAATTCCCTTTAAAAGGTGTTTAAACTTCATAAACATCTCTATTTGAAATAGTTTAGAACCGTTCATCAGTGAAACTAATATCTGATTTTTATAGGGCCTATTGGCAAGGATTTCTGGTATATTATACTTTGCTTTTCCTCCTGCATTAACGGGCCATAACATGGTCATTACAGTGTAGCCCTCCTTAGTAGCCATCTCTTGGAAAGTAGGTTTTTGAATATCCTTTGAATACCAGTACCAGTCGGGAGACTTTCTATTTGGCTGTAAGAATGTATTGTCAACTATTCCATGATTTAAAGGATAGCACCCTGTACTAATTGAAGTGTGGGCAGGGTAGGTTACAGAAGGATAGACCGAATCCACTTGAAAGGAATAGGAAGCGTCTTTTAAAAATGAACTGAAATTTGGCTTTGTCTTTAGATAGTCCATGTCCAGTTTAGACAAGCCATCAAAAGAAATTATCTGTAAATATTTTTTCATGGTTAACCTCCAAAGATAGTATATCATTTAAATGTTAAATTTAGATGTATTCCACTGGTCCTATAAATTTTAAGGGTTTTGTGATATATTTAATCTAGTATGTAGAAAGGAAGAAAGAAATGGCAGATTTAAGAAAGAATATAGCGATTGACCTGGGTACGGCTTCGGTTTTAGTCTTTATGAGGGGAAAGGGAGTCGTTATAAATGAACCTTCTGTAGTGGCTATGGACAGTTACACCGGAAAAGTTATTTCTGTAGGAAGGGAAGCAAAAAAGATGCTAGGGAGAACTCCTGGCAATATAATTGCAACTAGACCTATGAAGGATGGTGTCATTGCAGATTTCAACACTACAGAGAAGATGCTAAAGTACTTTATGGAAAAGGCCCTTGGAAAATCTTTCTTTAAACCAAATGTGGTAATCTGTGTTCCCAGTGAAATTACTCAGGTGCAAAGAAGGGCAGTCATTCAGGCATCACGCTTTGCAGGTGCCAACAAGACCTATTTGATTGAGGAGCCACTGGCTGCAGCAATAGGAGCTGGAGTGGATATATCCGATGCAGGTGGCAATATGATAATTGACATTGGTGGAGGAACCACTGATGTTGCAGTAATAGCTTTAGGTGGAATCATCATAAATAAATCCATTCCCGTTGCAGGGGATGAATGTGACCTTGCAATCTCCGACTATATTAAAAAGAAATACAATATGATAATTGGAGAAAGGACTGCTGAAGAGATAAAGATAAATGTTGCTAGGGCATCTTCTGGAAATGACAATGACCTATTTGAAGTTAAGGGAAGGAATCTAATAAACGGTCTTCCAATGCATGTATTTGTAACTTCCCATGACATTTCTGAAGCCTTGGTTAAACCCTTGAATCAAATTGTGGATACTGTACATTCTGTCTTGGAACAGACTCCGCCAGAACTTGCAGCAGACCTTTTTGAAAGAGGGGCCATTATGACGGGAGGAAGCTCTCTTATAAAGGGCCTTGACAAGAGAATTGAAGAAAAGATTGGCATAAAGGTTCAAATAGCAGAAAGTCCTGTAACTGCAGTGGTTAGAGGAACGGGAAAGGCATTAAATTGGATAGAGAAACTAGACTCCAGTGAAATGGGTGAAGAATCCAATAGAAAACGTGCCATAGAAGAAAGGCTAAAAAGGGAGAATGGGTAAGATAAAATATTCTTTTTTAGCATAATTGTACAATTTTCTAAATAAGTATGGATTTTTTTATAATTTAGTGATAGAATAGGATAAGTAGGGAGTTGGAACGTTTTCACAGACCCGCTTAAAATGAAATCATTACAAAAATGTATCGAAAACTGGTAAAAAGTTTAATTATATGTTAGTATAGTGGTGTAAATAATTAAATAAAAGGGGTGTTTTTGTAAATGAGAGATATGACACAAGCAAATTTAAGATCTGCTTACGGTGGAGAATCACAAGCAAGAAACAGATATGATATCTGGGGAGATATCGCAAAGAAAGATGGTTACCCAAATGTTGCAAGATTGTTCCATTGTACAGCTGATGCAGAAAAGATCCACGCAGGATTACACTTTAAGGCTATGAAAGATGTTAAAGGGGACTTCTTAGTAGCTAGTATGGCAGGATTTGGTATTGGAAGTACTTCTGAAAACCTAGCAGCAGCTAGAGGTGGAGAAGTGTTCGAATACACTGAAATGTATCCAGCATATATCGAAGTAGCTCAAATGCAAGGCGAAGAAGAAGCTGTTAAGGCTATGAGATTTGCAGTTGAAGCAGAAAAGATACACGCTGAGTTATTTGGAAAAGCTAAAGAGGCTGTAGATTCAGGAAAAGACCTTGATAGCGAAAAAATTTACTTATGCCCTGTATGTGGATTTGTATCATTGACAGGAGAAGAAGAAGTTTGCCCTCTATGTGGATGTAAGAGAGCAATATTCGTAGAATACTAAATTCTAGGGAAGCCGTGCTTCCCTTAGAATTTATTTTTAAGGGAGATAGTTATGGTTGAGGAAAAGGTTATTTTACAAAACGAAGAAGGACTGCATGCCCGCTCGGCTGCAAGGTATTTACAACAATCGGTAAAGTTCGACTCAGATATAACTCTAGTTAAAGACGATAGGGAATATGACGGTAAAAGTATTCTTTCTATTCTTAGTATGGCTGCATTTAAAGGAACGGAAATTCTTATTAAATGCGATGGTATTGATGAAAAGGAAGCGCTAGAAAGTCTTGTGAACTTTATAGAAAATGAATTGTAGAAATTGAGATAAGTTTTATTAAAATATACCCGGGAGTCATTTGAGTTATGGCTGTGGGTAATTACATATTCAAATTAGGTCTATGAAAAAAATACTTTGAATAGGCCCTTTTTGTATTTTTAAACATCTGGAACATCCAGTAATGAGGTGGTAATTTCTAAGGACAAAATACTATTCTTTTCCTAGCCTATGGCAAAGGAGTCGATTTTTAAAGTATAATGATAGTATGGTTTTGCCATAGTAAAGTGAAGAATAAAAATTTGGAGGTTATATGAGAAAATTAAAGTTTTTTTTGGATCCAGTAAGTCAAGTAGCCCCCTGGTTAAATAGATGGGAAGAGCATGGATATATATTAGCCAATGTAGATAAATACACTTATATTTTCAAAGAGGATAACACAGAACTCTTATATGAGGTTCAATACGTTGGAGATTTTAAGATAAAGGAATTACAAGGGTATAAGGATTTCTTAAGAAAAAGTGGTAAGAGATATTTTCACCTGCCTTTGGACCAGGGAGGTCTTTTAACAGGAGATCTTGGTTTTTTTAGGCCCTTTAGTAAACAGGCTGAAAAGTTGGAAAGCACCTTCTCCATGAAAAATAGGGAATTGTTGTTAATAGAGTCTAGAAGGGACGATCCTTTAAATCCCGATAGCAATTTTGAACATCTTAGCGATGAATATGTGGGCATTTCCAAGAAGTACTTAGTCAGTTTAATTCTAGTGGTTTTAGGTGCCTTTTTGGTTCTTAGGTCCATATTAAAAGACGGCTTTAGATTTATTGCAGCAATCGCTTTAATACTTCTCTTTGTCTTTTTAATTGACTATCTTGTACTCTATATCTTTTCTAATAAAAACGCTGCAAAATATCGTTCCATGTCAAAGGAATAATTCAAATAATAATTAATGGGTAAATTAGAATAAAGGTACCGGCGAGCAAGTTTTTTCTAATCTCTTATTCCTATATTCAAATTTTAAGGATAAAAACAAGAGATGGTATGGATATAAATTTGAAAGCCGGTTTTTTAGTAAATTATATTGGTATTTAACCGAATGGAGGTTTCTATGTTTGAAGGTATATTGGATAACGAATTACAGGAATTGTTTAAGGAAAAGTATGAGAAGGGAGAGATCTTGTTAAACCTGGGAGACATTACCAAGTTGGATGTAACGGCCATAGTAAATGCGGCGAATGAGACTCTTCTAGGCGGTGGTGGTGTGGACGGTGCCATCCATAGGGCCGCGGGACCAAAGCTATTGGAGGAATGTAAGAAGTTAAATGGCTGTAAAACTGGAGAAGCTAAAATTACAAAGGGTTATAATCTGCCAGCTAAGTATGTGATACATACGGTTGGACCTATATATGATGAGGATAAGAATCCAGAGCTTATGTTGTCAAACTGTTATAAAAACTCTTTGGATTTGGCAGTGGAGAATAATATTGATTCTATTGCCTTTCCAAATATCTCAACTGGCGTCTATGGCTATCCTAAGGAGGAGGCTTGTAAGGTTGCAATACATTCTGTGGTGGAATGGTTTAGGGAAAATTTAAGTGACATTAAAGTTATCTTTGTATCCTTTGATGAAAATTCACTGGATATATATAAAGAAGCCTTTAAAAGTTTAGGGGTATAATTTCTAAATAGGTATTAGAGTTAAATTTTAAAATTAGCATGGGGTGAAAAATGAGGAGTAGTTTAAACCATAGAGATTTAAAAAAGTATGAAAATTTCAGTAAGAAGGAACTTGGCGTAAGACTTGCAAGGCTTATGAGGGTGGCTGAAGCAGAAGACATTCCAGTTCTAATAATTATAGATGGCTTTGAGTCTTCAGGAAAGGGATATGTAATAAATGATTTAGTGGAGGAGTTAAACCCTAAATACTATGATGTTGACGTGTTTGACAGACCTTCTGAAGAGGAAAACAGATACCCCTTTATGACTAGGTTTTGGAGAAAGATTCCAAGAAAGGGTCATACTAAGGTTTTTGATAGGTCCTTTTATTTTGAGGTAATGTCAAATCCAACTCTATCCGAGAAGAAGACTAAGAAGATGGTGGACGGGATAAGTTCTATTGAAAGGGTACTCTATGATGACTATACGGTTATTGTGAAGGTCTTTTTAGAAATTTCCCAGGAGGTTCAAAAGGAGACCATAGATAAGTACCTGCATTCCAAGTACAATTCCTTCTATGTGGACAAGATAGATCTGGATCAAAATAAAAATTACGATAAATATCGAAAGCATATTAAATATGTACTGGAGGAATCTAACTTTAGCTTTGCTCCTTGGAATATTATAGATTCTACCAATAGAAAGTCGGCATCTAAAGACGTTTTAGGACTGGTAATAGAGGAGCTAACCAAGGGAATTGAAAGGGTTGCAACAAAGAGGGAAGAGGGAATAAGGTTAAAGAGAAATTATATTCCACTAAATAGGCCAATAGACCACTTGGATATGAAAAAGAGCCTATCTCAAGAGGAGTATGACAAGGTCTATAAGGACTTACAAAGTCAAGCGGCGGACATATCCTATAGGATGTATAGTGCTGGAATTCCTTCTATTATAGTATTTGAAGGAGTGGATGCGGCTGGCAAGGACGGGGCTATAAAAAGGCTGGTTAAAAAGATGGATCCAAGGCTCTATACCGTACATGCCATCTCTGCACCGGATGAAACGGAAAATAGTTACAACTACCTATGGAGGTTCTTTACAAAGATTCCAGAAGATGGTTATATGGGAATCTTCTCCCGCTCCTGGTATGGCAGGGTGATGGTTGAGAGAGTGGAGGGCTTTGCCCAGGACAATGAATGGGAAAGGGCCTATGATGAGATTTTGGATATGGAGAAACAGTTCTATGACCATGGTGCATTTTTGTTGAAATTCTTTGTGGTAATCGATAAGGATACTCAACTAGAAAGATTTGAGTCCAGGGAGGAAGTTCCAGATAAACAATATAAAATCACAGAAGAGGATTGGCGAAATAGGGACAAATGGGATGAATATCTAGATGCTATGAACGAGATGTTGGATAGAACCGACGTGGAATATGCCCCTTGGGTTCTGGTTGAGGGAAATGATAAGAATTATGCAAGGGTAAAGGTCTTAGAGAAATTCATCGAGTATGGAACTAAGAGGCTTGAAGAGTTAGAAAAAGAGAAAAAATAAAATTTAATAACTGAAAAGATAATAGGTCTTGTTTTGAAAAATAGGTCCAGGTTGATTTTATAACAAATTAACCTGGACTTTACTATTCTATGTGGTATACTAATATTTACAATTATTTGGATTTAAAGAGAAAAATAGATGAAAACCTCTAAATCTTAAGATTTTTGTAAGAATTGAATGGTATTATTTGATGTATAATATAGACAAGGATGGGATTTAGAGATTAATTCGTAAAAAATCTTTAAATTTTTTAAAAAGTAAGTGATTTTTATGTTAGTTTTATGTTAAAATACTAATTCGTTAGGTATCAAATTTCATAAAACCATAGATATTAATACTATTAGAATGGATGGAAAAAGATGAAGGGAAAAGAAAAGAACTTAAAAAAGCAAAATTTTATATCGGTGATAGTTTTGATAATGCTATCGACTTTACTTATCCTAACCACCTTATATTTGACTTTGAATTTTAGGAACAAGGGGATTAAGGATCTTGTGTTCCAAATCAAAGGTGGAGTTGAGGGAACTTCTCCAGAGATGATGTGGGGAATTATTCTTGCCAATGTCCTTCCTTTTCTTGGAATAATGTTGGTGCTTTTAATTCCAATACTGATTATTTGGAAGAAGACTGGGTTTAGAACTAAAGAATCCAGAAGGATTAAAGCTATATATCCAATTGGGGTCTTTATTATATCCTGTGTAGCCTTTTATACATTTTTAGATGGTCCAGATTATTTAAAGGCGGTTTTTCAAGATTCAAATATGATTGGGGAAAACTATGTTAGACCTGAAAATGTAAAGCTTACATTTCCTGAAAAGAAGAGGAATCTTATCATAATATACGCTGAATCTATTGAAAATTCAATTATGAATAAGAATATCGGCGGTGGATGGGATTACTCTATAATGCCGGAGTTGGAAAAACTTGCCTTGGAAAATACGGTCTTTTCCAATACTGAAGATTTAGGTGGGTTTTATCAAACGGAAGGAACTTCCTGGAGTATTGCTGGAATAACGGCTTCTATGTCAGGGATTCCAATTAAAGGATTTTTAAACAATCAATACAAATCTACTAACTTCTTAAACGGGGCCTATTCCCTTGGGGATATCCTGAGAAAGGAAGGCTATAACAATGAAGTTATAATGGGTTCGAAATCGGAGTTTGGTGGAAAGAGACAATTCTTTAAAAATCATGGAAATTATGACATATTCGACTTATACCATGCCATAGCCAATGGATATATGACCTATGAGGACAAGGTATGGTGGGGATATGAAGATAGTAAGTTATTTGCCTGGTCAAAGGAAGAGGTTACAAAGTTGGCAAATAGAGAAGAGCCATTTCACTTTGTAATAGAAACGGTGAATACTCACTTTACAGACGGTTATTTGGAGCCAGGAGCAGAGGAGAAATTCTCAACACAGTATGAAAATGTTCATGCTCTTTCTTCAAAACAAATCTATGATTTTGTAGAATGGGCAAAGGGCCAGGACTTCTATGATAATACAACTATAGTAATCCTGGGAGACCATTTGGGAATGCAGGACAAGTTCTATACTGAAAATATGATGAAGGGATATGACAGGACTGTATTTAATACGATTATAAACCCTGCTATTCCAGCTAGTAACAATACAAATAGAATTTCTACGACCTTTGACATGTACCCAACGATTTTAGCTAGTATGGGAGTAAAAATCGAAGGTGATAGACTGGGTCTTGGAACTAATCTATATTCAAATAAAAAGACTTTAGCGGAAAAGTTTGGATATAGAAACTTCAATGAAGAACTTAAGAAGAACTCTGAATTTTACAATAAGGAAATCCTAGGCGAAGACGCCGAAGATGCAATTACCATAAAAAAATAGACCAATAGATGAAAAAAATTAAAGGAGCACTGAAATTTTCAGCGCTCCTTTATTCATGTTCAAAAAAGAAGGAGAGCCCTTATCATGGAGAGGAGGGATAAGGGCTCTTGCAGAATATTATATGATTAAATTTCGAAATATCTTATTTAGGTTCCAACATATGGAATGGATCCAATATGTCGTCTAATTTATCTTCATCTAATAATTTTTGATGTTCCAATAGACTTCTTACTGTAACTCCAGTCTTTAAGGCTTCTTTTGCTATAGTTGCAGATTTTTCATATCCAATATATGGATTTGCTGCAGTTATTAAGCCTATGGAGTTATTTACATGTCTTCTACAGTTTTCTTCATTTGCCTTTAAGTCTTTAATTGCGTTTATTCTAAAGGTGTTGATACCATTGGTTAAAGTTTCAATGGATTCTATAAGATTGTAGAAGATAACTGGTTCAAAGGCGTTAAGTTCCAATTGACCGCCTTCACAAGCCATAGCAATGGTCATATCATTTCCAATTACATTAAAGGAAATTTGATTTACAACTTCTGGAATAACCGGGTTAATCTTACCAGGCATAATGGAAGATCCATTTTGTTTAGCTGGTAAAAATATCTCGCTAAGACCAGTTCTTGGCCCAGAGTTCATAAGTCTTAAGTCATTTGCCATCTTTGATAGGTTGACTGCCAAAGCCTTAAGATTTCCAGATACTATGGTGTAACAGTCTAGGTTTTGCGTTCCATCCACCAAGTCTTCGCTAGCCCTTAGATTTAAGTCGCATACCCTGTCAAGCTCTATAACGATATTGTCGATATAGGCCTTAGATGCGTTTATTCCTGTACCTATGGCAGTTGCTCCCATATTTACAGATTCCATTTCTTCGATGGAATACTTTAGTCTTTTAATATCTCTTTTTATTCCACAGGCATAGGCTTGAAATTCCTTGCCAAGGGTTGTAGGAACTGCATCTTCCAATTGGGTTCTTCCCATTTTGATTACATCTTTAAATTCGATTGCCTTGACCATAAGGTCCTTGTATAGTTCATTTAATTCAACTTCTAAAAGTTTCAAAAGTTTAATAATGGTTATTTTACCTGCAGTTGGGAATACGTCATTGGTAGATTGGCTTAGGTTTACATGATCATTGGGATGAACGATTACATAATTTCCCTTGATATTGCCCAACTTTTCCAAAGCTATATTGGCAATGACTTCATTTGCGTTCATATTTGCAGAAGTTCCAGCACCGCCTTGAATAGGATCTACTATAAACTGGTCATGGAATTTTCCATCGATTATATCGTCACAGGCTTCAATTATGGCATTGCCCACTTCTTCCTTTAAAGCTCCAGTCTTTATATTTGTTATGGCACAGGCCTTTTTAACTTCTGCTAGGGACTGGATAATCAAAGGGTGCATCTTTCTTCCAGTGATGTTGAAATTGTTTTTTCCCCTAAGTGATTGTACCCCGTAATAGGCGTCCTTTGGTATCTCCAATTGTCCTACGGAGTCAAATTCTATTCTATAATCTTCCATTTCTTCCTCCTCGAAGGCTCTTTCTATATGCTTTAAAATTTTACATTTTACAAAGGTATTAAATTTCTTCCCCTTGATTATATTATATGATTAGATTACTATAGAATAAAATACAAATATCGGTATGAAAGTATAGGTGGAGGGTTATAATGTTCAATGCAAACAGATATGTATATGAAGTTTACAAAGAGAGGAGCTTTTCAAAGGCGGCAAAAAATCTCTATATTTCTCAGCCTTCACTAAGTGGAACTATAAAGAGGCTGGAAGAGGAGATAGGATATGAGATTTTTGATAGGTCTACAAAGCCCATTGGAATCACGGATATTGGACTAAAGTATATTAAAACCATAGAAAAAATCCTTACATTAGAACAGCATTTTACACAATATGTAAATGATGTGGAGGATTTAAAGGCGGGAAATATCTCTGTTGGAGGTACTCATCAATACACATCCTATATGTTACCTCCAATCCTTTCAAAGTTTATGGAGAAATATCCCAATATCAATATCGACATTATAGAAGCCAAATCCTCCTCTTTAAGAAATTATCTTATTGAAGGAAGAATCGATATTGCAATAGACAACTATCCATATGACGAGGAAGGCTATTATAGACAATTTCAAAGCAAGGACAGTATCTTATTGGCTGTACCTAGAAGTTTTTTATGTAATCAGGATTTAGAAAAATATCGTTTAAGCTATTATGATATCTACTCTGAAAGGTTTAAAGAAAGTGAAATTCCATATCTTCCTTTAAGTGTATTTAAAGAGGAAAAATTTATTCTGTTAAAAGAGGGAAATGACACCAGGACCAGAAGTGATAAAAAGTTTTTAAACGAGGGCTTTAAACCTAAAGTAATCTTGGAGCTGGAACAGCAGATAACCGCCTACAATTTAACTGCCTATGGAATTGGCATTTCCTTTATTTCAGATTATCTAATTAGCAATGTTGGAGAGAATAAAAATATCTACTATTATAAATTAGATGACTATGAAAATGATAGGGATATCTGTTTTTACTATCCAAAGAATAAATATATCACTAAGGCTCAAAGAGAGTTTTTAAAAATTGCGAAAGAGGTGCAAAATGGAAGATAGGACGTTAAAATATGAAGTTTTAACCTATAATGATGGAAATTGTAGTAGGGGAATAGAAAATGTAGTGGAGGAAGTTAATACGAAGGTAATAGTCAATGGAAAGAAGACTTTCAATCTTACAAGCTCCCCCTTTAACATAGAGGAGTTGGTAATTGGAAATATGTGGATGAGAAATCTTCTGGATAAAAAGGAAGATATTAAAACCATAAAGTATACCAAGGGTCTGATTGAGGTGGAATTAAACATTTTACTTAGAGAGGAAGAAAGAAAATATAGGGTTGTAAAGTCGGACTTGACTTTGGCAAAGAAACAAGTTCCAATCTTGATGAAAGAACTACAAGATAGGGCCAATCTCTTTTCAAGGACCGGAGGTGTTCATAATGCTGCCATTTCCGACGGGCAAAGGCTATTGGTCTTTATGGAGGACATAGGAAGGCATAACACTGTAGACAAATTGATGGGTTACTGTATTTTAAATGATATTAGCTTAGAGGATAAGATAATGGTCTTTTCTGGACGAATCCCCTTTGAAATCATCAACAAGCTTTCAAAGATGAACGTCCCAATCTTTATATCCAAGTCGGCTCCTACAAGTCTTGGAGTGGAGATGGCTAGAAAATATAACATCACCCTATGTGGCTTTACAAGGGGTGAAAGATACCATATCTATTCTGATGATGGTAGAATCCTGTAAAGTTTGGGTATAAGTTTAACTATATAATGATTGAGGGGTGAGGTATTGAAGAGACTTGTTAAATTTTTACGGCCAGTTGACTGGCTTTTTATTTCTATAAATATAATTCTAATTTTCGTAAGGGTCTATTTAGAGCTTCGAATCCCGGATTTTATGGAAGATATTACTGAAATACTCCAAAGTCGTGGAGGCTTTTCACAGATTGCACATATTGGCTTTTACATGTTGCTATGTGCTTTTTTAGTGTTGATATTTGCCTTTGTTTGTGGCTATCTAGTATCTCGAGTTGGGGCAGGTTTTTCCCAAAGAATTCGTAGGGCTGTATTTGAGAAGGTAAACAGTCTATCTGAAAGGGAAGTTAATTACTTTTCCACCGATAGTTTGATTACAAGGTCTACAAATGATGTAATTCAAGTGCAGAATCTGCTTATTATGGGGACTCAGCTAATGGTTAGAGCGCCTGTAATGGCTGTGATGGCACTTTGGAAGATTATGGGTAAAAACGGTGTTTGGACCGCTTTGACCTTTGGTGGTGTACTAACCATAGTTTTGGTAGTTGTGGTAATTTCAAGACTATCCATACCTAAGTTTAAAAAGGTTCAAAAGTTAATCGATAAAATCAATAGGGTTACAAGGGAAGGACTGGAAGGTATAAGAGAAGTAAGGGCCTTTAACGGTCAAAGTTTTCAAGAGAGTAAATTTGATAAGGCCAATAGGGACCTTATGAACAATCAGATGTTTACAGGAAGGGCTATGGAAATTTTAAATCCTGTGATGCGTTCCATGGTAAATATCATAAGTCTTGCCATATATTGGACGGGAGCTTCTATTATCCTTGGAGCTGCAAGGCCAGAAAGGCTTGAAATCTTTAGTGACATGGTAGTATTTAGCTCCTATGCTATGCAGGTGATAGTATCCTTTATGATGCTTTCTTTTATATTCATAATGATGCCTAGGGTAATGGTGTCAGTACAGAGGATTAGGGAACTTTTAGAAACTGAAAGTTCCATAGTGGAAGGAAATGTGACCGAAGCTAAAACTGAGATCGGTAAGGTTGAATTTGATAATGTGAGTTTTTCTTACTATGAGAGTAGAGAACCGGTGTTAAAAAATGTATCCTTTACTATAGATCCAGGGCAAACCCTGGGGATAATTGGTCCGACGGGTTCTGGTAAATCTACAATCGCAAGGCTTATACTACGCCTCTATGATCCAAATCAGGGCGTGATAAGAGTAAATGATATAGATATAAAGAAGTACAAGCTTGAAAGTCTATATGATTATATTTCCTTTATCTCCCAAAAGGCGCTTCTTCTTTCCGGAACGGTTAAGACCAACTTGGGTTTTGGTCAAGAAAATTCCAATACCAACGAAGAATTGTTGAAGGCCTTGGAGGTGTCCCAAGCTCTGGACTTTATAGATGAGGATAAAAATGGATTGATGGCTAGTGTATCTCAAGGTGGAACTAATTTCTCCGGTGGACAAAAGCAGAGGTTGTCCATAGCAAGGGGTTTAGTAAAAAATGGAAAAATTATGATTTTTGATGACTCCTTTTCTGCACTGGATCTACAGACTGACAAAGCTTTGAGAAATGCCCTTGATGACTATGCCAAGGACAACACTAAGATTGTAATCAGTCAACGGATAGGTTCCATTATGAATGCTGATAAAATCCTAGTCTTAGAAGAAGGGGAAGTTAGAGGTTGTGGAACCCATGAATCACTGATGAAATCCTGTCCACTCTATAAGGAAATTGCAAGTACTCAACTTTCAATAGAAGATGAAAGGGGGTTAGAGAATGCGAGGTAGAAGAGCTGGAGGAAAAAAACACAAAGACAAGCCTAAAAACTTTTTAAAGGCTTGGAAGATGCTCCTTAAAGAATTTAAAGACTATAAAGGAGCGACTATCATAGCTTTAATCCTTTCTTTTATAGCTAACTTGCTATTTTTAATGACTCCTAAAAGGTTAGGAGATATAGCAAATGAGATAAAAAATGCTATTACTGGAACCATAGACTATGGCTATATTCAGTCTGTGGCTTTGAATATGATAATTTTACTTCTAATTGGGGCGGTTCTACTATATGCTCAAGAGTATATTATAGTTACAGTAGTGCAAAAACTGTCCATGGACCTTAGAAATGATATCTCCCAGAAGATAAATAGGATTCCCTTAAGGTTTTTTGATAATAACAGTACTGGGGATATTTTAAGTAGGGTCACCAATGATGTGGATTTAATTTCCCAAACCCTATATATGGGAATGAGTTCTTTTATTGGCTCTATAACCTCCCTGGTGGGTTCTTTATATATGATGATTACGACAAATTTAATATTGACAGGGGCGGCTGTCGGTTCTACCTTAATAGGATTTGTCATAATGTTTATCATTATGGGACTTTCACAAAAGTACTTCTTTGAACAGCAATCTACATTGGGGGAGCTGAACGGTTACATTGAAGAGGCGTTTAAAGCCCATCCTCTAGTGAAGACTTACAATGCAAAAAATGAAGTTACAGATAAGTTTAACAATATAAATGAAAGGCTCTTTAATTCTGCATGGAAGGCGGAGTTTTTATCCAGATTTATGCATCCTGTAATGAACTTTATAGGAAACTTTGGATACGTTGCAATTGCAATAATTGGAGCCATGCTAGTAAGTAGAAATGTAATATCCTTTGGGATAATCGTCTCCTTTATGATGTATATTAGACAATTTACACATCCCCTTACAAACCTAGCCCAAATAGCTACCACAATGCAAGGTGCAGCTGCAGCTGGGGAAAGGGTCTATGAGTTTTTAAGAGAGGAAGAATTGGAAGACGAATCCGATAAAGAATCTATTCTAAACCCTAAAGAGGTACGGGGAGAAGTGGAATTTGAACATGTTTCCTTTGGATACAACCCAGGAAAATGTATTATAAATGATTTTTCCGTAGATGTAAAAGGTGGCCAAAAGGTTGCCATAGTAGGTCCTACGGGAGCAGGTAAGACCACTTTGGTCAATCTATTGATGAAATTTTACAATATCGATAAGGGAAGAATACGAATAGATGGTGTCGATATAGATGATTTGACTAGAAAAAATGTGGCAGAATTATTTTGTATGGTACTACAGGACACTTGGATTTTTGAAGGTACGGTCTATGAAAATATTGCTTACAATTCGGGGAAGAGCAAAGATGAAGTCATAGAAATAGCAAAATCCATTGGACTGCACCATTTTATCCAAGCTCTTTCAGACGGGTATGATACGGTTTTAAATACTAAGGTGTCCATATCCCAGGGACAAAGACAGCTTATTACCATAGCTAGAGCCATGGCAAAGGATGCACCTATGTTGATACTGGATGAAGCTACAAGTTCTGTAGATACTAGGACGGAACTTGTGATACAACGGGCAATGGACAAGCTTATGAAGGGTAAGACATCCTTTGTAATCGCCCATAGGATATCCACCATTGTCAATGCTGATAGGATTTTAGTTTTAGACGAAGGGGACATTATAGAAAGTGGAACCCATGATGAACTTATTTCAAAGAAGGGCTTCTACTACAATCTATACAATAGTCAATTTGAAGAGGCAGTTTAACTCGTCTCTAATATGAAGATATGATTTAAAAACTTAGCTCTATAGTAGGTATTTATTTGCATCTGACTTGGTAGCTAAGTTTTTTTATTTATTCAAATTGGGTTTACTATAATTTAAACTCTACCTATATTTGCATATCAGCTTCTATGTTTTGGGTATGTATTAGATATAATCTGGAGGGGATATTATGAAAATTAAATTTTTAGGAGCGGCAAGGGAAGTTACCGGCTCAAATTACTTAATTGAAACCAAGAATGAGAAGTTTCTAGTGGATTGTGGAATGTTTCAAGGAAAGAAGGAATTGGAGGAACTGAACAAGGAAGACTTTGCCTTCAATCCTACTGAAATCGACTTTATGATTTTAACCCATGCCCATATCGACCATAGTGGAAGG
Source organism: Lagierella sp. (assembly GCF_029983815.1). Lineage (GTDB taxonomy): Bacteria > Bacillota > Clostridia > Tissierellales > Peptoniphilaceae > Mediannikoviicoccus. Next base: position 29,520 of record NZ_JASBYU010000008.1, read on the forward strand.
ATTCCTCTACTTTATAAAAGAGGATTTAACAACCCTATTTTTGCTACAAAGCCTACGGTTGACCTATGTGACATAATGTTACAGGACAGTGCTAAGATTCAGGAGTCAGATGTAGAGTGGGCTAATAAAAAGAGGCAAAGGGCAGGTCGAAAATTACTTACTCCGCTATATAATGTAAATGATGCAAAAAATGTAATGAAGAATTTTCAAGGATGTTATTATAATGACATCATGAAGATAAACGACAATGTTTCTGTTAGATTTTCTGATGCAGGGCATATTCTTGGTTCATCGGTTTTGGAAATTTGGATAAAAGAGGATGAAAAGACAACAAAGCTTGCCTTTTCAGGAGATTTGGGAATGCCAAATAAACCTATTTTAAAAAATCCTGAGTTTATTGAAAAGGCGGACTATGTAATAGTGGAGTCCACTTATGGGGATAAGGTGCATCCAAAATATGAGTATTCCGTTCAAAGACTGGTAGAGATTATAGACAAGGTTTCTGCCAGGGGTGGTTCTGTGATCATACCTTCCTTTGCAGTGGGAAGAACCCAGGAATTGATTTACGATTTAAATAGCTATTATGATTATAATAAGGACATAGCCTATCACAATAGGGTTCCTATATATGTGGATTCACCCCTTGGTGTAAGGGCAACGGAAGCGTTTTTAAAAAATTCTTTCTTCTTTAACGACAAGACTAAGGACTTAATAAGAAGTGGAGATAATGTGTTTGAATTTGAAAATCTTCGTTATGTGTCTTCTGTTGAAGAGTCCATTGGTTTGAATAAGGTTAGGTTCCCAAGGGTTATAATATCCTCTTCGGGAATGGCTACGGCCGGTAGGATTAGACATCATTTAAAACACAATCTTTGGGATGAGAGAAATGCAGTGGTGTTTGTAGGTTATCAGGCAGAGGGCTCCCTTGGAAGACTTTTACTTGACGGATTAAAAGAAGTGAAGATCCTAGGAGAAGAAATCAAAGTCAACGCGGAGATTTACGACTTAGATGGATTTTCTGGCCATGCGGACAAGGATATGTTATTTGACTGGATGAAAAACTTTAAAAATAGTCCAAAGGTGTTTATAGTCCATGGTGAGGGAGAAGTTCAAAATATCTTCAAGAATGAATTGGAGGAGAAACTAGGACTACAATGTACGATTCCAAACCTTGGTGAGGAGTTTGAACTACAGCCGGGAGAAACGACTGTGGACATGGCATATGAAAATGTTGAAAAATCCTTTGAGATTGAATCGGAAGTGGACAATCTTATTAAAAATCTCAAAAACATTAAAAACAGGGATTTTAAAGAGGACTTAAAGGATATATCTAATGACCAATATTCTGAGATGAGAAGAAAAATCTACAATATAAGAAATGAGATTATGAGTATCTACAATGATATCTCGTCAGAAAATGAATCTAAGAAATTAAAACAAAATTCTACAGATGCCAAGTAGCTATACTTTATCCTTTGGAAGATAAGCTTTAATTACTGAAGAATAATATAGTAGAATAGCAAATTTTATCAAGAACCTACCAAATGTCCTAATGTGGTTAAGGTTCTTGATTTTTTAATAATATCCAAATGAACCTTAAAAAAGCGAATGGTGTTCTATTCTTTACATATATTTTAAGTGATTTTTTCCAGATTTAAGAAAAGGGTATTATAATTCTATTACATATCCAAATGGATTTCTTAAGTTTTATATTAATCTAACTATTAATTGAAGAACCTGGTCTTTTATTGTTTGATTATGAAAATTTTATTCTTGATAATTTCGAATTAACAGATATGGGTATAATAGATTAAAAGTATACTTTTCTTTAAAGTCAAGGGAGGGTTTAAAATTGGCTGATTCTATAGAATTTTTATATGAGAAAAACCTTGAAGAAGATGCTTATTTATTTAACGAGGGTAAGAATCTTAGGGCCTATGAGTTTTTAGGTTCCCATGAAATAAAAATAGATAATAAGAACTATGTGAGATTTGTGGTTTGGGCGCCTAGGGCTAGGTATGTAAATCTGGTTGGAGACTTTAACGACTGGAATGATTTGGATTTGCCACTAAAGCCCATTGGTGAAACAGGCCTTTGGAATATCACTTTAAGAAGAGTCGAAGTTTATGATGCCTATAAATATAGGATTGTAGGAGAAAATGGTGAAATAAAATACAAGGCAGACCCCTTTGCTTTTCATAGTGAGCTTAGACCAAAGACTGCCTCTAAGTATTATGACCTAAAAGGCTATGACTGGAGGGATGGTAGATGGATGGGGAAAAGGAAAAAGGAAAAAAATCAACCAAAGCCTATGTCCATCTATGAAGTAAACTTAAGTTCTTGGAAAAAGAAAGAAAATGGAGATTTTTATTCCTATAGGGAGATGGCCGACGAGTTGGTAAATTATGTAAAGTCCATGAAGTTTACCCATGTGGAACTTATGCCTATAATGGAACATCCCTATGATGGGTCTTGGGGCTATCAAATTTCCGGGTACTTTGCACCAACTTCCCGCTTTGGAACTCCTAAAGATTTTATGTACTTAGTTGATAGTTTTCACAAAAAGGATATTGGGGTTATTTTGGACTGGGTGCCAGGCCACTTTTGTCCTGATGACTTTGCACTAAGGACCTTTGATGGAAGTCCAACCTTTGAACACCCAGACTCTAACCTATCTGTAAATCCTCAATGGGGTACGATTAATTTTGACTTTAGTAAGAGTGAAGTTAGAAATTTTTTGATTTCCTCTGTGCTCTACTGGATGGATTACTATCATATTGACGGGATTAGAGTGGATGCGGTTTCGTATATACTACATTACAGTATAGAAGGGGAGCTTGGCAATCCAGAAAGTGAAAATGTAGATAGAAGTGGTCTATTATTCTTAAGGGAACTAAATGATATCGTTTCAAAAAACTATCCAGATGCAATGATGATTGCAGAGGACTCATCTGCTTGGCCAAGGGTTACAGGAAGTATAGAACATGGTGGTCTGGGATTTGATTATAAATGGAATATGGGTTGGATGAATGATATTTTAAGATATTCTACCTTGGATCCCATCTATAGAAAGGATAATCACAACTTAGTAACCTTTAGTCTTATGTATGCCTTTAATGAAAATTTCATATTGCCCTTTAGCCACGATGAAGTGGTCCATATGAAGGGGTCAATGATAAATAAAATGCCAGGTGGCTATAAGGAAAAATTTTTAGGACTTAAACTACTTATAATGTTTATGTATGGTCATCCAGGTAAAAAGCTTAATTTTATGGGCAATGAGATCGCTCAGTTCGACGAATGGAATGAATGGGAGTCTGTAACCTGGTCTGTATTGGATTTTGAAAAACACCAAAAGTATAAGAGGTTTTTCAAGGATTTAAACGATCTCTACAGAAAGGAAGAGGCTTTGTGGAAGATTGATGATTCCTATGATGGATTCGAATGGATTGAAGTGGACAATAGGGATGAATCGGTTTTTATATTTGAAAGATATTCTAAAGAGGAATCTATCATATGTGTTTATAACTTCACTTCTGTTCCTAGAAATGATTATCCAATTGGCGTAAGGGAAGAGGGGAACTATAAGGTTATTTTAAATAGTTATATGAAGAAATATGGTGGAAACCTTTCAAGAAATAAACCGAATAAGACAAAAAAGGAAAGTTTTCATGGCAGAGACTACTCCTTAAGAGTGGATATACCACCTTTGTCTGGAATGTTTATAAAGAAGAAAAAATAGGAGGAGATTATGAGGGCGAGAAAAAGAGTTGTAGCCATGTTATTGGCTGGTGGACAGGGCTCTAGGTTAAAGGATTTGACGAAGAATATTGCAAAACCTGCAGTACCCTTTGGAGGAAAGTACAGGATTATCGACTTTGCACTAAGCAATGCGACTAATTCCGACATTAGAGATATTGGTGTTTTAACCCAGTATAAGCCATTTTCTTTAAATGCTCACTTAGGTAATGGAGCGCCTTGGGACTTTGATAGAAATAATGGTGGACTTAGAATACTTTCTCCCTACTATACAGAGGAGGGAGGTAAGTGGTATGAGGGAACTGCCAATGCGATTTTTGAAAACATGAAGTATTTAGAAAATCTATCTCCTGAATATGTGCTTATTCTTTCTGCGGATCATATCTACAAGATGGACTATAATGAATTACTTAAGTACCACAACGAGAAGGGTTCTGTGTGTACCATTGCGGTAATGGAAGTTCCCTGGGAGGAAGCATCAAGATTTGGTATTCTAAATACAGATGAGGATAATAAGATTGTAGAATTTGAAGAAAAACCAGAAAATCCTAAAAATAATTTGGCATCTATGGGAATTTATATGTTCGATTGGCCTGTGCTCCGGGACTATCTACTAAAAGACAATAGGGATAAAAGTTCAAGTCACGACTTTGGAAAAAACATCATACCCCATATCATTGACGATAATAATCCTGTGTATGCGTGGAAATTTGATGGATATTGGAAGGATGTGGGAACGGTACGAAGTTACTGGGAGGCAAACTTGGATTTGCTGAAGGAAGACGACATGTTAAACCTTTACGACAAGGACGTTAGGGTGTTCACAAAGTCTAGAGAATTACCTCCACATTATGTATCCCATAAGGGGATTGTTAGAAGGTCCTTGGTTAACGAGGCCTGTGTAATCGAAGGGGAAATTTGTAATTCCGTACTATTTTCCAAGGTCACTGTAGAAGAGGGTGCGAAGGTGGAAAATTCAGTTATCCTTTCCAATGTAAAGATAAAGAAGAATTCAAAGATTTACAATGCTGTTATAAATGAAGATATAGTAATTGAAGAAGGAACTAAAATTGGAGAACCAAAGGATGAAAACATCTACTTGGTGTCCTCTGATGGGGTTTCGGTGGAATAGGAGGCAAGTTATGCAAGATTGTATAGGTGTAATAATCGGAGGAAAGGTAACGGATAAATTTGGTACTCTTTGTAAGACTAGACCTGCATATATGTTGCCCTTTGGAGGAAGATATCGACTTATAGACTTCACTCTTTCAAATTTAGCAAATAATGATTTATCCAATGTGGTTTTATACGGTGGAAGCAATTTGCGTTCAACACTAGACCATATTGGAAATGGTAAGTCCTGGGAACTAAATAGGAGAAGAAATGGTCTAGTTATCTTTCCAGAAGTCAAAAGTACAGTTACTGGGAGAAGCAATGAAATAAGTATGTTTTTTGAGACTTTGAAGTTCTTTGAAGACTCTAGGGAAGAATATGTGTACTTTGTGGATCCTATGGTGATAGATAAAGAGGACTTGACCACTTCCTATGAAAAAATGGTTCAAGAAGACTTGGATGTAATGCTTTTTTATGTGGAACAAGAGGATAGTTTAGGAAAGTTTATTGGTGAAAAGAAATTGATTTTTGACGAATCGGGAAATGTAATCAAGATTGGAACCAATTTAGGAACTGAAGAGAGCTTTCCAATGCTTATTAGGGCAGGCTTTATGAAGAAGGACGTCTTTATCAAAATGGTAAAAAAAGCTGTGGAAAATGCCGATGCCAAAACGGTTTTACAGGCCATTTCCAACAATCTAAAGAGTTTAAAAGTCGGTATTTATAAAGAGGAGACAAGTGCCGAACTGATAAGGGATTTAAAGAGTTTTTATGATGCCAATATGAAACTTTTGGACCAAAAGATCTACAATGAACTATTCTATGACAATGGAGTGGTGCTTACAAAATCTAAGGACGAGCCTTCTACCTTCTACGGAGAAAATGCGAAGATAACAAATTCTCTCATTGCTAACGGTTGTAAAATAGAGGGATATGTGGAAAATTCGATAATCTTTAGAGGTGTTGAAATTGAGCCGGGGGCTGTGATAAAGAATTCGATCTTATTTCAAATGACCAAGGTAAAAAGGGATGCAATCGTCGTAAACACTATAACGGATAAAGGAGCTTGTATAAAGGAAGAGGTTTCTATAGCTGGAACAAGGACGGCGCCTTACTTGGTAGAAAAGTATTTTGTGGTGGAGAATTAGCATGAATATATTATATTGTACTTCAGAGGCTGTTCCCTTTATAAAGACGGGAGGTCTTGCCGATGTGGCAGGGTCTTTACCTATAGAGCTAAAAAATATCGGAGAGGACATAAGGGTGGTACTTCCTCTATATGGTCAGATTTCACAGGAATATAGGGAGAAAATGACCTATGTAGGATATTATTATGTGGATATAGGCCTTCGTCATGACTACTGTGGAATTATGAAGTTGGTTCATGAGGGAGTGACCTTTTACTTTCTAGACAACGAGATGTATTTTAATAGATACAATATATATGGGGAAAGGGATGATGGTGAAAGATTTCTATTCTTTTCCAAGGCTGTGACTCTACTGCCTAAGGTAATAGATTTCAAACCAGATATCATTCACACAAATGACTGGCATACTGCCATGGTAAATGTCTATATTAAAGACTTTGCCAGGGGAGACGACTATTATAATTCCATCAAGTCTATCTTTACCATTCACAACTTAAAGTACCAAGGAGTTTTTCCTTCTGGCATATTAGGGTTTTCTGGCTTGTCCGCAGAGTATTTCAACGAGGAAGCTCTAAAATATTATGACTGTGTTAACTTTATGAAGGGTGGAATTGTATATTGTGATATCTTGACTACGGTGTCAAAGACCTATTCTCAAGAAATTCAACATGGCTATTTTGGTGAAGGTTTGGATGGAATCATTAGAAAGTACTCTTATAAGCTCTATGGAATTATAAATGGATTGGATTATAAAGTGTGGAATCCAAAAAGCGATCCCTATTTAAAGGCAAACTTTGGCTTGGACAACCTTGAGGATAAGGTAAAAAACAAATTGGAACTTCAGAGAATTTACAATCTTCCAGAAAATGCAGATATTCCACTTTTTATCATGGTTACACGGCTAGTTGACATGAAGGGATTGGATATTCTTCTTCATATTATGGATGAGCTTTTATACTTTGAGGACATTCAAGTGATAGTTTTAGGTACGGGAAGTGAAAACTACGAAAATTCACTTAGGTTTTTCCAAAGTAAATACCCTAGTAAATTGGCGGCTAGGCTATATTATAGCAACGATGAGTCCCATCTTCTATATGGCGGAGGAGATTTCCTTCTTATGCCTTCTCTAGCAGAGCCATGCGGTATATCTCAGTTAATGGCAATGAGATATGGTACTCTTCCAATAGTTAGAGAGACTGGTGGACTTAAGGACACTGTAAAGCCCTACAATAAGTTTACTGGAGAGGGAACTGGTTTTTCCTTTGCCAATATCAACGCCCATGAATTGCTATTTACAATAAAACAGGCTATTGAAACCTATTATGATAAAGAGGCCTTAAAGGGACTTGTGGTTTCAGCAATGAAGGAAAAGAACGACTGGGAACAATCGGCTAAGGAATATTTAAAACTTTACAAGAGATTGGTTGGTATCTATGAATAAAATTTCTAAAGAAGAATTGGCAGATAGAATAAAATATGAGTTACACAATAGGAAGGCTCTTACCTTTTATGAAATAAAACCCTTCGATATATATCTGGCAGTGGTTAAATGTCTTAGGGATATATTGGCAAGTTCTTGGACTAAGTCCAAGGAAAGGATTTTTGCAAAACAATCGAAGGCCCAGGAAAAAGGGTCTTTGATTGATAATGGGTCATTGGATCAAAAACAAGAGTTTTTTAATTCGCAAAGACAGATCTACCTTTTTTCTTTTGAATTTTTAACGGGGAAATTTTTAAATAGGACTTTAAACTACACAGGCTTGAGGGAGACACTTAAAGATAGTTTGGAACTTTTAGGATATGACTTTGATGAAATAATGAATATGGACATACTACCCTTCTTAGGGGAGGGGTCTTTAGGTGAGCTTTCCTTTTCTATTTTGGAGTCGGGCACTTGTGAAAATTTGAATATAAAGGGATATTGTCTTAGATATGAAAATGGACGTTTTAAACAGGAAATTGTCCATGGTTCCCAAATAGAAAAAACTATAAATTGGATTTCTAAAGGGTTTCCCTGGGAGGTTAAGAGAAGTGGTAGACAGACTATACAAATAGCTAATACAAATTTGGAGGCTGTTTCCTATGACATTCCGATAATAGGTTATGAATGTGAGGCTGTAAATACTTTAAGGCTATTTCAGGCAAGGGGTGACAGTCTTTTAAACCCGATGAATGTGATTGACAACAAAAACTCCGACAAGTCCTTAAACTATATATTAGTTAAAGCCCTCTCCAGTTTTATGTATATGGAAGATGTAAATTCCCAGGGGAAAAAGATCAGACTTGCCCAGGAATACTTTTTGGCTACTTCAGGTGTTAAGGACATCATAGAGGATTTAAAATTGAGAGGGATAGAGGATGGATTTGAAGATAGGATAAAAATACTTTTAAATGAACATCACACCCTTATTACCATTCCGGTATTTATGAAGGAATTTTGTGAAGTCTTTGAAATTTCTAAAGAGGACTGTATCGAGCTAATTCCTAAGATTTTTCAATATCGATCCTTTGAAGATATAATGGGAAGGCCTAAGATATGGTCAAAGGAATTGATAGTGGACATCTGTCCGGACTTAGTGGAATATCTGGACTATATTGTTAGAAGGATGGACCTTGAAGTAGAAAATAGCAAAAAAGATAGTAATGACTATGGTTTTGACTCTTCTTATAATTTAACTGAAATTATGATATATCTGGTTAAAGAGATAAGATTTTTATCTCAAATGCAGGAACATAGCTTAATTCAAGATTATAAGAAAATTCATAACGAAGGCTTTAACAAGAAGTTCAGAGTTGATAAAAGCCTACTAAATCTTTCAACCTGGATGGGGGAGGCTAACCCTAGACTACTAGATTATTTAAATAAAAAGCTTGATACGGATATTTTAAAAAATAGCAAGGGACTAAGTAGGCTTTCCTCTTTGATAAATGAAGAGATGATAAATGATATCTATAAAATAAAGAGGGATAATAAGCTTAGGATTAAAGAACTGGTATTTAAAAAATATCACAGGTCTATTAACCCTGAATCCATGTACATTATGAACCTTAGGACTTTTCAGGAACGCAGGAGACAGTTTTTAACTTGCCTTTATCTGACTGAAAAATACTTTGAGCTTATGGATAATGCAAATATGGATATGGTTGATAGGACCTATTTTATTGGGGGAATCTCTTCTCAGAAGTATCTTGCTTCAAAGTATGTGATTAAATATATTAACCAGTTGATGGAGATTATAAATAGGGATATCAGTATAAAGGATAAGATCAAAGTGATCTTTGTAGAAAATCTAAATAAAGAGAAGATGTTAAACTTGGTATCTGGTTGTGATATTGTGGAGCAGATTTCAACTCCTGGGCTTGAAGTTGTGGGAAGCAACCCTCTGATGTACATGGCAAGTGGAAGTCTTGTTATGGGAAGCAAGACAGGTCTTAACCTGGATATTAGAAATATGATTGCAGAGGAGAATATATTTTTATTTGGAAGGAGCAAGGAGGAAGTAGATTACGATTTTGCTCATAATTTTTACAATCCTGAAAGGTTTATTTCCGAGAATAGTAGACTAAAGAATTTAATCTACAGAATAAGGATGTCAACCTTTCCAGACTTGAAGGAGAGCTTTGAAAGTCTATATCATATTATTATAAAATATAATGACAGCTTCCAAGTCTTTAGGGATTATGACTCCTACTATGACACTTGGGAAAAAATCGCTAAGCAATTTAGGGACAAGGATAACTGGACAAAGAAATCTATAATAAACATAGGGGCTTGTGGTAATTTTTCACATCCTTTGGAAATAGATTAGGGGGAAACATGGATTACAATACTATTAAAGACAAGGTTTTAGGATTTGAATATAGTAAGGACGGATGCACTTTTAGAGTTTGGTCTCCCGTGAGTAAGTCTGTGTTTGTTGCCATATACGAGGAATACAACTTAAGCGAGAGAAGGCTATATAAGATGACAAGGGATACCTTTGGAGTTTGGGAAGTGGTAGTTCCAGGGGATTTGAACTTGAAATTCTATACCTATATCCTTGATGAAAAGTTTGAAGTAACGGACCCCTACAGCATATCAGCCTCTGTCAACAGCACCAAGTCAGCAATAGTGGACTTAAATCAGACGGATCCACCGGGTTTTAAGGACCATTCTATCCCCCAAAATAAACGGGAAGATGCAATTATTTATGAAACCCATGTAAAAGACTTTACCTACCATGAATCAAGTGGTGTAAAGGGGGAATATCGAGGAAAGTTCTTAGGAATAGCTGAAGAAAATACAAATTACCTTGGGCTACAAACTGGGCTGGACCATTTGGAAGATCTAGGGATAACCCATCTTCACCTAATGCCTATCTTCGATTATTTAACGGTGGATGAAACAGAAGAAAATTTTCACAATCCACATAATTATAATTGGGGCTATGACCCAGAGCTATACAATGTTCCAGAGGGTTCATATTCCTTAGATCCCTCCAATCCTGTATCTAGGATTAAGGAACTTAAAAAAATGATAATGAAGGTGCATGAGAAGGGGATTTCTGTGGTAATGGATGTAGTATACAACCACACCTACAGGTCGATGGACTCAAACTTTAACCAGCTAAATCCCTTTTATTATTATAGAATAGATAGGCAGGGTCATTTCTCAAATGGGTCAGGTTGTGGAAATGAATTCGCCTCTGAAGTGGAGATGGGTAGAAAACTCATTATTGATTCACTTAAATACTGGGTGCAGGAGTACAAGGTAGATGGGTTTAGGTTTGATTTGATGGCACTTATGGACAGAGAAACCGTAGATTTGATAGTTAAAGAGCTTAGAAATCTAAATCCCAATATCTTAATATATGGTGAGCCTTGGATGGCCTGGTCCACAACTCTACCTATAAATAGTCAGACATTACCCGGTTCTCAAAAGGGAAGGGGATTTTCTATATTTAACTCGGATTTTAGAGATGCCATTAAGGGGGACAATGATGGTGATGGAAAGGGCTATATTCAAGGAGAATACAGCCTTAAAAAAAGAGTTCAAATAGGAATTATGGGTTCGATTATCTCCCTGGATGGTTATGACGGTTTAACCATGTATCCTATGGAGAGCATCAACTATTTCAATTCACATGACAATTTAATCCTTGCGGATAAGTTAACAAAATCCTTAGATAAAGAGGATTTTATAAACTTTGATAAGATTACCAAAATGGCCTTTAATATAATTTTATTGTCCTTGGGACTTCCCTTTTTCCATGGTGGAAATGAATTTTCAAGAAGCAAATTTATGGAGCACAATACCTACAATAGTCCTATTTCCATAAATCAGATAGATTGGACTTTAAAGAGCAAGAACTTTGGAGTTTATAATCATGTGAAAAATTTGATTCACTTTAGAAGAGAGTACAAAGGTTATATGTTAAAGAGTTACGATGAGATGGCAGACAGTTTTTACTTTATTTATGATTTGCCCGAGTCTGTTATAGCCTACACTATTCTGGGAGAAGAGGGGATGCTTTTAATCCTTCATAATTGTGGTAGAGATGAATTTTTTATTAACTGGGATTTGATCTTTGATCATATTAAGTCCTGTTATGGAAATCTTGATGTAGAGGATATTGAACTTGTCTTTGATGAAGAGGCTAAGTTTAACAAGGACTTTACTAAGGGCGAATCTTTAAAAATTCCAAGTATTACCACGTATATACTAAGGATAAGGTGTTGAGATGGAATATATAGAACTTGAGGAATTCGATGAGTTTTTAGAGGACAAAAATTATATTTTTCTTAGGGATAGATTGTTTTTTAAAGATGACTTAAAGAGGTTCAATGGAAATCTTCAGGTGTTTACGATGTTATACTACCTATATTACAAGTTCGAGAAATACGACTATCTCTTTAAAGATATGGAAGAAGCTATTGAGGATTTTAAAAGAATATTTGATAAAAAAGCTTATTGTATATTGCAGATGACCCATAGGGTAAGGACCTTTAGCTCCAAGAGGGGCAGGACTTTACACTATATGAAAAACACTTGGAAATGGAATGAAGAGTCTGTTTATGACTATGTTAAAGGCGGACTGTATTACAACTACCCATGCTTGATGGTCACCTGGAACCATGAGGATATCTTTATAAAAAGGAACTGGAATTTAATCGTTGGTATAAAAAAAGAGGACTCTAAAATTGTAGCAAAGCTCTATAATGGAAAGGTCTTTTTTAAAATAAATATATCAAAGTGGATTAAGAGTAATTCACTATACAAGGGAATAGCATATTTTCAATAGGAGGACATAATGGAATATAAAGAAATATATAGAAAATGGTTAAATAGCGACAACTTTGATACGGAAGTAAAGAAGGAGCTTGCTTCTATTGCAGACATGGAAGAGGAAATTCAAGATAGATTTTATACTAGTTTACGTTTTGGAACTGCTGGTCTTAGAGGTAAGATAGGTGCTGGTACCAACCGTATGAACAAGTATATGGTGGCTAAGGCGACTCAAGGCTTTGCCAAGGCCATCATAGATAAGGGGGAGGAGTTTAAATCTAAGGGAGTTGCAATAGCCTATGACGTTAGGCATTTTTCAAAGGAATTTGCCCAAGTGACAGCGGAGGTCTTTGCAGGTAATGGAATTAAGGTCTATCTCTCCGATGACATTAGACCAACGCCTTTACTTTCCTATGCCATTAGAAATTTTGGTTGTGCCGGTGGTGTTATGGTAACTGCAAGTCACAATCCAAAGGAATATAATGGATACAAGGCATATGGGCCTGAGGGTTCTCAAATATTGGAGGATTTTGCAATTGAAATTGAGAAAAATATATTGGATATTAAAAATTTTGAGGATATTAAAACCCTTCCTATCCAAGAGGCAAAGGAAAAGGGACTTGTAAAGCTTTTTTCAAAGGAACTAGATGAGAAATATATGACTGATATCCTGTCTATGACTATAAATGACGAAAACTTAGATAAGGATATTAAGATAGTCTATACTCCTTTAAATGGTACGGGAAATAGGCTTGTGCGAGAAATATTAAATAGACGTGGATTTAATAATATCTATATAGTTGATGAGCAGGAAAACCCAGATCCAGACTTTTCTACAGTGGGATATCCAAATCCCGAAGACCCTAAGGCCTTTAAGTACGCCATAGACCTGGGGAAAAAAGTTTCCGCAGAACTACTTATTGCCACAGACCCGGATGCGGATAGGGCGGCTATAGAGGTTAGGGACAGTGAGGGTAACTATCAATTTTTAAATGGTAATAAGATTGGTGCTCTTTTGATTAACTATATTCTTAGCCAAAGGGATGCTCAGAATAACCTACCGGATAATTCTGTAATAGTTAAAAGTATTGTTACAGGGGATATGGGCAAGGAAATTGCAAATAAGTATGGTGTTGAGACGATTGAAACCCTAACGGGTTTTAAAAATATATGTGGTAAGGCCAATGAGTTTGATGTAACGGGAGAGAAGGAATTTATCTTTGGTTTTGAGGAAAGTATTGGGTACAACTACGGAACTTTCGTAAGGGATAAAGACGCTGTAAGTTCAACCATGATGATTTGTGAACTGGCAGCCTTCTATAAAAAACAGGGCAAGTCCCTTTTGGATGTTTTAAATGAACTTAGACAGGAGTTTGGATACTTTGAAGAAAAGCTAATTTCTATTATTTTAGAGGGAATAGCAGGACAAGAGAGGATTTCAAGGATAATGGAAGGTTTTAGAGCCAACCCTATTGAAGAGATTGAGGATATAAAATTGGTTAAAACTGTAGACTTTTTGAAGGATGACACGGGAACTCCTAAGTCCAATGTTTTAAAATATTACTTTGATGATGGTTCATGGTATGCCCTACGTCCTTCAGGAACTGAGCCTAAAATAAAGGTATATATTTATTCCAAGGCAGAGAATTTAAAAAGTGCAAATATGAAATTGGACATGATTGAAAAGGCCACAGTTGAAAAAATAGATAGGATTTCTTAAAAATTTGAGGGATGGCTACGATCGTCCCTTTTTTATAATGTGATTTTAGGAATAACAATTAAGATGTGGCGATATCTTATGTAGGACTATACAAATTCAAATTTATGGACATAGAAGTACTCCATTATTCTATAATTTGATATAATAATAGTTATAGAATTTCACAATGAATCGAGGGAAGAGTTTTGAACTTGTTAGAAAAAAGGATTTTGGAAGATGGTGTAGTTCTTCCAGGAAATGTGTTAAAGGTGGACAGTTTTGTAAATCATAGAATAGATCCTGACTTTTTTATGAATATCGGCAAAGAATTTGCAAAGAGATTTAAGGATAGAGAAATAGATAAGATTTTGACATTAGAGGTATCTGGTATTGCCATAGCCTTTGCAGTAGGGGTTTTCTTGGAAAAACCTGTAATATTTGCAAAAAAGACACAGTCTAAGACTCTAGGTGATTATGTTTATAAAACTTCTGTCTATAGCTACACCAAGGGTAGGGAATATGAAGTCAAAGTCTCTAAAGAGTTTTTAGAAGAAGGGGACAGAGTTTTGTTAATAGATGATTTTCTTGCAAATGGAAAGGCCTTGGAAGGGCTACTTGACATATGTAATCAAGCAAAGGCCAGTGTTGAAGGAATTGGTATTTTAATCGAAAAGGGATTTCAAGAAGGTGGAAAGAACTTAAGAAAAAAAGGGTATGAAATTGAATCCCTTGCTATAATTAAATCCTTGGAAGATGAAAAAGTAATATTTGATAAGGTGGAAGACTTTTAGCTTACAAAATTGTTACAAAAAGTCTAAATTATAGGAAAATTTAAGTTTTTCGTGTAGAATAATAGTACCAAGAATTTAGGAGAAGATATGAAGTTTATTATTGAATTACTAGAAAAATTTTTCTCTATTCAATTGACAGCAAATATGAAGCTATATGATCTATTGGCTATGATTTTTAAATATGCCTTTGTGATTATCATCTATTACTTCATCTTTAACATAATCAAGATGATTTACTTGGATATTAAGGGAATTAACAATTTGAATACCCCTGCAGATACTTATTTGAAGCTGATTAATAGAAAAGAGAGATTACCTTTTAAGATACAGGAACACTATTTTATAAAGGACAGCACGACTATTGGAAGAGCAGACAGCAACGATGTGGTTTTAAGGGATAGATTTATCTCTAAAAATCATGCCAGAATATATAAGCAAAGAGGTCTCTTCTATTTGCAGGACCTAGGCTCTGCCAATGGTTCCTATGTAAATGGACAGAAGGTAGACAGTGTTGTTCAGCTTAGAGATAAGGATTTAGTTGACTTCGGTCAAGTAGAGTTCCTATTTGTAGATGGTGATGATAAAAATGAAAAGTAAAAAGATGGCAAAGAATAGAAAGAAGGGATTTTTTAAGAGGATTTTAAATAAGGAGATGAGCTTTACAAAGAAGAGTGTAAAGAATCCTCTGACTTTACTATTTTGGTTTCAACTGCTCTCTTTGAGTTTGATTTTAGTCTCCAGTGGCGAGGATTTTAATACAAAGAATACCATGCTGTTTTTAGCTTTTATCCTTGGAGTCAATGTTGCAAACAGACTAATAGTCAAGGTTACAGACGGAGATAACTACCTGCTTTTAGTTGCCTCAATGCTATTTAGTATAGGTGTGGTGATGATATTTCGCCTTAACCCCTATGAGGGAACCAGACAGATATTTTGGTATCTCATAGGAATAATCATGTTCTATGCGACCTATTTTATTCTTAAGTCCTTTAGGGGATGGGAGAATTTAACAATTCTATACCTATGTGGATGTCTATTGTTGTTTTTTATAACCATGGTCTTTGGGATAGAAAAATATGGTGCTAAGAACTGGGTTCAATTTGGTCCAGTGGCCTTTCAGCCTTCGGAGCTTACAAAGATTCTATTTATTTTCTTTATAGCTTCCTTTGAGACCAATGAAAATCTTTTGACTGGAAAGCTTACTTCTAAATATCATTTCCTAGTTGAAAAGAGAAAGCCCTTTACCTTTATGCTAATTACCTATATTATGATTGGATTTTTCTTTATTCAAAAAGATTTAGGTTCTGCTGTGATATTTTTCATGGTGTATATCATATTCATGTATATTTTTGATTATAGCAGGTACTTCTTGGCTGCTAATTTGTTACTGGCAGTTTTTGGAGGAATCACTGCATATTTCCTATTTGCCCATATACGAGTTAGATTTGACATTTGGTTGGATCCTTGGAAGTCGGTACAGGATAAGGGATATCAAATAGTTCAGTCCCTATTTGCCATAGCTTCCGGAGGTTTTTTTGGAACTGGGTTTAGACTTGGTAGACCGGATTTAATTCCTGTGGCAAGTTCCGACTTTATTTTTCCGGCAATTGTCGAAGAGATGGGCGTATTTACAGGGATGGGGATTATAATGCTATTTATGATATTGGTATATAGAGGATTTAAAATTTCTATGGAGCAAGAAAATCCGTTTTTTAAATATGTAGCTCTAGGAATTTCCATTATATTCGCCTTTCAAGCGGTGTTTATGATAGGGGGAGTTTTAAAACTTATACCCATGACCGGTATAACAATTCCCTTTGTCAGTTACGGTGGTAGTTCCATGGTTACTTCCTTTATCTGCCTTGGTATTTTACAATTTAGCTCATCGGATATCAAAGAAAAGACGGTGGAAGAATGGAAAGAATAAATAAAAAGATAATAGTGGTCTTCTGTGTTTTCGTGGCACTTTTTCTAGGACTTGTACTTTACATGACCTATTTTCAAATAGTGAAGGCAAAGGACATTGCAACTGGGGAATACAGCCAATACAATAGAAGACACTGGGTTGATGAAAATAAAGTAAAAAGGGGAACTATTTACGATTCGGAGGGTAATGTTCTCGTAGAAACTCAAACCGATAGTGACAACAACAACTTTAGAAAGTTTACCTACGGTTCCATATACTCTCCTATAACAGGATTTAACTCTAAAAACTATGGAACTTCAGGTTTGGAAAAATCCTATGCAAAAACTTTGTTGAATATAAAAGAGGACACTCCTCTTTCTGAATTAAAAAAACTAGTTGAGACACAGGAAGATGGAAACAATTTGGTTTTAACGACCAATTCAACTTTACAAGCCTATGTAATGAAGCTTTTAAAGGACAATAAGGGTTCAATTGTGGTTATGAATCCAAAGACTGGTAAGATATATGCAATGGCTTCTTATCCAACATTTGACCCAAATACAATCACTTCCGATTGGCAGGATATAGTTGGAAATGAGGAAGAGGCAAGGCTTATAAATAGAGCTACCCAAGGGCTTTATACACCGGGTTCTGTATTTAAAGTCGTTACTGCTACGGGTATTCTTGAAAATCAGGATAAGGTTGAAAGTATGACAATAGAGGATGAGGGTTCCATCAAGATTGGTGGCTATAAAGTTAGCAATATAAATGGAATGGTAAATGGAGAAACTGATTTAAAAAAGGCCCTTGTAAAATCCTCCAATGTATATTTTAGTAAGTTGGGATCGGAATTGGGGCAAGAGATTTTATCTAATGTATCCAAGAGATACCTCATTGGAGAAAAATTTTCCTTTGATCTACCTACTTATAAGTCCAAAAATGGATTTTATGATGGGATTGATAAGGCCAATATTGCAACTACTTCCTTTGGTCAAGGGAACACTTTAGTCACTCCTTTAAATATGGCCATGGTAATGTCTGCCATTGCAAATGAAGGTGTAATGATGCAGCCTTATATTGTGGACAAGATTACAAATCCACAGGGAGAGGTGGAGTTTAAGAAAAACCCAGAGATACTTTCTAAGGTGACCAGTCCAGAAATTGCCAATGAAATCCTAAGGGATATGGTGGCGGTTGTAGAAAATGGATCTGAAGCTGGCCTTAGAGCGGTTACTGTAGCTGGAAAATCTGGAACTGCAGAAATTAAAGACAAGAAATCTACAAATGCCTGGTTTATAGCTACGGCACCAGCAAAGGATCCTAGTATTGCGGTGGCTGTAGTCCTTGAAGACAGTGGAACTGGTGGCGATGAGTCCGCAGGTCCTATTGCAAGGGAAACAATTAGAAAAGCTTTAAACCTAGGATTAGGAAATTAAATACAGGATGAATTAAAAAATGCAAGGCTATGTCCCTGCATTTTTTAATATAGTATTGTGAGCTTTTAGAATAAACTTACAATCACTAAGTTATGTGAAATTTCTTGTAAATGTTTTTGAGAATTTGAAAATTTTATAATCTTCGGACTTTGGTTTCTATTAAACTAAATAAACTTGTCCTTGATATTAAACCAGTACCAATTGTTGTTAAATTGCAATTTGTTAATCCATCTATCGGAAGTCTTAATATGGATGCTATCAAAGTCCTCACATAGTATATTTAATCCATCGTTTATAACCAGGGTGGAACTGTCGTCCTCTGGCCTTCTCTTAATGGTCAAAACCGACTCGCTGGGGATGACCAAGGGATTTAATAGTGATCTATATGCCTTTGAGTTAATGGGTGCTAGGGGCGTTAATTGATAGCCCTTTAAGGACCTATATAGCACAGCTCCTCCTGCTGAATAGTTATAGGCTGTTGAGCCGGAAGGAGTGGATACCAATAGGGCATCTCCTGCAAAGGTTTCTAGATGGTTGTCGTCTATGAATACATCTAAGTGAATAATAGAAGTGTCTTCTGATCTAATTACAAATTCATTTAAGGACCTATGCCTATATTCTTTATGTTCTCTAGAAAAGATACTTCCATCTAACAGGTCCAATTTCTCAATAGCATAGTCTCCAGACTGATAGTTTTTTATAAATTTATCGATTTCCAGAACTGAAATCTCTTGAAAAAAACCTAAAGTGCCCGTATTTATTCCTACAAAAGGGATTTCTGAAAAGCCGCTCTTATGCACCGACCTTAAGAAAGTGCCGTCTCCTCCAACGCAGATATTTAAAGTGGCGTCCGGGTTAAAATCAAAGGACGCTTCATACCCTATGGCTTCAAATTTGTGTTTTAATTCTTCGGCTATTATAAGAGATTTTTCCGTATTATTGGTCATTAAATTGATTTTCTTTTTCTCACACAAGGCTATTACCTCCTCTGTTATAAAAATTATAACAGAAATTAAGAAAAAATGTTTTAAATATCAACTTTGGGTATATATAGTTCTAAGAGTAGGTATCAAGCCGAAAAACCGGTTGAATGAAAGCGGATTTGAAAATGTTCTCTATTTTCTGTATAATTAGAGTAACCTTAGTGATATAACCTGTTATATTATACCTACACTTACTATAAGGGATGACGGGAGTTCTTACTTTGATGGAAAGCCTCTTTTAAGTGGACTTCAGAGATTTAAGACAGTTAACCCACCTTCACATACTGAAGGTTACTAATTTGCAGGCATCACTGAGGTTTTTTTAGTCCGAAGGAAATTTTAATTTTTTGGAGGTAATATATGAGTTTATTAGACTACATCGATGAAAAGAGAAGACAAAAGGTTAGAGAAATCAGAACAGAAATAAGATTAAAACAACTTGAAGACAGTTTAAAAACCGTTTCTACAGTTGCAGCTGGAGCTTTAGCTGGTCTTGCAGTTGGAGTGTTATTTGCACCTAAGTCAGGTAAGGAAACAAGAAAAGAAATTGCTGACTATGCAAAGGACAAAACTGATATGCTAGCTAATGAGTTGGAAAATGCAAAGGAAAACATAGCATTAAAGACTCAAGAGTTCGGTGACGATGTAAAAGACAAATATGATGAGATAAGAAACAAGGGATACACAGAACTTGAAAAGGCAGCTGGTGAAGTATCTAATAAAGCTCAAGATTTTGCTGATAAGACTGCTGAAAAGGTTGAAGAAACTGGTGAAAAAGTAGCAGATAAAGCCGTTGAAGTAGGAGAAAAAATAGAAGAGGGTTCAAAGGACTTAAAAAAGGATACTAAAAAAGCAGGCGATAAGGTTTCTGATGCAGCTAATAAGGTTAAAAACGAAGCGAACAAAAACAAGTAGTCGTCATTAGACTTTATAAACTAAGAAAGGAAAGGAAATAATGGCTTTAACAGAATATTTTCTAATTTTAGTGTATATATGTTTAGCGGCGTTTCTTATAGCTTTAACAGTGTTTATGTTTAAATTGGTAGGCGTTGTAAAACAGCTTAATAGCACAATTGAAAGAAACCGCAACGATATAGATGCATCTTTACGTAGTATTAGAGAGACAACAGAGAATGTTTCCGGAATTACCAGAAAATCCGATAGACTTTTGGAGGATGTATCTCCAGATATTAGAAAGGTTACAGGCGCAGTTGGAAACACTGCATCCAATGTGGATGGTTTAGTTTCAGATGTAACTAATACCATAGACTTTGTAGCCGAATCCGTAGTAGATGGGGCAGATGCTCTAAGACAAAAGGTTACCGGACATTCGGGAATAAAATCTTATTTTTATGACGTGGTTAATTACGTGATTTCTCTTTTTAAAAGAATTTAATTATGAAGGGGAGCCTGGCTCTCCTTTAATTTTACATATAAATGTTGCTAATTTTTTTAATATTTGATAATATTCTTATGGTGAGAAAAAGTGGAAAAAGTAAAAATAATATATA
The DNA here is from genome assembly GCF_029983815.1 of Lagierella sp. Taxonomy (GTDB): domain Bacteria; phylum Bacillota; class Clostridia; order Tissierellales; family Peptoniphilaceae; genus Mediannikoviicoccus. The sequence continues at coordinate 50,131 of NZ_JASBYU010000008.1, forward strand.
ATCCAACCTCCGGTTATCAACTATCCAAGAAGATGGTGCAAAACATAGCCCTGAGTCTATTGGACTTAGAATATGTTGTAAGCCTATCACCTACTAAGGACACCAATAGCGCCTATGAGGAGACAGTAAAGGCCCATGATGAGGGTTATGATATCATATTAGCCTGTGGTGGAGATGGTACTGTAAATGAGGTTGTAAATGCTATGGCAGACTCTAAAACCGACATGAAATTGGGAATTTTTCCTACTGGTACTGTAAACGATTTCGCTACATACCTAGGTTTAGACGGGTCTTCAGACAATTTAATCAGACTTATAAAGAATGATTTTTATATTCCTGTAGACATAGGAAAGGCAAATGATAAGTATTTTGTTAACGTTGCTGCCGGTGGAAAACTTGCAAATATTGCTCATGAAACGGATAAGGGACTAAAATCTGTATTTGGGAGACTTGCCTACTATGCGGAAGGTGTGAAAGCTTTTCCAGATGCCATCTCTTCAGGCTTTAAGTTAAAGTATGAATTAGATGGGGAAAAATTTGAAGATGATGCTTTGGTGTTTTTGGTATCCAATTCATCGTCAATAGGTGGCTTTTCAAAGATTGCGCCAAACGCTTTAGTAACAGATGGCTATTTAGATGTTATAATAATAAAGGATACGGGTAATTTTGTAGATGTTGCCCAGATATTTTTCAAAATCCTATCTGGAGAACATGTGGACGATGCAAGGGTTTCCTACTTTCATGCAAAGAGCATAAAGATAGAATCGGACCAACCTATCGATGTGGACGTGGATGGGGAAAGTCTAGGGGAGTTACATGTAAATATTACTGTAGCGGATTATAAACTTAAAGTTTTTACAAATATAAAGGAGTGGTAAAGTTGTCATCACCTACAATTAAGGACGTTGCGAAACTAGCAGGTGTATCTATTTCTACGGTTTCAAGGGTTATGAATGATTCAAAACCTGTAAGTCCTGAAGCTAGAAGGAAAGTTTTAGATGCAATTAAGAAGTTAGATTTTAAGCCAAATGAATTGGCGAGATCTTTGGTTATGAGAAGATCTAATTTAATAGGAGTTGTCGTTAAGGATATAGCAATCTCCTATATGACTGAAGTGGTTAGAGGGATTGAGGAAGTTGGTAGAATGTACAACTACGATATTCTTCTTTCAAGTTTCTATGGGGATTTGGATTTAGCTAAAAAAATAATTAACTTTATGTTTACTAAACAGGTTGAGGGAATTGTGCTTGTTTCAGAGGATGCAAATCCAGAACTAATTTATATGCTAAACAATCACAAGGCTCCATACATGCATTTAGATAAATTCTATGATACTGAAGACACCTATTCTGTACATGTTGACTATCAAAAGGCTGCCAGTGAAATGACAGAGTTTTTAATAGAAAAGGGCCATGAGAAAATTCTTTTTGTTAAGGAGTATAAGAATGCAAAGATTGGTCTTGAAAAACTAAAGGGATATAGTCAAGTTATGAATAAGAACAATCTATATCCTTATGAGACTACGGTTGATGGTGTAACGGATAGAGAAGGGTATAAATATGGTGAAGAAATATGGAAGACCATAGAGCATGAAGGTATCACTGCTTGTTTCTTCTCTGAAGACGAGTTGGCAATAGGATTTTTAAACTATTGCTATGATAATAATAAATCCGTACCGGAAGATGTTTCAGTAGCCGGATTTGGGGATATAAAGATATCATCCCTATATAGACCGAGACTTACTACTATAAGGGAACCGTATTATGACTATGGTGCTGTTGCTGTAAGAAAGATAATCAAGAACTTAAAGGAGAACGAAACCATGGACAAGCACACTTCCCTACCAAGTAGTATAATAGTAAGAGAGACTGTCAAAGATATAAGATAGTAGTTTGTTGATAATTAGGATTTCTAGTGATAGACTAATTGTAAGTATAAAATTAGGAGGAAAAAATGGTAGAAAAAACCTTAGTTGTAAAAAATGAAACTGGTCTACATGCAAGACCTGCAGCTTCATTAGTTCAATTTGTTAAAAACTTTGAAGGCACAGTAGAGCTTATAAAAGATGGTAAGACAGCAAATGCTAAGAGCATTTTCAACGTTATGGCTTTGGGTGTTTCCAAGGGAACTGAAATTACAGTAAGAGTTACCGGGGAAAATGAGCAAGAAAATTTAGATAGACTTGTTGAATTCATTGAAAACTTGTCTGAATAATTGTACTTTAAGAAAAATATATGTAAAGGATGTCTCTAACATCCTTTATTTTTATGAACCAATAGAACATTCGAGACTTTGGATGCTTGATTTTGAGGTGTAAAATGACAAAGATAATGACAGGTGTTGTTGCATCTGAGGGGATTGCAGTTGGAAAGGCGTTTTTATTCTATAAGGAGAAACTGCAACCTAAAGTAGAAAAGATAGAAGATGGAGAAATAGAAGAAGAAAAGGCTAAATTTACAAAGGCCCTTTCAGATTATTCGAAATACCTGGAAGAGTTAGAAGTCGATTCCTTAGCACAAAAAAATGTTATTCAAGCCCATAGGGGAATGTTGGAAGATCCTTTCTTGCTTGAAACCGTAAACAATAAAATCGACTCAAATCAAAATGTTGAAAAGGCTTTAGATGACTCTATAGGTGAAATGGTTTCAATGATTGAAGCCTTGGATGACCCCTATTTAAAAGAGAGGGCAGTGGACTATAAGGATATTGGTGAAAAGTTGCTCTATATTTTAAAGGGGGTTGAACCTAAGAAGCTTTCACCTTTACCTAAGGATAGTATAATAGTCTCCAATGAGTTAACTCCTTCGGACACTTCTGTAATGGATAAGGAAAATGTCATTGGGTTTGCCATGGATTTGGGAGGTAAGACTGCCCATACATCCATAATTGCTCAAACCTTGGGAATTCCTGCGATAGTGGGAATGAAAACCGTATCTCAAAGTGTTAAAGATGGAGATACTATAATTATAGACAATGAACAGGGAAAACTCTTTATCGACCCTGAGGAAGAACTTCTGCAGGAGTATAGAAAAAAGGCTCTAAGATTAAAGGAAGAGAAGGAAAGACTCGATAAATTTAAAGACGAGGATGCTATTACTCCAGATGGTAAAAAGGTAGAAGTCGCAGTAAATATAGGTAATTTAGAGGACTTGAAGAAGGGTATCGAGAGAGGTGCTAAGTCTGTAGGACTGTTTAGAACAGAGTTTTTATATATGGAAAACACACATTTTCCTACGGAGGAAGAACAGTTCAATGTCTATTCCCAGGCGGCTAAAATGCTTGATGGAAACACTTTGATTATTAGAACTTTGGATATAGGTGGAGATAAGTCCCTGTCCTACTTTAAATTCCCTGAGGAGGAAAATCCATTTTTAGGATGGAGGGCACTTCGAATTTGTTTTGATATGCAAGATGTCTTTGAAACTCAACTAAAGGCGATTTTAAGGGCGTCAGCCTTTGGAGACGTTAAGATTTTACTTCCAATGGTAATATCCGTAGATGAAATCATCAGGGTGATGGATATACTAGAAGGTGTAAAAAAGGACTTAATCAAAAGAGAAGTTGAATTTAACCATGAAATAGAAGTTGGTATAATGGTGGAAACTCCTGCAAGTGCTATCATTGCAGACGACTTAATAGACCATGTGGACTTTTTTAGCATTGGAACAAACGACCTAACTCAGTATGTGTTGGCTGTAGACAGAGGCAACGAAAAGATTTCTGAGCTATATAGTACCTATAATAAGGCGGTTTTAAGGTCTATAAAAAGAGTTATTGAAATATCCCATGAAAAAGGTAAGTGGACTGGCATGTGCGGTGGTTTTGCTGGAGATGCAAAGGCTACAAAGATGCTACTTGGGTTTGGACTTGATGAATTTTCAGTCCCTGGGCCAAATGTTCCAAAGATTAAGGACATCATTCGAAATACGACTTTGGAAGAGGGACAAAATTTTTCAAATGAAATTTTAAATCTAAAGACGACAGGGGATATTGAAACCAGAATAGAGGAAGAATGGAAGAATAGATAAAAGATTTAGCATAATCTTTACATTGTTTGAATTTGATTTTTATAAATGTGGCCTATACTATCTTTGTAGGGTAGAACAGACCCTCACCCTTAAGAGATAATAAGTTACAAAACTACGTGTTAATCTTTTTCTTCCATTGCACAGGCTATTTAGCCTAAAAATTGAGTCAACCACCCAGTTGGCTCTTTTTTTATTTTCAAAATTACTTTTTAAGAGTCTAATTGTTGTGCTTCCAACAAATATAGAAAAAATCATCTCATATTTGGGTAAAATTGTTTCAAAGGTATTATTAATATGTTAGAATTAGAATATGTTTCCTTTGAGAGTAGGGGGTAGTAAGTTGAACGAGGACAAACTGATAAAAAGCTTAGAGGATTTGGGGATTGATAGGGTTAAAAACCTTGTTGAAAAAGAGGAAGGTTTATATGAGTTAGAACTGGAAAATGGAAATGGCTACAAACTAAAAACCTTTCCAATGGAACTGTTCTCTGACTTATCTAAACAAGTTAAAATCTTTGATGCCCTATTAAATAGAGGTGTCGAAATTGCGCCAAAGTTTAATATGGGCAAGGTGGAAGATGAAAACCAATTCTTTATACTTTCTAAAAAGGCTATGAAGGTTAGTAAGAAAGACTTTGATTTAGGAGTTAAATTGGGGAGTTTTCTTAGAGAGTATCATAGGTTTTCAGAAGGTGGAGATCCGAATTTGTGGGAGAAAAGATTTGGTCACCGCATGGTATTGTTTTTTCACAATTACTACCTTTGCAACTATACTGGTCCAAAGGACTATATTTTACTAGATTATTTAAAGGATAATAAGCATTTGATTTCCGATAGAGATACTGTTGAGTTTCTAGGAATTGACAATCTCTTGGATATTTCTCTAGATGATGAGGGAAGGTTAGGAAACTTGAAGTTTTTAGTTGAGGATAGGACAGATCCATACTATCAATTCAAGGACTTAAACTTATCAAAATCTAAGGATTGGGAATATTCTAGAGGATTGGTACAGGGCTATTTTAACGGAAAGCCACCTATTCTTTTCTTTAAAACCCTAGCAGTCTATTCTATTGTGGAATATCTTTATGATGATTTGGAAAAACAGAAAAGTGTGGACTGTGAAAGTCTAAGGAAAAAAATCGACTATCTACTAGAATTATATGAGGATTTTTCCAAAATCTATCCTAGATGGTATAAAAACTAATGCTTAATATATAGGAGGTATTTTTATGAGTGAAAAAGTTGTCATCGCCCTAGGAGGTAACGCTTTAGGTCATGACCTAGAAAGTCAAAGAATTGCAGTTAAATCTACAGCAAAGGCGATTGTGGATTTAATTGAAGCGGGGAATAAAGTTGTTATTACCCATGGTAATGGACCTCAAGTTGGAATGTTGAATAATGTGTTTGCAGATTATAAGAAGATGAACCCAAATTTTCAAGACATGCCTCTTTCCATGTGTGTTGCCATGAGCCAAGCCTATATTGGATATGATTTACAAAATGCAATTAGGGAAGAGTTACTTAATAGAAAAATTGAAAAATCTGTCGTTTCAGTTATCACTCAAGTGGTGGTAGATGAAAATGACAAGGCTTTTTCTAACCCAACTAAGCCTATAGGTCCATTTATGACTGAGGAAGAAGCGGAAATTGCCAAGGGTAAAGGTATGGATGTGGTTGAAGATGCAGGCAGGGGATATCGAAGGGTAGTTGCTTCTCCAAAACCTGTTGAAATTGTGGAAATAGAGAGTATTAGAAGACTTGTCGATGCAGATAGTGTGGTTATAGCCTGTGGTGGCGGTGGAATACCTGTTGTATCTAAGGGAAATGTCCTTGAAGGAAAGGGCGCCGTTATTGACAAAGATTTTGCTTCTTCGGTACTTGCTCAACAACTTGATGCGGATAAATTAGTGGTTTTAACCGCTGTTGAAAAGGTTGCCATAAACTTTGGGAAGGAAGATGAAACTTGGCTATCCAAGATGTCAGTTGAAGAGGCTAAGGAATACAGCGATAGGGGAGAATTTGCTCCAGGGTCCATGCTTCCAAAGGTTCAAGCGGCAATCGACTTTGCAAATTCCAGAGACAATAGGGAGTCCCTTATAACTTCATTGGAAAAGGCCTCTGAAGGACTTAAGGGAAATACTGGAACTAAAATTTATAAGTAATGTTGAATTGTAGACAGGGTATATGCTCTGTCTTTTTCTTTTATTGATATATGAATCGATTGATTTGTATAAATTTTTTAAATAGTACTACATAGTGTTAATGGACAGCTTCTTCGGGTATATATTTATAGGCAGGGTATTAAATATGAATTATCGAACTGAAATATAGGAGGATATATGAAAGAAGATAAAGATATGATTAATAAAGACCCGAGAATGAAAAATGGTCTGGGAGACCATTTACCAAGTAGAAATGATGTTAAGGGAGAAAATCCTCATATAACCAGAGCTACAGGTGCTCCTGTAGAGAACAATCAAGATTCTATGACTGCAGGGGAAAGGGGACCTCTAGTACACGACGATGTGTGGCTATTTGAAAAACACGCCCATTTCAATCGGGAATTAATTCCTGAAAGAAGAATGCATGCTAAGGGTTCTGGAGCATTTGGTACTTTTAAAGTAACTAATGATATAACAAAGTATACAAAGGCTAAAATATTCTCCGAAGTGGGAAAAGAAACTGAGATGTTTGCAAGGTTCTCACTAGTTGCAGGGGAAAGGGGCTTTCCTGATGCGGATAGAGATATAAGAGGATTTGCTCTTAAATTTTATACTGAAGAAGGTAATTGGGACTTAGTAGGTAATAATACACCGGTATTTTTCTTTAGGGACCCAATGAAATTTATAGATTTAAACCATGTGGTTAAAAGGGACCCTAAGACCAATATGAGAAGTCCTAACAACAACTGGGACTTTTGGTCATCACTTCCTGAGTCCTTATTACAAGTTACAATTATTATGGCGGATAGAGGAATTCCATCTTCATATAGATATATGCATGGGTTTGGTTCTCATACCTATTCTCTGATCAATGAAAACAATGAGAGGACATGGGTGAAATTCCATTTTAGATCTCAACAGGGAATAATGAACTATACGGATCAAGAAGCGGAAAAAGTTAAAGCTATGGATCCAGATTCTCACCAAAGAGACCTATTAGAAGCTATAGAAAAAGGACAATTTCCTAAGTGGAAGATGTATCTTCAGGTGATGACTGAAGAGGAAGCAAGAAAAATGGAAACAAATCCATTTGACTTGACTAAAATGTGGTTAAAGAAGGATCATCCATTTATCGAAGTGGGTGAATTTGAGTTAAATAGAAACCCTGAAAACTACTTCCAAGACGTGGAACAAGCTGCATTTAATCCTTCACAAAATGTTCCTGGAATTGGATTTTCACCGGATAGAATGTTGCAAGCAAGGCTATTTGCCTATGGCGACGCCCAAAGATATCGTCTAGGAGTTAATCACCATCAAATACCTGTAAACTCTCCTAAGGGAGTTGATCCAAAAGACTACCATCAATTCCACAGAGATGGACAGATGAGAGTAGATGGAAACCTAGGTTCAGAACTTCACTATGAACCAAATTCCTATGGAAACTGGGAAGAGGACGAGAGGGGCTATGAACCGAGTCAAGATGGCGGAAAGGTAGATCGCTACGACTTTAGAGAACTTGACAGTGACTACTATAGTCAACCAGGAATGCTTTATAGGGCAATGACGGAAGAACAAAAACAAGTTCTTTGCGAAAATACTGCAAGACATATGGAAGATACCACCTTGCAAATAAAACACCGTTGGATTAGCCATTGCTATAAGGCTGATGAAGACTATGGCAAGAGACTTGCAAAGGTGTTGGGAATAGACATTGAAGATGTAGATTTAGAACTTAAGAGAGATTCTAGAGAGGCTAATTACAAGGCTAATCATGCCCATCCTGAACTGGATAAGCCTACTGAAAACTTAAAGATGAAGGACTGGGAAGAGATAAAGACAGATTATAATCCAAAGTCATTTATAGACCCAATGGAAGATCCATTTGTACTTTAATATTTATAGAGCGCTCAGAGATGGGCGCTTTTTAATAGCATTTTGACTTGCCACAAAATTGTGGATTTCTATTAGGATTTGGAATGATTATTATGCAAAGAGAAAGGAGAAACAAATGGAAGATATGACAAGGCTAGAATTATTAACATTATTGTATTCGTTACAAGCTTTATTAGAAGATGGAAAAACAGATAAGGCAAAAGAAGTGATTGATAAGATAATTAAAGAGGCAGAACAAAAGCCTACTAACTAAATAGTAGGCACAAACAAAATTAGATAGGTGGGCTTGCCACCACCTAATCTAATTCTATATTAATATATAAAAAATGGCAAGAACTTTATTAATGGACTGTTGTCTAGTTATACAATTAGACGATAAACAACTAAATACTTTTTTAAAATTTCTACGTAAAATAGGGGTGATTTAGTCGCTCCTTTTTTACTTGTATTTCTACCAACTGTTTTTATACGAATAGAGGCTTAGATAGACTACAAATATAAATGGTATAAGAAAAGAACGGTTATTTTAAACCGTTCTAAATTTCTTTATAATCAATAGATTTCTGTTAGGTGATGGTGGCAATCGAATCTTAGCCAATCAGCTCTCCCTTTGGTCGGCTTCTTGGAGATTCTTTGCACGCAACCTACGACGAAATCGAAGATTTCTGTTAGGTTGGTGGAGATGAGGAGAGTCGAACTCCTGTCCGAAAATACATCCAAGGGAAACTCTCCGAGCGCAGCTTATTGTATTTTATTCCCTAATGTACTAAACAACAAGCAAGTACATACAATAGGTAGTTTCTAATACTAAGGTTGAGCCGAAACCCTCTCAACCCAGGGTCTCGCTAAGTTTGAAGTCAGGTTCTAGACTGCGAGAAAGCTAGAACGGACTACTACCTTTATTAGGCAGCTAATGCTAAATTATCTTCAGCGTTTATATTTTTTTGTCCTTTTTTTACGTTTTTAGACGAAAACGGCTCGCTATTCCAAATTCAGTATCCCCGTCGAAACCAGGTCATCCCCAAATAAATTTTTACTATTAAGTTTTTGTGTAATAAACCAATCCTGTTTTAGGGGATTGGTAAGATTATTATAACTCCAAAGTCAGTAAAAGTCAATGTTTAGAATTTTCATTAATTGGCTACTTAATATATAATAGGACATATATGGAGGGTTTTATGAAAGGTAAGTTTATGATAATCGACGGCTCTAGTTTAATCTTTAGAGCTTTTTATGCAATAAGAAATTTAACTACAAAAGACGGCATCTATACCAATGGTGTTTATGGATTTTTAACCATGTATTATAAGGCGATTGAAATGTATAATCCAGATTACATTTGTGTGGTATTGGATAAGTCTGGTCCGGTTTTCAGGGTTGAAGACTATAAGGACTATAAGGCCAATAGGGACAAGGCTCCTTCAGAATTGTCCTCTCAATTTGGAATCCTTAAAGATATTTTACAGGCCATGAATGTTTGCTATGAAGAAGAGACTGGGTTTGAGGCTGATGACATTGCTGGAACTCTTTCAAAGCGCGCCTTTAAAGAGGGATATGAAGTCTTATTGGTAACTGGGGACAGAGACTACCTTCAACTAATCAACAAGGGAGTCAGAGTCTTATTGACGGTAAAGGGAATAAGTCAAACTGAAAATTATGATGAAGAAAAAGTAATGGAGAAGTACGGACTTGTGCCAAAAGAGCTTATCGATGTAAAGGGCTTGATGGGAGACTCTTCCGACAATATTCCCGGAGTTCCAGGTGTGGGAGAAAAGACCGCTTTAAAGCTTATAAAGGAATATAAATCCATAGAAAATGTTTATGAAAATCTGGAAAATATATCAGGTAAGGCTTTAAAGAGAAATCTTGAAGAAAATAAAAATATGGCATTTCTAAGTAAAAAGTTAGGTACTATCTTTACAGAGGTTCCATTGAAGAGAGACCTTGAAGACTATAGAGTTGCAAAGCCCCAATATGAAAAACTTCAAGAAATATTTGAAAGGCTGGAGTTTAACACCTTTTTAAAGGAGCTTCCAGGAAAGGAAGTAGAGTATGAAAAGGACTTTAATGGTGTTAGGGTTGAAAGTTCTGAAAATCTAATCAAGCTTTTGAAGGGTGAGACGACCATAAGTTTTCACATGTTCTATAATGGAGACAATTATATCCATAGTAAGCCAGAGTACATTGGTTTTAAAGGTGAAAACAAAGATGATGTATATGTTTTAGCTCTTAAGACTGAAGAAGATTTAAATGAGCTTAAAGACCTTTTTGAAGATTCGAATATAACTCTTTTAAGCTACCACATAAAGTCTGATCTATATTATTTACTCAGAAATGGTATCAAGATAGACTTTAAGTATGAAGATATCTCCATAATGGAGTATTTGATAGACCCTTCTAAAACAAACTATCAACTTTATAAAACAGCTAAGGAGTTCTTGGATAGAAATATTAAATCCAGTGAAGAAGTCTTTGGAAAAGGAGCCAAGAGAAAGGATCTTGACGAAGTTGATTCAAAGGTTTTAGATAAATATATCGCAAGTTTTATAACTCTATGTGAAGACTTGAGAAAACCTCTTTTAGAAATCATCGAAGAGAGAAATATGCAAGAGCTTTTTTACAATATTGAAAACCCATTAATTCTCGTTTTGGCTGAAATGGAAAATACTGGATTTAAGGTAAGTAAAGAATATCTTGAAAAGCTTGGTGATATCTTTAATGGGGAAATTGAAGGCTTAGAGAAGGATATTTACAATGACGCAGGAGAGAAGTTCAATATAAATAGTCCAAAACAATTGGGTGTAATACTATTTGAAAAATTGGAACTTCCTGTTATCAAGAGGACTAAGACTGGTTACTCTACCAATGTGGAGGTCTTGGAAAAACTTAGGGAAGAACACGGGATAATAGATAAGATTTTAAGGTTTAGGACGATAAAAAAACTTCAGTCCACCTATGTTGAAGGACTGTTAAAGCTTATTTCTGAGGATGGAAGGATCCATTCTACATTTACTCAAACCATAGCTGTAACGGGACGTATAAGTTCTATTGATCCAAATTTACAAAATATTCCTATAAGAAGTGAAGAGGGACGTCTAATTAGAAAGGCCTTTATTTCCGAGGATGAGAAGACCTTGGTAGATGCGGACTACTCTCAAATTGAACTTAGAGTACTGGCTCATTTAGCTAAAGACGAGGTTATGCTAAATTCCTTCAAGGAGGGTGTGGATATTCATACTAAGACCGCTTCGGAAGTGTTTAATGTGGACTTGGACAAGGTAACGCCTTTAGATAGGTCCAATGCTAAGGCTGTAAACTTTGGAATAGTGTATGGTATTGGAGACTTTAGTCTTTCCCAGGATTTGAATATTACTAGGAAAGAGGCTAGGGCCTATATCGACAACTATCTAAAGACCTATAGCGGAATTAAGGAGTATATGGATAATATTGTGGAAGAAGGCAAGGAAAAGGGATATGTTCATACGATTATGAATCGAAGAAGATATGTCCCAGAACTTAAATCAAAGAACTACAATATTAGGGGATTTGGTGAAAGAATCGCATTAAATACTCCGATTCAAGGTTCTGCTGCGGATATTATTAAGATTGCTATGATTGAAGTTTACAATAAATTAAGAGAGAGAAAATTAAAGAGTAGGTTAGTTCTTCAAGTACATGACGAACTCATTGTGGAAGCTGAAAATGACGAACTTGAAGAGGTTAGAGAACTACTCCAAGAAACAATGGAAAATGCTGTGAAGCTTGATGTGGACTTAAAGGTTGATATTAGTACAGGAAAGAGCTGGTATGAGTCTAAATAATAGGATATTTGTCATTACAGGTGGGATTTCCTCCGGGAAGTCCTCAGTAATGAAAATTATTGAAAAAAGAGGTTTCAAAACCTATAGTAGCGATAAAATCGTCCATAATCTTTACGAGGATAGGTATATGAAAGAGTCCATAAAAGAAATATTTCCAGAAGAGGAAATTTTCAACTTAGATGGCTCTTTAAATAGAAAAAAATTGGGAGAGATTGTATTTAGTGATACAAAAAGAAGGGTAGAGCTTGAAAAACTCGTTCACCCAATGGTTGTTAACAAGATTATTTCTACTGTAAAGAAAAGTGAAAATGAATCCTTGTTTTTTGAAATACCCCTCTACTCAAAAGTAGAGGATATTTTACTAAATAGTTTAGATTATGATATAATTTCTGTTGATTGTAATAGAGATATTCAATTAAAAAGGCTACAGGAGAGACAGAGAATCACTCTTGAAGAGGCTGAAAAAATTATTCTTGTAAATGATACTTGGAGAAAATTTAAAAAGGTACCTTTAAGAATAATATGGAATAATGGTACAATAGAAGAGCTTCAAGAGAAGGTAGAACTCTTTTTAATAGAGGAGAATTTGATATGAAATTTTTAAAAGGCTTATTAAAATTATTAGTTGCACTTTTAATCCTTGGAATAATTGCATCCTTTGCAGTGGTTTCCTATGGAAGTTCAACAAGGCCTGTAAAATATGTGGAGGAAGTCACAAAATATAGTGAAGAGTATGGCGTTGACCCGTTATTGGTCATGTCCGTTATAAAGGTGGAAAGTAATTTCAATACTTCTGCTAAATCCCACATGAATGCTATTGGACTTATGCAACTTATACCTAAGACCAGTCAATGGATTTGTGAGAAGATGGGAATAGAGTATTCTGAAGATATGCTTCAAGATCCAGAAACCAATATAAAACTTGGAACCTACTATCTTGCATATTTGATAAATCATTTTGGAGACACGGATCTTGCAATCATCGCTTACAATGGCGGAATGGGAAATGTTCAAGAATGGTTGGATCAGGGAATCATTGGAAAAGCTGGTAAAGGCTTTGAAAACATCCCCATTGATGAAGCTAGGTACTATGATGTTAAAGTTAAGAGGAACTATGAAGTCTACAAGACCTTCTATGAGGATGTAGAACTTAAAGATGGTATGCATAAGGAGCCAAAGGTTTGGTTTTCAAATTATTTTAGACAGACAAAGGAGTTCTTAAGAGACTTTTAAGAATTTTGCAGAGATGGTGGAATTGGTATACACGCTATCTTGAGGGGGTAGTGGGAATTTTCTCGTGAGGGTTCGAATCCCTTTCTCTGCACCAATTACCTACAAAGTGGTCGTTTTTAAAATGCAGTTCTATTTGGTTCTTGAAAGGTAATTACAAAAGTGGTAAATAATAGGATTTGACGTTTTTCATATTGAAAGATATATGTAAAACGTCTTTTTTTGTAAATCGACATAATTAGAATATTAGGAATTAAAAAAGTCGGATAATAATGCAAGAGAAAGTAAAAGCTAAAAAGAAACTTATATTGATTTTTACCAAAGGCTTGAATTAATTTTTTATTTAAAACAATAGAAGAGGACAAAGGCAGGCGTAGTTCTTGTCAAAAAAGTTAAAAATTTTTAAGTTTTTTAGGTTTAGTATTGTAAATGGGGATTAAAGTTTGAATTAATCCCCGTTTTTTTGTAAAATTTATTTGAGTAAACTATGTTATAATAATTTACACGAGAGAAATAAAAATTTTGACAAGGGATAGCTAAATAGTTAAGAAGATGTCAAATTTTACTTTCTTTAGAATCAATCAGGTGTGAAACTTAAGGTTTTGAATACTTGATTATGAAAATAGATGAAAGGTAGGGGTGTTATGAGTAAGATTGAGTTGACCTTTAAGGGTGGAACTCATATGCATGATTTTAAGGAATTGACTAACAAATGTGAAATAAAAAATGGTCCTACTCCTGAGAAAGTATATATTGCCCTTCACCAACATACTGGGGTACCTTGTACTCCATTGGTTAAGGTTGGCGATGAGGTGAAGATGGGGCAAAAGATCGGAGAAGCACCAGGAACTATCACAGCTCCTGTTCATGCCAGCGTTTCTGGCAAAGTGGTGGAGATTAAAGATTTGACCACTGTTACAGGGGTACATACTAAAGCGGTCGTTATTGAGAATGACGGGTTGGATACTGTAGGATATACTCCTTATAATGATGGATATGAAAATTTACAACCAGAAGAGATAGTAAGAAGAGTTAAGGAAGCCGGAATTGTCGGTCTTGGAGGAGCAGGTTTTCCTACTCATGTGAAAATAAGCACAAAGCCGGAGGACAAAATCGACTTTGTTCTTGTAAATGGTGCTGAATGTGAGCCTTATTTGACAAGTGACCAAAAAACCATGGAGAAATTTCCGGAAAAAGTGGTAAATGGCTTGAGAATTGTCATGAGGGCTATGGGGGCGAAAAAAGGTTTTATCGGTATAGAATCCAATAAGCCAGATGCTATCAGACTTATAGATGAAGCATGTAAGAAATTTGATGATGTTGAGGTTTCTGTGTTAAAGACAAAGTACCCTCAGGGTGATCAAAGAAGGTTGATAGACTCCATATTGAAAATGAAGATGCCTTCTTCTACCAGAAGTACTACTGAAGGGGTACAAGTTATTAACTCCAGTACTGCAGCTGCAATTTATGAAGCGGTTATTGAAGGAAAACCATTATATGAAAAGGTGATTACTGTAACTGGTTCTTCTATTAACGAGCCTTCTAATTTACTTGTGAAGGTTGGAACTCCAATTAATGAAATCTTAGATTTTTGTGGTGGAGTGAAAGAAGATGTTGGAAAGGTAATTATCGGTGGTCCTATGATGGGTGAAAGTCAGTTTACTACTGAACTTCCAACTATAAAAGCCGTAGGTGGAATCCTTGTACTTAATAAGGAAGAAGCTAAACCTCCTGTCGTTACACCTTGTATTAAATGTGGTAAATGTGTGGACGTATGTCCTATTCATCTAATGCCACTATATCTTCAATTAAATGTTCTTCATGATAGATTTGAAGAGGCAAGGGACATGTATATTATGGATTGTATAGAATGTGGATCTTGTTCCTATGTTTGCCCTTCTAAGAGACCTTTAATCGAAGCTATTAGACATGGTAAGAGAGAACTAAGAGCTCAATCAAGTAAAAGATAGGAGAGAATAACGTGGAGAAGAATTTAAAAAATCAGAATGTTATTGACAATCTTCAAGGTAAGTTAGAAGTTTCTGCTATACCTCATATAAGATCTTCAATAACTAGTTCTAAGGTTATGTTAGATGTCATAATAGCTCTTCTACCTGCTTTTATTGCAGGAATATATTTCTTTGGAATGAGAGCCTTGTTATTATGTCTAGTTTCAGTTGGTTCAGCGGTGTTATCAGAATACGCTTTTGAAAAGTTGACCAATAGACCGATTACCGTAGGAGATTTATCGGCGGTGGTTACCGGACTTTTACTTGCGTTTAACGTGCCTGTTACAATGCCATTTTACATGGTAATATTTGGAAGTATATTTGCTATTATCATTACAAAGCAATTATTTGGTGGAATAGGTGCTAACTTTATGAACCCAGCCCTTGCTGCAAGAGCTGCCCTAATGGCTTCATGGCCAAAGGAAATGGCTAACTTCGTTGCTCCTGGTGCAGACGCAGTAGCTACAGCAACACCTTTGGCTGGAGGAGAGGTTACACTATTTGATGCCTTTATAGGAAATATGGGTGGTACTATAGGAGAGGTTTCTGCCATTGCACTACTCATAGGTGGAGCTTATCTTCTAATAAAGAAGGTTATAAGCATAAGAATTCCATTGACATATATTTTAACTACGGTGGTTTTTTTATTCCTATTTGGAGTACCTGCCGAAGATCTATTAAAACATGTACTTATCGGCGGTTTGCTTCTTGGAGCAATCTTTATGGCAACAGATTATGTAACTGTTCCAGTTAGCAAAAAGGGACAGATAATATTTGCCTTTGGCTGTGGTCTTATAACAGCGGCAATCAGGGTGTTTGGTTCTTTACCAGAAGGAGTTTCCTACTCCATACTAGTGATGAACTGTGCTACACCTCTTATAGAAAAAATGACCATGCCTAAACCTTTCGGAAGGGGAGGTAAAAAATAATGAAAAAGATTGTAACTTTAGCAGCTAAATTATTTATAATCACTGCAGTTGCTACAGCTTGTCTTTCAATTGTCAATGGTTTTACAGCTCCGATAGTTGAAACCAGGGCAAAAGAACAATATAAGATGTCTATGGAAGAAGTCTTTAAAGAAGCTGATGATTTTAAATCCTTAGAAGAAGTGGATAAGGACAAGTTTAACAAGATAGTAGAAGATAATGAAAACATTGAAGATATTGTAATAGCGTCAAAGGGCGGAACAGAGATAGGATACGTTTTTAAAACTATTGGAAAAGGTGGTTACGGCGGACCTATTAAATTCGTAGTTGGAGTCGATAGCGACTCTAATATCGTAGGATATAAGGTTTTAGAATCCTCTGAAACTAAGGGATTTGGTTCTCAGGTTGCAGAAGAGCCATTTATATCCTCAGTTGTTGGAAAGAGTATGGCAGAAGAGATGACTAGAGCGGACAATCCTTCTAAGGAAAATGAAATTCAAGCAATCTCCGGAACTACCATTTCAGTTAAGGCCATACTAAATGGTTTAAACGGTGCTGTTAAAGCATTGGCAGAGTTGAGAGGATAGGGGGATAAGATGAAGAAGATTTTAAAGAGTGGAATTATTACCAACAACCCCGTTTTAATACAACTTGTAGGACTTTGTTCAGTACTTGGGGTTAGTACCACAGTTATGAACGCTTTGGGAATGGGTGTGGCAGTAATAGTAGTAGCTACACTTTCAAATTTAGTAGTTTCCCTACTAAGAAACTTTATTCCCGACGAGATTAGAATACCATGCTATATCGTTGTAATTGCATCCTTTGTAACCATTGTAGATATGGTTATGAAGGCCTATACACCAGCACTTTATGCACAACTAGGTATTTTCATACCACTAATAGTTGTAAACTGTCTTATCCTAGCAAGGGCAGAAGGCTTTGCAAATAAAAACAAGGTATTTCCTTCTGTTGTAGACGGTTTTGCAAATGGTGTAGGGTATACGTTGACAATTGTAATATTGGCATTTATAAGAGAGTTACTAGGTTCTGGTGCGATTTTTGGTTTTGAATTATTATCAGGAGATAAGATTAAACCAATAGGTATAATTGCACAAGCTCCCGGTTCATTTGTTGTACTAGGTTTTATACTTGCTGTATTTAACTACATTACAATGAAAAAAGAAAGTAACAATTAAAGGGGGAGGAGAATATGTTAGGTAACATTTTTAAAATACTTATTTTATACATTTTGGTTAACAACTATGTATTGGGTCAGTTCCTTGGAATTTGTCCATTGATAGGTGTATCAAAAAAGACGGAAACAGCTGCAGGAATGGGACTAGCGGTTACCTTTGTAATAACTATAGCATCCGTTGTAACCTATGGAATTCAGTACTTAATCCTAGAACCTCTCAATTTACAATATACACAAACCATAGTATTCATTTTGGTAATTGCATCTCTAGTACAATTTGTTGAAATGGTATTAAAGAAGACAATGCCAGGTCTATATAGTGCACTTGGAGTTTTCCTACCACTTATTACGACAAACTGTGTAGTTTTAGGGGTAGCAATTGCAAATATTCAAGAAGGATATAATCTTATTGAAACCCTTGCATCTGCAATAGGTTCATCAGTAGGGTTTTTCATAGCCATCGTGTTTTTAGCAGCTATTAGAGAAAAGTTAGAACTTGCAAACGTACCAAAACCATTTAAAGGAGTTCCAATCGCTATGATAGCAATAGGACTTATGGCAATGTCATTCCTAGGTTTTTCAGGTTTAGTATAGGGGGATTAAATGGATATAAAATTAATTCTTATAGCCGTTGGTAGTTTAGGAGCTGTCGCTATTGTCTTTGCGGTTTTACTTGGATTTGCCTCAAAGGTGTTCCAAGTTCCCGTGGATCAAAAGGTTCAAGATGTAAGGGCGGCACTACCTGGAGCAAACTGTGGGGCCTGTGGTTACCCAGGTTGTGATGGACTTGCCAACGCCATTGTAAATGAAGGGGCAAGCATAGCATCCTGTCCAGTAGGTGGGGCGGATTTAGTTGAAAGACTTGCAGAAATCATGGGTCAAGTAGCTAATACCTCTTCAAAACAAGTTGCAGTAGTAAGATGTGCAGGAGATAAATGTCTTGCTGAAGATAAATTCGAATATAAGGGCATTAGAGATTGTAGGGCGGACAATGCATTACAAGGGGGACATAAAAAATGTCCTAAGGGATGTTTAGGATGTGGAACCTGTGTAGATGTATGTCAGTTTGACGCGATCCATGTGGTAAATGGAGTTGCGAAGGTGGACAGGGACAAATGTACAGCTTGTGAACTTTGTATTAAAATCTGTCCAAGGGACCTAATATCCTTAATGCCATACGACAATCAGACAGAAGTTCGTTGTAGCTCGACAGATAAGGGTAAAGATGTAAGAGGATATTGTAAAGTTGGTTGTATTGGATGTAAGATCTGTGAAAAGAACTGTCCAGTACAGGCGATTACAGTGGATAAATTCCTTGCTCATATCGATAAGGAAAAATGTGTGGACTGTGGACTTTGTATTAAAAAATGTCCTCAACACACAATTAGAGACTACGAAGAAAAGATTTTTCAATTACCACAATAAAAAATTATGGCCGGCGTGAGTCGGTCATTTTAATTTTTATACTTTCCCTTCAACAATAATTTCAGTGGTTTAAAAATACCGTTTAATATGATAAACTTAATTAAGAAAAAGACAGGTGTTGATTATGAAAAAGGGAGATAAATTACTCATTTTACTGATTTTTATTCTATCGATCTTCTCTTACGGATTCATATATTTAAATGGCGATAAAGAAGGTGGAAGATATATTTCTCTGCAGGTAAATGGAGAAGAAGTTAAACGACTCACCTTTACATCAGGAGAAGAACCCTACGTATATCGTCTTCAAACCGAATATGGTTTGAATGTGGTTGAAGTAGTTGGAAATAAGGTGCATCTTATTGAAGCGGACTGCCCTGACAAACTCTGTATTAAACAGGGGTTTATAGAAAAAACTGGAGAAGTCATAGTCTGCATACCAAATAAGATGGTTCTTGAAATAAAGAGTGATGATTTGGATAAAGAATTGGATGGAATTAACTATTGATGAAAAAGCCGATAACGATCAGTCTTTTAATCTCCTTTGCACTTGTGATCTCGCTTTTTGAAAACTCCATACCAATACCCATCCCAGTACCAGGTGTTAAACTTGGACTTTCCAATATTGTACTTTTAGTAACCCTTGTTATTTATGGGTTAAAGGAAGCGCTATTGGTAGGGCTGGTAAAGTCTTTTTTAATGTTTTTATTATCGGGAAGGCTTTCATCCTTGCCCTACAGTTTTACAGGAACTATTTTAGCTCTTATCTCCATGTACTTGGCCTATCGTTACTTAAGCAAGTGGCTAAGTCTAATAGGAGTAAGTGAAATAGGGGCTTTGTTTTTTAATTTGGGACAACTTTTAGCAGCGAGTATTATATTAAACAATTTTAAAATACTATACTATTTACCCTTAATTAACTTAATGGGTATAGTAACAGGTTATATTGTAGGACTTACTTCGGGTTTTATTTCCCAGAGGCTTAAAAAGGTGATATAGATGTGTAGTGATATAA
The DNA here is from genome assembly GCF_029983815.1 of Lagierella sp. GTDB lineage: Bacteria > Bacillota > Clostridia > Tissierellales > Peptoniphilaceae > Mediannikoviicoccus. The sequence goes on from NZ_JASBYU010000008.1 coordinate 69,832, forward strand.
TAGAAGAGACTCAAAGTATAATTGCAATTGAAAAAAGTGAGTCTTTGGATAAAAAAATAAAAGATGATAAGGCCAATTTAAAGACTATAAAAGAATTTTCTGTATTTGATAGACCCAGGGAGAAGATGAGGGATTTTGGTCCTGGTATCTTGTCTTCAGAGGAATTGTTAGCTATTTTATTGGGTACGGGGACAAAGAAACAAAATGCCATTGAACTTGCTTCTAAGGTTTTAAATGAAATGAAAAGTCAAAATAACTTCAATGACATTACTTTGGAAGAACTTATGGAGATTGATGGTATTGGTCTTTCTAAGGCCTGTACTATAATTGCATCCTTGGAACTTGTCAAAAGACTGAATATTAGACAGTCAACCAAGGAATATAGGATAAATAGTCCAAAATCTTTGGCGGATATCTTTATGCATCAGCTATCTAGGGAGTTAAGGGAACACTTTTATATAATTTTACTTGATACAAAAAACAATATAATTTCAAAGGAGGAAATTTCTATTGGAACTTTAAACTCTTCTTTGGTTCATCCAAGGGAAGTTTTCAAACCTGCAATAAAAAAGAGTGCCAAGTCGATTATCTTATTACATAATCATCCCAGTGGCGATGTTACACCTAGTAATGAAGACATTAAGTTGACTTTGAGGTTGGAAGAAGCAGGACGGATTTTAGGCATAGAAGTTTTAGACCATCTAATTATAGGAGATGGCAAATATTTAAGTTTTAAAGAAAAATCATATTTTTAAGGAGCAGATTATGGCATCGTTTATAAAATTTTTTGCAAAGGATATAGGAATAGATTTAGGAAGTTCCAATACTATAATTTCAGATATCAATGGTAATGTCTTGGTAAACGAGCCTTCTGTCGTTGCAATAGATTTAAAGACCTATGAAGTGTTAGCTGTGGGAATTGAAGCAAAGAATATGATAGGAAAGACACCGGAGAATATCATGGCGGTAAGGCCTTTAGAAAATGGTGTAATTGCAGATTTTGAACTGACTCGAGCAATGCTTGAATTCTTCATAAGAAAGGCCAGCACAGGTTTTTCAGTTATGCAGCCTAAGGCAATTGTAACAGTGCCATCTTTTTTAACGGATATTGAAAAAAGGGCTGTTGAAGATGTGGTTATATACGCAGGATGTAGAGATGTAAGGCTGTTGGAAGAAAATATTGCATCTGCCATTGGAATGGGCATAGATATAAATGAGCCAAAGGGCAACCTAATACTAAATGTAGGTGCTGGAACAATTCAAGTATCCATAGTATCTTTAGCGGGGGTAGTTTCTTCAAGTGCTAGAAAATACGGTGGGGACAATGTGGAAAGAAATATTAAGTCCTATATTAAAAAATCCCACAATTTCTTAGTAGGTGGTTCCACCACAGAATACTTAAAGAACAATATTTGCACTTTGAAATCGGAGGACATTGAAAGATCTGCCACCGTCAGTGGCAAGGATTTGATTACAGGAATGCCTAAGGTTGCATCTGTAAGTGCTTCGGATTTACTCGACTGTATTTTATCCCTTGTAAATGAAGTTCACAGTTGTATTAGGGATGTACTTGAAAAGACTCCTCCAGAAATTTCTGGAGAGGTAATCTACGATGGAATAAAAATTTGTGGAGGAATGGCGGACTTAGACGGTTTAGCTGAATCCATAATTCAAAATATCAAGATAAATGCTCAAGTGGTAGAAAAGCCAGGTAAAGTTACGGGAATTGGAATAGGAAAGGCTCTAAATCTCTTAGAGGGAAAGAAGAGGTTTATATTTAGGAAGAATGATGTACAGGAATTTTAGAAATAATAACAAGAGGAGAAAAGGTGTAATATTCATTGTAGTTTGCCTTTTTTTGGTATCCCTTATAGCTACAAGTAATGGTAATAGCAAAGTTGTTGACATTGGAGGCAATGTCCTATCCACAATAACCACGCCTATTTCCAAAGCATTTTACTTCACCTCTTCTAAGGTAATAGACGGCTTAGAATTTATTTTTGGTTCTAGGCAGATGAGAAAAGACAATGAAAAACTAAATAAGGAAAACTTACTTCTGAAAGAACAAAATGCAAATATGCAAAAAGTTATAGACAATCAGGGATATCTTAAAGAAGAATATGAACTTATATCAAGTAAAAAGGGAGACCTTATTAAAGCTGGAATCGTAGGAGTGGACTCTTCCAACCTCTATGACAGATTTACCATCGACAAGGGCAGCAAGGATAAGATTAAAGTAAATGACCCAATAGTTCAAGGTGTTGTTGGAGAGGACTCGACTATAGTTCAGGGACTACTTGGAGTGGTGACGGATGTAGGTTATAACCATGCTAAGGTATCTTCTATTACAAATTCCACAAAGGGCACTTCCTTTAAAACTTCAAGAACAGGAGCGGTAGGTGTTATCAGAGGTGGAGAGGATAATCTCTTGACTGGATACATGTATAAGACTTCTGCAGATATAGCCGTGGGAGATAAGATCTATACTTCTGGTTTGGGAGGAATTTATCCAGCGGATTTATACATTGGTCAAGTTAGCAAGGTCTATAAGGATGAAACCAGTGCAAGGACTGAAGTTACAATAGAGTCTCCTATAGATTTTACTAATATCTATAGGGTTTTAGTGCTTAGAGTTATGAGAGAAGAAGAAAATGAATAAAGTTAAAATCGTTATTGTAGTAATAATAAATCTGTTGTTACAGACAGTACTTTTCAATAGAATAAAGATAATTGGCGTAAATCCCAATTTAACAATTCCTATAGTTGTGGCTCTTTCCCTGGGCTTTGGTGCCTATGTAGGAGGGTTTTCTGGACTTTTCATAGGATTATTGGAAGATATCCTATTTGCTAGAGTCCTTGGGGTAAGGGCTTTAATATATTTTATCGTCGGATTTCTAATAGGAAATTCCGAGATGGGAATTAACAAAGACGATGTAAGAACGGGAGTAGTTTTGACAGGGGTTTCAACTATTGCCTCCTTTATTTTAACTATATTAATAGGAAGCTTTTTAGGTGACTCCTTTAGCATTGGAAGTAGAGTTATACCTTTAATTGTGGAACTTGTATTAAATTGTTTAATGTACTTTCCGATTTTTATACTCTTCCAGAAAATTTTTGAATTTCCAAGATTTAGGTTGTAGGTGTTATTATGAAAAAATTTTTTAAAAAGACTTTTAAAGGATCAGAAGAAAGGGATAGATTTTTTGCAACAAAAATAATCTTAGGATTTCTAATGATCCTTCTTTTTTCTAAACTATTTTACTTGACAATTATAAAGGGTGAGTACTATAGAGATATATCTGAAAACACTAGGATTAGAGATATTGAAATAGTTGCACCTAGGGGCAATATCTATGATAGAAATGGCGAGATACTTGCAACTAATAAGACTGTGTTTACAGCAAGTATCTTAAAGGACGACTTTTTAAGGCTTGATGAGAAGAAGAGAAATGAAAGTTTAAGGGACTTGACTAGACTTTTAGAACTCGATGGAGCAAATATAAATCCAGACTATAGTCTTTCCTTTAACTTAATACAATATAAAGATAAGGAATCCTATATCAAGGAGAATGAAACTCCAATAGATAAGATGATTAGGATAATTAAGACAAATGACCTTCTAAATGTCCTTATTCATAAGGAGGAAGAAAAGGAGGGTTATAGGTATAGGGTGATTGATACGGTTATTAAATCCCTAAGCAATAAGGGGGTTGAACTTCCACTTAATGCAGGAAGTGATAAGATAACCTTTGAAAATCCAAATAAATCTGAATACTTAGAGGAAAATTCCTATGAAGATGGAGAAGATCCTTACACTTTTTTAAGTAGGGTTTTAAAAGAGGATGAGGGGATTATAAGAAATATTTTAAATCACCCCGTAGGAAGAAAACTTGCCTTTGACATAGTGAAGGCAAGTAATTTACAGGAAAATCTAAGTTTAGAACCCATAGGTTTTCAAGACCAAATCCTACTACTTGAAACCAAGGCTAAGCTGTCCAAGGAATATAGTGGAATTACAGAAAAATCCACTGCAAAAGAAGATTTTGTAACAATAGTAAGAAAGTCTACCCTAGACGAATTATTATCAAATGTTACATTTGACTCAAAATCTGGCCAACCTATAACTCTTCCTGCAAAGTTTGCCTTGGAAATTTTAGATAAGAAAAATATTAAACACAATCTAAAGGTTGTAGTAGACGAAAAGGATGTTAACAATCCAATAGCTCAAATTCAGTACAAGGACACTGAAAAACACGATCTCAATCCAAAGGATCAACTTGTCTTTTTGTTGGAAGAAAATGGTCTTATGGACGACTTTATAACCAATGAAAATGTAAAGTTCATTGCTCAAAATATAAATACAAATAAGAATATCGTTCCTTCAATTTCAGTAAAGGACTGGACCTATAGTTATGAAAAGAACATAGATGATATGTATGAGAGATTTGATTTAGACAAGAAAAAGGACAATGTGGATAAGCTATATAAGGAGATTGTAAAGTCCTATGACCTTGAAGGTTTTTTGAACTACGATCAGTATAATATTATAAAGCTCTATGATCTTATCAATAGGCATGGAGATTTACGATATGTTCCCCTGGACTTAACCTACAATCTTTCAGAAGTGACATTTTCTGCCATAGAAGAGAGATTTCCAGAGGGCTCTGGAATTATAGTGGACTCCCAGCCCATTAGATACTATCCTGGAGGATCCCTCGCTTCCCACACTATTGGATACATTGGAAAGATTTCAACACAGGTTGAAAAGGACGACTACCTTTCTGACGACAATTACAACTTGGCGTCCCTAATTGGGAAAAATGGCATAGAGGAGAGCCAAGAAAGGCAACTAAAGGGAATTAATGGAACTAGAAGGGTCTTAGTAGACAATAGGGGAAATATTACGGAAGTGCTTGGAGAAACAAAGCCTATTCCTGGAAAGGATGTATATTTGTCAGTGGACAAGAGGATTCAAAAGGCCAGTGAAGAAGCCTTGGCTGAAACCATGAATTCCCTTCAGATGGACAATGTATTCAACTCCAAATGGGGAGATGTAAACCTTGTAAGTTCCAGTACAACAGGTCAGTATAAGGATGCAACATCAGGATCTGTTGTGGTTTTAAATGCTAAAACCGGTCAAGTGGTATCTATCGCCAATGCCCCTGATATCAACCTAAACATGTTTGCCACAGGTATTTCTGCTTCCGATTGGAAAAATTTATTTCCAAAGGATGAAAGAGACCTAATTGCCCCTAGACCCCTTTTAAATATGGCGATTCAGTCTGCTATACAGCCTGGTTCCACCTTTAAACTTGCAACCTCATTGGCAGGTCTTGAAACGGGACTTGATCCAGATTTTACCATTAAGTGTCAAGGATACATCGAAGTTGGTGGAAGAATTTTCCAAGACGCCATATGGGGAATAAGTAGGGGAGTTCATGGAAATGAAGGTACTAGAGAGGCTATTAGAGATTCATGTAACTACTATTTCTATAACTTAGCCCTTGGAGTTGACAAGGGTTCTAAGGAAGGCGGAAGTTACAAATTAAATGTAGATGATGTGGCCAAGTATGCAAAGATACTGGGTCTTGGTGAAAAGACGGGAATAGACATCAACATTCCAAAGGAGACTGCAGGAACCCTTCCCGATAGACAGATAAAAAAAGCAAGTTATAAAAACCTATATCAGACCTTTTTAGAAGAAAATGCAAAAAATTATTTGATGGATCCAAAGACTTCCGACAGGGAACTGGAAGAAAAGATTCAAAAGATGTTAAAGTGGATTGACGAAGAAGAAGTTCCTTCTGAAACGGAAATTGTAAATAGATTGAAGGAGATGGGTTTTGATACAAAGAAAACTCAAGGTGAATCCAATCAGAATTTTCCTGCACAGATAAAATACAACTATATCGACCAATCCAACTGGTTGATTGGAGACAGTTTAAACGTTGTAATCGGTCAGGGTCAAAACGCCTACAGTCCGTTACAGATGGCAAGATATATGGCCACTATTGCAAATGGGGGCATTAAAAACAAGGTTTCTGTAGTGGATGAGGTGAAGGATCCTACAACGGGGAAAGTTGTATATAAGAATAGTCCCAATGGCAATAAGATTGAAATTGACGATTTTTCAGCGTTACAGGTAATTCGTGAAGGTACTAAAATGGCCGCTGAAGAGGGATATACTGGAAGAGTACTTGGGAAATTGCCCTTTGACATGGGAATTAAGTCAGGAACTGCAGAAGTGGGGCTTATAAACCCTGTAACAAATAAACCTTATAGCGACTATGGTTGGATGATAGGATTTGCTCCCTATGATGATCCAGAGTATGTAATTGCTGCCGTTGTAACCCAATCTGGAACAAGTGGAAATATAAGTCCAATGGTTCGTGAAATAATGGGTGCCTGCCTTGAGGCCTCACCTAAGGGGGAATAATGGAAAAGTGTTTTGTCCAAGTTGAAGAAGAAGTTTTATACCTGGGTTTTATCAAAGAAAAAAAGTTAGTCGGTTTGTCTAGGCTATTGGAAAAAGAAGGTATTTTCATCGGAAAAGTTGAAAGAAAAATGCCTAACTACAATGGATATATAGTACAACTTGAAGGTGGACAAAAGGGCCTACTGGATCAAAGAAATATCATAGGTGAAATAAAGTCAGGAGATGAAGTTCTCCTTGGGTTATATAAAAAAACCGATGATGACAAGTTGGATAAGTATACTATGAATTTTGGAATACCTGGGAAGTTCATAGTGTACTATCCCTTTTCGAAAAAAATTTACCTTTCAAAGAGAATACCAAGGTATAAAAGAGAAGTTTTACTTGAGACGGCAAAAAAAATAATATTAGTTCCATTGTCTTTAGAACAGAAGCTAGCAAAGTAGACTTTAAAGAGATTGAGGAGGAGTATTATAATCTCAAACAGGTTTTTCAAAAGATACTAAGGGAGTCAAAGTTTTTACCTATACCACGAAAGATTTTTACTTCCTATAGAAATGTCTTTTCCAAACTACATGGATTTAAGGGAAAGGTAATAGTAAATAGTGAAGAACTTTTTAAATATATAAAAAGCTACTTACCTAAAAGTAATCTAGAACTGGATAAAGATTATTCCTATGAATACGATGAAGAAATTTCAGAAGATTTGTTAAATTTAAAAACAGGTGTTTTGTACTTAGAGGGTGGCGGAAATATCATTATAGAAAAGACTAAGGCCCTTACAGCCATAGATGTAAATGCAGATGCTAATCTAGATTTCCTAAAAGTAAATGAGGAAGCTGTGAAAGAGTCACTACGGTCTATGGAAGTTATGGATATAAGTGGAATTATAATAATTGACTGCATTACTCTTTCAAAGGAAGAAAGAAGTAAATTGGACTTTTTTGTGAAAATGCAGATAAAAAATCATCCTAAAATTGTCTACCATGGCATAACAAAATTAGGTCTATTGGAATTTACAAAATCAGGTTTAGCTATTGACATTTAAGTAAAATTAACATATAATACTCCAGTGTGTAACCGCTCGATACAGGTATTAAAGCAAAGGCACCTGTTTCGGCGAGTCTTAATAATGAGGAGGTGCACTATGTACGCAGTAATAGAAACTGGTGGAAAACAATTAAATGTAGAGGTTGGAAAGAGCTACAAAGTTGAAAAACTTAATGTATCTGAAGGAGATACTGTAGAATTTGATAGAGTATTGATGGTTTCCAACGGTGATGATGTAAAAATCGGTAATCCTGTTGTTGAAGGAGCAAAGGTTAAGGCAACTGTAGAAGCTCAAGGCAGAGGAAAGAAAGTTATCGTTTATAAGTTCAAAGCAAAGAAGAACTTTAGAAAGAAAAAAGGACATCGTCAACCATTTACTCAAGTAAAGATTGAAGCGATAGAAGGTTAGTATGATTAAGGCAAAGATTACTAAAAATAGATTGGGACAGATAATAAGTGTTCAAGTAAGTGGACATGCCATTTATGGAGAATACGGAGAAGATATAATCTGTTCAGCGATTTCAGTATATCTTACCAACACCATTAACACATTAACCGAATTAGTTAAAGTGGAGGACAATTTAGAATATGAAATTGGAGAAGGTCATTTTCTATTAAATATTGACTATTCCAATATGGATTCTATGGAGATTAACGACACCACTTTAATATTAGAAAGTTTAAAATTAGCCTTGATTTCGATCGAGGATTCATACGGAGAATACATTAAAATTGTGACTGGGGAGGTGCAATAATGTTAAAACTGGACTTACAATTATTCGCCAGCAAAAAAGGGGTAGGTTCATCTAAGAACGGTCGTGATAGTAATGCCAAAATGCTTGGAACTAAAAGATCTGATGGACAGTTCGTATTAGCTGGAAATATTTTAGTTAGACAAAGAGGTACTAAAATCCATGCCGGAAACAATGTAGGTAAGGGTTCTGATGACACTTTATTTGCAAAGGTTGACGGAGTAGTAAAATTTGAAAGGTTAGGGAAGACAAGAAGACAAGTTTCTGTTTACCCTAAAGAAATATTAGCTTAAAAAATCACCGATTTTTCGGTGATTTTTTATTGTGCACTTTAGTGTGTTGAGTGAACGAAAGTGAGCGAAACAATAAACCACCTGCTATGCAGTTGGAGGATTAAAGCTTTAGCTTCAAGCACAAAAACCTCCTTGGTGTATAATTGTGATATTCACATGCACAATTATACACCAAGGAGGTTATATTGGATAAGAATAGCTTATAACACACTAAATATAGATGTAAATATCATATAGTTTTTGATCCTGAATATAGAAGTCAAGTAATCATTGATGTGGATATAGGAAGTATATTAAGAGAGTTATGCACACGGAAAGGAATAGAAATAATAGAGGCGAAATTATGTCCTTAATCGTTTATAAATGCAAAATATAACCTAATTAAATTTTACGTAAACTTAACACGATTGTAATAATATACAAAACATGATATACTCATATAAACTTTAATAGTCTAAAGTTAATCTGAAAGTCCAGTGGTAAAAAGTCAAGTGAAATTTAAAAATAGTTGAAATTTCTAAATG
>NZ_JASBYU010000009.1 GCF_029983815.1 Lagierella sp.
AAGGCACTTCCTGAGTGCCTAATTATAATATCAATTTTATTTAACCTTGTCAAGGAATTTTTAAAAGAATTTATTTTTTTGTTAACTTGCTTTTTACAACCTCTAGAATATTGTTGAATTCATCGAATTTAATTAAATACAGAACAAATCCATATGTTACAATTCCTATTATTGTAACCCCTATCAATCTTAAAAGTAAAATTAAATTTCCCGCACCTGTTATCTTATCCAGTATATTATTGCTATAATAGACGACTAGACCCATTATCAAGGTAGAAAATAATATTTTAATAAGGCTAATAAAGTAGTATTTTATATCCAATTCATCGATTTTTTTCTTTAATAGCACTATCAATATAAGGGTTTCTATTATACAGGATATGCTAAAAGCCAAAGCTACTCCTTTATAATCAAGGTATTTTGTCAATATGAAACTACCAACGATATATAATCCACTTGTTATTATCTGGTTGAAGAAAGGAACTTTTGTATCTTGTAGTCCAAAGTACACACGATTCAAGTATATCCTTAGTCCAGCCGCTGTGAACCCAACAGCATATAATTGTAGTGCTGTAGATGTTAAAATCGTATTTTCCTGGGTAAACTTTCCTCCTTCATATATTAGGGAGATTAAAGGTCTTGCCAACAGTATTACTCCACAGGTGAATGGAATCAAGATCATAGTTGTTATGACTATCCCCTTGTCTATTACTTTTCTTATAAATTCTTTATCTCCTGAGTTAAAGGCCTTAGCTAAGGATGGATAAAGTACGGTGGATACGGAAGTAATGGACATAGATAGGACAGCTCCAAATAAATTGTAGGAAGTTCTTAGAACGGTTTTACTTCCCTCTGTCAGCCCAGAAATAATTCCATTTATAACGGCATTTGCTCCTTGGGATATTATTTCTTTTGAAGTCAGTGGAACCATAAGGTACATGGTCTCTTTTAAATATCCATTTTTATTATCAATCTTCCAAACATGCTTGTATTTTTGTCTTTTTAAGAATAAATATAAGAACACACTCTGGGCTATTGCTCCCAATGTGGTAATGTAGGATAAGTTGATAATATTTGTATACCTTCCTACTAATAATAATCCTATATAAAAGGTCAAATTCACAATTATTCCAACGGCGGCAAAGGGAGCAAAAATATTTAAGGAGTTTAAATAGGCTCCAAAACAGGATACAAGTCCTAGGAACAAAATAGATGGAGCAATTATTCTAACCATTTTCACAGTTATATCAAAATGTTCTTTTGGAAAATTTGGAATGATAAGTTCCACTAGGTTACCCGCAAATAAAATTACAAAGATCACTAAAAAAACATTTATCAAGGTGACCGCATTTACAATCTTACTAAAATAAGCATCCCTTTCTTCTAGGTTATAGGTTTCTTTTGCTTTTGACATAATGGGAATGATTACAAGATGAATCGTGGTATTTACCACCACTGTCAATATCAACGCTATCTCATTTGCGTAATTAAAGGCATCGGTATAAACCGACTGTCCATAAAAATATCCTATTAGGGACTGTCTGAATATCCCCATTATTTTCGAGGCTAATCCTATCAAAAATATTAAAATTGAGGATTTAAAAAAATTCGGTTTCATATTTCCTCCTTGCATAATCAATGAGATTGTACCACACACTTATGTATTATACAAAAATTTAAAGTTAATGTATAATGGTTATCAAGGAGGTAATTATGAATACAAGAAAAACTGTTTATGGCGCAATAATTTTAGCAATCGCTATTGCCTTGCCAGGAATATTTCATAGTACTGGCATTCCAGGAAATATCTTTTTACCAATGCACTTGCCAATTTTTATCGGCGGCATGCTATTGGGACCATTGTACGGGATGTTGCTAGGAGTCTTAGCTCCTATAATCAACTTTTTTATATTTACAATGCCACCAATTCCAATTTTATATATCATGGTATTTGAACTTATGGCATATGGACTAGTTTCTGGATTAATCTATAAAAAAACCAACAAGTTGTTCTTATCATTAATCATTTCAATGATCATTGGAAGAATTGTAGCTGCAATAGTAGTTTTAGCACTTACTAAGTTATTAGCGGGATTCGACGCAAATCCATTAATTTGGTTTAAGGGTTCCTTTGTAACTGCATTGCCAGGAATACTTCTTCAACTATTCCTAGTTCCAATTATAGTTTCAAGAACTCAAAAGAGCATTAAAGAAAAATTTTAATTTAAAGTTTTAAATACAAAAAAGAGAACTCGAATTTGAGTTCTCTTTTTTGTATTTTTAAATCAATTTTATTGTTTATTATCTCACATAATTTAACGGATTAGTATGAGCACCGTTTATTCTCACTTCAAAGTGTAGATGTGGACCTGTAGAATTTCCTGTTGAACCCATTAACGCTATGGTTTGTCCCTTGGAAACTGTACTACCAACGGATGCCACAAATCCTGATAGATGGGCATAGTATGTAACTATACCATCTGAATGTTGAACTTTCATAAGATTTCCATAACTTCCGCTATATCCAGCAAAAATTACAGTACCTGATTCTGCAGCAACAACAGGTGTTCCCATTGGTGATGGAATATCAATTCCTGTATGGAATCCGGTATGGATAGATATAGTTCTAAATCCATAACCACTGGAAATTCTTCTAGAGCTTGGTACTGGCCAGCCTAACATGCCACTTCCAAGATTTCCTGTATATGAATTTTGAACATTGCTTGGTTTTGCAGCGTAAGAAGTGTTTGAATTATAAGAAGAAACTTTATTTCTGCTTGAATACTTTGCTTGACTTGCCCTTGCTTGGCTCGCCCTTCTAGCAGCTTCTTCTCTTTCTCTTCTCAAAGCAGCTTCCCTTGCACGTCTTTGTCTTTCTGCTTCAGCTTGTCTTTCTTTTGAAATATTTTGTTCTAAAGCTTGAATTTCAGATTCCAATTTATTTATTTCTACTTGATTAGCTTCCTGTTCTCCAGATTTTTGAGTTATTAAAGCCAATTTGTCAGCCTTTGATTGATAAAGTTGTGCATTTTTATCGTCTAATGACGCCTTTGTAACTTCAAGGGCTGTCTTTTTACCTTTAAGCTCATCTTTTTTTGCATCTATCAATAATTTATTATCTTTAAGACTATTGATTAAGTCCTTATCATATTGTGTAATAAATTTCATAGTTGAAGCCTTTGATAAAAGGTCATCAACATCTTCAGATGAGAATATGATGTCTAAGTAACCAACTTGACTATTCATATACATAACCGAAACTCTTTCTTCAAATTCTTTTTGATTTGTAGAAATCTTTTCTTCAAGTGCCTTGATCTCTTCTAATGTCTTTTCAATGTCACTTTCCAACTGAGAAATTTGAGCTTCCAGTTCCCTTATTTGAGCTTCCAATGCAGCAATATTATTGTCTAGTTCTGAAACTTCATCAGAAAGTTGATTCTTTTCAGATTCTAGATTGTTAATATTATTTCTTAAATCATCTACTGACTGAATAGCTTTGTTTTTTTCGCTTTCCATTTCAGTTATTGACGCTGCTAAGCCCTTATGGCTAATAGCAAAACATGATGATATAGTCAAAGATGTTGCCAATGCGATTGTCAATAACTTTTTCTTACAGTAACCGTTCTCCAATTTCATCCTCCCTATACTCTTAAGTATCTTCTAATGGACAATAACGAACCTATTGTACCAATTCCAACTCCTAAAGTCAAAAATATAATTAAAATATCCATTTTTAAAAATTCTAAAGGTATTAAATACCCTGCCAATGTCCGTTTAACAGATTCGGCAAATCTTTCAAAAATGAATCCATAACCAAAGTAAATCACTCCATAGGCAAGTAGCGCTCCTATTAGTCCAAAGACCATACCTTCTACTATGAAAGGTCCAGTTATAACTCTATTTGTAGCTCCAATATACTTCTTGATTTCAATTTCTTTCTTTCTTGCATAAACCGTAAGTTTTATAGTATTGGAGATAATAAATATAGAGATTATCACTAAAGCTCCTACGCCTATCGCTCCACCGATGTGAACGTAATTTGATATTTTCATAACTCGTTCTACAGTGTCCTTGTAGTACTCTACTTTTACGATTCCATCCAATGTGTTGGCTTCTTTGGCAAACTCATTGGCTTGGTCCAATTTATTTAATGATACTACAAAGGATGGTGGTAATGCTTTTTCCAAACCTTCTAGTATGTAACTATCAGATTCTCCTATAGTTTTTTTATATTCTTCCAAAGCATCTTTACTGGATTTGTATCTAACATTTTTAATGTATTGACTTTTGTCCAATCTATCTCTAATGTCGTCTATTTTACTTTGTTCCACATCAGGGTTTAGATATAAAATAACTTGATCAACTTTTCCCTTTAAGTCAACAACGTACTGATTAAGGGTTAAGGCTGATATCAGCATCGCTCCAAGTATCATTAACGCTAACATAATGGATACAACAGAAGCAAACCCCATGGCCCTATGGCTCCATAGACTCTTTATACCTTCTTTAAGAGTGGCAAAAAATATTCTAATTCCCTTCATAACTGCCACCTATTTCATCCCTTATTATATTACCCTTACTCAAGTGAATAACACGTTTCTTTAGCTTATCCACCACTGATTTTTCATGGGTGATCATAATAACGGTAGTTCCCTTTTTATTTATTTCCTCAAGAGCTTCTACTATTTCCCATGAAGTAATGGGATCAAGATTTCCAGTAGGCTCATCTGCAATTAGCAATTTAGGATCCACAATCAAGGCTCTTGCTATTGAAACCCTCTGTTGCTCTCCACCTGATAACTCATTCGGAAAGGCTCTTTCCCTTCCTTCTAAATTAACAATTTGTAGAAGTTCCGGTATTCTCTGTTTGATACTCTTTCTGGAAAATCCCAAAATCTCCATTGCATATTGTAAATTTCCATAGACCGTCTTGTTTTCCAAAAGTCTAAAATCTTGGAAGACTACACCTACTTCTTTCCTTAACATAGGAATTCGTCTAGCTCTTAATTTGGTAACATCTTCTCCAAACATGAAGATGTATCCCTTTGTTGGATTTTCTTCCTTTAACATAAGTTTTAACAAAGTAGACTTTCCTGCTCCACTTTCACCTATGATAAAGACAAACTCTCCTTGCTCTATTTCTAAATCAATATGATCCAGTGCGACAATATTGTTTTTATAAACTTTGCTAACATTTTTAAATTTTATCAAAGCATCACCTCTTATCTCACTTCAATAATTATATCACAGGATTTACAATTAGTTACAAAACGGTTACAAAAAACGCCAATTTTTTTACTTTTTCTTCCTAATTCTTACATTTTTTTAATATTTTGTTAAATAATTGGTTTTTTAGGTATAATAAGCTTAGAGGTGGTAGTATGGATAAGAAAACCATAAGAAAGAAAATCATCTCAAAGCGAGATGAATTGCCTTTTGATAAAAAAGAAAAAATGGATGAACAGATAGTCAAAAGGTTTAAAGATCTTAAATTTATTGAAGAGCATGAAAATATTTTTTCCTATGTGAGTTTTGGTTCTGAAATAAATGTAGGTGACATCCTTTCAGAAATTCTGAAACAAAAGAAAAATCTTTATGTTCCCTATATAGATAAGGAAGATAAAAAGATGTATCTTTGTAAGATCGAAGATCTAAGTAAAGATTTAGAAAGAGGATACTATGGAATTCGAGAGCCAAAAAAAAATTTACGAATTCCTATAAATAATGATATTATAGACTTGGTCATTTCGCCAGGTGTAGCTTTTACAAAGGAAAAGTATCGTATTGGATATGGCGGAGGGTATTACGACCGTTTTTTTGCGTCGCTAAACTCCAGTCCATTGGTGGTGGCTTTGGCTTATGATTTCCAAGTATTGCCAGAACTTCCAATAGATTCATACGATATACCTGTTGATATGATTATAACAGAAAAGCAGATTATTCGATAATAGGAGGAAATATGAGAAATTTAGGTGTTGTAGCAAGAGGGTTAAGAACTCCAATCATAAAAAAGGGAGACAATCTACTGGAAATTATGGTGGATACTTTGGATAGGGTTCATAGAGAAGATAATATCGAGTTTCGAGATATGGATGTCATTGCAATAACAGAATCCATACTAGCACGCGCTCAAGGAAATTATGCAACCATCGACCAAATTAAAAGTGATTTCAACAGAAAATTCAAGGAAGAAATTGGTGTGGTATTCCCTATTACAAGTAGAAATAGATTTTCTATAATCATGAAGGCTATAGCAGAGACCGATAAAAAAATTAAAATCTTTTTTAATTTTCCTTCTGACGAAGTAGGTAATGCTCTTTTTGATAAGTCCTTGTTAATTGGTAAGGATATAAATATTTATAACGATATACTAAATGAAGAGGAATTTAGAAATTTAGTCGGAGAAAAAAATTATCATATTTTCACCGGAATAGATTATGTCGACCTTTATAAGGGATTTAGAGAAAATAAAGATATTGAAGTTTACTTTACAAATAATCCCGAACAGATTGCAAAGTTGTCTAAAGAAATTCTAATCTGTAATATCCACGATAGACTTTACTATAAGAATATATTCAGAGAATTAGGATTAGAAACTGTGCTAAGTCTTGACGATATGTTAAATGAATCCGTTGATGGAAGTGGATATAACGAACTTTATGGACTTTACGGTTCCAATTTGTCAAGTGAGGACTCAATTAAATTATTCCCTAGAGATTCTCAAGAATTCGTTGAAAAATTACAAGATGAATTGATAAAGAAATATAATGTAAACTTTCAGGTAATGATCTATGGAGATGGAGCTTTTAAAGACCCCGTTGGAAAGATTTGGGAATTAGCGGATCCAGTCGTATCACCAGGCTTTACAAAGGACCTACAGGGAACACCAAATGAATTGAAGATCAAATACATTGCAGATACGGATTTGAAAGATTTAAACGCCGATGAAGCCCTTGTAACATTAAAGGACAAAATCTCTAAGAAAGATAAAAATCTAGTTGGACAGAACGCTTCACTAGGTACCACTCCTAGACAGATCACAGATCTTTTAGGGTCATTATCGGACTTAGTAAGTGGATCAGGAGATAAAGGTACACCTGCTGTTCTTATACAAGGTTATTTTGATAACTTAGCTTCAAATTAATTAATAGTAAAAACAATTCTTAGGCCTCGATTTGAGGCCTGTTTTTTTAACCTAAAAATAAGTATAAGCTTATACAAAAAATTCCCACTCTAATTTTTGTCCCCTTTTACCATAAGTATAGCTATTAAAGTGACCACTCCAATTATCACAATACTACCTCCAGGTTTTAAGCTTAGATAAAAAGATGATAAAAGTCCTAAAATCACATATAGTACTCCAAGCATAACTGAGTTGATTACAGTTTTTCTAAAGGATGCTGAAATTTTAATAGCTCCTGCAACCGGGAGTACCATTAAAGATGATATGGTCAACACTCCTACAATTCTAGATCCCATACCTACAGAAAGCGCCGTCAAAAGAGTAATCATAAAGTCCAACCGCCTTACAGGCAACCCAGTTAAAGACGCTACCTTCTCGTCAAAGATTATATAGACTATACCAGTATAGTATCTAATGTAAAAGAAAATAACAAAAGAGGTAATAAGCGCTATTATAAGAAGTTCAAGATTACTAATAGCTGCAATAGAACCAAAAAGAAAGGAGTTTAAACTCTTAGAACCAGGAATAAAATCGGATGCTACAGCAGCCAATCCAACTCCTAGGCTCATTACAATCGCAATGGCCATATCGGCATTTTTCGGAAACTTTTTTCTTAAAAAGTCTATGAATAAAGACGCGATCAGACAAGATATTATCGAGCCTATTACAGGGTTAATACCTATAATAAGACCAAAGGCAACTCCTGCCAGTGAGCTATGGGAAAGGGCATCTCCCAAATTAGAGGATTTCCTACATACCATAATCGTTCCTATTAGAGGTATCGATAGTGCAATAAGTAGTCCAGCTAAAAAAGATTTTAAAATAAAATCATAATCAAATATACTCATAGCACATCCACCACCCTTTGATCTTTAACTCTCAAAACCCTTGAAAAATAAGGCTTACAAAACTCCATCTCATGAGTTACCACTAAAATTGTAATCCCGTGAAATTTATTTAAATGCTCTAAAATTCCAAATAATATTTTCTTACTGTCGCTATCTATCCCAGCCGTTGGCTCATCAAAAATCAAAACCTGCGGGTTGTCAACTAATTCCTTTGCAATAAGAATTCGTTGTTTTTCACCACCGGACATATTATTGAAATCATAGTCCTTTTTTTCACACATCTTTACCATAGATAGTGCATTGTTCACCTTGGAATTGATTTTCTTTGATGGAATTTTAAAAAATCCCATCTCATCATATAGATTTAAAGAGATAATCTCCTCGGGAGTAATGGAAAAAGACATATTCTTTTCAGCAAGCCTTTGTTCCAGATAACCAATAGATACATTTTTGTCGGAGTTTTCCCCCAATATTACCTGTCCGCTATCCGGTTTTAACTGTCCTAGAATAAGCTTTAAAAGAGTGGTCTTACCTTCACCATTATCTCCAGTTATCCCTACAAATTCTCCACTTTTTATTTTTAGATTTACATTTTTTAAAAGATCTTTCTTATAGCCGAAAGAAAGATCTTTTAGTTCCACAATATTTTCCATTATTTAAATGACTCCATGATATTATTGAAGTTCTCCTCCATCAAAGTTAAATAGTTGTCGCCATTCTTTTCTTGTTCATCTGTAATAAATTCTAAAGTATGGATTGGCTTTGCCTCTCCTCCAATTTCCTTAGCAATCGTCTTAGGTACCTTTCCAGAGTCCTCTCCTTCATAGAATACCGTCTTAATTCCTTCCTTCTTAGCCAAATCCACAATATTTGCAATCGTCTTTAAATCCGGCTCAGAATCTGATGTTATATTTTCTATAGGCACTTGAACCAGATTATAGTCTTTAGCCATATAACCAAAGGCTTCATGAGGCACTATAATATGTTTACCCTTATTTTCCTTAAAACCATCAGTGTATTTTTTATCCAATTCCTCGAGAGATTTCTTTAATGAATTATAGTTTTCTTCATAAAAACCCCTATTCTCTGGATCTATCTTTGAAACCTCTTCAAAAATATTTTTAGCAATTACCTCATAATTTCTAATAGAAAGCCATATATGTGGATCGTATTCACCATGATTATGGTGGTGATGTCCTTCATGATTTTCTTCCTCATGGTTTTCTTCCTCATGGTCATGGTCATGTTCATCATGGTCATGATCATGGTCCTCTTCTTGTGGTTTGATAAGTTCTATATCCTTAGAAACTTCAACAATCTTTTTTTCATCCACAACTTTCTTTGCATCATCTAGCCAATCTTCAAGTTCAAGACCATTGATTAATACTAGATCTGATTCCTTAATCTTTGTTATATCTTTAAGAGAAGGCTCCCAGTCGTGAACTTCTACCCCAGCGGGAATAACAGATTTTACATCCATCTTATCCTTAACAATTTCCTTAGTAGCAAATTCAATAGGATAAAAGGAAGTATAGACAACTTTTTTTCCCTCTTTGTTTTCGGTACTTTGGTTATTTCCAGCCTTATTTGCACAGGAAGTTATCAACAACATAACTAATAATAACGAAATAAATTTTTTCATTCTTTTCCCTCCTAAAAATTAAAGTTATGTACTCTTAGGACGTTTAGACTTAGGTAATCCTTAGCAAATTTTTCAAAATCACCCCTATTTCCTGAAGTGTAAATTTCTAAAGATCCTTCTTTTCTATCGAGTTCCTCTGGAAACGACTCCAACACTTTTTTTGCCTGTTCATAGGACGGGTTGACAATTTCCTTGTCCTTACCAAAAACTTCCCTTATTTCATCCAGGATGTAGGGATAGTGGGTGCACCCTAAAATAATGGTATCATAATCAAATCCAATTGCTTTTGATCTGTATTCCCTTAAAGCCTCTAATATTAAAACATTCTTTTCTTCTGGTTTCAAATCCGATTCAATAATCGGTACTAATTTAGGGCATGCAACTCCTCTAACTTCAACACTTGGGTCTATATCGCCGATACGATGCTCGTATAATTTTCCCTCGACGGTACTTTTTGTTGCTAAAACCAAAACCTTTTTATTCTCGGTCTTTTCAATTGCTCCCTTGGCCCCAGACTCACCAATACCTATTATAGGTAGAACGGAAACTTCCCTTAATTCCTCTAGCGCCCTTGTAGATACCGTATTACAGGCAATGACAATAGCCTTTGTATCAAGGCCTTCTAAAAAAGAAACTGCCTTTTTAGACAATTCCACAATTTTTTCTTTACTCTTATCTCCATAGGGAACCCTTTTATTATCTCCGAAATATATATAGTGGCCCTTCGGTGCAATTTTAAGAAGTTCCCGCAAAACCGTCAAACCACCATACCCTGAGTCAAATATTCCTATGGATCTATCCTTCATTACTTCTCCTAATAGTTCTCGTGTTATAAACATACTTATACCTATCTTTTAATATTTCAAATGCCTTTTTCGACATTTTCTCATCATCAAAAATTCCAAACACAGTCGCTCCCGAACCAGACATAAGTGCAACCTTACTATTTAAACTATACAGCTTTTCGATAATCTTTTTAATTTCTGGGCATACCGTGGAAGAGACCTCTGTCATGGAATTAAAAAACAAGTCCTTGTCAATTTCCCCACTCTCAAGGGATTCCAATAGGATATCCATTTTTCTATTTTTTGCAAAAGCCACCTTAGAATATACAAATGGAGTAGAAATCCTGCAACCACTGTTAACTATCACTATAGGTAAACCCTGTAGAGAAGTCATCTTCTCAAAGTCAAAACCTCTGCCCCTAGCTCTTAGGGTGTCCTCTTCAAAGAAAAACGGTATATCTGAACCAATTTCCCCACCTAATCGTTGTAGCTGTTCCTTAGATAATCCTAGTTTCCAAAGCCTGTTAAGTCCCTCCATCATCGATGCACAGTTGGAACTTCCTCCTCCCATACCCGCAGCTATAGGCAAGTTCTTCTTGACCTTGACCGCTATACCTGGATTACCACTATAAAGACCCTTTAGTTTTTCCCAAGCTTTATAGATTAAATTATCTTCCCCCTTTGGAAAATCCACCAGATCACATTGGATTTCCAATTCCTTTCCAAAGGTTTTTTCTATATCCAATTCATCATATATATCAACAAATTGCATAATAGTATCTATATTATGATATCCATCTTCCCTTTTGTTTAAAACTTCCAAAGAGAGATTAATCTTTCCATATGATTTAAATTTCATTATATTTCTCCATTATTGCAAATCCGGTAAAAAAAAACGACTTAAAGTCGTTTTTTAATATATCTTAACATAATTGCAACTTAACAGTTGATGTGAGCAAATCTGAATAAGTAAATGAAATTGTCCTCTCTTGCTCAAAATCGTTAGTTATTTTGATTGTGAATAAACTAGGAAACACATTTTCTATAACCCCTGTCTTGGTTATAATCTTGTTCCGTCCCTTATCGGCTTTTACAACTACCCTCTTTCCGATATTCTCTTCAACTTGATTCTTCAAGACTTCCAAACTCATATACTTAGACAATATTATCCCTCCTAGGCATAAATCCTATATATTCTAGTCTATTTTAACATATATGATCATTAAAGTCAACTATGCTTTGCCATTGTACGATAATATTTAAAAAAAGTCAACACTTTTTGAATAGCAAAAGGCTAAAGCCTTAAGCTATTTCAATTCTATTTTTAACCCTCTTGCAAAACCCTCTGCAACATAATCGACTATAGCCTCTTCATAGGTATCCTTTATATCTTCGTAGATTAAAAATTTAATACCAGAGTCTTCCATTTCCGCATCTCTATCGGTTTTTTCACTTGGTATCAAAGTAAATATATAATCACAGCAGGTTTTTGCTCCTATTTCAAATCTTAAATATTCTTTACCAGTACTTTCTAATAACCTCTTCAATTCATTAACTGCAGCATCTTTAACTGTAACTTTCATTTTTTCTCTCCTCTTATAATAGATTTAACAAGTATAGAACATACTATGTAATTAGCTTTGAATTTCCTTCCCAATTGTACTATTATATAGACAGGAGGTTATTGCCATGATAACTAAAGATATGTTAATCAACAATATAATAAAATCCTATCCTGACGCAGTAGACATCCTCATAGATAATGGAATGCCATGTATTGGATGTCCTTCCAGTCAAATGGAGTCCCTTGAGGAAGCCGCACTGGTTCATGGCTTGGATATTGACAAGTTAATAAGGGAATTAAACGCTTAGGCGTTCCCTTTACATATAAGATACTAAAAGGAGATTTATATAAACCTCCTTTTTTTGTACTTTACTTTTATCTAATAACCGATATTTAAGATTTAACTGTGATATAAAACTTAAACTCAAATTTTTAAATACTTTGTTTTATTCTAGCTCCAATAATTTTTTCAACTTAGGTTCATCAAAACCCACTACTTCTTCTTCGCCAACTATGATAACAGGTACCCCCATATGGCCCATTTTCATAAGCTCCATTCTAGCATCTGTATCAGTTGATATATTTTTTTCAGTAAATTCAATGTCATTACTCTTTAAAAAGTCCTTTGCTGCAACACAATAAGGACAAGTGTTACTTGAATAAACAACTACGTTTTCCATATCTATCTCCTTTCTACTCTTACATAAATATACCCAGAGAATTTTTATTTAATCATATTTTCATATTTTTTTGTAATATTGATAAAATCTTCCAAATCCAGATTTTCAGCCCTTAAATTTGTGGAAAGATTTAGTTCTTCCAATATGTTCCTAAGGTCTTTCTTGTCTATGTTGACAAAACCTGAACTAAGTGAATTCATAATGTTTTTTCTTCTTTTTGTAAATCCAGATTTAATAAATTTAAATAACAAGTCCTCATCAATATCTCTATCTGCTTTTGTCAATTCCAAATATAAAATGGCAGAATCTACATTTGGACTTGGCATAAAGACACTTCGTGGAACCTTCATCAAAATTTCAGATCTAGCATTATATTTTAAAAACAAAGTAAGTGACCCATAGTCCTTATTGTCCTTATTGGCAGTTGCCCTGTCTGCTACCTCCTCTTGAACCATAACGGTTATTGTAGAAAAGTAATCTTTATACTCAATTATTCTTTCAAGTATTGGAGTGGTTATATAGTATGGCAAATTGGCAACTACTTTAAACTTTTTACCCATTGCCTCATTTTCCCAAAGGCTATGCAAGTTGGTTTTTAAAAAATCCTCATTCAAAATTTTAACATTATTAAAATCCCTTAGGGTATAGTCCAAAACCTCCATTAAGCGATGGTCTTTTTCAATGGAAATAACCTTTTTTGCATTTAATGCCAATTCCTCAGTCAAAGTTCCAAAGCCTGGACCAATTTCAAGGACGATATCTTCCTTATCAATATTGGATTTCGATACAATATTTCTAACAATATTTCCATCTACCAAAAAATTTTGACCTAGACTCTTAGAGAAGGAAAAGTCAAACTTTTTTAACACTTGAGCTAAGTATGAACTCCTATATAATCTATTTTCCATGATACTTTAAAATAGCCTCCTCCAATAGTTTTCTATCTATATTGTAATTGTTTAATCTTTTTAAAAATTGCTTGCCATTTGCATATCCTATGGAGAAGTACTCACCAATATACACCCGTAATTCCTTCGACCCAAAACCAGTCAGACCATAGTCTATAAGGTCTTGATAGGAAAATTCATCCCTTGGTTTTTCATAGCTTGCCTTTGCAGTTTTTAAAGCATATAAAATATCCTTAGGGGAAGCATTCTCTATTCCAATATCATCTTTTTTAATAGCTCTCCTCTGAGGTAGGTAGGCATTTTTAACTCCGGGGATTCTTTTGTTTATAATCTTTCTTATCCTTTCACCAGCATAGTCTGGATCAGTTAACACAATAACGCCCTTTTTTTCATAAGCCTTTTTAATTCTTCTAAAAAGGTCCTTGGGAAAGTGGTATCCGCCAGTAGCGATTATCTCACAGTCAACCGCTCTTTTAACTGCAGCGATATCATCCTTTCCCTCAACTACGATAACCTCTCTAATCATTAAACACCAAACCCTTTAAAGAGAATAGCTCCATGGTGTTCTTTCTACTATTTTCTATGATATCGTCCAAAAAGACGCCCTTTAAAACAGCCAATTTTTCCGCAACATGGATTACATTTGTAGGATCGTTCCTTTTTCCCCTCTTTGGCTCTGGAGACAAGTAAGGTGAGTCCGTTTCTATTAAAAGCCTATCAAGAGGGATTTCCTTTGCCATCTGTCTGACATTTACAGCATTTTTAAAAGTTACAGGCCCTGCAATGGAAATATAAAATCCTAGGTCCATAAATCTTTCTGCCATCTCAATGGATCCAGTATAGCAGTGCATAACCCCCTTTACCTTATCCTTAAATTCATTTAAAATCTCAAAGGTGTCGCCCATAGCCTCCCTTGTATGAATTATTACTGGCAAATCCAGTTCTGATGCAAGCATCAACTGTTTTTTAAAAATCTTTTTTTGAATTTCCCTAGGACTATTATCGTAATAATAATCCAATCCTATTTCACCAATTGCCACTACTTTTTCAGACTTTGAAAGCTCTTTTAGTTTATCTAAGTCCCCTTCTTTGTAGGTCTCAGCGTCATGGGGATGAATTCCAATAGCAGCAAAGATATTGGGATATTTTTGTGAAAGTTTTACAACCCTTTCACTACTTGCCATATCAGAACTAGGGTTTATAACATAGGCTATGTTCTTTTTCTTAAGCTCCTCTAACAATTCATCTCTATCTTCATTAAATTTCTCGTCATCTAAATGGGCATGACTGTCAATTATAGATTTCATTAGGATATTTCCGCTCCATCTTCAATATCATCCAAGGTAGAAAGTAAAGTTAAATCATCTTTAAAGTCGGCAGCAAGAAGCATCCCTTTCGATTCAACGCCCCTTAACTTAACTGGCTTTAAATTTGTGCAAACAACCACTTTTTTACCTATAAGAGAATCTGGCTTATACCATTTTTTGATTCCCGATACTATCTGTCTTTCCTCAGAACCTATTTTAACCTTGAAAACCAATAGTTTATCGGCATTTGGATGAGGCTTTGCCTCTATTATCTTGCCGACCTTCAATTCCACCTTATCAAAATCATCTATCTCTATTTCAGGCTTACCACTTGTCTTTTGAGCTGCTTTCTTTTCCTTTTTTCTTGTATCAATAAGCTTTTGGTTCTCTTCAGTAAGCCTCTTAATTTCCTTTTGAATATCCAATCGTGGGAATAGATTTTCTGTCTTTTTAACCTTTGTTCCTACCTTTGTAAGACCAAATTGGGAGGCTTCTTCCCAACTTATCTCTTCTTGTCCAATCTGTTCTTTTATCTTATATGAAGTATCCGTTAAGAAAGGATGAATTAAAATGTTAACAATTCTCAAACAGTCCATTAAATTATAAAGAACTGTGGATAATCTATCCTTGTCTTCATTTTTACCCAATACCCAAGGTTCTGTCTCGTCAATATACTTATTGGTTCGTCTAATCAACTTCCATATGGCTTCCAAAGCAGAACTAAAGGCCATCTTTTCAACATATCTATCTACATCAGCTACGGTGCTAACTGCAATTTGAATAAGATCATTATCGATTTCTTCCTTTTCGATTGGTTGTGGAATTTCACCACCAAAATACTTTTCTACCATGGTGACAGTTCTAGATACTAAATTTCCCAAATCATTGGTCAAATCCGAATTTATACGTTGTAGGAATTTTTCATTTGTATAATTTCCATCATTTCCAAAAACAAACTCCCTCAATATGAAATATTTCAAAGCATCCTTACCATAAAGGTCGATAATCGGCTCTGGATACACAATATTTCCCTTGGATTTACTCATCTTATCATCATCAAAGAGTATCCAGCCATGGGCCATAATGGACTTTGGAAGTTCTAAACCTAAAGCCATCAGTAAAGCTGGCCATATTATAGCATGGAATCTAACAATTTCCTTTCCCACCAAGTGTACATCAGCTGGCCAATACCTATTAAATTTCTCCTCATCTTGTCCATATCCAATACCAGTTAAATAACAGGTTAATGCGTCAATCCAAACATAAATTACATGCTTATCATCAAAGGGAACTGGTACACCCCAATCAAAGGAAGTTCTAGTTACAGATAAATCTTCAAGTCCCTCCTTCAAGAAATTGTTAAGCATTTCATTTCTTCTGGAATCTGGTTTTAGAAACTCTGGATTATCTTCATATAATTGAATTATCTTATCAGTATACTTTGATAACCTAAAGAAATAGGTCTCTTCTTCATGGTATTCAACCGGTCTACCACAGTCAGGACATTTTCCCTCCACCAGCTGGGCTTCAGTCCAGAAAGCTTCACATGGCACACAATAATTTCCCTTATATACAGATTTATAAATTTCGCCCTTGTCATAAAGCT
Organism: Lagierella sp.; assembly: GCF_029983815.1. GTDB lineage: Bacteria > Bacillota > Clostridia > Tissierellales > Peptoniphilaceae > Mediannikoviicoccus. The sequence continues at coordinate 16,524 of NZ_JASBYU010000009.1, forward strand.
CTTGAAATACCTTTTGTACATTTTTTTCGTGTTCCTTAGAACTAGACCTAACAAAAGCATCATAATCAATATCCAGTTTCCTCCACAATTCCTTTGCCGATTCCACAATCGGATCGATGTATTCAAGGGGTGTTATACCCGATTCATTTGCCTTTTCCAGTAGCTTTTGACCATGTTCATCGGTTCCAGTAGTAAAATGTACATCATATCCCTGCATCTTTTTAATCTTTTTTAAAGTATCTGCAATTATGGTAGTGTAGGTATGACCAACATGCAAATTATCACTGGGATAATAGATTGGCGTAGTTAAATAGTAACTTTTCTTTTTCATATTCCCTCCAAAAATCAAGCCATGAAAGACTTCAGTATTTTCTAATACAATAAAAAAATCTCCGTCTCATACATAGAGACGAAGTCATTCGTGGTACCACTCTAATTCGACTATAAATAGTCCTCAATAGTTTAAAACTCATAGGCCATTTCCCCTTCTATCTCCTCTGTCTTTCACCAACCGACAGCTCTCTGAGCTCGAATCAAAGGTTTCTCCTAATCACAGTTTCTATTCAATTGCTTCTATTCTACAATAAAACCCTAGCTTTTTCAACCTTATATTCAAAACTCAACAAAATCAACGGTAAAAAACATCGCTACAGTAATACTGTAACGATGTTTTAAGGAAATTTATGAAGTGTGATTGTGAATGTAATTATCTTTCCAACTTTTGTTGCAATGACTCTAGGTTCAAGGTCTTTGTTACTACTAAAAACAACGCCATCCCAAAAACCCCTTGAATAGCATCTGCAGGTATGGAAGCAAGTCCAACCATCACAGTTCCCGAAAAGAACATATTGGCTAAATAGTATCCAAATACCATTATTAACTCACTTATTACCAGTGCTAAAATAGTAGTTTTGTTTAAACCCTTTGCTATCCTTTGACTATAGCCAACACAAAATCCCATTGCCCCTTTAATCACCAGACTAAATAGCGCATAGTGGGAGTAACCTCCAATTATGTCCGCTAGAGCCGAGCCTATTCCCCCGGATATCATTCCAACGTATGGTCCGAATAAGAAAGAACTCAAATTGATAATTCCGTCACCTAGATTCAGATAACCACCGGACTTAGGAGAAGGAATACGGATTAAGATTGTTCCTATAGCAACAAGGGCAATCATTAAACCAGTATAAACTAAAGTCCTAGACTTATTCATATAATCACCTCGAGATAATAATAACAGTTTTTTGTACCCATTTGTAGTAGCAGTTATTCCTTTTAAAAGGGGGTCAGATACATTACAATATTATTAGGAGGTTTTTATGAATCTATTTACCATACATTTTAACAAGGAGGATTATCTCTATGAGCAGCTTTATGAATATATTGTAGAGAGAATACACGATAAGTCATTAAAGCCTGGAGATAAATTGCCTTCTAAAAAGAAACTCGCGAAATACCTTCACATTTCTGAAAACACCGTTGATAAGGCATATTCTCAACTATTGGTCGAAGGTTACATCTACTCTTTGGAGAGAAGTGGACACTATGTTGAAAAATTACAACTTCCAATTCGCTCTACTCCCCTTAGGAAAAACAGAGAAGATACCGAAGAAAAGATTGAATATGAATATGATTTTTCATATGCGGGAATAGACCCAGATATATTTGATGCCACCAGTTATAAACAGGCCTTTAAGGAAGTTTCCAAAGACCCCACCTTGTTTTCCAGCAGAGGACCTTCCCAAGGGTCAATTAACTTAAGAGAATCCATCAAGGACTATCTCTTTTCTTCCCGAGGTTTTTCATATTCCATTGAACAGATGATAATCTCATCTGGAACCGAAGCCTTATATCAAATACTATTACAGCTTATGGAGGAGGATAGGGTCTTTGGCCTAGAAAACCCTGGGTACCAAAGGATAGAAAGATATCTCAATAGGACAAAATTCGAATATCATCCTATAGAATTAGATGATGATGGTATTAAGATTGAGGAGTTGATTGAAAAGGAAATAGATCTTGTGACTATCACCCCTTCCCATCAATTTCCCAGCGGAATAATATATCCTATGAAAAAAAGACTGGATCTACTGTCCTGGGCCTATGATTACAATTCCTATATTATAGAGGACGACTACGACTCGGAGTTTAGATATAGCGGAAAACCAATCCCTGCATTAAAGTCCTTGGACAATCGAGACAAGGTTATTTATATGGGATCTTTCTCCAAATCATTTTCTCCTGCACTAAGGATATCCTATATGATTTTGCCCTATAGACTTATGGATAAGTACAATAAAATAAAAGACATTTACCCATGTCCTGTCTCTTATTTTACTCAGGAGACCTTTGGAGAGTGGATGGAACGGGGTTTTTTCTATAAACATCTCAATAAGACTAGAACCTACTATAGACAAAAACACAAAAAAATTGTTTCCTGTATTGAAAAGTCAAATCTAAATCTACAACTTCATGGAACTGACTGCGGTCTTCACATGGTTCTTGAAATAAACGAAAATATAAGTAGGGATAGATTAAAGGAAAATTTAAAAAAAGATCGAATTAAAATCGATATGCTAAGGGACTATTACTATGGTGTAAAAGAATTTTTCCCAAGGCTATTGTTAGGATTTTCCACACTTCCAATGGATGAGATAGAAGAAGCTATAAAAGTACTATTAAACTGTATAAAGAAATCCTTAGAATAGAAAAAATCGAGTTTTTCAATACGAAAGACTCGATTTTTTAGTATTCTATTAATTAAATGCCGGTACTACAGCACCCTTATACTTTTCATTTATAAAGTCTGCAGATTCCTTTGAACGCAATACCTTTACCAATTTTTGAATTTTTTCTGAATTTTCATCTCCCTTTCTAACTACTATACAATTTACAAAAGGAGTGTCGTTACCTTCTATTGCCAGTGAATCCTTTACAGGATTTAAATCCACCTGCAATGCATAATTGGAGTTTATCACTCCTAAATCCACGTCCTGATAGGTGTTATTTATATTTGCAGCTTCAACTATGGTAAACTTCAAGTTCTTTGGATTTTCTACTATATTCTTCTCAGTTGCCTTGATGTTTGTGTTGTCATCTAATTTGATCAAACCCTCTTTTTCTAAAAGCTGTAAAGCCCTTGCTCCATTGGAAACATCATCTGGAATTATCACCTCTGCCCCTTCCGGCACTTCATCAAGAGATTTGTATTTTGTAGAATAGATTCCCATTGGTTCAGAGTGAATTTCCCCTGCCACTACAAAATCGTATCCGAACTCTTCGATTTGTTGAGCTAAATACTGTTTATGTTGATAGAAGTTTGCGTCGATAGTCTTTTCTTCTAAAGCGGTATTTGGCATAATATAGTCATCAAAGGGTACAACCTCCACTGAGATACCCCCTTTTTCAAATTCATCCTTTAACCCTTCTAGAATCTCGCCGTGGGGAACTGCAGAAGCTCCAACTTTGACCACTTCAAGACCATCCTTATTGGAAGCTTCCTTATTTCCACTTCCCTTACATCCAACTAATGCAATTATCGTTATTGCCAGTATAATATATAAAATTTTCTTCTTCATAGATCTCTCCTTTTATTTTTTATTTATTTTTTTGCTTATATAAGTCCCAAGTAGCTGGACTATTTGAACTATTATTATGATTACCACTACAGATATTATAAGTACATCATACATCCTTCTTTGATAGCCATATCTATAGGCCAATTGCCCAAGACCTCCACCACCTAAAATACCTACCATGGCAGAATATCCAATCACATTGATAATAGTCATAGTAATACCTGAAACTATTGCCGGCATGGATTCTGGAATAATTACCTTGCTTATTATTTGCCCATTGGTTGAACCCATGGATTTTGCAGCTTCTATAAGCCCCTTCTCCACACTTAAAAAATAGCCCTCCATCAACCTTGCAACAAAGGGTATGGTTGCGATGGATAAAGAAAGAATCGAAGCCTCAGTCCCTGTAGAACGACCAATAAGAAGCCTTGCCAAAGGTATGACCAATAGGATTAAGATGACAAAGGGAATAGATCTAAATATATTGATTATGGTATCAAGTATTTTGTATAAAGTTGGCATCTCCCTTATTCCATCGGGTCTACTTACAGTAAGAAGTATACCAAGGGGAATACCGATGCCAATAGAAATAATTCCTGTTAAAAGCACCATATATATGGTAGTTAGGGTTTCTGGTGCAACCAAATTGAACAATTCTGAAAAATTCATTATAACACCTCCGCCTTAACGCTCTTTTCTTCTAAATAATCCAAAATCCTGCCTAACTCCTCATTGTCACCTAGCACTTCAACTATCATATAACCCATGGATTCTCCCGTTACAGAATTTATCTTCCCTTGGATCAAGTTGATTTGGGAGTCAAAGCTTCTAATCAAATCCGATATAATTGGTTCCTTAGAAGTTTTTTCATCATAGGACAATCTTAGTAGCTTTCCCTCAGTCTGTGTCTTTTTCCATGATAGGGATTCATCTGGTTCAATAAGATTTTCAATAAAGGATATGGTCCTCTTGTTTTTTGGATTAGTGAAGATCCCCTTCACCGTATTTTCCTCTATTATCTTTCCATTCTCCATTACAGCAACCCTATCGCAAATATCCTTAGCAACTTCCATCTGATGAGTAATCATGATTATCGTGGTGTTTAGCTCCTTTACAATCTTTCTAAATAGCTCGAGAATTTGCTTAGTATTAGCTGGATCCAAAGCTGAAGTTCCCTCATCGCTTAATAAGACCTTCGGCCTCATAGCTATGGCTCTCGCAATGGCCACCCTTTGCTTTTGCCCACCGGATATTTCAGAAGGATAAGCATTTTTCTTTTCCAATAAGTCTACGAATTCCAGAAGCTTTTCAACCCTATTTTTAATCTCAGTCTTAGAAATATTACTGATTTCCAAAGGATATGCTATATTCTCATAGACCGTCTTCTGGTTAAATAGGTTAAAGGACTGAAAGATCATCCCAATTTCCTTTCTTTCTTCCAAAAGCCTTTTACTATCCATAGACGTAATATCCTTGTCGTCGATTATTATAGTGCCTGAGCTTGGTTCTTCAAGCCTATTTAAGCATCTTATAAGCGTAGACTTTCCCGCTCCACTAAGACCGATTATCCCGTAGATTTCCCCAGGTGAAACCCTAAATGAAACATCATCTACAGCTTTGAACTTTTTGTCCCCTATAGAAAATTCTTTAGTCAGGTTTTTTACTTCTATCAAAGTCCTTTCCTCCTTTCAAAACCCTTTTTGAAATTAATAATATGAGTATAGAAAAAAAGACCAGCAAAGTCAACGAAATGCCGGTCTTTTGGGTATACCTATTATTTATAGCTGGATATCAGCCAATTTTTCCATCACAGTTCCAATATCTTCGTAGAACACATAATCCGCTCTACTATCGTAATTTGTCTTAGTCTTATTAATTAAAACTAAGGTGTCGCCAGAGAAGTAATCTATAAATCCTGCAGCAGGATAGACCATCAAAGAAGACCCCCCTACTATTAATATTTCTGCATTTTGAATTAAATTAATCGCTTTAGAGATATTATTATAATCCAAGGGTTCACCATAGAGTACAACATCCGGTCGAACCACTCCCTTACAGTCGGGACACTCTACTTTAAAATCACTATCTCTCATCTGGTCTATGTCAAAGAGCTTCCCACATTTTGTACAATAATAATCCCTTAAATTTCCATGGATCTCTACAACCTCTTTACTTCCTGCCATTTGATGTAAAGAGTCGATATTTTGCGTAATAACACCCTTTAGTTTCCCCATTTTTTCAAGTTTCTCCAGAGCAATATGGCACTTATTGGGTTTTGCTTCATCGTAGATCAGATTGTTCTTTACATAGTCCATAAATTCATCTGGATGCTGGGCGAAAAACTCATGACTTAACATATACTCTGGACTATATCCTTTGTTGTTCTCCTGGTTGTAAAGTCCTGTAGCGGATCTAAAGTCTGGTATGCCCGAAGCTGTGGAAACACCAGCTCCACCAAAAAACACAATATTATTTGACCTCTTTATCCTATCCTTTAATTCCAACAGATTATTTGAAGACATAATATCGACCTCCTAGAAAAATTTAACGCCTTCACTATTATTGTCTGTAAAATAAAAGACAACCTCTTGACTCTTTCCAAGGTACACCTGTAACATTTCGTCCATGGAGGCAGACTTTTCCTTTACATCTATGAACTCTTTTAAGTCCATCCAAAAAAGCCTACCCTCATTACAAGAGTCTATCAACTCTCCACAAAAGTTTTCAGTATAGTACAAATGGGACAATAGCCTTATGTCCGTACTCTTTTCATACCACTGAACAATGCCCTTTAGCTTCAAATCAAAAACATCTAAATTAGTCTCTTCCTTTATTTCCCTTACACATGAATCATAAAGGGATTCCACCTTTTCCACATGACCTCCTGGAAAGGTCAGTCCCTCCCAGCCCTCTTTAATAGGTTTATCTAAAACCAAGACCTTTTCAGTCTTTGGATCATATATCATACACATATTAAGTAAAACAATTTCCATATTATCTCCATATTGATTTAGTTCATAGGAACTTTTAACCCTAAAAGAACCATTCCTCTTATCGAATTCGAAAAAAAGATGGTAGTCTACCATCTTTCAATCATCTATTCTTCATATATCTATTATATTCCACTTGGGTGTAGTATTTCAAATACCTGTCATTTAATAAGACTCCAAGATTAAATAATATTCCCCCTACAATTGAATTCACAAATCCATCATTAGGTAAGAAATAAAGAGCTGCAAAGCCTAGGACCGTACCAAATCTACTCAATATTTGAGCAGGTCTACTCTTTTGTCTTTGCTGTACATAGAAGTTGTCCTTTAAAATCAAATACCTAAATAAGATACTAAGGATAAACACAATAAATCCAAATACAGGGAAAAATGAAAATGCCTCCTTCTTAAAATACTTATAAATGCCTTGGAATAGAAATATAGTTGCAACAATTTGTAAAAATAGGGCAAACCTTCTTAAAAGATGAAGATTCTTTTTCTTTAAAAACCTAACGAATAAAGCAAATACCAGCCCTATAGCAGTAGGAACTATCCATCCAAAGGAAATGCTAAAAAGCGGGATATATCTTAAGGCAAAGCTTAATGCATCTTCAATAAATCTTGTATTCTTCAAGGCCTCTGGTAATACTGAAAAAGCGTCAAAAACAGCTGTAACTCCTGTAAACAACAAAGTTATCCTATAGACGGACATGTCCCAATCAAATAGTGGCGAAATCAACACCAAAATTATAATAACTATGGCAAGGGGATAAAGGAACACCAACACCGGCAAGGATAAATTTATTATCTGAGTCAAACCCACATTGGATATGATAAAGGATATTAGAGCTATTATTATTGCAAAGGCCAAATAACTTACTTTAGGAAATATCTTATTAAACACTTCTGAACAAGCAGTTATAAGTCCCGTAGCGGTTTTTAAACATGCAACTGTAACGATTACTGCCAATAGCAGTTGACCGGATGTGCCCATGAAATACTTTGCAATTTCAGCAAGTGCAAGTCCCCCATTCTCCGATGGTGCCATGACCCCAAGACTTGAGGCCCCCATAAATATAAGGGCAGAGTAGATGATGGACATCAATACTATTGTCACAACCCCCGATTTAATGGTGTATTTTACAATCTCTTTAGGCTGATCTATCCCTAAACTTCTTATAGCGTTTATTACTATTACCGAAAAGGCGAGGGCTGCCAGAACATCCATAGTATTATAACCTTCCACAAAGCCCTTTGAAAAAGGAGCAATACTATATAAATCGGTCACCGCTTGAACACTTGGATTTCCCATAGGTCTAAAAAATGCGAAGATCAATAGAATAGATAGGACCACCAAGAAAATCGGATTTAATACCTTTCCTATATAAGTCATAATCTTATTGGGCTTAAGGGCCAACAATAAGGCAACTAAATAAAAAACAAAAGTAAACGCCAAAAGTATAATACCATGATTATCCCCTGAAATATTGCTACTTAACCCTACTTCAAATGATGTGGTACTTAGTCTAGGGAGGGCAAAGAACGGACCAATTGTCAAATAAAGTGCAATTGTAAAGAAATACCCAAAACCCTTACTTATTTTCTTTGTCATATCTAATAAGTCTTCAGATTTACTGTAACCTACGGCAAGTACACCTAAAAAGGGCATGCCTACAGCAGTGATTAAAAAACCAATTAGAGATGGTACATAGTTACCTCCTGCCAATTGACCCATAAATACAGGAAATATCAAATTGCCTGCGCCAAAAAAGAGTCCAAATAGCATGGAGCCTATTACCAAGTAATTTTTACTTGATTTTTTCAATTTACATTCCTCCTTCTTTCAAAATTTTGAAATTAATTATACTACAAACCGCTGAATTTTCCAATACTTATACTAAAATTCTTTGGATTTTTACAAATAAATTTCAATATTTTATCAACCTTTACAATCTTTTATTAAAATATGCTAAAATATATTTATCATCATTCAAAAAAAGGGGGAATTGTTTTGAAAAAGAAGATTTTATTATTATTTACGATGATTGTACTAGTTTTAGGAGTATCCAGTTGTAGTGAAAAAAACAATGTAGATTCAAGTTCAACAACTGGCGATTATGAATCTAAAGCTACCATCGAACTAGTAGAAGATGGAGAAAAGTTTAAAGAAGAAACTCTAGAATTTAACGAAGACGAAAAGCTTTTGGACATTATGAAAAGAAATTTAGATATCGTCGAAAAAGACGGATTCATTGAATCCATCGAAAAAAAATCCCAAGATCCCGATAAGAACAAGTACTGGCTCTATGAGGTAAATGGAGAGATGGCACAAGTGGGTGCAAATGAGTACAAGCTTAAAGACGGCGACAAGGTCTTATTTAGATTAGAAGAATTGAAAAATGAGTAATAAAAAAATTACTTTTTTGGGTGTGATTGCAGGAGCCACCATTGCCGGAAGAATCTTGATGGCTCCCTTCCCCAATATCCAACCAGTGACTACAATTCTAATATTTGCAACAATTTACATTGGATTTGTAGAAGCGCTTATTTTAAACTTCCTTGTAATCTTTATCTCCAATCTTTACCTTGGCTTTGGACCTTGGACAATATACCAAATTCTTAGCTTTGCAACAATAATACTAATAGCCTTTCTACTAAAAGTTTTTAAAGAGTTTAGACAGTCCCATCTTCTACAAAGTATCTTTTCAATTGTTTCAGGTTTTATCTATGGTTTTATAATTTCCCTATTTACCGCAGCAAGTTTTTCAAAGGCAGATAATTTTTTTATCTACTATCTAAATGGGTTGTACTTTGATTTACTTCACGGACTAGGCAATGGTGTTCTATACTTTTTATTAGTTCCACCACTAAAAAAAGGTTTGGATAGATATTTTAGTTGATTTGACTTTCTTTGACTTTTGTTCTATAATAATTTTAGGGTAAGTTTGCTTCTACCTAAGGCTAAACAGAATTAGAACCGAGAAAAAGTATAATTTTTTATTAGAAACAGGTACAGGTCTAATTTTGATTACAAGAAAAGTTATACAAGGAGTTGATTTAATGTTTAAAAAAATTTCACCAAGAAGAGGAAATCCTTTGAAGGGTCAATTTAACGATTTCTATAATTTTATGGATGATTTTTTCACTGAGAATGTTAACTTATCAGTAAACACAAACTTTAAAGTGGATGTATCAGATTTAGAAGATTCATATTTAGTTGAAGCAGAATTACCTGGATTTACAAAGGACGAAATTAAAGTTCAGTTGAAAAATGGTGAGTTGACTATTACTGCTGAAAAGAAAGAAGAGATAGATGACTCTTCTAAGGACAAGAAGTATGTACACAAGGAAATGAAGTACAGTTCCATGTCTCGTACTTTAAACTTTGAAAATGTGACTAGAGAAAATTTAACAGCTAAATTAAATGATGGTATATTGTCAATCAATCTACCTAAGACCAGCAAAAAAGACAACGACGAATATATAGATATTGAATAATACTAACAGTTTAGGGAGACCATTTCGGCCTCCCTATTTTTATTTCTCCAACTAAAAAGCGTTCCAAAACATATAAAATCCTATGAGTAAAACTAGAAATCCAAGGAACGTATTAAGAACTTTTCCAACTCTAGAATAGGTCCTGCTATTTTTCATTCTTTTAACATATCCCACTGAAGTCCCTGAGAGTATCACCAAAAAACTATGACCAATTGAATACATAAGCATAAGAAAAATCCCCCATAGGATATTTCCAGTTCTAGATAAAATTCCTAGAAGGGCAACTAATACAGGCGTTGAACAGGGAGAAGAGAAAAATCCACCCACCACTCCTGCAATAAAGGCACCTATAGATCCCCGTTTATGATCCTTCAACATAAGCCTTCTTGAGGGAATTATCTCATATATTCCCCATGTCTGTAGAGCCATTAAGATCATTAGTACCCCTAGTATGATATACCAAAGCCTTGAAGTCGTTCCTATTAACATTCCTGCAAAAACCGCAATAATAGACAAACCTACAAAGGTTATAGCCATGCCTATAGCAAAGATTACAGAGTATTTAAAAGCCCTCTTGCTATCTCTTTCCTCCAACCCACTGACATAGGAAATAATTAGAGGTATGGTGGACAGACTGCAGGGCGTCAGTGAAGTTAAAGCCCCTGCTATCAAAGATAGTACAGGAGCTATCCAAGGGTTATCGCCAATGATTAAAGCAAGTTGACTAAGCCAAGAGTTTATCATTATTCTTTTACTCCCATATCCTTGGCGATTTCAAGAAGTTGTTCCTCATTTAAGAAACCTTGATGAATTGTGTAGATATGTTTCTTTGTAACCTTGTGATTATACATTTCAAAGGGAATTTTTTCCTTAATTTCATCACTTGGAACATAAGGTGTGCCATCTGCATTGAATAAAACTTGAGTAGGAATTACTTGAATAGGTACTTCCTTAGCAGCATCCCTATTTAAATCAATATCCACATATTTAACTATTGCTTTACCTTCCATCTTTTCATGAAAGGCTTTATAATGTGGTTCCATCATTCTACACGGTTCACAGGTATCAGATCCATAGTCCACAATTACAGGAAGTTTCTTTTTGGCATATTCTTCAAAGTTTGGAACTTCCGTTTCCAAAAGTTCCGATTTACTTCCAGATTCCCCTGCTATATTTGTACTTTCAACCTTACTGTTTGAAATTGTATCCTTACTATCACTATTCTTTATAAAATACATACCTACAAGCACCGCTACAATTACAATAGGTAAAATTATCTTTAACGTCTTATTGTTTTTCATATAAGCCTCCTAAAATCATAATACCCATATTATAGCATAAATCAACATATTTGAAATCTATTATCAATAGGGAGCAATAGAAAAAGAGGCCAATCAGCCTCTAGTCTCTTTCTAAATATTCAGGAAATTCTTGTACTTCTTGTCTCGTCTCATCTCCTAATAAATCAAGTAAGTTTTTTCTCTGAAGCTTCTTCAACTCTTCTCCTGTTGCAGATGTTGAATCGCTGTAATATTCAGGACCTTTGTTATATTCTTTTACCATAGTGGCTTTACCTAAAAAGTTACTTAACTGATCAAAACCATAATAGTTTATTACTTTAATCCCTTCATCAGTTTCCTTAAATACAAGTCTAATCTTATTTATCTCATCTAAATTTTTATATAGTTTTACAGAAGCATCATATATAAACTCGTTACTACCTTTACTTATCTTTTCGTCAAAAACTTTAGGGTCTTGAACTAAATCACTTAAATTCAATTTAGAATAAATTTCAGATGACTTTTGCCTAATATACATCTCCTTATTAAACATTTCATTATCCTCAATCAAATACTTATCATACAATTCTTTGTAATCATATCCACCATCGCCGAGTATGTATTTAGACACAAAGTCATGTCCAAAGGTCTTAGCTTCTTCATCCGAAATTTTTGTTTTTCCATTATCACATCCCACTACCAAAATTAGTAGTGAGGATATTGCCAATATTTTTAATAGCTTTATCATTTTTTCTCCTTTAAAAGTAAATAAGAGGGTGGATTTTAATACTTAACTAATTTTTTCTTCTTAAAAGGTATTATCTTAATTTAAATTCATAGCTGGTGGAGCTACTAATTCCTCCCTTATATTAGCAAGGTTTTCTAACTGTGTATTTTTCAATTCTTCAATTGAAGTATATGTTTTTTCTTTTACCTCTCCCTCAGTTTCATCACTGCTTCTCTTTGGACTTATACCATTAGGCTCTAAAGCATTTAGATAGTACTCTGTCTTAGAGCTTGCCTTCTTGAAACTTTTAAAAGCTTCTTCCTTTAGAGGCTTAGCTTCTTCTAAACCCTTATTTAACCTTGAAGAAATCCCGTCATTCAGGCCGAATAAGTCAGTTATATATAACCTTCCACTCTCATCTTCAACGGTTACCATAACTTGTCGAGCCATCCCCTGAGGCGTTCTTTCTGGGTCTTTAGAATCATTCTTATATTCTGAAGTATCCCAAGACTCATCAAAGGCCAATTCAACTCTATAGATATTTCCCAGTTTTTCTTTTAATTCCACTTTTTGAAATTCATGTTCAAAAAGTGTTATTTCAAGTCCATCTTCCTTAAAGTCTCTAACAGTGGAATGATCAACTGCATTTCTAACTTCCATTTCTGTATTGAAAAGCTCATTGTCTGGTTTTAAATACTTTTCTGAAAGTTCATTAAAACCCATAGGCCTTAAAGATTTATAGGTCTTATCTACGAAATCCTTTGCAAAATCTAAAACTTCACTTTCTTTGGCCTTAAATTCCTTTTGATTTTCTTGTGCTGATACTAGATTTCCAAAGGGAATGAGTAAACTTAAGGTTAGCAAGATTGTAATAACTTTTTTCAATTCAATCCTTTCTACCACCCTCTCTTTTATTTTACAAAATTAAAATATAAAAAGATAGTACTTAAAACAATCTTAAGAATTTTGTAATAATCTATAATTATATACACCATACTTCTAGTCAAAAAAAGAGACACCAACTGGTATCTCTCTAATATTATTCATTCTCTTTAAGCGACTTGCCTTCGTCTATTGCATTTTTTAACGTATGCCAAGCCAAAACTGCACATTTCACTCTGGCAGGCATGGTGGATATATTTTTAAAGACATATCCCTCTTCAAGCTCTTCTTCCAATTTTTCGTCGTCTTTTTCTTCTCCTCTAATCATATTGATAAAGAGATCAAGTTTTTTATAAGCTTCTTCTACTGTAAGCCCCCTAATCTGGTCACACATTATGGATGTTGAAGCCTGACTAATGGCACAACCAATGCCGGTGTAGGCAGCATCTTTTATGATACCATCTTCAATATCGAGTCTAAGAGTTATATCGTCCCCACAACTCGGGTTATGGCCTCTCTCTTCTAATGTATAGGGATCTAGCTCTCTCTTATTGCTCTTGTCCTGACTATGTTCCAGAATTACCTCTGAATAAAGTTCATTAAGATCCAAAGCCCATTACCCCCCTTACGGTTTTTAGTTTTTCTATAAAGTATTCTGCCTCTTCCAAGTCGTTATAAAAGTAGGGACTGACCCTGTTGGAGGCAGGTATTCCAAGATATTTTCCTAGTGGCTGTGCACAGTGGTGTCCACTTCTTATGGATATTCCATATGAATCGAGTATTGTTGCAACATCATGGGGGTGAACATCATCTATGGTAAAGGATATTACCCCTTCTCTTTTGGAGAAGTCCTTTGTACCAATTATATTCACATGATCTATTTTATCCATTTCTGTAACTAGATATCTCATCATTTCTTCATTTACCTTTGCTATAAATTCATACCCAACTTTATTCATATAGTCGATGGCAGCTTTTAGAGAAACGGCACCTTCTACATTTTGAGTTCCCGCTTCAAATTTTGTAGCTCCTGAGGCAAATGTCGTACTTTGCTCCTCCACATACTCTATCATATCTCCCCCTAAAATAAAGGGATCCATTTTATCCAATAATTCTCTTTTTCCATACAGTACACCAATTCCCATGGAAGAAAGCATCTTGTGGCCTGAGAATGTATAAAAATCACAGTCCATCTTACTTACATCCACTGGTAGGTGAGGCACTCCTTGAGCACCATCCATAACTGTAATGGCTCCTACATTTTTTGCCCTAGAGATAAACTCCTCTACGGGGGAAACAGTTCCTAAAACATTTGATACATGATTAAATGCGACAATCTTTGTATTTTCATCGATCTTGTCAAAGTCCTCTTTGATATATTCTCCAGTTTCTTTATCTATATAGATATATTCTAAAGTCGCTCCTGTAACTCTACAAACCCTTTGCCAAGGAACTATATTAGAGTGATGTTCCGCAATGGTTACAACTATCTTATCCCCTGGTTTTAGAAATTTTTCGCCGTAGGACCTGGCAATTAAATTTAACGCTTCAGAACCATTCTTACAATATATGATACTGTCCACACTGTCAGCATTGATAAATTTTTTTACCGCTTCCTTTGATTCGTCATACTCCCTTGTGGCATCAATGGATAATATATGAGCAGCTCTATGGGGATTGCCGTTATAGTTAGAATTATATTCCTCCACAGCCTTCATAACTTGAACCGGTCTTTGTGCAGTTGCCGCGTTGTCAAAGTAGACTATTGATCTGCCTTTTACCTGTCTATTTAAAATTGGAAAATCCTTTCTAAACTTATTCATTAAATCATCTCCAATTTTTCATCTAGGGATTTTATGATAAAATCTCTTAATTCTTCATTTGCTATCATGTCGATAATGCTGCTGAAGGAACCTTGAACTATCATCTTCTTAGCTTCTTTTTCAGAAAATCCTCTACTCATGATATAAAACAAGATAGAAGGGTCAACCTGTCCTGCTGATGCAGCATGATTTCCTGCTACATCATCTTCCCCTGCCAATAGTATTGGGATAGCAAAGGATTTGACCTTATCATTTAAGAGAATAACATTTTCTTCTTCGTCTCCTTCAGATCCAGAACAACCCTTTACAAAGTCTAAGGTTCCTCTAAAATACTTCTTTGCATTATCCTTTAAAGCTCCCCTAACTTGGTAATTACCAATAGCTCTCTTACCAAAGAATCTAATATTATTATAAAGATCAGTAAGGGATTTACCCTCCCCTATATAGATACAGTTAATCTCAGCTTTTGAGTCATCTCCCTTTAGATCAGATACATAATGATATAGGGACTCCTGTCCATCTAGGTCAACAATCAAGTAGTTTAACTGACTATTTTCTTCAAGTTTAGTATATCTATGTTCAATATGTCTTTTATTGCTTTGTCTTTGTACTTTTGTGATGTTAATAGTTGAATTCTTTTCTCCGTATACCCTGGTCAAAAAGTTGGTATAGCCCTCTTCTTCCTCTCCATTAAAGTCCAAAGTTAAATTTATAGTACTTCCTTCGAAAGCGTATACGGAAAGGTCGCCTAAAAGGGTTTTATTGGCATCGTCTAGAGAAAAATCCAAGTAAACATCAACATTGGAATTTTCTTTTGCAATTAGGAATTTTTTAAAATTTGCCCCCTCCATTACTTCTTTTAGAGACTCTTTACTTGCTCCAACAAAGTCTTCAGAAAGGGTAATTTCTTTTTCCCAACTGTCCTTAAAAAACTCCTCACCCCTTTTAATGGGATTTAATCTATATTCTTTAAATTCTGTATTGACGTCTTCAAGACTTACAGAATTGGCTTTTGTCCATCTAAAAGTTAAGACTGGAAGTTCGTTATATACTGTCATTTTTCCCTCCTAACCTATGGTTCCCTTAAGTTCTAAGTTGATTAAATTGTTCATCTCAACGGAATATTCAAGAGGTAACGCTTTGGAAACAGGCTCCACAAATCCTCGTACAACCATGGATTTTGCCTCATCTTCTGAAATTCCCCTACTCATTAAATAGAATATGGTCTCGTCGGAAATACGTCCAATCTTTGCCTCATGTCCGATGTCCACATCATCATTTTCAATGATAATTGCAGGTATTGTGTCCGCCCTTGAGTCATTGTCAAGCATCAAGGACTCACAATTTGTAGTAGCTTTAGAACCATAGGCATTTTTTCCTATATGGAGTAGTCCTCTATAGATTGCGTTTCCTCCACCCTTTGAGATGGATTTTGTATTTACATTTGAAGTGGTATTAGGCGCAGCATGAACCACCTTTGTTCCCGTATCAAGCTCCTGCTCTCCAGTTGCAAAGGTAACACCAGTAAATTCACTGTGGGCATTTTCTCCTCTTAAAATACTCATCGGATATAGATATGAAACTCTAGATCCAAAGGATCCACTAACCCACTCTATAGTTGCATCCTTGTCCACAACAGCACGTTTTGTATTTAAGTTATACATATTCTTAGACCAGTTTTCAATGGTGGAATACCTTAGGTATGCTCCTTCTTTAACATGAAGCTCAACAGCTCCAGCGTGTAGATTGTTTACATTGTATTTTGGAGCGGAACATCCTTCAATAAAGTGACACCAACCGCCTTTTTCTACAATTATCAAAGTATGTTCAAACTGACCAGTCCCTGGTGCGTTTTGTCTGAAATAGGACTGTATAGGAATGTCAACATGAACACCTTCTGGTACATATACAAAGGATCCTCCTGACCATACTGCTCCATGTAAGGCTGCAAATCTATGATCTGATGGTGGGATCAACTTCATAAAATACTCTTTCACTATTTCAGGATACTCTCTTACTGCAGTGTCAAAATCCGTATATATTACACCTTGTTTGGTTAAATTTTCCTGAATACTATGATATACGACTTCAGAGTCATATTGAGCACCCACTCCAGCAAGGGACTTTTGATCCGCCTCTACTAGTCCCAATTCGTCAAAGGTATTTTTGATATCCTCTGGAACATCTTCCCAGCTATAGTTTAAGTCAGAATCAGGTCGTACATAGGTCACGATATCATCCACATTTAAATCGGAAATATCCGCACCCCATGTTGGATTTTCTAACTTTTTATAAATTTCCAAGGATTTTAGTCTAAAATCCAACATCCACTGAGGTTCATTTTTCTGAGCTGAAATTTCCCTAATAATGTCTTCATTGAGGCCCGCCCTGGTCTTATATTTAAATTTAAATTCATTTTTCTTATCAAATAGACCTCTATCTATATTGTCTATCTGAGTTCTTTCTCTCTGTGACATTAAATCACGTCCTTCTTATAGGCATCAAATCCATTTTTGTCGATGTCGTGGGCAATTGACATATCACCACTCTTGACTATTTGTCCATCTACAAAAACATGAACATAATCTGGCGAAATCTTCTCCAATAGTCTAATTTGATGAGTTATGATAACTATAGCGTTATTTTCATTGTGAAAGTCATTTACACCCTTAGACACTATTCTAATGGCATCCACATCTAGTCCTGAATCAGTTTCATCAAGAAAAGCTAAAGTCGGGTTTAGAACCTTCAACTGAAGTATTTCATTTTTCTTTCTCTCTCCTCCAGAAAAGCCTACATTTAAATATCTTTGAGCATAAGCTGGATTTATTTCCAAGCTTTCCATATGGGATTTCAATTCCTTATTAAAAGCAAATATCTTTTGTTTTTCCCCAGTAATCTGGGTCTTTGCAGTCTTTAAAAAGTTTTCCACAGAAATTCCAGGAACTTCAATAGGAGCTTGGAAGGACATAAAGATACCCTTTCTAGCCCTTTCATCTACGGGAACATCATTTATCAATTCTCCATTATAGAAGATACTTCCTTCGTTGATTTCGAATTTTTGATTTCCCATTATACAATTTGCAAAAGTTGTCTTTCCAGCACCATTAGGTCCCATAAAGACATGAATCTCTCCAGCATTTATAGTTAAATCAATTCCCTTAAGAATTTGATTGTCTTCTACCTTAGCATGTAAATTTTCTACTTTTAGTAGCTCTTTCATCTTTACCCCCTATTGTATCCTACCTCTTTAGTAGGTTATAAAATCAAAACTATCTATAAGTTTCCTCAATTTAATATTATAGTACATTTTAACAAATTTAAAAAGGCATAAAGGGTATTTTTGCCTATTTTTCAAATCCTATATGCCTTTATGACAATAAATACCCTCTTATCTTGGAAATAAGATACAATGACCCAGTGACAAGAACATAATTGTCATCATCACTTTCCTCTATAGCTTTTTGTAAAGCCTTTATAGGGTTGGAAACGCAATGTATCCTATCATCTTTATATTTACTTAAACTTTGAAAGGCCTCTTCCACTTTAAGTTGTCTTTCAGCAAAAGGCACTTGTGTTAAATATATAGAACAATCTAATGTTGATAATTTTTTAAAAATCGGTTCATATTCTTTATCTTTGAGAATTCCCACCACCAAATTAAACCCTGGTGATATATTATTCTTTACAAATTTAATAAAGCCGTCCATCCCATCTTGATTATGGGCACCATCTAAGAGTATCTTCTTACCCATATAATCTATCCATTCCAGCCTGCCGGGAATAAAGGCTTTACGAAGGCCTCTTTTTATATCCTCATTATCTATATTTATCTTATATTCCTCTTTTAGAATTTTTGATGCCTCTATTGCCATAACCGAATTATATATTTGATTTTCGCCGATTAATTTAATAGTGATATCCTCTAAATTCTTGTAGGAATAGTTAGATCCATCAATACCTATTTTTTTATCCTCGATAAAAGTAAAATCCGGTTTAAAAACTTTACCATTCTTCTCTTTAACCTTTGACTCAATGACCTTT
The DNA here is from genome assembly GCF_029983815.1 of Lagierella sp. Taxonomy (GTDB): domain Bacteria; phylum Bacillota; class Clostridia; order Tissierellales; family Peptoniphilaceae; genus Mediannikoviicoccus. The sequence continues at coordinate 35,346 of NZ_JASBYU010000009.1, forward strand.
GTGGCTTCCCTTGGTATAGGGTATTCCAGTACCAAATCCCCTTTTTGGATTATCCCAGACTTCTCCAGAGCTATTTCACTTATGCTATTTCCAAGAATACCCAAATGATCCAACCCTATATGGGTTATGATATTGAGTAGCTTTTTAGAAAACACATTTGTACTATCCAATCTCCCACCAAGACCTACTTCAAAAATTGCAATATCAATATCTTCATCTTTGAAATACTCTATGGCAATTATTGTAGAAGCTTCAAAAAACGATAGAAAATTGTCTACGTCAAAAAATCTCCTCCAACTATTTAAAATCTCCAATAGTCTTTTTGTAAATTCCTCATAGGATATAAATTTATCTCCAATCTTAATGGCGTCATTGTCAGAAATAATAGAAGGACTTGAAAAAAAGCCAACATTTATTCCCGCTTCTTCCAAAATGGACTTAAGAAAAGTTCCAGTAGACCCTTTCCCGTTGGTACCACCTATATGAATCACCTTTAAATCATCTTGAGGATTGCCTTTAAAATCCAAGTAAGCCTTCACCCTGTCTAAGGATAGGTCCATATTTTGCCTTGGCCAGTTTTTTTTGATTTCTAAAAATTTTTCTTCCCAGGAATCCAAATTATCCAATGTCATTTCAAAAATATCTTTCATTTCCGCTCTCTCTTTTGCTCTGATATAAAGTCTTATAAATCCAATTCTTTACTATTACTAACGAAATAAATTATAACATAAAAAACAAGTGCTTATAAAACGCGAGCACTTGTTTTCTTTAGCTAAATTATATTATATTCATCTAGCATTTCTTCAATTTCTGTATCACTTATCTTCTTTGCAATAATGGCCTTTTTTGCAAGGGAAAGATTTATCTTTGGCCTTTGTCCATCATTTAATGCACTTAATCCAGCTAAAAGATATCTAATATCATATCTTGAAGCAAATACCTCTGGAACAGCCTTTTGCACTCCAGTTAAAACATAAACCGCTTCCATGGCAGTCCTTGCGGAGAACTCTGTAGTAAAGACGGTATCTCTTCCTGGTTTATCTAAAGTTTCTACAAATTGACCTAGGAATGAAAAGTTAACTGCATCCTTAGGAACAACATATGGTCTATCCCCAAAACTCCTTGGCATAAATTGTGAAGTAATAAAAGGCATGAACACAGGAATCGTGCTAGTATCTTTTACCAACTCCACTATCTTGGTCTCAGGTACTCCAATATGATATAACCATTCCTTGGCTATTTCTTCTCCAGTACAATCCACCATGTTCTTTTTCACGTAGTTTCCTGGTTTATCTGTAAATAAAGAATATACCCAAACTTCAATTTCATCTTCAGGTTGTTCAATATATTGCCCTTGTCTATTTATGGTCCAACTCAACAACCAATTAGAGTCCTTGACAGTTACAATACCTCCAGTTACCACCTTTCCACCATAAGGTGTTCTTCTAGTAATTTTTTGAATATATTCAGCAATTTCCTTGCTCTTCACTGTAATTGTAGCGGACTCCCAATTTGTCTTTTCAACATTATCACAAAACACTTCTGGTCTACCAAATTCTTCAGATTTTTTAGAAATATTTCTCCATAATCTAAAATTCCCCTCTAAGTTTTCATTTACATCTACCGGTTTATCATTAGTACCATAAGCTGAAGATTCTACAATTGACGCCGTAGTTACAAAAATCAAATCATCTTCTGTCAATTTAATTGATTTATCCTCACCAGTATTAGCATCCTTTGCAACTATCTTGGTCGCAACTTTTTTATTGTCACTTAAATCAAATTCAATGTCATAAACATCGGTAGAATATTCTGTTTTAACACCCTTCTCCTTCAACCAATTCATCATAGGGATTACTATTGACTCGTATTGATCATATCTTGTAAATTGTAAAGCAGATAAATCAGGTAAACCTCCTACATGGTGTATAAACCTATTAATATATAATTTAAGCTCCAATACACTATGCCAGTTTTCAAATGCGAACATAGATCTATAATATGTCCAAAAATCACTTTCTAGAAATTCTTCTGACATAATCTCTTCAACCGAAATGCCTTGCAGCTTTTCATCAGGAGTTAGTTGAAGATGAGCAATCTCTTGAATCACCTCTTGAGAAAGATTAAACTTAGCATTATCATACCTATGACCTTGCTTTTCTGTAATTCTACAATTACTATAGTTAGGGTCATCAAGATTTGTATAGTATAGATTATCAAGAATACTCATATTAGGATCTTCCCTTGAAGGAATTACACTTAACAAGTCCCATAGAACTTCAAAGTGATGACCCATTTCTCTTCCGCCCCTTGCAACATATCCAAAGTTGTCTAAGACCTTACCATCTAAAGCGCCTCCAGGAACTTCATCCTTTTCCAAGAAAATAATCTTTGAAGGGTCCATCTTTGCATCTTTGATAAGAAATCCAGCCGCACACAGCCCTCCAAGATCAGCACCTATAATATATGCCTTCTTATCTTCAATTCCACTAGGCTTTCTAGAGTTTACTAGTCTGTTATAATCTCCATTACAAAGTCTAAGTCTACTATCATAAGTTTTGAAATCCATAATATTACCTCCTTGTATATTTGATATCATCTGATATCTTAATTAGATAGTAACATGGAGGTAATTTCGTTTAAATGGATATCGTTTCCCTCTTGTTAAATGATTAAATCATCAAAATAAAATGTTTGAATTTCAGGTATTATTTTAAAAAGGCCAAAGTATTAAACATTCAAAAATATTTAACTAAAAACTATCCCCCTCACTAATGCGTAAGGATCTTTCGATATTTCCTTCAAAAAGCTTTCCAAGACGATTTATATATTCCTGAGGGTCGTCCTTTAAACCCTCTTCTATCCAGTGATTTAAAAAACCGATTAATGCAAATTGATAGAAGCTTCTGATTAGTTTAATGTCTTCTTCCTTTGGTTTTATATTTTTTATTTTACATTCATTTTCTATAAACTTGTCCATAACCCTTCCACAGGTTTCATATAGATAATTATCGATATACTGTTGGTCAATGGATCTAAAGATGTTTAAAGTGGCTTTTTTATTCTCCAATATAAAGGAGATTGCAAGAATAAAACTTTCCTCCCAGGATAGAGTATTATTAAATTCTTCATCTAACTTAATAAGCTCATCATTTAAAATCTCTCGAACTAGCATGTAGATATCCTCATAGTGATAGTAAAAAGTATTCCTATTTATTTCACAGTTCTGAGAAAGTTCATCTATTGTAATATTTTTTAAAGGTCTCTTTGAAACAAGTTTTATAAATTCTTTTTTTATCAATTCCTTTGTGTACTGCTTCGCCATATTTTCACCCTTTCTATCTACTAATAATTTTTTAAAAATCTTATCTCTATTAGCACTTGAATTTTCTAATCCTTTTTATTATACCCTAAAGATCAGAACCAGCCTATCTCCCAGATAGTCCCAGTAATTCAATTTAAAATTTCATTATAAAAGGGATAAGTACAGTTTCTTTTTTCTGTCTTATCCCTTTTAATGGAATCCAAACCCGAACCTACATGAACTTTTAGGTTCTATCACCTATTATCAAATCCTTTCGTAGGGTTTCTTTAATAATAGTTACTTATCTTCTGTTCATACCTTTAGAAAATCATTTCTAAAGCTACTCAAAAGATAAATTTTTTTCTTAGATTCTTTCAATCATCTAAGATTAGATACTGTCATTATTCAATATCTTCTTCATGTTCCTATAAATCTTAACTTATAGGGTACAACTCTGTTTGGTTCAAAATACATATTCAGTTGTGTTCTTAGGTTTTAATTTTTGAAGCTATCCTTAGCCTTTATCACTAATAAATCTCTTTATGATATGGTTCTAAGATCTACTGCTTTCTCTTTTCCCGTCCAACAATTTTTTGTTAGATTAAATCGTAGGTTCGGGTCCTTCATCCTTAACAAGATGTCGAACTTTTAATTATTACAAACACTTTTCCATAAATTGTTATAAACTTATAATTCGAAGCATTTGCTTTAATTAACAATACTGAAATCGACTTTCAATTTCGTACTTTGTTTCAACTTCTTGTTATTGTATTTATACCCACCTACAGATTCTCAAACATTTTCCTCTAAAAATCCTATATTATTTTACCAGTTTGTTACAAAAATGTAACTATTTAATTCTTTCCGCTATTTCTTGAGCTTTATCATAAATTTCATTCTCATCAAAGCCAATATTAAACTTTCCATCACGATAAAGAATCTTTCCATCTACCATGGTAAGCTTTATATTTTCTTTACTTCCGCTATAGACTATATTCTTTGAGATATTGTTAATCGGTCTCATATTAGGTCTATTTAAATCTATTACAATCAAGTCTGCAAGCTTTCCTTCGGAAAGTACATCACAGTTCTTAAGTCCCATTGCATGGGCGGAATTTACCGTTGCCATCTTTAACACTTCGTTTCCGTCTAAAATGGCCGCATTCATATTGTTCACTTTTGTAAGTCCAGAAACTAAAAACATCTCTCTAAACATATCCAATGCATTGTTACTTGCAGGTCCATCCGTTCCAATTCCCACAGGTATTCCCTTTTCTACAAATTTTTCAATCGGTGCAATTCCTGAAGCAAGCTTTATATTTGATGAAGGATTCGTTACTACATAAAGATTTTTTTCTTTGAATATCTCCATGTCCTCTTCATTCAAATAGACACAGTGGTATCCACCGCCTCCAAAGTCATAAATTCCAAGTTCATCAAATAATTTTGTAGGACTTTTACCATATCGCTCGATACAATCCTCTACTTCACTTCTTGTTTCAGAGTTATGGGTCCACACCGGTGCTTTATATTTTTTTGCCAACTCTGCAATATTTTTAAGCAATTCTTCTGAGGTGGTATATTCCGCATGAAATCCAAGCATATAGGATATAAGTCCCTTATATTTTTCATCGTTGTATTTCAAATAGGAGTATTCCATGTTTTCAATAGATGATACAAAGTTATTTAAAGCACCGCATAGTACGGTTCTAAAACCTGTATCAACTGAAGCCTTTACAATTTTATCCTCTGGAAAGTACATATCAAAGTTTGCTGTAATACCTGAAGTCAAGTACTCCATAATTCCTAAAATAGAAAGCCAATATACGTCATCTCCATTGAGTTGAGCTTCTCTAGGGAAAATATGCTCTGTCAGCCACTGGTGTAGTGGATAGTCATCGGCGTTTGATCTTAAAAAGGTCATTGCCGTATGGGTATGGGCGTTTTTAAATCCAGGCATTAAAAGATTTCCACCTAGGTCTATCTCCTCGTCCCAGGTTATGTCAGAGTCCACCTTTTCACCTATATAGGTTATCTTATTTCCCTGAACCCAAAGTTCCTTCTCTAAAATATCATATCCATCTGCCATGGTAAGAACCTTACCATTGTAAAATCTAATATTCATTATTACCTCTTTCCTTTATCATATATTTCCCCTAGTGCTTTCGGTGCCCTATTGCTTTTACTGAAGAACACCAACAATAGTAGAGTTAATAGATATGGTAAGACCATAATTAAATTGGAATAGCTACTAGGAAGTTTTAAAATCTGTATCACTTGAAATCCTGTTGACTTTGCAAAGCCAAATAATAGACAAGCTCCCAAAGTCGGTATTATAGTCCAATTTCCAAAAATCAGCGCTGCAATCGATAGATAACCATAGCCTACAAATAGTCCTGCTGAAAAGTTTGTAGAAATAGAATAGGCAAAGCTAATTCCGGCCAGTCCAGAAAGAGCTCCAGAGAACAACACCGCAATAAACCTCGTCTTTGCCACGTCAATCCCCGCAGCATCAGCTGAGTTTGGATTTTCTCCACAGGCTCTTAAATGTAAACCATATCTTGTCCTATAGAGGATGTACCAAGCGATTATAGAAATTACCACTATAATTATCTCAAAGGGATAGATCTTTGAAAAAAATCCACCTATTATAGGTATCTGAGATAAAAATGGTATTGTAATTCTATCGGAAACATCCAGTACAAATTTATCGGAAGGATTATTAAAAACTCCTTTATTTATCTGTTTTGTTAAAAAAGTTGTAAGGGCTAATGCCAATATATTTATTACAACCCCGGAAATAACTTGATCCGCCTTAAATTTTATACATAGGAGTCCATGAAGCATTGAATATAACATTCCTGATAACATGGCTACCACAAGGGCCAAGTAGTAAGTTGTCCTTCCGTCAAGACCTAAGAACTGTATAGCCAAAACGGCAAATAATGCTCCACCAAAGGCGCCAAACCCCTGCAATCCCTCCAGTGCCAAATTTATAATTCCTGACTTTTCACTATATATTCCACCTATTGCCATTATGAAAAGAGGTAGGGCAAAGGACATACCGTCAATAATAATAGTCTTAAGCATTTTCTCCCTCCTTCTCTTCAAGGATTTTTCTGTTTTGTTTTTCTTTATTAACATCATTCAGTTTATATTTAATATAAGCCCCACAGGCACTAAATAAAAGTATGAGTCCTGTAATTACAGCTGAAATCTCCCTGTCCACTCCAGCCTGGGAGCTCATATAGTTTCCACCTTCACTGATTAGATTTATGATAAAGGAGGCAAATACTATTCCTATAGATGAAGAGTTACCAAGCAAACACACCGCTATGGCATCAAAACCAACTGAAGGCAACACATTTGGTCTGATTGAACTGTAAAATCCTAGATAGTAAGTAACCCCGGCCAAACCTGCTAAACCTCCAGATATCAGCATTGTCTGAAGGATTTTTCTATTGACATCTATTCCGATATACTTTGATGAAAGAATCCCACTTCCCACGGATTTTATTTCAAAACCCATTACGGTTTTATTTATGATAAATCTAATTACAAATACTGTGATTAGAGCCAATACTATGGCAAGGGGAATATTTATCTTAAATCCTCCAAGCTTCATATTCATTAGAGTAAGTCTTGCACTTGGTCCAATATTTTTCGACTGCCTACTTACCGGGTCCACATACTTGGTGTTGATAAAAAAGGAAATTACATATTGAGCAATATAATTTATCATAATCGAAGAGACAACTTCATTTATATTGAATTTATATTTTAAAAACCCAATAAGTCCACCTACTAATGCACCGATTACAAAACCTATAATGATGACAAGAGGCTTTGCAATAAAGGCATTTAAATCCGAATAACCTATTAAAATCGTCGTTACAAATCCTGCCACAAGCATCTGTCCAGAAACACCTATATTAAATAAGCCTCCCTTCAAAGCCACCATTACAGCTAAAGATGCAAATATCATAGGTGTAAGGGAATTTAGAAAATCCGTAAAGTCGGTAACCATGGATTTTCCTGTAGCATATCTTGCTTTTGGTGCCAGTCCGGAACCCTGTAATAGATTGTAAAAAGCAGAAAGTGGATTCTTGCCCAAGATAAGTAAAATTACTGCAGCTGCTACAAGGGATAATAGTATTGCAAGTATTGGTATAAGAATATTTTGTTTTTTTGGATCATTAAATAAACTTTTTTTATTCTCTCTCATCATCTTTTACTCCCATCATATAGGCTCCCACTTCAGTACTAGAAAGTTTTGAAGCTTCCTCGATTTTTAAAATTTCGCCATTGTAAATTACACCTATGGTGTCGGCTAGGTTCATTACTTCTTCCAGTTCTAAGGAAATCAATAAAATAGCCTTACCCTTCTTCCTCTCTTCAAGAATATATCTATGAATATTGGTTACAGCACCAATATCCAGCCCCCTTGTAGGCTGTACATATATCTGTAGCGGAGTATCCTGTTCTATCTCCCTTCCGATAATTGCCTTTTGTTGGTTTCCTCCACTCATAGACCTTACAATTGTGGAACCTCTTTGTCCAGATCTTATATCGTATTTGTCTATTAGGTCATTTCCGTATGAACTTATCTTTTTGTAATTTAGAATACCAGATTTAGAAAAATTTTCTTTATAGTAGTTTTTTGATGAAAGATTAGACTCTAAATCAAAGTCCATAATAAGTCCTACATCCTGTCTATCTTCAGGGATATATGATATTCCCCTCTTATTCCTATCCCTTATAGGAGCATTTGTAATATCTTCTCCCAATAAAAAGATTTGTCCAGATTTCACTTCCATCATTCCGGCGATGGCATCTGCAAGTTCGATTTGTCCATTCCCGGACACCCCTGCAATCGCCATTATCTCTCCTTCCCTAACATTGAAGGAAACGTCTTTTACAACTTCTACCTTGTCCTTATTTTCCACAGTGAGATTTTTTACTTCTAGTACTTCTTTACCGTAATTTCCTACTTCCTTTTTTAAAGTAAGCTCAATGTCCTTTCCAACCATTAAAGATGAAAGCTCTTTTTTAGTTACATCCTTGGTATTTACAACATCTATCAACTTACCCCTTCTTAAAATCCCACATCGGTCAGCAACTTTTTTTATCTCATCCAACTTATGGGTAATAAGTAAAATCGTCTTTCCCGACTCTTTTAAGGCAATGATAATATCAAGCAAAAACTCTATTTCTTGAGGAGTTAAAACCGCTGTAGGCTCATCAAAAATCAATATTTCAGACTCTCGATAAAGCATTTTTAATATCTCAACCCTCTGCTGAACTGAAACATTTAAATCTTCAACTTTAGATTTAGGATCCACTTCCAATCCAAATTTAGTAGAAATCTCCTGAACTTTCTTATTTGCCAATTTCATATCCACATAGGGAAAAATACCAAGGGCCTTTTTCTGCGGTTCAATTCCCATAATAATATTTTCAGCAACCGTATAGTTTGGAACCAATTTAAAGTGTTGGTGCACCATTCCAATATTTAAATCCGTTGCAATATTCGGGGATGTTATACGCTCTTCTTTCCCATTTATCAATATACGCCCTTCATCCGGCTCGTACATTCCAAAAAGCATACTCATCAACGTGGATTTTCCTGCTCCGTTCTCCCCTAATAAGGCAAAGATTTCACCTTTTTTTACCTTTATCGTCACATTGTCATTTGCAACAATACCAGGAAATCTCTTGGTTATATTTTGCATTTCAACAATATACTCTGACATTTTTACCTCCTGCACATATATGTAATAGGTTGCCCTAAGGCAACCTTTTTATTTAAAGTCCTTTAAATTCTTCAGGAGTTTCATCGCTAAAGTTTGAAGGAGGTACAATATTTCCAGATTTTACTTCTCCATAAACTTTTTCAAGACTATCCAAAGTCTCCTTTGACAACTGATGTCTTCCCTCTTCTTTTACATATCCTGTAGAGTCACTATCAGCATGTAAAAGAGCATTTTCTCCTTTAAAACTTCCATCAGCAATAGCATTTAGTTGTTTTTCAACATTCATATGCATTACCTTTAATACAGAAGTTAATATTACATTTCCAGAACCAGTTTTACCATCGTCAAACTGATCGACGTCACAACCGATTACTTTAACATCTTTAGCTTCTTTTGCAGCTGTGAACACACCATTACCAGAACCACCGGCTGCAACTAGCATAATGTCTACGCCTTCTTTTATCAAAGCTTCTCCAACAACTTTACCTTTAGCTTCATCGTTGAAGTTTCCAATGTAATTACCTCCGACATTCTTACCAGTAACGTCCTCTCCAGCATAGGAAGGAAGCTCTACCAATTCAGCCTTTGCATCTAGGTGCTTAACAGCGTAGTTTACTCCTGCTTCAAAACCGTATTGATAGTTGACATTTGATGGAAATGCTATTCCATTTACAACGGCAACCTTACCAGTTTTTGTCTCCAAGGCAGCACTTACTCCAGCAAAAAATCCAGATTCTTGCTCAGCAAATTGCATTGCATATACATTTTCAACAACCTTTTCTTCTCCACCAACAGTTGGGTAGGAGTCCACCAAAATAAATTGGGTGTCAGGATTTTCTTCAGCAACATCCCCAATTCCAGCAAACTGGAATCCACAAGCAACTATAACATCATAGTCCGCTACAATGTCTGCAACCTGTTTCACCCCTGCAGCTGGGTCTCCTGTAGGTTCCTTAACAGGAGTAACCTTGGATTCTGGATGATTTTCTATAAAGGCCAAAACCCCATTGTAATTGTCTTGGTTAAAACTACCATCGTCCACACCTGAAGGACTTGAAACTATTGCTATATTAAGTCCTTCCTTCTTAGCTCCATTTCCAGTACCATCTGTTCCATCACTTCCTGCAGGCTTACATGAAGTTAAGCCAAAGGATAGTACAAGTAATAGAGCAATTAAAACTATACTCTTTCTCTTCATCTCTTTCCCCCTATTATTTTTTCATTATTTCCTGTAAACTCTCCTCATATGGAGGTCTACAAATACCTTTTTCTGTAATTATTGCCGTTATCAAGCTATGATCTGTTACATCAAAGGCTGGATTATATGCCTTAACACCCTTAGGTGCCATAGGTTTTTCATACCACTTAGATCTGATTTCATCTTCAGGCCTAAGTTCAATTGTGATCTCTTCTCCAGACTTACAATCTAAGTCCAAAGTAGAAGTCGGTCCAAGAACATAAAATGGAATGCCATAATATTTTGCCAAAACAGCAACCCCACTTGTTCCTATTTTATTGGCCACATCCCCATTTGCAGCAATTCTATCACAGCCTACAAGGACAGCCTGAACTTTCCCTGACTTCATTACAATACTTGCCATATTATCGCAGATTAGTGTAGTGTCAATCCCTTCCTTGTCTAGCTCGTAGGATGTTAGCCTAGCCCCTTGAAGAAGAGGTCTTGTCTCATCTACAAAAACATGGAAGTTATAGCCCCTTTGCCTTCCTAAAATCATCGGTCCAAGGGCAGTTCCATAAAGAGATGTTGCCATTGGTCCTGCATTACAATGGGTCAAAAGCCCCATCCCGTCTTCCAGTAGAGACAAGCCATGTTCCGAAATGGATTTACACATTAAAATGTCTTCCTCTTGTATCTTTATCGCTTCATCTCTCAATCTTTCTACAAGTTCTTTTATATTATCCTTATCAAAATTTTCAACCAGTTCATTCATCCTATTCAATGCCCAGGACAAGTTTACTGCAGTTGGACGAGAAGAGTTTAAATAGTCGGAATCCTTTAAAAACTGCTCTTTAAATTCATCCATATTCTCAAAATTATAATTCTTTCCTAGGATATACATGGAGTAACCTGCACATATTCCAATGGCTGGCGCTCCCCTAACCTTTAAATGAAAGATTGCATCATACATCTGATCAACATCATCCAATTGGATATAGACTTCCTCATTGGGAAGCTTAGTCTGATCCAGAATTATCAGATTGTCTTCTTCGCTTAAAAAAATATTACTAGGTTTCATTGGTCCTCCTAAAATTCAAAACCCACTTTAAAGCTCCTGGACTCAAAAGCCCTTTTATACTCTTCCAAAGGATAAAATTCTATTTCTGGAAAGGATACATAGCCCTTTTTTAGCAAGTTAAGTGCCGGTCTAAAGGGACCACATCTGGAACCAGAAATACTTATTTCCCTTACTACAATTTCAGAAAGGTCAAGTTCTATATTTTCAGTATATGTGGACTTTACTACAATCTTTCCAGCGTTTTCCACCAACTCCATAGCCCTTTTTATCCCAGAAGGATTTCCAGTTGCATCAATTACAATTGGAAAAGTACTATCTGTTTCCATTATAACATTTGCAAAGGGTTTAAAGGAACGAAGTTTATCCTCATGTCTACCTAGAACAGTTAAATCAGCACCAGTCAAGGAAATAACCTGACCGATCATAAAGGAAAGCCTTCCATCTCCTATAAGAAGCACCTTAGAACTTGGTTTAATATTTTCCCGTTCACAAATTTCCAAAGCCGCCGCCAAAGGTTCTGTAAATAGCGCCTCACGCTTATCTAAGCTTTTGTCTACCTCATGTAAAAGCCTATTGGGCCAAGTCAAATACTCGCCAAAGGTTCCATCATGACCAGAAATTCCAAGAACTTTTCTATTTATACAGTGTTTTTCCATGCCCTTAGTACAATATTTACACCAGCCACAACCTTGGTTTATTTCACCAACAACTGTTTTTCCTAAAAGCTCACTGTCCCCTGACTCTACAACTTCTCCAACGAATTCGTGTCCTAGGACCCCTTTAAAATCCGGCCTATATCCCTTTAATATCTCCCTGTCTGTATTACAAATACCAACATATAAAACCTTGATCAAGGCCTCATCATCATTTCTCCTAGGATTTGGGTAGTCCGATTTAAATTCCAATGTCCCCTTATTAAAATACAGCGCCTTCATAGTTAAATACTTTTTCCAATCTTACCTATCGATACCTTTACCAATTCCTTAAACTTAGGAGCTACAATCTTGGCATTTTCATTGACCTCCTCATGGGTTAGTGGATTATCAGACAATCCTGAAGCCAAGTTACTTATAAAGGATATGCCACAAACCTTCATCCCCATATGAACTGCTACCATGGCTTCAACCGTAGTGGACATTCCAACTGCATCGGCACCTAATATTCCTGCCATCTTAACCTCAGCAGGAGTTTCAAAGTTTGGGCCGGAAGTTTGTAAATAGACTCCTTTTTGAAGTTTAAAATCTATCTCTTTAGCACTGTCTTCGATTAGGCCAATGAATTCTCTATCATAGACTTTAGACATATCTGGAAATCTAGTGCCCCATCTCTCTTCATTTTCTCCAATTAAAGGTGATGGAACAAAACAGCTAATATGATCCGTTATAACCATTAAATCAGCAGGTTTAAAGGCTTTATTGCAACCACCTGCCGCATTTGTTAAAAAGAGCGCCTTAGCTCCCATCTCTTTCATCAGTCTAACAGGAAGTACAACATCTTCCATTCTATATCCTTCATAATAGTGGACACGCCCTTGCATAATTACAGTTGGAACTCCATCAACCTTTGCAAACACAAATCTTCCAACATGTCCCATAACTGTGGACTTTGGAAAATCGTCAATATCCACATAATCGATAGTTGCCTCTATCGTTAACTCCTGGGCAAAATCTCCTAGACCTGAACCTAGCACCAAAGCCACTTTCGGTTCGAATGGAATTTTGTCCTTTAGACTTTCATAACAAGTTTTAACTCTATCATATGCTTTTGTCATTTTTCCTCCTCAACAACTATAGTCTTAACTCCATTATATACTAACGGTGTTATAAAATACATAAACACCGCCATATACTAGGACTTTAGATAAATGCAAAGTAGTATGTCACTAATATCAAAATAGGTTAGGTTTCACGTATCTAGAATATGATATCTTATATGTTTTGACCACGTTTCCTTCTTGTCTTTCTATATTGATGTTTTTATTTAAGCATTAGATACTATTTTGATTTATCACATTAATGTCTCTATTAAAAGAACTCCTAATTTTTCTATTTGAAAAATTAGGAGTTCTAAACATAGACAGAAAATTATTGTTATGATTGTACTTTTTATTTTCAGTGAGTCTTAAGTTGTATGAATAAGTATTTGTATTGAATTATTCAGTATTTTAAAACACATTAGGATAATAACAGAAATATAGATGATATAGTCAACAAGATTACTCCTAACCTTATCCACCTATTTTTTTCTGGAATTAAATTTGCAATAATAGCCATAATTATTGCTACTATGCCCATCATATTGACATCAAAGAAATGGCCTAAAATCAGATATATTATTAATAATAATATTTGAATGTATAGGAATTTCCTATTTTTATTTAGAAGCATTCTTCTTTGATTTCCTTTATTCCTAAGATTGTACCTCCAATACTTACTAATGTTGAACCAAATCTATTAATGTTTTCTATGGTAGCACCTTGTCGTGCTATTGCGATTAATGCGGTTGCAGCAGCTTTAACTCCTCCTGAAATAGCAATAAATTTTTTTAATTTTGCTAATAATCCAACTCCCAAAGCAGTAGTTCCGACTGCCCAAGTTATCGCCCCAACACAGCCCCAGAAACTTTGAATTTGAAGTAGCTCTTCATCCTTAAGTACAAAGTTTATACCTTTAGATTTCAAATATTTACTTATTTCATCAAAATTACCTCTATTTAACATTTCTTGAGGTATGTCATTTACTGCATTTAATATTTTATACATTGATTCTTCTGAAAGATTTGCAAATGTATCTTGTGATATATTATTAGCTATATTATTTTTAAGTTCTTCAACCTTATTTGAAGAATTTGCAAAAGAGATTGATGAAAAAGCTATAGAGCTTAATAAAATAGTTGCTAAACAAATAGAAACTATCCTTTTATTTTTAATCATATTTCCTCCTCAATAAAATTCACTTATAATTTTCCGTCTGTTTTTATTTTATTTTATTATAAGTGTATCTGGTTAAATTGTTCCTGTCAATGTCTATAAGTCATTATTTTATTTTCTTGTACGTATGTCCTATTTATAGCTCTAAATAGGCGTAATTCAAAAGCATCCTAGTAATTCTGGGTTAATTGCCCTTAAACCAAAAAAATAACTTTATACCCTTTCTTTATTTTATAATATATGCTATAATGGTTGATAGGATAATATTAGGAGTTAAGATTGAAGAAGAAAATTAAGATTGATTTTTATTCATATATCCTAACGTTAGGTCTTCTACTACTATCCATTGTAACAGTCCCCTTGATAGTGGACTTGTTCTTCCAAAGGGATTATCAAGCAAGAAATCTATATGTTAAAAAATCGGGACTGAGAAGGGAAACTTTTTCTAAGAATTACTTAAAGGAGTCAGAAAACCTTTTAAACAATAAGATAATAATTCCATCGAAAGAAGATAATTATTGGACCTATAATGGAGATATGAATAAATTTAAAGAAGAAAACAGATCCGATCAAAGATATCTGTATTCTTTCTTTATGCTAAATGATTTGATAAATGCATATGAACAAACAAATAAAACCATTTATTTAGATAAGGGCTATGAATATCTTGAGGATTTTATGAACCAATGCCCCTATGATTTTGATCCCATATACAATATGCCTTGGCATGACGAGGCTACAGCTCAAAGGGTATTGAATATAGTTAGATTTTACAAGGTAGCAAAGACCCACCTTGAAGACTCTAAGTTAAAAAAGCTCAGAGACCATCTTGAGTTTACAACGGATAAATTGTCTACTGAAATGTACACCGGTTTTAACAATCACGGTATGTTCCAAGACCTTTCACTATATTCCTATGGAAAGGCCTTTAGTAAAGAAGAGTATGTTACGCTTTCTTCGAGCAGGCTAGAAGAGTATTTTTTAGGATCCTTCTCCGATGAGGGGGTTCATCTGGAAAACTCCCCGGAATATCACTTTGAAATGTTATATATATTGAAGGATTTTTTTCGCTCAAGTCAAGAAAGCGACTTTTCAAAATATGACGAATTAAGAAATGTGTATAGAAATTCCGTTAATTATTCAAAGGCTATACTGCTTCCAAATGGATATGTTCCAAATATTGGAGATACTAAGAAATATAAGCCAGACTTAAATGACTTCTATTCCAATAAGGAGCTGAGGAAGGCTTTAGATGAAAAAAGACAGAAATTTTTAAAGTCAGGATATGATATTTATAAAAATAGAGATTCTTACTTGCTACTTAGGGGAAATTCTTATCTTACCTACCATCATCACGATGATGACTTGTCCTTTTGGCTATATAAAAACGGAGATATTATAACAGAAGCTGGGAAAATCGGATACGATTGGGACAACCCTTTGACAAAGTATGTTCGTACTTACCCTGCCCACAACACTGTGGTAATAGACAAAGAGGAGTCCATAGACCCAAGTGTTCAAGATGGAGAGATGTTTGATCTTGGAGAAAATAAAATGTCCGCTATCACTAGAAGGTCTTCTAAAGCAGATGTAAAAAGAGACATAGATTTTGATGATAATTTAAATAAGATAAATATACAAACTTCTATAACTGCAAAGGATGAAAAAGAACATGAATATGAATTATACTTTCATTTGGCCCCTGGAATAACCGCAGGATATTCCGTCGAGGGTATGGATAAGGTCTTTTTGTATAGGGATGATGTAGAAATCGGAAGTTTTAAAGCCACAGAAGAAATTGAATTTAAACAGGATATGTACTACCCCTACTCCTATGCTAAAGGAGAAAAAACCCTTGTGCTATATATAAACACAAGGGGAATTGACAAGAGGGTAGATGTGGAAATTAGACTTCCATAAGTTCTTTTGATTTTAAAAACAAGCACTTTGAAAAAAGTGCTTGTTTATTTATTATCCCGTAAAACCTTATAAAAGGTTCTATGATTGGCGATTCTTCTAGGTAGTTTTTCCTGAATCTTTTTGTCGTCGATTTCATCGACTAAAATGATATAATCTGAAATATCGAGTTCACTAAAGTATTCCACAAATCCATTTTCACCTATACTAATGGACTTGTACTTATTTAACTGTAGGAAAATATCGAAGTCCATGGCCACTGTTTGACTTTCAAAAATTTTAAAGAGCCCTTCTTTTTCTCTTCCATTAAAAACACTGTGGCAGTTTATTAAATTATCAGGCAAAAAATTACTGACTTCATATAGGTAGATTCTAGATGATATATTTAACGTTTTTGCCACATTACTAAATATATAATTAGTCCATCTATGTTCATAATGAGAGTCGAAGGGAGAAACTATAAAGATTTTTTCATAGGTTCTCCCTTGTAAAAAACCTCTAAGCTCCTCACATGTTTCCTTTGTATATCTATCAACATGGTTATTTTTTGCAGAAAAAATTTTGAGAGATCTCAAATTTAATTTCTTTACAAGACTTCTTGCTTCTCTTTCTCTAATGGATTTTATATCTTCCTTCCCCTTAGACTTTGACCCAGATGAGTCAGTTAGGTATATTAAATCCACTTTTTTATTGAAGTCATAATTGTTTAATAAAAGCCCGCCAAGACCAATACTTTCATCATCCACATGGGGTGAAATCACCAATGTGTCCCCTAAAGGTACTTGAAGTTTTCTAGTCTTTCCCTTTAGTTTCTTAGCCCTATAAATTTTTTTAATATTAATAAGGTTATACCATTTGATGGGATAGTATAGTAATTTAGCTAAATTGTCTTTCCACATCCCCTATCCCTCCAATGCACTTTTAAATCCAATCATCTTCTTTACTCTCTGACCCTTTTCCGTTTTAAAATAGTCCAGTCTGTAGACATTTGTAAAGTCGTTGGCATAGCCAAATTTCCAAGGGTATCCCCCTACTCCAAAGTTGAATTTTGTAAAATTATCTTGATTGAAAAAACTTTTGAAGATAAAATAAAATATCGCATTACTCAAACTGTAGTCTCTAAAATCTGGATTATAGGCAGTATTCCATGATACAAGTTCATTTTTGTCAATGTAACAATTTCTATAGGCGATAATATTTCCATTGTCCTTGTCCCTAAGTATGAATAATCTGACGGATTTTGATTTCAGTTGTATATTTTTTATAAAATCCTCTCTATTTTCCTCCTCATATAGGGAATATCTCTCTTTGCGGCCAGATTTTTTCAAAAAATCCTTCTCCAAGATATGAAGATTTTTTATTTCTTCGTAAACTTTTTCATTCATATCATCTATTATCTCAAATTCCACATTTTTTTCTCTAAGCAACTTGTTTTTGTATTTTCTTGTATTAGCTGGAAAAGTCTTTTCAAAGGACTCAAAGCTTTCAAAAGAGCTAAAGTCAAGTATTGGAACCATATTTTGATGGTGGATATGGGGATTATATCTTTGGTTTTTAAGTAGATAGCTACAAAGATTGGTTCTTGGTAAAATATTGTCCAGCGAAATTCTATCGATTTCCAATTTATCCATATATTTAAAGATATTCTTCAATAGAGTATCCTCATTGTCTAAAGTATTATCCAAGATAAAGTTCTTAAAATCCCCTTCTATGGCAAATCTAAGCTCCCTCCACCTTATAAAACCCTTCTTTCGTTCTATAACTTCAAGGGGAGCAAGTAACGAAGGTCTGTTATTATGGTACATTAATAGATAATGTAAATTTTCATCTCTATAGGACTTTAAATACTGTCTTAAAAAAATAGGTGAATAAAAAATCCTCTTTTCATTACAGTTTTCCCAAAGCCTTTCTATATCCTTAAAAGAATTTTCAAAATCTTTAAAAGTCTTAATTTCCCTAACTTCCATTGATATCCTTTCTAATTATCTCTTCACTTTTAACCTATGATTAACGACTAAATCCTATGAGTTTTGCTAAAGTTTTCTTTTTTAAAATCATAAGCATTATTATAGTTGAAATACTAAGGCCCATGCCAAGGTTAAAACCTGATGGACTATACTTTAACTTTACATGATTTTTTCCCTTTTCCCCTTCGATCATCAAAAACGCCTCATAGAATTCTTCCGTCTCAACCTCTTCTCCATTAACAAAAGCTCTCCAGCCTTCATTATATGGTATTGAGGTCAAAATCTTGCCATTGTCCGTATTTATATCAAAAGTGACAATTTCTTTTTCTATCTTTATATTTTCACCAAGATTTTTCAATATCTCTTCATAACTTCTGATAAAGGCCTCTTCATTAAGTTTAAACACTCTAAACCCAAACTGGCCATCGTCGTCCTTAATGATATTTAATTTGATTTTAAAATAAGTTCCCTTTTCCATGAAGATACCGCCGGTTATATTTTTGTTTCTAATATCAAATTCCGTCAACTCACCATAAATGTCCACAGTGAACTTATTGTCTTCAATACTATCTGAATCAAAATAATAGTAACCATCCTCTGGCGCTTCATATTCTAAAATTAAAGTTTTTTCATCTTCATCTGGTATGGTGTAAAAAACTTTATCCTCTAAACTCTCGGTTATTTCCAGATCTTTTCCCTGTTGTCCAATCCTTTCTACAGGAGTGAAGATCTTATCTTCTCTTCCAGAGAGAAGCGTCAATAATTCTTCTTGATTTTCAATATTATCATATTTATAATTAACCCTATTTATATCGCCTCTAGGTTCAAAGGCTAGAGGAAGAGAAAACCTATTTTCCAATAGGGTTACAGCTCCTACCTGTCTAATCCTATCAAATCCAAAAACCTCTACATCCGTCTCCTTTTGATACAGATATTTAATATTTAAAAAGGAGTTTAAAATAGGAGTCGTGTAATTATAGTAAATCCTATTTCCCAAGGGACTCGAACTATGCCCCATATTTTCTAAAAATATTGATATCCTCTTGTCTAGTGTAGATGAAAACATGGAAAGTCCATTGTAGGAATAAAGAGCTGGGTCATTAAAGGTAAACCTGTCCATCACTTCGGACCTATAGAAGTCCTTGTCCTTAATCCCCGACTTTAGCGCATCTATCTCCTCTTGGTACTTGATAAAGTCGTAGTAATCCGTAGTCCCGCCAGAGAACACTCCGACACATATATTTATAATTAGTTCAAGGCTTAAAAGTCCACAGAGTAACACTTTTGCAATCTTTTTTTTCCTAATGACAAAATAGCTTAGGGTTATATATCCTGTCATTAGAAGTATATTTGCCACATTTATCTGCCACTGTCTCTTTGTTCCTAAGAAATAAATTATTAAAAGAGCCAATATTCCAAAGGGTAGGACCAATTTTATATTATCATATTCTAAGTTTTTAAAGGTTTTGTAACATACTACTCCCACAACAAATGCAAGTATAAACGTAAACCTTGAGGGTAGCATATTGGAGTATCTAAAGCCATGCCATATATAGTCAAGAACATTTACATTGGTGCTTAGATACAAGAAGATTATGAAAAATGATGTTGCAAACTTTTCTCTTCTTAAAATACCCTTGGTGAAAAGATAGATAAATATAAAGAATATAATAATAAGCCCACTGTAAATATTGGGAAGACCATCCCTTACTGTGGAGTAGTTAAAGGCCAGTGAATTTGCCATTAAGTCATGGAAATTCTTAATTAGTTTTACCTCTCCTGAAAAAGGGCTGGCTGATTTATATACTCTACTTAGACCTATGGCAGTTGGAAGTAGTATAAAAGCACCAATTAAAGCACAGCAAATAGAATAGTAAAGGGTCTTTAACCCCTTTAATACTAAACTTTTTAAGTCCTTGCCCAATATAAAGTTAAAACCAAAATAAAATAATACTACTGCTAGACTAACAAAGACAGATATATAGTAATTTAGTAAAAAGCATCCTAAAAGGCTAAAAAAGTACAGCCTATAGGAGTCTCCTACAACTATATTTTTAACCCCTAAGATTACTAAAGGAAAAAGTATTAGTACATCTAGCCACATAATATTCCAATAGTATCCTGCAACAAAACCACTTAGGGAATATATCAAAGAAAAAGCAACCAGTGAGTAGTCCTTTTTTTGATAGATCCAGTATAGGTAGATACTAAAGGTAAGTCCCATTAGGCCAATCTTTAAAGCAATCGCCAATTCATAAAAGACTATGACCATACTCTTTGGAATGGCAATTAAAAATATATTGATCGGTGAGAGAAGATAATAGGCCGATAGTCCTAAGAAGTCAGAACCAAGCCCTAGGACAAAGGTATAAAAAAAGCCTCCCCCGTTTAATAATTTATCTCTAAGAATTAAAAAAAACTGATAGTATTGATGATATGCATCTACTATAAGTATCTGTTTTCTTCCTATGGGATAGTAATCACTAAAGATATATATGAATATAAAAGTCAAGAATGGCACTAAAAAAGCCAGTGTAAAATAAAAATATCTTTTATTCTTTAATCTTTCATAAAATTCTTTCATAGCCCCTCCTAAGTAGTATTATACTTTAAAATGCTGAAGGTTGCTAAAATATTAAAAAGCGTCCCCAAAAAAAGGGAACGCTAGTAATTTATCCTATTTTTTTAAATTGTCCAACTCTCTCTCTAAACTTATGTGCCCCTATGAATATCAATAGGACCAAGGCTCCAAAAGTTATTGTAGATTGGATAAGAGGTGCTAAGTTTGAAGACTTTCCTATAAAAAAGTTCACAAAATTTTCATCTTGAATATGATACATAGGAAGGAAGAGCTCGCCAATCTTATTGAGAATTTTTGGAAGTGATTCCTTTGGAATCCCCATAAAACCTGAAACCACCATACAGAAGAAATAGAATGTCATGGTAAAGGCATAGGTTGTTCCAAACTTTCTAGTAGCATAGGCTATCCCATGGGCTAGCAATAAAAATAATGCAGATAGGATATAGAATAGTATTAACGACCCTATAAGTCCCTTTAAGGAAGGCGCTACAATTTCTAGATTTAGTAGAGCCACCGTTGAATATATAACTATCGCAACGGTTATATATATTAGATTTGCCACAAGCTTTGCTAAGAATAATTTCTTTGGACTATTTCCAAAGAGTTCCATCCTCAAAGGAATGTCCTTTTCCAGTGACTCGGCGTAGATAGCAGCATATCCTATATGCATGGCAGAAAAGGGAATTACTATTGCAAACCCAATGAACAAACTGGTATTAATTTCTGGAAGCATCTCTGAAGGTACACCCTTTAACCCATTTTTTCCAACTATTAAAAGCAAGAATAGTGGAAGAAATAGACCAAAGATTAAAAACAGCACATTTTTTAACATTATCTTTAATTCCATTATTACAAGGTACTTAAAGTTATTTCGCTTCATATCTAATTCCTTCCTTTCTCAAAGCATTTATATACATGGTTTCCATATCCTTTGAAGAGCGTTCAAAGTCGATGTTTTCAGCGATCATTATCCTTTGAAGTCTTTCCTCTTCCTCGTTTTCATTAATGGATATTACAACTTTTCCCTCCGGACCTGCAATCTTCTTAAAATCCTTCATCAAGTCTTCTACATAGTCTTTTTCATCAAAGGAAATTACCCTCTTGCCACAGTACTTATTAAAAAGACTAAGCTTATTGCCATAGTCTATCAACTTTCCCCTTTCTAAGATCAAAACGTCATCCACTAACCTTTCCAGTTCATCATAGTAATGAGAAACTAGGATTAAAGTGTCCTCCCTGTCACTATACCACTTTTCTAAAAGGTCCATTAAACCGGTTCTAGTTTGAAAGTCCAGTCCAGACGTAACTTCGTCAAAAATCGTAATAGGACTTTCCTGCGACAAGACCAAGATCACCGTCAGTCTCTGTTTTTGTCCTCCAGACAATTCTTTAAAGTTCTTCTTTAAAGCCGATTCAAAGTTAAAGAACTTTATCAACTCCATTATCTTTTCACTTTTTTCAAGTTTAGTACCTATCACAGCCTCCATAACAGATCTAATGGCAATATTGTCTGGATAGTAGTTGTTTTGCATATGAACGGCAATCTCTTCCTTAGGAAGGCTTTTTTTAATGCTTCCCTCATAGGGTACCAGTTCCATAATTGCATTTATCAAGGTTGTTTTCCCTGCTCCATTGGATCCAAGAACTCCTAGTTTTCTATTTTTATCTATCACAATCTCTTTTCCAATGTCTAAAGCAGTAAAATCACCATATTTTACCTTTAGATTATTTATATTTATCATCACGAGTCCTCCTTAAAGTAGTCAACACTCCATTATTATGATTTTTTACACTTAATTTTAAGCCAAGCAAATCACTATAGTACTTAGAAATATAAAGTCCCAGTCCCTTACTCTTACTTTCAGTAGAAGATACAAAGGGATCTAAAATAGAATTTTCCAATTCATGTGGGATTTGTGACTCCTCATTATAAAATTCGATTTTATCTTTAAAGATTTCTATCTTTATAAACCCGTCCTCTTTAGTATAACTAACACAATTTTCAAGGATATTATCTATTATCTGTGTAAATATATCCACATCGATGAACCATTTTTCTTTACCAACTAAACTTACCTTTAAATTTTTATCACTTGATTTTAGTCGGTACTTTTCAATTTCATTTGAAATGACATCCTTTACATCGTAATTTATTGGGCTAATTTCCAATGTCCTCTCTCTAACACTTAGAAGTTCTTGAACCATCTTATTCATTTCAAGAAGTTCTCCTTTTAATATAGGTAAATATTTATCTCTGTCCTGGTATTTCCCCATATTATTTATCATTCCATCACAAAGTAGTAGTGATGCCGCAAGAGGTGTCTTTAACTGATGGGTGGCAGACCTTGTAAAGACATCCTTTCGTTCAGATTCAACCTTTAATTTTTCAAGATTATTTCTTAAACTCTTATCCATCTGGATAATATTTCTTCCCAATATGGATAATTCGTCTTTCCCCTTAAATCTTATAGATTCATAGTCCACAGGATTATTTGATTTTGCATTTTCAGTAAACCTCTGTATTTCAATTATGGGTTTTACCAATTTTTTAGAATACAAATTGGAGATAACTAAAACCAAAAGCATAAGAACCAAAATAATCATAGGCAAACTGGAAAGAACTACCGGAAGAACATCCTCTATCCTTGGGGCAATAAAGGATCCAAAGGTAATTTTGTAGCCATCACTTTCATTTGTTAAGGCAATATAGGTTATATATTCTGCTACATTTGAGTCCCTATAGCCAAGCTTTACAGAAAATGTGTTATCCCCTAATTTTTTAAAGTCATAATAGGCATTGTCTTTATCAAAATCAAAACTTTCTATAAAGTTTAAATCCGTACCTACTCCTTTAATATTGAAATTGTCTTTGAAATAGTTGACAATTTCTTCAAAATTCATCGCCATTTCATTGAATTTATCTGAAGATACAGAAAAACCTTCCTTTCCATCCGCTGGCTTCTCCAATATTTCTCTTACATTAGTAAGATTGTCCTTCACTGAAGTCTTTGATATATCCAAGCTTCCAGTTAAGGTATAGGAAAATATATCTATTTTATTAAATTCCCTATCCATTTCCAGATAGAAATGGTTGCCCACCTTATTTAGCTTTCTAATATTCTTCTTATTCTTTAGTATCTCAAAATGAGATTTTTCCAATTCCTCTGTGGTTGAGGAGACACTATGGTCAACATATAGATTCGGTAATAGTATGGCCAGGTAGGAAACGACAAATACCAAGATGAAAGCGGCTAATGCGATACTATACCAAAAGTTCTTCTTTCCTAATTTCATTTAAAATACAAATTTATATCCTACACCAATCACGGTTTTGATATAATCCTTTCCCAACTTTTTCCTAATATTCTTTATATGGGCATCAATAATCCTGTCGTTTCCAATATAATCGTCATTGAAAGCACCCATTATAAGTTGTTCTCTGGTCAATACCATATCCTTATTCTTGTAGAGCATTTGAAGGATCAAAAACTCACTTAAAGTAAAGGGAATTTCCTTACCTTCGACAAAGACGGTATAACTTTTATCATCAATTACAAAGTCCTCATCTACATCTAAAGAGGGTTTAAGCCTTCTCAATAGAGTTTCAATTCGCTTTATTAAAATTATTGGGGAGATAGGTTTGATTAGATATTCATCAGCAAATTTATTAAAAGCAGTAACCTGAGTGTTGATATCGTCAAGAGCCGTTAACATAATTACCCCCATTTGACTTGTACTAGGATTATCCCTAATTTCAGATAGCACCTCCATGCCACTTTTCCCGGGAACCATAATATCTAAAATGGCTATATCGACTTTTTCGCGGTTTAAAAGATCAATAGCCCTATTTCCATCCTCCGCTTCAAAGACCTCATGCCCAGAAATAGTGAGATACTCCACTAAAACCTCTCTAATATTCTTTTCGTCCTCTAATAATAAAACTTTTGCCATCTCTATCTCCTCATGTCTATATTAACAAGTCCATATGAATTTCCTATGAACTTCCTATAATCTTTTGATGATACTTTAATTTATCTATGCAATTCAACTTCATTTTAACCTATATAAGCTTAAAGGGGCAATTTGTTATGTAAATTAAAAACTTTTATATCCTTCACTGGGCATAATAAAAAATACCCCCTACTAATATTAGCAAGGGGTACAAGCATTTTTCTCTTGACCATTTCTACTAAGAGGACCTTCTGTCACTCTTCTTTTTCATGAAGTAAAATATTAAATTGATAATCCCAAAAACTACCAAAAATTTAAACAAATAAACTGATAGGTATCTAAAATTATAATAGACCACACCACCTTTATATCCATCAACCGGACCAATTGCTATTGGAGATTTACCCATAAGATACAAAATTCTTCCTGCAATGATTACGCCAACTAAAAGATAGATTCTATTTACATGCTTCATCCACTTTTTCATCGCCTTACCTTCCTTTCAAAGTATGTTTAAAAACTCTATGGCTATTTCTCTTTGGTATTACAATTATACCCCCCCCAGAATTTTAATCAATAATTTCATGATTTATCTATATTGTTACTTTAAGGAACTTTAAGTAAAATCTTCTAATAATTATTGAAGAGCCGTCACAATGTAAAGCATTATAATAAAAAAAAAGGCGTAGCCATCATAGCTACACCCTAATAAACTTCTATAATGAGTCCACAACTAAAGCAGTTGCTTCTATTTCTATTACCGCATCTTTTGGCAACTTACAAACTTCCACACAGGCTCTAGCAGGTTTATGGTCTTTAAAAAAGTCTTGATATACTTCATTTACCTTTCCAAAGTCATCCATATTTCTAACGAATACCCCAACTCTTGCAATATCTTCAAGCTTTCCGCCACCAGCTTCAACTATGGCTAATACATTTTCTAAGCTTGCTAATGTCGCTTCTTTAATATCGGTTTTTAAGTCGCCATCTTTTATAGGCAATTGTCCTGAAACTAAAAGAACTCTACTATTTTTTTCTCCAACTGTACCTTGTGAATAAGGTCCTATAGCCTCTGGGGCCCTATGTGTTTTAATAAATTCTAATCCCATGATACATCTCCTTTATTTTATGTCCACAATCTCTCAAGACTGTAGTACTCCCTTGATTCTGGGGTAAACACATGTACGACTATATCCCCCAAGTCTACCAATATCCAGCTTCCTTCAGAATACCCTTCTACCCCAACTATATCCATATGATTTTCCGCAGCAACCTTTTGTACTTCATCTGAGATTGCCTGAGTTTGATTAGCTGTGTTACCTGTGGCTACAACAAAGTAGTCAGCTATTGCAAGCCCTCCATCTAACTTTAATGTCACAACATCCTTTGCTATCTTGTCCTCACAGGCCTTTACGACTAAATCAATTTCCTTCAATAGTACCTCCTAGTAAATAATTTCTAAGTTCTACACTTTCCGGTGCAATTATCCTATTTTTATATATAAGGTGCACTATGGTATTGTTAAGGCTTAGGACAATGGCCCGGTCCATATCTATCAGTGAGAGTCGCCTAATTTCATCCACACCTTTATAGTCTCTCATATCTTCAGTTTTGTCGGCTAAATAAAGAACCTTACCCAGCTCACTCATTCCAACGCTCCCAGTTGTATGTTCCTTTATAGCCTTAAGTAATTCAAAATCTTCAACTTTATATTTGTTCTTTGCTACTATCATACCCAAAAGACAGTGTTTTAAATATGGATTTTTATATTGTTCATTTTCCTTTCTGTTAATATGAACCTCATAATCCATTTTATAAACTTCCTCATAATGGTTTTCCAGTCCCTTTGCACAGTCGTGAAGAAGACCTGCCATCTGACACTTTTTTATGTCCAGTCCAAAGTTTTCAGCAAGTTCCACAGCCTTTTTTGCTACAGAAAGGCTATGTTGAAACCTCTCTTTTGAAAGATTTAACTTTAAGTCCTGGACAATATCTTCTTTATTTATCATAAATTCCCCTAGTCCTAATATATTCATAGGTATTAGTCGGTATATAATATCTTGGATTTCTTCCCTGTTCAAACTCTTCTCTTATGTAAGAAGATGAAATCTCAAGGTTTGGTATCTTTACCCACTTAGTTATATACCCTTTTTCGTTAAAACTTGTCATTTTTTCTTGAAGAATTTCCTTATACTTGGTCTTTCTATTGACCACAATAAGTCTTACCTTAGAAAGTAGCTCTTCGTATCTATACCACTTTTCTATTTCCATGAAAGAGTCCTCCCCTACAATAAAGTAAAGGTTTTTACAATTATATTTCCCCTCCAAATAGTCAACGGTTTCAAGGGAATAACTTTTTGTACTTTTATTTATTTCGTATTCTTCAATTAAAAAATCTTTGTTATCCTCTATGGCGAGTCTTAACATCTCCAGCCTATCCTCTTTACTAACTTTAATAAGTTTATGAGGAGGATTACCGGAAGGGACGAAGACAATCTTTTCTAGATTCATCTTTTCTTTAACCTCTTGTGCAATAATCAAATGTCCAATATGGACTGGATTAAAGGTCCCTCCAAATATTCCAATATTAGGGCAATTCAATTTTCTTGTCCTCAGACTGTCTATAGATAGTAAGTTTAGAACCGATGAACTGAACAAAGTCACATCCTAATCTATCTAAGATATTGTCCACAATTTCATCACGATTATCCAAATTATTGTCCAGTATTTTTATTTTAACTAATTCACGTTTATTTAAAAGGTCATCTAACTGCACTAAAGTGTTTTCTGAAACTCCGCCTTTACCAATAATAAGTAGCGGTTCCATTTTATGAGCAAGACTTTTTAAATAAGAACGTTGTTTAGGATTTATCATATTTCCTCCTAACCTAAATAATCAAATTCCATTTCCCCTACAATTACCGTGTCTCCTTCGTTAATTCCATGATCCTTTAAAGACTCAAATACGCCCTTGTCTGTTAGAATCTTTTGGAAATGTCTCAAAGACTCATGGTCTTGGAAATTGGTTCTGTAGATGAGATGGTCGATTAGAGGACCCGTTACTATATAGGTGTCATCCTCTCTAGTAACCTCAAAGTCCGGCCTTTCTTCCACTTCCTCAGGAACAAATTTCTCATCGTAGGTTTCTGGTTTAATATCTGCATTTTTAAGAGCCTGAATTATTTTATATTTCAATTGATCTATTCCCTCTGTAGTAGCTGCTGAAATAGATATAATATCCGACTCTCTGTCGGAGAAGACTTCATATAATTTCTTTAAACCTTCATTAGCGCCAGGCAAATCCATCTTATTTGCAACAATAATCTCCTTCTTGTCGGCAATCTTTAAATTATAAGATAGGATTTCCTTTCTTATTATATTATAATCGTCAATCGGATCTCTTCCTTCAGAACCAGAAACATCCAGTACATGTACCAGTACTTTAGTTCTCTCTATATGCTTCAAGAAGTCAAATCCAAGTCCAACCCCTTCGCTAGCTCCTTCTATAAGCCCTGGTATATCAGCAATAATAAAGGATTCTCCAGAGCTAACCTTTACAACTCCAAGGTTTGGTTCCAAGGTAGTAAAGTGATAATTTGCTATTTTTGGTTTTGCCTCGGAGATTATAGAAAGGATAGAAGACTTGCCAACATTTGGCATACCAATTAGACCAACATCTGCAATTAGTTTCATTTCAAGCTTGATGGTCTTTTCTTCTCCTTTAGTTCCAGGTTCTGCAAACCTTGGAGCCTGTCTCTTAGAAGTGGCAAATCTTGCATTACCCCTTCCTCCTCTTCCTCCTTGACAGATTAAGAAGGTTTCATCTTTTTCATTTAAATCATGTATTACTCTATCGGTTTCAAAATCTTTGACCAAGGTTCCAATGGGTACCTTTAGATACAAATCCTGTCCCCTTTTGCCAAACATCTTCTTAGTGCCCCCGTTTTCGCCATTTTCCGCCTTATAATGTCTCTTATATCTGAAGTCCATTAAAGTTCTCACAGATTCATCGGCAACGAGATAAATACTTCCTCCATTACCTCCATCGCCACCAAAAGGCCCTCCAGATGGTTCAAACTTTTCCCTTCTAAAGGATACCGCACCATCTCCACCTTTACCAGCTTTCAATTCAATTTTTGCAATATCTATGAACATGTTATTTTCCTTTCATATTTCTTGTTCCCTTTATTATAATATAACATAATCCAGGATGAAAATTCCAAGTTTGAGACGAAAAATAAGATTATAACGTTCAATTAGCAGGTAGTTACGGAAGTTTGACAGTTGAATACATAAAAACCCTCTGTAGCATTGAAATGCCTGTATTTTTTGTCATTTAATGTATCAAAGTCAAGCTGTTACCATAATAGAAAATATACTTCTAGCAAGTAAAAATCTTAACCCATTTATATGATACAAATTTAGTTGAGTTTCTTATTTGATAGATTCTACATTTTTGTATTTCCGCCTTTGTATATACTAATTCTATGGATTGACTAAATCCTGGTAGATTATCAGTTGATACTATTAAAATATCTTCTGATCTTCTTTCGTTCAAATGATCTAACACCAAGAGCCAGTATTTGCTTGATTCATTTTCTCGAATCCACATACCTAATATCTCTTTAAAAATCTCTAAAATGTACTTAGGCTATAAACGCTGCTTTTTTTTAACTATATTATTTTCTATTGCATGATAATGGATGGCATCTAAAAACACCAGGGTTTATCCTTTTTCTAGCGGTCTATTTTACCATTCTTTTATTGTTAGAATTATTTTATTTATTATCTTACTTACCAAACCTTCTGATAATCCGAAGCCATTAATATTTTTTATATGAGTTGAAATATCTCCTTTTACATAACTTTTCCATACATGAATATGATCTGATTTTCTATATTTGATATATCTTTTTCAAATTTTTAAGGGCTTGTGGCTTAAAAGTTCTTTTCCTATCCATAGGAAAATTTAAATCTATATTCCCATATGATGATTTTACTGTTTTTTGCTTAATCAAATTCTAATGTTTAAAGATAATGGTTTTTCACCATCTTCACAGTCTAAATGGTCATCAAGTTCTACTAATAACATTATCTCAGTATCGTCACCTAAAAGATCTTTTAAAACCTCTTGCAGATCTTGCACCGTTTCTGGTTGATACTCGTCGAGTAACAGCTTAGATAATTTGTTTAGTCTTCTCTCTAATCTTTTCCTTGCATATTAAAATCCTCCTGATTAATATTATCTTATCAAGAGGTTCATCATACACAAACTATTTGACAGTCTTTGTGTTAAACTATAAATATCCTTACTAAAGATTTAACAAGTAGCATTACAAATAGAGATTGGCTAACAATCCCGATTTAACGGCATTTTAGTATTACACTCTTTCTCATTAACTGACTTTTGAATATTCTATCTTGGTCTTTAGCTGATGTAATTCAATCTCTAACTTTTCATTTAGTACAAGACGATTTTCCATTGCATCCTTTAGTTCTTTAATTTTTATTGTTCTACTTTCTATTCAGCTCTCTTGACTTATAATAACTGTTCTTTTAAGAGACACAAAAAGCGACTAGATTAATGTATCTAATCACTTATTATTTTGATTAATATGAGTTTGTTACTCCTTGGCTTTATAACTTTAAATACTACTTTATTGTTTTTTATATTTTGCTATAAGTAAATCTCTTTACATTCCAACCCATCAAAATCCTTATCTTCATGACTGATAATTAAAACAAGATTATTCTTACATAAATGAGTAATTATATTTTTCATAGAACTTTTCGTATTTCTATCTATCCCTTCAAAAGGTTCATCAAATAGAAAAATTGAAGCATTACAATTTATCGTTCGGTGAAAAAGTATCAATCTTTTTTCTCCGCCTGAAAAATCACTTTTGTCATCCGCTCTGTTTTTAAATTTATCTAAAATTTTTAAAGACATATTGGTAGCACTATATTTTCCAAAAAGAGTTATGTTGTCGTATAAATTTGCATCGTACAAAATATTTTTTTGATTCATATATGCTATAGCCGGTGATTCATTATCTAAACTCAAATATATATCACCCTCAAAGTCATTATACAAGCCTGAAATTATATTAAAAAGTGTGCTCTTCCCTTTTCCATTATCACCACAAATCCTATATAGCCCAGGTCCTTTTAAACTTTTTGATATATTATTAATTACATTATTATTTTCAAAACTATAACTCAGATCTTGTATAGTAATCTCTGGTTTACCAAATCTTATCTTTCTTTTATCTTTTTTCTCTATTTCATTATCTAGGATTGGATTTATTCTATCTATAACTGGATATAAATTATTTTTCATCGCCTTAAATTGAAATAGTTCAGATATAGGCAAATATATAGCACCTAGAAACCCCTGTATTGCCACTAATGTTCCCAGAGTCATTTGGCCATTTATGATTCTTACGATTGATAAGCCAAGTATGGTGACCGGCATAAAACTACTTAAAAAGTTTCTGATAAAATAAAATATAGCTGTCCATTTTTGGAGTTTTTTTTCTTTAATATAAAGATCTGTTGTATAATTTTTAATTTGATTAGTGTTCGTTTCCTCTAATTTATAAGATTTAGTGTTCATTAAATTATTTAAAATATCAATAAAAGAATTGTTCAGCTGATCTTTTGCTATATAACCCTCTTTTACAAATTTTTGCATTGGCTTCATTGTGAATTTAGTTAATATATAATATAAAGGAACAGATAGTAATACTACAACACCTATCACTTTATCTAATGAAAATAGCAAAACGTAAGTTATAATAAAACGCATTGAATTAGCAATCAACATAAAATAATAGAGTGAAATATATTGACCAATCTGATTAACATCATTCGTCATTAACGTAGAAAGCTTACCTGGAGTAATGCTTTTTGACTCTGAAAAAGGCCAAGTTAAAATTTCAGACATAATATCATCTCTAACATCTCGTTCTATGTTTTTTTGAAAAATTCTTAAATAATAATCATATATCAGCAAGGTGAAAATTGTGACCAAGATTTGTAAAATAAGTACAATAAAAAAAGCTCTCCAAGCGTTTCCAATGTTTTTCTGTTCAATTGCATCAATTACAAATTTAAAGCTGTAATTATAAAATAACGCTAGTACATTGCAAATTGTTACTGCTATTACTAATGCAATAGATTTGTATCTATAGTTTTTAATCAAATTATTTATATATTTCATGGTTTGCCTACACTATGTAATTAATGAAATTACTCTTTATTCTATCTATATCCCCATTTTCTAGTCTCACGAGTATTTTTTCTAATGTAATCTCAAACCTTTCTTTTTTTACACAACAATCGTCTAAAAAAGGGAAATTTTCTTCTCCTAAAAATGTATCCGCAATACAAAGCTCACATAAATATCTTGCCCAACAAGTTCTACATTGATTAAAATTTTCTTTTTGATTGTATAAGTTTAAAACTTCATGTTCTGAGCTTATATTTTCTAGTTTAAATCTATGATCACTCCATAACTTAAAACAATTATATAAACTTCCGTCATAGTCGTAATGAATTGTAATATTTGTTTGTAAATCATCGCAAAAAAATTGTGATCTTTTAGATAAAAATAGACCTTTTAGTATTCTAATTACATATGGATCTAAATTAATATTTTTTTCCCCATTTGCTAAGATATCTAAAGTTCTATCTATTTCACTGATTAATTGTTTCTTAGTTATTCTTCTATTAATCTCTATATTCTTGTTGTTGCTAATTACCGTATTTATCTCTATAGAAAAATTATTATTCTTTGCAAACTCATATAAATCTTGATAATCAATTCCAAGATCTTCATGAACCTTTGTATAAGTTACTGAAACAGAATAATCTGATTTAAAATCATTTAACCATGATATAAATCGCATAGCAGCATCATAGCTCCCATTCCCTCTCAACATATCATTAACTTCTTTAGGCCCATCTAAGCTTATATAATATCTCATAGGATAATTTGATAATTTTTTTACTAAGTCCATACTACCACTACCATTAGTGGTTAATAAAAACTGATTAACATTAAATGACTCATCGATAATCTCAACTATATCTAATAATTTTGGATTTAATGTAGCTTCACCTCCAAATAGTTCGATAGTTCCAATGTTTTTAATACCTTTATTTAATAAATCATCCACTATTTTATTTAAAGTATCGATATCCATGAAAGCATTTTCTTTACCATAATTCCCATGATTTGCATAGCAATAAACACACTTGTAATTGCAAGCGTTAGAGATGTTTAATACAATTTTTGATGCACTATCTTTCTTGTTTTCTTCAGGAAAATTCAGTGATTGAATTATATTTAAATATTGTTCTTCATCAAACCCTAACGTTGTGTCAAATAAAAGCATATTTTTAGCATCAAATAAAATTTCTCTTTCACCTATTTGTTTAGTAATTAAAAATTTTTCTTCCATATTATCCTCGTATAATAGATTTAACAAGTATAAAAAACTTGTTGTTGGTTACAAATTAATGCTCTGTGTAGTATGATTATCTTAATAGATAAGGTCATTAC
>NZ_JASBYU010000010.1 GCF_029983815.1 Lagierella sp.
ACCAGTTTCGGTTTCAAATGACCTATTCTTTTTACACAATTATATGGACTTTATCAATTTTATTGGTGTATTCATGTATGATTTATTAATATAAGTAATTATTAAACGGGAGTAAATATGAAAATAAAATTAAACAAAATAAAAAAATCGTTTAAAAATAATTGTATCATAAAAGATGCTACTTTTACTTTGAGACAAGGTGAGGTATCAGTCCTAAAGGCGCCCAATGGAACTGGGAAAACTACCATAGTAAATTTGATTTCAGGTTTGATGATACAAGACTCTGGAACTATTGAATTTGACGGATTAACTCAAAAAGATGTATGTATAATATACGGAGGAGATAAAAATCTCTACATGAAAAATACTGTAGATGAAAATTTATATTACTTTGGATTCTTAAGAGGACTTAGAAAAGATAAGATAAGATCAAATATACAAAAAATGAAATCAATATTTGTGAATTATGACAAGCTTAGGAATACTTTATGCGAAGAATTATCACACGGACAAAAGAGAATAGTTTCTATTTTTTCGTCTATAATTACCGACAATAAATGTATTATTTTGGACGAAGCTACTGAAGGGTTGGATCAAGAAAATATAGATATCTTGGTAAATCTCATAAATGAGATAAAAAAAGACGTGATAATTTTAATAGTATCACATGATATCCTATTTGTGAACGATTTAGTCTGTAATAAAATAGTAATAAAGAATTCTAGAATATATGAAGAGGTAGAAAATGAGATCAATTAGAGCGTTTTTGTATCAAATAAAGATGGAATTAAAGTCTACTGTAAGGTATAAGTTTGCATTTTTCTCTGATATTGCAGTTTTTAGTGTACTTTTGATATTTTTCTTTTTATCATCGTCGGGCTCATCGTTTTCAGATAAATACTCTAGCCAAGATAACAAAGAATTGCTTTTAGTAGGATATATGATGTGGACTTTTGCATCTGCGGCTATTTCTACGATGGCTACAGGGTTAAACTCGGAAGCAAGAAATGGTACTTTGGTTATGTTTTTGCACTCTAAAACACCAGTAGAAATTCTTTTGTTTGCAAAATTAATTAGTTCTCAAATAGTTCAACTAATAATTATATTGGTGTTGAGTTTAATATCGAGATTTTTATTCCATGTGCAACTGTCATTCAATCCAACATTAATTCTCCCCTTTCTAATAAACTTAGTAGGTATGTATGGGATAGGAATGGTGTTATGCGGTGTTTCGTTGTTTTTTAAAAAAACAGGGGCTTTAACATTGTTGATGCAATTAGTTACTTTGTTTGTCACAGATACATTGCCTTCTTCAGATACGATATTAAAGATAACGAGATACATACCACTTACAATTTGTAATGAAATAAGTAGACTTATTATAAGTTCAAAAAGTTATTCTTACACAGCTCTTTTTGGAATTATTATAAGTATAATTTGGGTGGTTGTTGGCATTCTAGTGTTTAGGTTTTTTTACGAAAAATCAAAGGTAAAAGGCAATTTGCTATTCTATTAATGAATATATTAAATTTAAAAACAACTACCAATAAATACTGATAGCTGCTGTGTTATTAAAATATTAGACTAAGGATATCAGTATTTAATCTTTTGGGTCAAAGAAACCTGTTGGAGGGGTGAATAATCATTCTACTCAACAGTTTTCAATTAAAAAATTACAATTACGCTACAAATCTTTTAAAATAAAGTTAGCACGAAAAAAAGGGAAGGTAAATTAAAAGTAAAAATATGTAAGAGACCTTGTTATGGTTATTAATAGTTGGAAATACATGATCATTGAAAACAAAATATAGGAGATATTTCTTACCGAAATAAACATCTAATACCCAGAATTGATGTTAAAAGATATAAAAATACGAAATTTAATAAAAATTTTACTGAAAACAATCCATTTGTATTCAAAAATTGTCAATTAACAACAAGGCTTAAAAGAAGTACACTTAACGGATTAAGGAGTAATATTTCAATTACAGATACCGCAAAGAAATATCTTGTTTCTCCAAAGACTGTTTCTGTTTTAATAGACCTAATAGAAATTAAGAGATTACAATTAGCAAAAATACTACACATAGATGAAATAAAATAGATTTAGGAATAGAATATTAGTACTTGAATAATATGCAAAATTTTAATGAAGAACGCAGCATTTTAGTAAGATAAGCCTATAGGGTTATTAAGGGAACCCAAAAACTCTTAATTAGTGACTATTTAGGAGCTATTGCAAAGGTAAGTGATTAGTTTAGTATAATTAAGAGAAGATGCCAACTTTTAGAGTTAGCATCTTCTAATAGTTTCTATAGAGGAAAATACTAGCGCCTCTTTTTCTCGTAACTTTACTTATTCAATGGTCTAATTTCCATGAAGATATCTTTATCTTCTTTTATTTTTTCGTTGTTTCCAATTGTTGCAACGTAGTTTTCTTTCATTGCTCTATCGATCAAGTCGGCGATGTCATCAAAGTCTTCTACTTTGGTATCTAAAGCCTCATTCAAATTCCTATTTAAGTCCTCTACGGTCTTTCCAGAGATATACATGGTAAGGGCGACATTTCCCTTTTGCATATTGGTTAGAGGAGGGTCAAATTTGGTCAATGAACCTATGATAAAGTTTACAAGTTCCTCCTTTGGAAGCTTTAAATTTCGTAAATATTCTCCAACGGAGTCATACACTTTTACTGTGTTTTTAACATTTGGGTCCCTATAGGAATACATGTGAATATTTCCTGCTTCATTGATTGACATTCCACAACCATAAGCTCCCCCTTGAGCCCTAATATTATTGTAGATGTAGGTTAAGGTCAACATAGAGGAAATTACAAGCATAGAGCCGTCGAAGTGGAACTCATCTGGTTTGAAGGAGTAGGTTTTAGTCACGTAGTTTACATTGGAAGATGAAGTTATACCCTCGTTTTTCTTTTCTAGATCAAAGACCAAGTCCGATTTATCCTGAGTCTTTGAATTAAACTTTTCAATTAGGCCCTTTCCTTCCTCTAAAACCCTCTTATATTCATCTTTATCTGTAGTGACATTGAAGATTAAGTTATTGGAATTGAAGACTTTTTCTCTAATCTCTTCCATTTTTTCCTTCAAAGCTTCAAAACGAGAGTCGAAGTCCTTGTTCAACTCATTGATAAAGTCATAATAGGAAACGCCACTGATATAGTCATTGAACTTTTCCTTTTGATTTTGATAGGACAAAGACCTTAAAATAGCAATACTATGGCCAGCTTGAAGAATTTGATTTTCAAGATTTATCTTGATTTGAGATAAGACTTCCTTCAATCTATTTTTATCATCAAACTTACTATTTAATAGCGCATCTCCAATCAGTTCAAACATATTCTTTGACTTTTCGCCGATGGCCTTTGAAGAAACCATAAATTTCTTATAGTAGTTACCTGGGTTCTTGTAGTCTGAAATAGTTGAAATAGTGGTGTTGATTCCACCAGTTTGTAGGTATATCTTAGTCTCCATATCCCTATAGGAATGGTTTATAGTGTCCACCTTAGTCAAAAGGTCTGAAAGAAGAGCGACATATTGAACATCT
This sequence comes from Lagierella sp., assembly GCF_029983815.1. GTDB lineage: Bacteria > Bacillota > Clostridia > Tissierellales > Peptoniphilaceae > Mediannikoviicoccus. The sequence goes on from NZ_JASBYU010000010.1 coordinate 3,565, forward strand.
TCCTCTTTAACCCAAGACAAATCAAAACATAGGGTGATATAGTTTATCTTTCCAGAAAATAAATCGTGGAATAACACAGTATAGTTATTTTCCTTAAATTCCTCAGTTGGGATTTCCAGGACTTTTCTGTCGATATCCTCTAACTTTAGCTTAGGAATAGTCGCCTTTTCTTCCTCGGTGTCCTCACGGTTTTGGAAAGCTTCCAATCTCTTATTCTCTTCCAGAAGTTTATCCAGCTCTTCTTTAGACAAATTGTCCTTATAGGCTTGAAGCTTTTCATCCACCTTTTTGTCCAGTTCAAAGTTCTTTCCAGGATTTGCCTCTAGTGAAATGATTACCTTATTAGGATTGTTTAAAATATTTTCTTCGATAAATTTTTCAAAATAATCAGTGTCAATCTTTTCCCTAACTTCTGTAAGAACTTTTTCAAACTTGAAGTTCAAAGTAGGATCCTTGTCGTATAGCCAAGTATCAAGGGCAGAAATAAAGTAAATTATCCCCTTAGTTGGAAAATTTGAAGCCTCTCTAATATCGTATTCGATTTTATTTATAGCAGCTTCAATTTTTTCGGTGTCAATCTTTTCTTTTACAATCAATTTCAGTTGATTTTCAATGATATCCTTAAACTCATCTCTCTTTTCCTTAGAAGTGTTAATAGCCACAAGACCTAAACCCATTTCCATACCGTCGGTGTAAAGGCCATCAATATCCTCACCAATGCCGGCTTCAAGAAGAGCTAACTTTAAAGGAGAACCGTCATTTTCAAAAAGAGTACTTCTTACAATTGAATTTACTATAGCATCTACAGGATTATATTTAAACCCAGTTCTAACACCATAGATTAAAATATCCTTGTTTTCAGGGTCTTCTTCAGAAGAAATGGAGTATTCCACATTAAACTCCTTAGGACTGTCAAAGTCTGGTTGAACTGCAATTTCAGAGTCTATTTTATCAGCCTCAAACTTGCTTAAATACTCTTGGTCAATGAATCTTAACTGCTCTTCTAAATCCATGTTTCCATAGAGGAAGATAAAGGAGTTAGAAGGATGATACAACTTGTCATAAAAACCTACAAATTCCTCATAGGACAATTCAGGAATAGCATAAGGGTACCCACCAGACTCATTTCCATAGATGGAGTCGGGGAAAAGTCCCTTGGCAAACTCCTGATACATTATAGTGTCCTTAGAAGAGTAAGAGCCTTTCATCTCGTTGTAAACAACACCTTTGTAACTTAACTTATCCTCAGGGTTCTTTAGTTCATAATGCCAACCCTCCTGCAAGAAAATCTCCTTCTTTGTCCTAACAGCAGGAAAGAAGACAGCATCTAGATACACATCCATCAAATTGTGAAAGTCCTTGTCATTTCTGCTGGCAATAGGGTAGATGGTCTTGTCGGAAAAAGTCATAGCATTTAAAAAGGTTTGCATAGAAGACTTTAACAAGTCCATAAAAGGTTCCCTAGTCTTAAACTTCCTAGAACCATTTAGCACACAGTGCTCCGAAATATGAGCCACACCAGTAGAATTGTGAGGAGGAGTCCTAAACCCAATTCCAAAAACTTTATTGTCATCATCATTTTCAACGGCCATTAAACGAGCGTTGGTCTTTTTATGTTGAAAAATCTTTACATTGGATGAAATATCCTCGATAAACTCTTCAGATATCAATTTAAATCCATTTATATTCATAAATACCTCCCTTTCTTTAGTACATTATAACATGTATGCCCTAATTTATAAGCTTTAAAACAACGAAATTTTTGTAAAAATAAAAATGTTATTTTTGAAATCATTACAATAGGGTATAATAAATAGAGCGACTAATGACAATCGCCAGATGCAAACCTTCAACCTAGAGTAAAAGCATACATCATTTTACTCTATATATAAGGAAGGAAAATAATAAGCGTTGGTGCTTTGTCAAGGATTTATTATTAGGAGGAAAAATGAAACTAGTATCATGGAATGTTAACGGTCTAAGAGCAGCAATGAAAAAAGGCTTTATGGACTTTTTTGATAGTATTGACGCAGATATACTCTGCCTACAGGAAATAAAAATGAAGGAAGACCAATGGACCTTTGAATTTCCCAACAAGTACATCTTTATAAATAGTGCAGAAAGACCCGGATATTCAGGAACAGCTGTAATAACCAAGATAGAACCAAAAGAAGTGACCTTTGGAATAGGAATACCAGAGCATGACGACGAAGGAAGAGTTATAACCTGTGAATTTGACGACTTTTACCTTGTTAACTGCTACACACCAAACTCTAAAAGAGGCCTGGAAAGATTGGAGTATAGAACAGAAGTGTGGGAAAACCTCTTTAGAAAGTATCTTCTAGAACTAGATAGCATCAAACCTGTAATCCTATGTGGAGACCTAAATGTAGCCCATAAGGAGATTGACTTAAAAAACCCAGACACCAATAGGAGAAACGCTGGATTTACCGACGAGGAAAGAGAAATGATGACAAAACTACTGGACTCCGGGTTCATAGACACCTTTAGATACTTCTATCCTGACGCTACAGACAGATACAGTTGGTGGAGTTACTTTAGAAAGTCAAGGGACAGAAACATTGGCTGGAGAATTGACTACTTCCTAGTTTCCAATAGACTTGAAGAAAACTTAGTCGACGCCGATATATTAGACGAAGTCCTTGGGTCGGACCATTGTCCCATTCAATTAGAAATAAAATTTTAGGAGGATTAAATGAAACTATCAGCAAGAAATCAATTAAAGGGAAAAATAGTAGACATACAAGAAGGAGCAGTTAATGGAATTGTAAAGATAGACATTGGAGGAGGAAACACCATCTCTTCTACAATCTCCATGAATGCCATCAAAGAATTGGAACTGGAAGTAGGTAAGACAGCCTATGCAGTAATAAAAGCAACATCTGTAATGGTGGGAATAGACGAATAGACAAAGCCTTGGAGTGGAAGAGCCATTCCAAGGTTTTTTAATGGGAAAAGGTTAAGTGGAGTTAATTTATTGGATATACAAAATGAGGAAAATCTTAAAAAATGTAAAAGATTCATATTAGGACACCTTAAATTAATGTTAAATCTTGTTTTTAGATAGAAAGAATATGATTTATTTGGTAATATGGTTGTAGGACTATTTAATAACAAATAACCAACAAATCCGTCAAGAATTAATTATTAAATGGAGAATTATATGAAAAAGAAGAATATAAAATGGATAATACTTATTTTATTGGCTATTCCAATACTTTTCAAGGTAGTTATTGTTGGAATTGGAGAATTTGAAAAAAGTAAAAAGAAAGACGAAGATACCAATATCTATTTAGTCGGAGATACAATAAAAAATGATATCTTTCAGATGACAATTGATAAAATAGTGGTTAGTAAGACTCCTGAGGATATAGTAGGAATTAAGGAATATTTTAATGAACATGGAAAGGTAGTAAACCCGTACGACCCTCATAGCAAAAAAATACCTATTGAAGTTTCTGATGATGGTGTACTAGAAAATGATGTTTCTTATCTGAAATTGTATCTTACAGGAGAAAATATTGGTGGAGATCCGGTAGAAGGGATTAATTTAGGATCCTCATTAATTGGCGGAGGAGAACCTATTACTGGAACTATTCTCTTTTCCGATAAGGTAGCTGGAAAGAATATGGAATTTAATAATCATACGTTTAAAAAGGGAGAAAAAAAAGAAGTTGTAACTTCCTTTGTGGTATGGGATAAGGATTTGGAACAATTTAAAGATTCTCTATATTGGAGAGTGGATTTTCCTAAGGGAAAGGCTGAAAAAGAACCTTTAGCTAGAAATATTCAAATCACCATTGATTAGGAGAAGATGATGATTAAAAATTTTATTAACGTTTAAATTAGCATTTCATGCTAAGAATTTAAAAAAATTCATATACACGTTAAATCAAAAAAGACTTTTATGATTTAACTTTAATAAATGACTTATAATTAATGTAAGTAGTAAAAAAGGATTTGGCAAATTAACCTTCAATCCAACTTTATAGAAGCCCAATGTGATATGTAGAATATGATTAATGTTAATATTACAATAAATCTTTGTAAATTCAGAGCTTTAGTGTAGAAACATTCAATTTAATTTGATAATATAAATATAGAAATAAAAATAAATCTAAAGCCTTTGGCGTTTTTAGAATACGTTGGTATTCTGTGGGTTTAGTTTTTAAAAGTAAAATAAGGGGCATTGATTAGTCAAAGAGAGGAGTATAAAATGAAAAAATTAAAGAGATTTATATTATCAGGAGCGTTAACCTTGCTATTGGCTGTTTCAACAATAGGAACTGTATCAATGGCTAACAACCATCAAGACATAAAATTCTGGCATGAATTCAAAGTTTTTGAAAATCAATTTACGGTGAACTTTGGAGAACATAGAAGAGTTGAAAAGGCGGATAGATCTTCTTCCTATGTAAAATGCATTAGAGATAGATTTTATGTAGAATCCATAAGACTACAAGATGGAGGAGATGGGATAAAGATGAGTAATTTCAAAAAAATGCATCTAAGTAATGGTCAAGAAATGGTTGGAGAAAATTGGGTTGGAGTAGGACAAAGGGCTGTTCCTAGAATAGAAAAAGGTCCTAGATTTTCAACGCCATATGTAGAAGGATTGTTTAGTCCTGATAATTATGATGGGTATACAGATACTAGGAGATTAAACTAAAGGTTAACTTTTAGAGTAAGAAAAATTCTATAAAGGATATGCCCCTTATTTTATTTATACATTTAGATGGAGAATTATATGAAAAAGAAGAATATTAAATGGATTATACTTATACTTATGGTCATTCCAGTACTTTATAAGGTATTTACTATTGGACTTGGAGAATTTAAAAAGAGTGAAAGAATAGAAAAGGATACCAATATCTACAAGGTTGGAGACACTATTAAAAATGATATCTTTCAGATGACAATTGATAAAATAGTGGTTAGTAAGACTCCTGAGGATATAGTAGGAATTAAGGAATATTTTAATGAACATGGAAAGGTAGTAAACCCGTACGACCCTCATAGCAAAAAAATACCTATTGAAGTTTCTGATGATGGTGTACTAGAAAATGATGTTTCTTATCTGAAATTGTATCTTACAGGAGAAAATATTGGTGGAGATCCGGTAGAAGGGATTAATTTAGGATCCTCATTAATTGGCGGAGGAGAACCTATTACTGGAACTATTCTCTTTTCCGATAAGGTAGCTGGAAAGAATATGGAATTTAATAATCATACGTTTAAAAAGGGAGAAAAAAAAGAAGTTGTAACTTCCTTTGTGGTATGGGATAAGGATTTGGAACAATTTAAAGATTCTCTATATTGGAGAGTGGATTTTCCTAAGGGAAAGGCTGAAAAAGAACCTTTAGCTAGAAATATTCAAATCACCCTTGATTAGGAGAAGATGATGATTAAAAATTTAATTAACTTTTTAAAGAGACAAAGATTGGTGGTTTTGTTGCTGATTCTTTGTATCTTTCTTTTTCAATTATACCATTATGGATATTTGCAAATCATGGATCCAATGGTTAAGAAGAGCCTTTCACCTGTGGATATGGTATGGCTATTTTTTAATGGTGCCAAGTACTTTGAATTTGGAGATCTCTTTTTTGTTAAAGAACTACCTTATATTTGGATAACCTTCCATGGACTCTGGTTTTATATTGTCTTTAAAGAGTTCGGCCTTTCAAGGGATAATTTTACAGTGCAAAAAATAATAAGGGAGGGAAGTAGAAAAACTTGGTGGAGAAGAAAATGGGCAGAAGTTCAAGTAAATAATATTTTGCTTTTTGTTATATTTATTATAGTCATAGTTAGCACCAATTTTTACAACTTTGTAGGAGAAGGTGGTTCTTTTATCAACGACTTGTACTTGATGTCAAATCAAATGACAATTCCCAAAGTATTAAATAATGGAATCTTAGTGCTGCGTTTGCTAATTTTACCACTCATGAGCATTTGTTGTATGACTTCTGTGATTGCAGTAATAGAGATTTTCATAAGCAAAGATATGGCTTCCTATTTAACTGCTTTTGTTCTCTTATTTGCGTCCATGTTTTTTGATATTCCGATTTTATTTATGAACTACGCCATGACCATAAGGAATATGAACTATTCAGAGATGTTGGTGAACGATCTTTTGGGAATTGTAATTTTACTAGGTATTATTCTTATAACCTATATAATAGGAGATAAAAAGGTTGAAAGACTAGAAATAATTTAAAAGGGGAAGAAAATGAAAATAGAAATAGAAAATGTAGAAAAATCCTTTGATAAAGGAAAGGTTCTAGATGATATTAACCTTACCTTTGAAAGTGGAAAGATTTATGGTTTAAAGGGAAGAAATGGTAGTGGAAAGACCATGCTTCTTCGTGTTATTGCAGGACTTATCTTGCCAAATAGAGGAAAAGTTACAGTGGATGGAAAGGTTTTGGGTGAGGACATCTCTTTTCCTCCAAGTATTGGAGTGCTAATTGAAAATCCTGGGTATATTCCTGAACTTTCAGGAAAGGATAATCTTAAGAATATTGCTGAGATTAAAGGGATTGTAACTGATGAAAAAATAGAAGATACCATGAGGCACTTTGATTTGGACCCAGGAAATAAGAAGTCAGTTAAGAAGTATTCCTTGGGAATGAAACAAAAGCTAGGTCTTTGTATGGCTTTTATGGAAGACCCGGAGCTTATTTTACTGGATGAGCCGATGAATGCACTAGATGAAAAAGCTGTTAAAACATTGAAGGATTTTCTTTTTGAAAAGAAGAATGAAAATAAGCTTATTATCATAGCATCCCATGATATGGAAGACTTAGAACTATTGGCAGATGAAATTATTGAGATGCATAATGGAGAGGTAGTAAAGAAAAATGAAAAATAATACTAGGACTAAAAGGACTATTTTTTTTGTTTTTCTTTTTTTAACCCTAGCGGTATTGTTCTTTTTTGCTGTAAGAAGACAGATAAATTATCCTGCCCCTGCGACTAGAGTTTTTGAAAGGGGAGACAAGGTTAAAATATATGGGACTGAAAACAGCTATATTACAGTTGTGGATAGTAAAATAGTATCCAAGGAGGACTACTTAGCCTTTAGTGGCGATGAAGATTACTATCCAGATAGTGATTTAAAAGCAGTAGTAGTCCACTTTGTTATAAATAACGAAGGTAAAAATCCTGAAAATATAGAATACAACAGGTTTCCCATAAGCTACTTGGCTTCAAAAAACATGGCTGGACCTTATAAGCTCTTTAAAGAGATAAAATATGATGAAAATACAAAGGAGTGGAAGGCTGAAAGAGGGGTAAAGTTTGAAACATTACCTGGAGAAGAAACGGAAGGATATATGGTAGTGACATTTTTAGAAATCAATGATCCTGCGGATGTGTGGAAGAATTTTGATAATAATCCAATCTATTTGACTGTGTCCTACTATCCTGTACATCAAAAGATTAGGTTAAACTAAGGGAGGTAAAAGTGAAGGTATTTTCTATAGAATTTAAAAGGGGAGTTAGAAGTCGAGCTTTTAAAGTGACTATATTGGCAGGTTTTGTGCTTGCCTTTATCCAGTTTATAAAAATGGGTCTTTTGTCTGGAGATGAAATGGAAGTTTTAAAAGAGCATGGTATAAGTACCGTTGCTGCTGGAATTAGTAATATTCACAATAGCTGGCTAGGTGGAGAGCTAAATAGTTTTTATAGCTCAATATTTTGGGCGGTCTTCCCATTTCTAATAACAATTCCCTTTGCTAGGTCCTACTTTGTAGATAGAAAGTTTGGAAGGATAAAAAATGTGCTAACGAGAACAAACCCAAAGGACTACTATATATCCATATGGCTTAGTAATTTTTTGATAGCGGGAATTGCAAGTATACTCCCACTACTATTAAGTCTGGCATTACATTCAACTACTTCCACTTGGATGAGACCCTTTGTAGAAACTTCAACATTTGAAGTTGGTTACCAAAGTAGTGAGACCATGTTTTATCTATTTTACAACAAGACAGCTTTATACCAACTGATATATTTTATCAATATCTTTATCTTTGCAGGACTACTATCTAATATTGGGCTGGTATCTGTAATAGTAGAGGAAAGGTTTTTTGTACCCCTATTTGTTCCATTTGTTATTTGGATGTTTACAGATCTTATGTCCATATTGTATCCTAGTTTTTTTATTAGCTTAAAGAATTATTTGAACCCTGTAGGAGGGAGCATAACATTAGCAAAATCCTTAGTACTTATAGTAATTTTGTTCTTAAGTTCTGCTATTCCTCTTTGGTATCAATATAAATATAAGAAGGATTTTTAATATGGTAAAGAAAATAAAATTTTATCTTTTAACCTTAATAATTAGCATAATTTCTGCAAGGGCAGTTTTGATTTCAATTGACGACTTTGAAAAGTATATTAGCTTTTATTCCTTAGCTGATTTGTTGGTTCAGTATTGTAGCCGTTTACTTATTGGATTTTTTATATTGCCGATTTTGATGATTATGCTTAACTCCTTAAATAAAAAATATGAAGATTTTAACGCCATCCTCTCCTACAAATCCCGAGAGAAAATCTATAACAATATTGTAAAGGATAATATTTTAATGTGCTTTAAATTTGTGTTTTTTTTAACAATTTGCGTAATAGCTTATTATAAATTAAAGTATCCAAATATGGCATTGATAAATTGGGATAGTACAGAGTCTTATTTTTCTAGTTTGACCAATGGAACTATTGATATTGGATTTCAGTGGATAGTTTTTTTGTTTATGAATGGACTGCTTTTTGCTTCAGTAGTTACAAGCTTATTTATGATAGTAATAACCGAGTACACTGGGTCAAAAGCCTATGCATGGGTGATTTTTCTAGCCTTGATGGTTAATGAAATGTTCTTTGGGAAATATGCTTTTTTGGTAGGTCATGCGCTAATACAATACGATTTTGTTATTTATCAAGGTTTAATTCTTAGATATATGGCAATAGGCATTATAGAGATTATAGTATTATATGCACTAGGTAAAAGAGCATACCTAAAGAAGGATTTTCTATAGGTAAAAAGATGAATAGTTTAAATAGCAAGTTAAAGATAATCTTTTGAACTTGTGCAGTAATGTTGATAGTTTTATAGGGTATAAATTGTGCTGCGACATTTAAAATACCCAGCTCCATCAACAAAGATTTTTGAAATGGGAGATAAGGTTAAAACATACGGGACTGAAAATAGTTATATCACTGTGAAGGGCAGTAAAATATTATCCGAGGAGAATTCCCCGAAATTTTACCTTGTGGAGAGACGGAAGTCTATATGGTGGTGACATTTCTAGATTCAAATAATCCACCAGATGTGTGGAAGAATTTCGAAAACAATCACAGGGACCTTACAGTGTCCTATTATCCAGTACATAAAAAGATAAAATTGAATTAGGTAATGTAAGACTATAAATTTAATAATGGTTTATTAACTGCCTTTGGGTATATACTCGGAGGCGGTTTTGTTTTAATTTAATTGTAGGTCTCTAAAATTCCCCAAATTTCATTAATGCTCCAGGTTATTATATAATTATTGGGAGGTGGGAAATGAACAGACAAGACTATGATATGGCTTTTATGCTTAGGTATGAAAATGTGGCTTGGTATGAGGATGGGGAAGTTCGGATTTTAGACAGGCGGATCTATCCTACTAGTGTTGAATTTGTACGATGTAAGTCCTATGGGGAAGTCGCCCAGGCCATAGCTGATATGGTGACTCAATCGGCAGGTCCCTACACTGCTTGTGGCATGGGAATGGCTTTGGCTGCTTTTGAATGTAGGGGTATGACTGAAAGTGAACAGATTTCTTTTATGGAAAGGGCTGCAAAGACTCTCTCCAATGCAAGGCCAACTACTTCCAATCGCATGGGTAAGATCACTTCTGGCTGTTTGGAGGAATTTAAGTTGGCATTGCAGGAGTCCAGGGATACTGTAGAAGCTATGTTTAACAGGACTTTGGATTCTTTAAATAGAAGATATTCTACTATGTCCATTGTTGGAAGGTATCTTGTGGACTTAATGGACAAAGATTTTAATGTTATGACCCAGTGTTTTGGAGAGACCATTGTTGGAACCATGCTTAGAGAAGCTAAAAGACGAGGGTACAATCTTTCTCTATGGGTTCCTGAGACAAGGCCCTACTTTCAAGGTTCCAGATTAACTGCATCGGTGAGTCATGATATGGGCTTTGATACAACTGTAATAACGGACAATATGGTAAGCCAAGTGCTTAAGGAAAAAGAAATCAACATCTTCACATCTGCCGCCGACTCCATAACCATGGACGGATATGTGGTAAATAAAATTGGCACTTATCAAATTGCTCTTTCTTCCAAGTACCACGGTGTGCCCTACTTTGTTACAGGGATTCCCGATGTAGATAAAGTGACCATCGCTAATGTGGAAATTGAATATAGAGATGGGGACAGGGTTTTGGAAGCAAGAGGCATAAGAAACGCCATGGAAGGGGTAAGAGGCTACTATCCTTCTTTTGATATTACCCCACCAGAGTTAATTTCTGGAATTGTGACGGATAAGGGAATTTTTACATCCTATAATATAGAAGACTATACTAAGACTGAGACTAAGGAGTTTTATTGATGAGATTTTTTAAAGAGAGACTTGAACTTGTAGACGGTGGAAACAAGTTGTTGGACTTGGGACTAACCAAGGGAACAGGGGGAAACCTATCTATTTATATTAGAGATGAGGGGTTAATGCTTATCACTCCATCGGGAATTGAGTATCCTAATTTAAAACCGGAGGATATGGTATTGATGGACTTAAAGGGAAATATTGTGGAGGGGGACTTAAAGCCGTCCTCTGAACATAGGATGCATTCCATTGTCTATGAAACAAGAGATGACATCAATGCAATTGTCCACTCTCATACCACCTATTGTGGTGCCGTTTCCTGTTTAAGGGAGAACTTAAAGGCGGTACATTATATGATTGCCGTTGGTGGTGGTAAGGATGTTAGATGCGCTGAATATGCTACTTTTGGCACTGAGGAATTGGCTAAAAACGCCCTTAGGGCCATGGAGGACAGAAAGGCTGTACTTTTGGCAAACCATGGTCTATTGGCAGGGGCAGAGGATATTGCAAATGCCATCAATATAACGGATGAGTTGGAATTTGTGGCAAAAATCTACTTTCTAACAAAATCTGTGGGAAATCCTGTAATCCTTTCTGATGAAGAGATGGACTTGATGAAGATAAAGTTTGCAAATTATGGAAATATAAAGGGAAAGTAAGGGATATTTTGACATATAGACTACTTAATGAAAATGAGATAATAAATTATGCTGTGGAAAAGGGGCTTTTAATTCTACCCAGGGTCTTTCATGTGAGGAGATTGGAGACGGAAATATCAACTATGTGTTTCGAGTTAAAAGTGAAAATAAGTCCTATATTTTAAAACAGGCCCATAGTCTTTTAAGGTCTTCAGGAAGGCCGTTAAATCAGCAAAGAGCGGACATCGAAGCCTTTATGTTAAACTATTACAATAAGACTTTGCCAAAATACGTTCCTAAACTCCATTATTATGATAAGGAGCTAAAACTTATGATAATGGATGATTTAAGGGACTATAAAAACCTTAGAATGGAGTATATCAAGGGTAATTTTTATCCGCATCTCTCTAAGGCTTTGGGAGAGTTTTCTGTTAAAAGCCTATTGAAAAGCTCCTATTTTTATATGGATTTAAAAAAGTTTAGAAGGCTTCAAGGGCTATTTATAAATGACGAAATGTGTGATATTACTGAAGATTTGGTATTGACGGAACCCTATAATGACTATAGGGGAAGAAATGTGATAACTAAAGGTTTAGAGGATTTTGTTCGGGAAAATATTTATGAAGATAGGAAGTTAAATCTAAGGGTTGGTTTACTAAAGGAGAAATTTGTGACTCAAAAGCAGGCCCTTCTTCACGGAGACCTACATTCTGGGTCCATCTTTGTGAGGGGGGATTTGGTAAAGGTCATTGACCCGGAATTTGCAGTCTTTGGTCCCATGGGTTACGATCTGGGAAATGTCCTTGGCCATATGTTCTTTGGCCTTATCTACAATGAAAAAGTCAAGGAAGACCATAATATAACAAAAAGAATTGAAGGGCAAATTGAAGATTTTATAGGGGAAGTCTTTAGAAATCTAAAGATCTATTTTTACAACAATCCTGTGGAAGATGAGATGTTTAACAATCCATCCTATATTAAAAGAAAGATTAAATCCATTATGGCTGATATGTATTCCTATTGTGGCACGGAAATAATCCGTAGGACCATTGGAGATTCTCAAGTTTTGGAACTTACTTCCATAGAGGACGCAAACCTTAGGATAAAAATGGATAGACAGATCCTTCAATTTGGAAAGTATTTAATTAATTCACCGGAAAGTATAAATTCTACAAATATTATACAAATTTATCACATTTGGCAGAATCCTTCTAATTCTATATAATGGTACTTGCGACTGAAAAGGGTAATAATAAAGAGGTAAGAACAAATTAACCAATATTAGACAAGGAATGGGACATGAGACAAGACGAATTAAATATTAGGATAGAAGATTACTTGAAGAACTATAAGGATGAGGTACTTAGGGATAAATCTAATGATGAGCTTAAAGTAGACCTAAGGTCGAATTTTATTAAAGACTCCTTTGAGCTAATGACTAAGTACTATAATAAGGAAGTTATTGAATCCTATGGAGGGGACTTAAAGTCTCCAAAGGTTTTGGGGATGAATCTATTTTTACCCCTTTTTGAAAACTCTATGCTGTTAAAGGATGTGTTGGCCCATGTTTTAGAAAGAAATGGGGAAGAGCTTGGAAAGGTTAAAGACATAGACTTTGATAGGGTTTTAAATAGGGACTTTAATAATGCTTTGGATCTTTTTATAGAATTGGAAACTGGGGAGAAAATCTATTTTGAGTTTACTTATTGGGAGGACAACTTTGGATCTTTTATTGGAGAAAATAACCAAGAGTTATGGGAGAAGGAGTTCTCTGTTCAAAGGGATAGATCTTTGTATTTAAAGGAAATGGATAGACAAGATTTCTGTAAGAATTTTAGAATCAATAGAAATATATCCCTTTTGGAAGACGAAAGTGACTATATTGTATTTATTTATCCTTTTGAAAATGAGGCTTTGAAGGAGAGAATGGAAGAGTTTGACTTTGAAAATCTTAAAAAGGTGGATTTACATGAACTCCTATACTTTATTTTAAAGAGGGATTTAACTGAAGAGGAAGAGGAGTACTATAGAGAGTTTTCAAGAAAATATCTTATATATTAGTTGACCGTGGATGAACCATGGTCTTTTTATATTGACTTTAATTAATGGGCATTGGTACAAATGTATTAAAATAGGGTAAGAATATAACTATGATAATAGATGGAATTAGTATTACAAGGAGATGACTATTGATGAAAATAGGTTTAATAATAAACCCTGTTGCTGGTATTGGTGGCTCTGTAGGGCTTAAGGGAAGTGACGGGGAACAGACTCAAAAACTTGCCTTAGAAAAGGGAGGTAAGTTTTTATCCAATCAAAAGGCCAAGGTTGCCTTAGAGGAACTGGTGGACTTGAGGGATAAAATTGAATTTATTACCGGTCCTGGAAAGATGGGGGAAGAGGTTCTAAAGGAACTGGACTTCAATTATAAGGTAATGGGCGAAAACAAGGATAAGACCACTTTTGAGGACACGGAAAGTATTGCCAGGATGATGAAGGATGAGGGTGTAAAACTTATCCTATTTGCCGGTGGTGATGGTACTGCTAGAAATATTTTCAATGCCATTGAAGTTTCTATTCCAAGTATAGGTATCCCAGCAGGGGTTAAGATTCACTCTGCAGTCTATGCCAATAGTCCAAAGGATGCTGGTCTTGTGGCAAAGAGCTTTGTAGAAGATCCTAGTAGTATTATCACAAGTAATGCAGAGGTTATGGATATAGACGAGGAAAAGTTTAGAAACAATATCCTGGAAGCTAAGCTCTATGGATATTTAAATGTTCCAAGGATGGAAAAGCTTATGCAAAGTTCCAAGTCCGTATCTGCTTCTAGTGCTGAAGAGATTGACGGAATTGCCGAGGAATTGGAAAAGATAATGGCACAAAAATCCAAGGATACTGTCTTCGTGGTTGGAACAGGCGGTACTGTAAACTCCGTAATGGAGGATATTGGATATGATGTGTCTCTTTTGGGAGTGGACTTAATCTACAAAGGAGAAATCATCCTAAAGGATGCTACGGAAAATGAAATCTATGATTTTATCAAGGACAAAGAAGCCTGTTTAATTGTCACTGTAATCGGAGGACAGGGCCATGTCTTTGGTAGAGGGAACCAACAGCTTAGTCCAAGGATAATTCGCCATATTGGAAAGGACAATATTATAATAATTGCTACTCATGCCAAGCTTTACTCTATAAAAAATGGGGTTATCAAGGCAGACACTTCCGACCCAGAACTTGACGAAGCGTTAAAGGGGTACTGGAAGATACTAATTGGCTACAATCACACCTTGGTCTTTAAGATGGATTAAAAACTATAACCTTAAGGAATTAGTCTAGTTACTATTGAATTTTATTCTCATATTAACTAGACTAATCTATATAGGAGGAATTTTAGATGGATAAATTATTTAAAAACAAGAAAAAGAAGAAACGTAGTTTCCCATCGGCTTTTACGGTGCTTTTTATAGTGCTGGTTTTAGCTGCTATTTTAACCTACGTTGTGCCTGCTGGATCCTATGAGAGATTACAGTATGACACAGAAGGTCAACAGTTTATTAAGATGGGAATCGATGGAGAAGAGACTGCTCTTCCTGCAACTCAGGAGGTTTTAGATGAACTTAAGGTTACTATACCCCTTGAAAACTTTGTAAACCAGGACATCAAAAAACCCGTTGCAATTCCAGGGTCATATCATACTCTACAACAACAGCCCCAAGGTTTTATGAAAGTTGCTAGAGCACCTATTGAAGGTATAGCAGACTCCATTGGAATTATAGTCTTTGTACTTATCCTAGGTGGTTGCATCGGGATTTTAAATACTACAGGTACTTTTGATGCTGGTATTGCTGCTCTTTCTAAGAAGACTAAGGGTAAGGAATTTCTTATGGTGGCAATTATTTCAAGTATTGTTGCTCTAGGGGGTACAACCTTTGGACTTGCCGAGGAGACCATAGCCTTTTACCCTATATTAATGCCGATTTTCTTGGCATCTGGATTTGATGCTATGGTTACAATTGCTGCAATTTACATGGGTTCATCCATTGGAACCATGTTTTCCACGACAAATGCCTTTTCTGTGGTGGTAGCTTCCAATGCAGCAGGTATCAACTTTAAGAAGGGTCTATATATTAGAATTATCACCTTGGTTATTGGACAGGCAATGTCTCTGTGGTATATCTATAGATATTCTCAAAAAGTTAAGAAGGACCCAGCTAAGTCCATAGTTGCAGAGGATATGCCAAGGATTAGGAAACAATACCTAGAAGGCTACGATCCAAGCACCGTTGCACCTTTTAACTTTAGAAGAATTGCCATGTTGGTAGTGTTTATAGCGGCCTTTCCTCTAATGATATACGGAGTTATGGAACTGGACTGGTGGTTTGAAGAGATGAGTACTCTCTTTTTAATCGTAGGGATTGCTCTTATAATCCTTTCCGGGTTACCAGAACAAAAGGCGGTAAGCTCCTTCTTAAATGGGGCGGCAGATTTGGTTTCTGTTGCACTGATCATAGGGGTAGCTAGAGGTATAAATATCATTTTAGACAATGGTATGATTTCAGACACCATGTTATATGGTGCTTCTAATATCATAAGTGGAATGAATGGTGTGCTATTCTCCACAGTGCAGATGATACTATTCTCCTTCTTGGGAATCTTTATACCTTCATCTTCAGGACTTGCCACTTTGTCCATGCCGATTATAGCGCCATTAGCAGATACGGTTTCCATAGGGAGGGACGTGGTTGTATCAGCCTATAACTTTGGTCAAGGTTGGATGGCGATAATCGCACCGACAGGGCTAATCCTTGCAACCCTTGAAATGGTGGATGTTTCTTATGATAAGTGGATAAAATTCATCTTGCCACTAATGGGAATGCTACTGGTTTTATCAGTGGTAATGCTTGGAGTGCAAACCGTAATTTAATAAGAATTTAGGAGGTAATTATGTCACAGATGTTAGAAAGATTTTTAAAATATATAAGTTATGATACACAAAGTAATGACAAAAATGAAGAATGTCCTTCAACAAAGGGTCAGTTGGAGCTGGGAAAGGTTCTTGTAGAGGAATTGAAGGACTTGGGCATAGACAATGCAGTCTTAGATGAGCATGGTTATATCTATGCATCCATTGAAGGAACTGTTAAGGATGCTCCAAAGATTGGTCTAATCGCCCATATGGATACGGCTTTGGAAATGCCTGGTAAATGTGATAATCCTCAAATTATAGAAGAGTACAAGGGTGGAGATATCATCCTAAATGACAAGTATAAATTGACTGAAGAGGAATTTCCTTTTTTAAAAGATTTAGTTGGTCATAAAATTGTCACAACCGATGGAACCACTTTACTTGGTGCCGATGACAAGGCTGGACTTTCCATTGTAATGACAGCGGCTAAGTTCTTTATGGAAAATAGGGACTTAAAGTTTGGAGATATAAAGATAGGGTTTACTCCCGATGAGGAAATTGGCAGAGGGGCAGATCTATTTGATGTTAAGAAATTTGGCGCAGACTTTGCCTACACCATCGACGGTGGACCTGTAGGAGAACTGGAATATGAAAACTTCAACGCTGCCACTGCAACTATTGACATTGAAGGAAAGGCTGTGCATCCTGGTTCTGCAAAGAATGTACTGATTAACGCCCTTTTAATTGCCCAAGAGCTAAATCAGATGTTACCTGTAAATGAGAGACCGGAGTACTCTGAAGGCTACGAAGGATTCTATATGTTAGATGAGATAATGGGGACTTCTGCTAAGGTGAACATGATATATATCATAAGGGACTTCTTCAAAGAAAGTTTCGATGGAAAGAAGAATCTACTAAAGGATATTGTGGACTTTTTAAATAGAAAGTATGGCAACATTGTAGAACTTAAAATTGAGGACTCCTATTACAATATGAAGGAGAAGGTAGAACCTCATATAGAAATTGTGGACCTTGCAAAAGAAGCCATCACTCAAGCGGGACTTACTCCGATTATTAAGCCTATTAGGGGTGGTACTGATGGTGCAAGACTGTCCTTTATGGGCCTTCCAACACCAAATCTTTTCACTGGAGGCTACAACTACCATGGAAGATATGAAATAGTTTCTGTGGACTTGATGGAAAAATCCTTGGAAGTCATTAAAAATATAATCTTGAACAATGGAAAGGAAGGTAAATAATGGAGAATTTAAAGCCTTCAAGAGTTTTCTATTATTTTCAAAAGCTTATGGAGATTCCAAGACCCAGTGGTCATGAAAAAGAAGTATCCGACTTTCTAATTGAAACTGGTAAAAAGCTAGGTCTTAAGACTTACCAGGACAAGGCATTAAATGTGATTTTGAAAAGGGATGCATCTAAAGGATATGAAAATTCTCCAAAAGTGGTTTTACAAGGCCATATGGACATGGTGGGAGCCAAGGCTTCTGGTTCAAACCACGACTTTGAAAAAGATCCGATCGTGCCTGTAATCCAAGATGGATATTTAAAGGCGAAGGACACTACTTTGGGAGCCGATAATGGAATTGCCGTTGCCATGGGACTGGCTTTACTGGAGGATGAAAATTATCAAGGACCACAATTGGAACTGCTTGTTACAACCGATGAAGAAACCAGTATGTCTGGAGCTTTGAATTTGGAAAAGGGTGTATTGGAGGGTAACTACCTAATAAATTTGGATTCGGAAGAAGAGGGAATTCTAACTGTGGGATCTGCTGGAGGTCTTACTGTATTTATCGAGGAAGATCTATCCCAATTGGAAGAAAAAGATGGCTTTGAAGTTTACCTACATGGACTAAAGGGCGGCCATTCTGGGATGGAAATAGACGACAATAGGGGAAATTCTGTAAAAATCCTTGGCGACTTTTTAAGTATGTTAGGAGAAGAGATTACAATTGGCGAATTTAACAGTGGAACTTTAGACAATGTTATACCTTCCGAAGGTAGAGTTAAAGTCTTTGGAACAACTTTAGAAAAACTGAAGGAAGTTAAGGAAGAAGTTATTAAAAAGTACTCCGACGTTTCTGAAGAAATCGCCATTGAAATATCTGAAAGTAAGGGGGAAAGCTATTCTAAGGAGCTTTCACAAAGGCTTATTCAAATGATTGAAGAAATGCCTACTGGAGTAAATAGTAAAATGGATAATAGTGATACTGTGGAGTCCTCCAACAACCTTGCCTTTATAAAGCAAAGGGACAATAAACTATTAAGTGAAATATCCCTACGTTCTTCTGATAACGAAGTCTTAGAAAGCTTAAGAAAAAAGATTGTTAAGGTCGTTGAAAAATATGGATTTTCATATAGGATCGGTTCACAGTACCCTGGTTGGGAATACAATGAAGATTCAAAGCTTAGACCACTAGCTCAACAGCTATATAAGGAGATGGAAGGAAAGGACTTTGAAACCATTGTGGTTCATGCCGGCCTGGAATGTGGGGCGATTTATGAAAAATATCCAAATATGGACATAATCTCCATTGGACCAAATATTACAGGAGCCCACTCCATAAAGGAACAGGTGGAAATTGAGTCTGTAAAAAGGGTCAACGATTATCTAGTAGAACTTTTAAAAAGGATAAAATAGAAGAGTGGGGCAAAGGAAAACCAACTTTTGTCCCATTTTATAAGGATAAATAATAGAATTGTGGTAGTTATGAACCTTAGAAAGACTGAAACTAAAGACATAAAAAGAGTGTTGGAAATTTATGAAGAGGGCAGGTCTTCCCTTAGGGAGGATGGGGTTGACCAGTGGCAAGATGAAGGACCGACTTTAAATAGTCTGAAACTGGATATGGAGAGAGGCTATTCCTATGTACTAGAAGACAGAGGAGAAGTTTTAGGTACCCTTGCAATTGTTGAGGGGGTTGGGCCTACTTACTTGAAGATTAAAGGTAGGTGGTTAAACCAAAGGCCCTACATTACCATCCACAGATTTGCAGTTTCAAAGTCCTCAAAGAATCGAGGTTTTGGTAAATTGATGTTCCATGAGTCGGAACAGTTGGCAAAGACCAAGGGGATTACCAGTATTAGGGTGGACACCCACAACGACAATCTAAAGATGAATAGCCTGTTGATTAGCTTGGGTTATCTTTATTGTGGTATCATTACCTTGGATAATGGAGATTTGAGAAACGCCTATCATAAGGAGGTTTTGTAGAATGGAATATGAAATTGTGGGAGAGAATCTCCCTGTTTTAAAGATAAAGCTTAACCATGGGGAGAGCATTGTAACAGAAGGAGGAGCCATGAGCTGGATGACTCCTAACTTGAAGATGGAAACAGTGTCCCGTGGAGGTGTGGGAAAGGCCTTGGGAAGGCTTTTTTCTGGAGAGAAGATGTTTCAAAATACTTATACTTGCTATGAGGGAAGTGAAGGCGAGCTTGCCATTGCATCTTCTTTTCCTGGAAGTATCCTAGTTGTGGATATAGACCCTAGTAGAGAGATAATTGCACAAAAGTCATCTTTTCTAGCTTGTGAAGAAGGGGTAGACCTTTCAGTATACTTACAAAAGAAGCTTAGTACTGGGTTCTTTGGTGGCGAAGGCTTTGTTATGCAAAAACTTTCTGGAAAAGGAAAAGCCTTTATAGAGATAGACGGTTATTGTCAAGTTTATGAATTACAAGCAGGAGAAGAGATAGTTATAAGTACTGGTCATCTAGCTGCAATGGAAGGAAGCTGTGATATGGAGATTCGTTCAGTGGAAGGCTTAAAGAATATGTTCCTTGGTGGTGAGGGAATCTTTAACACCATTGTGACAGGGCCAGGAAAGGTATATCTTCAAGGAATGCCTATTTCAAATATTGCTGGGCTAATACAGTCCTACTATGGAACTTCTGCAGATTGATTTAATATTATTATATAAATTTTAGGCACCCATTATGGGTGCTTTTTGCATGTAGAAAACTCCCTTTGCCCTTGGGATTTTACATCCAATTTACTTTAATTAATACCAACTTAATAGAAATATATTAGAGTTAAAGAAAAGAATGAATGAGGAGGAAAATTGGTGAAAAAGATATTTAACAAACGAGTTATGACTTTTTTCCTAGCTTTAACGATGATACTAAGCTTTCTACCTTTTAAAACAGTAGAAGCAAGAGAAGTAGGGCCAAAGGTCATAATATATGAAGTATACGGTGGAGGGGGCAATCTATCATCCACTTTTAAATATGACTATATCGTCCTTAAAAATATTGGCGATAAGCCCCAAGACCTAACTGGATGGAGCGTTCAATACGCTTCTGCAACAGGTAATAAATACAATAACAAGACGGAATTACAAGGGCAGATCGAGCCTGGAGAGTTCTATTTAATTCGGGAAGCTGCAGGTAATAATGAGGCTAAAGATCTTCCAAGAACTCCTGATGTTATCGGCAAGATCACAATGAGTGCTAGTAAGTTTAAACTTGCCCTAGCTAATTCTACTGAAACTATAACTGATAAAAACAGTCCACGGGTTGTGGATTTTATTGGCGTTGGAAGTGCTAACGAATTTTTAGGTGACAATCCTGCGCAAAAAGCTTCAAATGTTTCCTCCATAAGAAGGATATTAAATGAGGATAAGACAGTAAAGAATACTGGTGATAATGGTGAAGATTATGAATCCATTCCTCATAATGAAACTGTACTAGACTATTTAAACGAAAAAACAGAAGCTCCTAACCCTTCAGATCCCACAGACCCAACAGACCCTGTAACAACTTCTCTAACTGTCAAAGAAGCAAGAGATAAGGCAGTTGGAGAGGAAGTTACAACTTCTGGAATAGTAACCTTTATCGACGGACAAAATGCAACGATTCAAGATGAAACAGGAGGAATTGCCCTTAGAAATTCAACAAACTTTGATTTTAATCTAGGGGATAAAGTTGAAGTAATTGGTTCAAGGGGAACTTACAATGGACTTGAACAGATCAACACAACTGATATAAAGGTAATTTCTCAAAAAAATGAACTTCCTAGCCCTGTAAAGATGGATTTGGCATCTCTAATTTCCAATTATAAAGATGTAGAATCCCAAAGGGTTCTTTTAGAGGGACTTACTTTAGGAGAATATGTAAAAGGTAATATATCATTAACTGATGATAAGGGTAATTCTATCAATATCTATCAATCAAAGGGGGAAGGGAATAAGGTACTAACTGCAAAGGCTGGCGATATTGTAGATGTTACTGGCGTTGTTGGTGTTTTCAATAGTCCTCAAATTAGAATAAATTCTGATGAGGATGTAGTAGTAAAAAGTACTAATTCTCCAACAGATCCCGAGGAACCAGTAGCAGGTGGTGTAAATGTAAAGGAAGCCAGGGACACTGCAACTGGAAAGACCGTTACTACTTCTGGAATAGTTACCTTTGTAGATGGTAGAAATCTTACAATCCAAGATGACGTGGCAGGAATTGTAGTTAGAACTAAAGACATTCCAAAGGCAAATCTTGGAGATAAAATCGAAGCAACAGGTACTAGAAGCACATATAATGGGCTTGAACAACTGGATAACTCCACCTTTAAGGTACTATCTTCTGGAAATGAACTGCCAAGTCCAAAGGTTGTAACTTTAAAGGAACTTGTAGCCGATAAAATGGCAGAGAGTTTAGAGTCTCAAAGGGTGGAACTTAAAGAGGTAAATTTAAGACAGATTAACACCTCTGGAAACACCTCTATATATAAAGATAATAATGAAATGAACATTTACAAAATACCTGATATCACTAAAGAAGGTATTTCTGACTATGACAAGGTAAATGTCATAGCAATCGTATCACAATATAATGATATGCAGCTTAGGGTTGTAGAGGCTAAGGATGTTACCCTAGTTGAAAAGGGGGAAGAACCGGTATACGAAGAGCCGGATTTTGAAGATCCTATAAAACCAGAAATGGAAGTTCAAATAAAAAAGGACTTCCCAGAAGCTTTAAATATCAATGAGGCTATGGCAACTCCTTTTGATACTGAGATAATGGTCTATGGTGTTGCCACACATTCCTATGGTGGTGGATCAGCTTTAATCCTTGAAGATATTATAGATGGAAAAGTTGTAGGATACCAAGTATATGGACCTACAGAAACCGTGCAAATGGGTGATATTGTACTTGTTAAAGGTAAACATATAAATTACTACTCAACTCCTGAAATTTCCAATGTTTCCGAGATGAAACTTATTGACAAGACTGAACCTGTTCCAGCACAGGAGATAACCGCTGAAACTTTGAAAAACTTCTCTAAGGAGTTTATTAATGAATATGTATATATAAAGGACATAACCCTTCCTAAGTACAACGGTTCTTCAACAATGCAATTTGTAAGTCCTACAGGAAATGTTCAAACTTTTAGAGCACCAGAATATCCTATAGGAACTGTTCAGGGAGACAAGGTGGATATTAAGGGTTCTATATCAACCTTTAATGGAACTCCTCAAATAAGACTTGGGGACAAGACGGACTATATAATAAAAGAAGATAAACTAGCTCCATTTATCATAGTTCCAAACCTATTAGATGCAAGGGCAACTGTGGACTATGTCTTTACCGTTGGGGCTATGGATAATGTGGATGTAAAATCTGTAGAGTTTATTGCAAAGATTGGCGAAGAAACTCTAGCGCCTATTTCCATGGAAAAAGACCCAATAAGTGGAAACTTCAAAGGAATAATTCCTGGAGATAAAATTCAAAACGGAAAAGATATAGAACTTACCTTTAAAGCAGAGGATGTAAATGGAAATACCACTAGTGAACATTATATCGGGGAATTTATCTATGGGGAGTCCACTCCTTCCAAGGAGCCTGTAATTGTAAAGGTGGACAGTAGGCCACAGGTGCTAGAGGTTAGTCCAAAGACAAATTCTGAAGTTATGGATACAAAGAGTCCTAAAATAGAAGTAGACTTTACAAATGCTGGAGACAACCCAAAGGTAGAACTAGTATTAAATGATAAAGAGCCTGTGGAAATGACAGTCTCTGGAAACAAGGCAAGTTTTACACCATCTAACCTAGATGATGGAAAGGTAAATGCTAAGGTAATTGTAACAAGGAAAGAAGATGGCACTAAGTCTGAAGAATTTACCTGGTCCTTCTACATTGGGAAGGCCACTGTAAAGGCATATTTTGGTCAAATTCACTCCCATACAAACTACTCTGACGGTTCAGGAACTCCTGATGAAGCGGTTTCCTATGCGTCTAATGTAGACAACCTTGACTTTTTCTCCCTGACAGATCACTCTAACTATTTTGATGATGCTGGTAATTTAGGAAAAATAGATGATGCAAATTCTGGAAAGAGGGATCCTGTTCAATCTGGAAAGTCAAAATGGCAGGCCTATAAGGAAATCATAGAAAAGTACAACACCGAGGACTTCTTGGCGATATATGGCTATGAGATGACTTGGACCAAGACTGGAGCAAACTACGGACATATCAACACCTATAATACCGAAGGGTTTGTTTCTAGAAACGACGAATACTACAACGATAAGTCTGAATCCAAGGGACTTGTAAGGTACTACGACCTATTGGCAGGACTTAAGGATAAGAATCAAAATGTTATAAGTCAGTTAAACCACCCTGGAACTGTCTTTGGAAACTTTGATGACTTTGGTCATTATAGCCCTGAATATGATGAAGTTTTAAACTTAGTTGAAGTTGGAAACGGAGAAGGACCTGTAAGGGGACAGGGTTACTTTACAAGCTATGACCAATACACCTTAGCACTAGACAAGGGATGGCACATATCTCCAAGTAATAACCAGGATAACCATAAGAGAAAATGGGGAGATGCCAATACGACAAGGACCGTTGTAATAGCGGACAATTTGGATAAAACTTCTCTATTTGACGCAATAAGACAAAATAGGGTCTATGCAACAGAGGACAACAACCTATTTGTAGACTTTACTGTAAATAGTCAAATGATGGGTTCCAGAATAACCAATGCTCCTGGAACTTTGAAGTTCAATTTGAACATCAACGATGAGGATAGCACCGATATTATTGGTACAGTTTCTGTAATCTCAAATGGTGGAGTTGTAAAACATAAAGAGGAGTTAAACTCCAATGTTGGAGACTTAAGCTTTGAAATTCCTAACGACGGAACCTACTACTATTTGAGAATTGACCAAGCTGATGGAGACATTGCAGTTACTTCCCCTGTTTGGACAGCGGCTGTAGAACGTGTAGGAATTGACTCTGTTACAAAGTCTACGGAAGTGGAATACCTAAAGGAAGAAACTCCAATCAGCACAAAATTTGTAAATGGCAGCGCCAAGGATATAAAACTAAGCAAGATAGAATACTACCAAGTTGTTGGCGAAAAGGAAGAGCTGATTAAGACAGTGGACACAGGCCTTCCTACTTTGAAAAGCAAGTCAACAGAGGATTTTACAACTGGTGTAATTCCAACAAAAACAGGTAAAGTTAAAATTTTAGTTAAAGCCTATCCTAAGGACTCAAAAGAACCTTGGACAGGAAGTATCGACCTAAATGTCTACGACAAAGAAGCTAAGGTTACACCTATAGCAGAGGTTCAAAAAGCCCCAGAAGGACAGGCCTTTACCATCGAAGGCAGACTTACTTCAAATGCCAGCGGATATGACAAGAACACAGCCTTCTTCGACTCTGCCTATGTACAAGATGAAAGCGGCGGAATCAATATATTCCCGATATCAGGCGACTTTAGAGAGGGACAAAAGGTTAGGATCTTTGGAATGACTTCCTCCTACCAAGGAGAACATCAGTTAAATATCGACAAGATTGAAATAATCGATGAAAATCAAGAAAAAGTATTGCCAACTGAAATGAGTATAGGAGAAGTTCCAGAAAATCTTGGACTACTAGTAAAAGTTAGTGGTGAAGTAGAAAAGGTTGAGAAAAAAGGCGACATTATTGAATCCATCATTTTAAAGGACAAGGATAATAAGACAATAAGGGTTTTTATTGATGGATACATTGGCCATGATAAGGACGAAAGCAAGTCAATGGAAGACATTGTAGAAAAAAACATTGTTGAAGCGATAGGACTTTCTTCCATAGACAGCCTTGGAAACAGGATTAGGATTAGAAATAGATCTGATATTAGAGTTATTAAAGAAGAAAAACCTACAGAGACTGAAAGTGAAAGGTTTGTTCCTGAAGTCATAGATGAGACCATTACAAAGGGAGATAAGGTAAGTCTTTTGGACAATATCAAAAACCTTCCAAAAAATGCAACTATTGAAGACATTTCAAACCCTCCAATAGACAGTAACAAAGTTGGAGAGCAGACTGGAAAGGTAAAGATTACCTTTGCTGATGGATCTACAAAGGCTGTGGAGATAAAGGTCGTGGTAAAGGATGAAGAAAAACCAGAAGAAAAACCAGATCCTAAACCAACACCAAGACCAACACCTAACCCAACACCAAGTACACCAAGCACACCAAGTCCTGTGGAAAAAGATAAGATTAGGGAATTTGAGGACATCTACAACCTATATAAGACCAATAGAATCTACGGAGAAGACAGATACAAAACCGCTGTAGAGCTTTCCAAAGCCTACTACAGTTCTTCAGACAATGTGGTAATAACCTCTGGAATGGAAGTGGTGGACTCACTTACAGCAACGCCACTTGCATACTCATTAAGGAGTCCAATCCTACTTGCTAGAAAGGACAAGTTACCACAGGAGACAATAGATGAACTTAAGAGGCTCAATAGTAAAAACATCACCATAGTAGGTGGTAAGTCCACAGTTTCACCAGAAGTGGAACAAGAACTTAAAAACCTTGGTTACAATGTTGAAAGAGTATCAGGAAAAGACAGATACCAAACAGCAGTAGAAGTAGGTAAAAGAGTTATCGAAAAAGCAGGCAACAAACATAAAATTGTACTTGCCAGTGGAGTAAACCTAGTGGATGCCCTAGCAGGAAATAGCATATCTGCAAAGGAAAATATACCAATACTACTAACAAAAGTAGAAAGATTAGAAAATTCCACAAGAGAAGCCATTAAGAAATGGGATGTGAAAGAAGTAGTTATAGTTGGAGGAAGATCCTCCGTATCCAGTGAAGTAGAACAAGAACTAAAGGATATGGGAATCACAGTGACAAGGCTAAAGGGTAAAGATAGATTTGAAACAGCAGTAGAAATAGCGAAATACCTATACCCAGAAGCAAAGAAGATCATGGTTGCAAATGGCTATAACTATATAGATGCATTAGTGGCAGGACCAGTTACAGTCCATGGTGAAACTCCAATACTACTACTAAAACAAAATGAAATACCAGAATCCGTAAAAGATTATCTAAATAACTCAAGTGTTGAAGAGATAGAGATAGTCGGTGGAAGCGGAAGTATTTCGAAATAGGAAAATATAATACAAAATACAAAATGCCGGCTCGATGAGTCGGCATTTTTTGTATGGTAGTACTAAAATGTTTTAAATTTTATTCATAAAACGTTGATAAATTTAAAAAAATTTGCTATTATTAATTAGAGGTGATAACATGAAAAAAATAAATAAAATATTTAAAATAGTATTGGTAATTGCTCTTATTATTATTATTAAGAGTAATGCACTAGCAAAAGAGAATTTAATTAATGAATTCCTGAATGAACAAAATGAAAAGGTAAATTATTTTTACCAAACCGGTCAAATAAGTGAGAAAAAACAGTATCAAAATCTTGAAACGGTTTATGAAGATTTTGTAAAGATTAACGGTGAAATATTTGAAACTTTTGAAGAATATGAAGATTTCATAATTGAAGATATGAAGTCTAAACATGAAATTGAACAAGAACTAGAAGAAAATAGTACATTGGAGTATTTTACTGCAATTAATAAAAGCAAGGTATACACAGGAGATATAGTCGTTACTAACAATAGTTTTTCTTTTGGATTAACAGGGCATGCAGGTTTTGTTGTAGATAATAATAAAGTATTAACTATTAATGGACCAGGAAAGCACCCAGTTGTAGAAAGTTTTGATAGATGGATAAAGGGTGCAAAAGATAATGGTGCTTGGATACAAATAATTAGACCTAAGGATAAAGCACTGTCAACACACAGGCATATTGCAAAGACCTGGGCATTGAAAAACTACACTAATAATGGAATTGGAAAAACCAATATTAAATATGGTATTTCAAAGAATTTACCCTCAATAAATCCTACTTATTGCTCAAAAATTCCTTTCCAGCATATAAATTTGGAGCTAAAATAGGACATGATTTGCCTTCAAGTAATAAAATTATTACCCCATATAGCTTAAAAGATTATTTTAAAGATAATCCAACTTCTCAATTTGAACACAGCATAAAGAATTATTATTAATAAGGTATTAGAAATGAAGAAAAAAATTAATATTGTAATAGCTATTATAGTTGTTCTTGCGGCTATTTATCTAGTTTCAAGTTTTATCACAAAAACAATAGCAAAAAATTCAATTGATGCTTATATTTCCCAACAGGGGATTAAGCAAGAGGATATTTTAAAAGATATCGGGATAGGTTCAAGAACTAAGACTCAAGAATATGAAAGAACCATTATATTAAAGAACACTCCTGAATGTGAGCTTCGGTACTCTTTTTCTGCTCCAGATATAATAGTTGCTGTATATCCTAAAAAGGATAAGAAATTTTATAAAGGTGTAAATTATAGTACTATGTGGAGTTTAGATAGCGAAAATAACAAGGAAGATGAGAAATACTCCGAAGGAACTTTAGATAGTAATGGAGAATTTTTAAGAGATTTCGAAAAGATATTAAAGTAATAGATGTAGAAAGGCTACTAAACCTTTGACAGTAATAAAGCATAAAACCCCTTAGAAAGGTGTGAAATTGGCCTTTTCTAGGGGGTTATTATATTTAGAAATTTTGCACAATGTCTTTGAGTAACTTTGCCAAATATCTTTGGGTTACTAGAACGCCCAGTTTCCGTCTTTAAAGATATATTCTACTTCACCGTTTGGAAGTTCTCCTGTTATTTCTAAGTCCTTTGATCCCACCATAAAGTCTTCATGGATTAGGGAGTCGTTAACTCCAATTTCTAATAGTTCTTCATCGGATAGGTCAACTCCACCTTTTATACAGGTTGGATAGGCTTTACCAAAGGCAAAGTGACAGGATGCATTTTCATCAAATAATGTGTTATAGAATAGCAGGCCAGAGTTTGAAATTGGACTGTCATATGGCACAAGGGCAATCTCTCCCAGGTATTTTGCGTTTTCATCTACGTCGAAAAGGTCTGTTAGGTATTGTTTTCCAACTTTTGCATCATAGTCCACAACTTTACCATTTTCAAAGGTAAAGACCATTTCATCTACCAAATTTCCCCCGATATTAAGAGGTTTTGTGGAATACAATTTTCCATTTACTCCATCTCTTTTTGGTAATGAGAACACTTCTTCTGTAGGGATATTGGCGATAAATATATTTCCCTTAGCATTGTTTGAACCACCGGATATCCAAATGTGATTTTCAGGAAGTTCTACTTCAAGGTCTGTTCCCTTTGAGTTTTTATAGTGTAATTTTTTATATTGCTTTTCGTTTAAAGTGTTGGCATGGCTGTCCATTATTGCTATATGGTCATTCCAAGCTTTAATTGGGTCCTCTACATCGGTTCTAGTGGTGTAGAAAATTGCTTCCCATAGTTTTTCTAAAGCTTTATCTTCTGGAAGGTTAGGGAAAACTCTCTTAGCCCAGCCCTTAGTTGGAACGGACACCACGCACCAAGAGTTGATATCGTTCATGGTGTACTTCATATTTTCTTTATTTGCTGCAGAAAAGGCCTTGTTCCAATTTGCCATCTTCTTAGGATCTACATCCTTCAAAAGTTCTGGGTCTGTTGCAGCAACGGAAATTACAGCGGCTCCCTTTTCCATATAGTACTTTGTTCTATCCACCATCCATTGTGGAACTTCTTCAAAGTATTCCACTGGTGCATTTTCATATTTCATTAGGGTTAGGTCGTCGTCAGACCATTGTACTATTACTTCTACTGCGCCCTTTTCGTAGGCTTTTTTTGCCACTAATTTCCCAAAATCTGCTCTTTCAATTGGGCAACGTAGTAATACTGGTTGGTCCTTTTGAACATTAACTCCCTTTGTTACAACTAAATCTGCTAATTTTTCCATATTTGCTTGAATATTTGTCATTATATCACCTCATCAAAATATTTTACCAAAAGGTAGTTTTATGAATTTAGCTTAAAATCTTTTCCTCAAATATATATACCCAAGGAAAGATAGAACTATTGAAAGCTATTTCATCATAGGGCTTGTCTAGTTAAAATCAAGCTGGTATTAATATCATAGCATGTTTTTTGAAGAAATGTTTCAAAAGGTTTTCAAAAGATATATACTAATAACAAGGAGGGGTTTTATGGATATACTAAAAATGGTTGATAGAAAAGATGTTGATGAAAGATACACTTGGGATTTGACTCATATTTTCAAGTCCAAGGAGGAATTACAAAGACAGTTAAGTGGAGTTGAACAACTGGTTAATAAATTCCTAGATGAACACAATAAGCTCTATTCCAATAAGGACGATGTGAAAAATGCCTTGGATTTATATAGTGAAATCTTGGAAAAGGCGTACCTTTGTTGGGCCTATACCAGCCTAAGTATGGAGACGGACTATGGAAATCAAGAGAATTATAAGCTATTTATGGAAACCGATGGAATATTAAGTGACTTAATGGCTAAGATTTCATTTTTTAAGATAAGGATATTAACTACCAATGAAGATGTGTTAAAGGATTTGGAAAAGGACGAAACCTATGGGGCATATATTCAAAGGGTTTTAGAGGATAAACCTTATGTGCTATCTGAAGAGACGGAAAAAGCCTTGGCTAAGATGACTCCTTTAAATTCTTTTTACTCCATATATAACGCTATTAAATTACAGGATATGAAATTTCCTGATTTTGAAGCGGGTGGAAAGAAAATGCAGCTTTCCTATAATCTATTTGAAGGACAATATGAGGCATCTAATGATACAGAGATTAGAAGAAATTCCTTTGTGGAGTTTTCAAAGGTATTGGAGGAGCATAAAAATTCAACTGCTGCCGCCTACCTCGGAGAATGTCAAAAGATGAAGGTTCTTTCTGAACTTAGGGGTTACGATTCTGTATTCGACTTTCTACTACATGACCAAAGGGTTTCAAGGGAGCTTTATGATAGACAACTTGATGTTATCATGAAGGAACTTTCTCCAATAATGAGAAAGTATGCAAGGATTCTTAAGAGAAATCACAACTTGGACAAGATGACCTATATGGATTTAAAAATTGACGCTATAACTGGCTTTGATAGACAGATATCCGTAGAAGAGGCTAAGGATTTGATTGAGGAAGGCCTTGAAGTACTAGGAGAGGAATATGTTCAAATGCTTGATGAAGCCTTTGAGCACAGGTGGATTGACTTTGTAAACAACCATGGAAAGTCCACTGGAGCTTTTTGTTCATCCCCTTATGGAACCCATTCCTATGTTTTAATAAATTGGACTGGAACTATGACGGAAGCCATGACCTTGGCCCATGAACTAGGTCATGCAGGACAGGGTAAGTACACCAATGAAAACTGTAATATTTTAGATACTGATCTTTCCATGTACCTTGTGGAAGCGCCATCAACGGCCAATGAACTTATTATGGGAAGGGAGCTTTTGAAAAAGGCCCAGTCTGAAGAGGAAAAGAAATACCTTAAGGGTCAAATTATTGCACGAACCTACTATCATAATTTTGTGACCCACTTTATTGAAGGCTATTACCAAAGGGAAGTTCTTAAATTGATTGATCAAGGTAAGACATTTACTGCCGATGACTTGTCTGAAATATTTTTAGAAACCTTGAAGAAGTTCTGGGGTGACGATGTTGAGTTTACAAAGGGTGCAGAACTTACATGGATGAGACAGCCTCACTACTATATGGGACTTTATCCATACACCTATTCTGCAGGACTTACCATTGGGACACAGGTTGCAAAGTTGATAGAAGAAAATCCTGACAATTCTAAGAACTGGATTGAAGTTCTAAAGACTGGTGGCAAGTTAAAGCCTATGGACTTTGCCAAGAAGGCGGGAGTGGACATTTCTACAGACAAACCCCTAAAGGACACCATCCAGTACATTGGATCCCTTGTTGAGGCGTTGGAATAATGTATAAACTAGGATTTATAGGGTTTGGAAACATGGGCAAGGCTATGGCACTTGGAGCCCTTAAGAGTGGATATTCCAAGGAGGATATGGCCTTTTCAAAGGTTTGTAACATTGAAGAAACCCAAAATGAATTTGGAATAAAGGGGTTTAAATCCAATGTTGAAGTGGCTAGAAATAGCGAAATAGTTATTCTTGCAACCAAACCCTACCAATATGTTAAGGTAATTGAAGAGATAAAAAATGAAATAGGAGACTTTACCATCCTCATGCCAATAACTCCAAGTTTTAGTACTGTCGACATTCAAGAACTGATTGGATGGAAGGTTAAAGTTGCTAGAATCATGCCAAACACTCCAGCCCTTGTAAACTGTGGGATTACAGGTCTTTGTTTTAGTGGAAACTTTGAAGAAATGGAAAGACAAAAAGTCTTTGACTTTGTAAAATCCTTTGGAGAAGTGCTGGAAATAGAGGAAAACCTAATGGGGGGAGTCTCTGCAGTAAGTGGTTCTGGACCTGCCTATGTGTACATGTTAATAGAGGCTATGGCTGATATGGCAGTTTCCACAGGGATAAAGAGAAAAGATGCATACAATTTAGTTGCCAAAACAGTAGAAGGCTCTGCAAAAATGGTCCTTGAGACAAAAAAACATCCTGGCGAACTTAAAGATGAAGTTTGTTCACCAAAGGGCAGTACCATAGAAGGTGTTATGGAGCTGGAGGAAAATGGCTTTAGAGGAAGTATTATCAAAGGTCTTAAAAAGACCTTGGATAGATTTAATGAGATGAATGAAGAAAAGTAGCAGCTGATACAACCTAAAGCTAAATTGAGGGAGAAATCCCTCTTTTTATATGATATAGGCAGTAGAATTAGGAGGAATAAGTTGAAGGATATACTTGTAGTTGTTGACATGCAAAATGATTTTGTAATTGGAAGTCTTGGAACTAAAGAGGCAAAGGCGATCTTACCAAGGGTGGTAGAAAAGATAGAGGGTTTTGATGGAGAAATCTACTTTACAAGGGATACCCACGAAGAAGACTATTTAAATACACAGGAAGGAAAAGTGCTTCCAGTGAAACATTGTATTAAAGGAACAGAGGGCTGGGAACTTCATCCAGAAATACAGAAGTATGCAAAGGAAAATATAATCGACAAAGTGACCTTTGGGTCAAAAGAACTGGCAGAAAAGATAGAAGAAGTACATGGGAAGGAGAAGATAGACTCTATTACATTGGTTGGACTATGTACGGATATATGTGTGATTTCAAATGCCCTAATACTAAAGGCCTTTATACCGGAAGTAAAGATCATCGTTGATGAAAATTGTTGTGCTGGTGTGAGTCCTGAAAGTCACGAAAGGGCCTTAGAGTCCATGAAAGCCTGCCAAATATTTGTAGAATAGTATTTTGGTATGACCCGTTAAAAACATTGTGCAAAAAAATATTTAAAAGAAACCCCTTGAAACTAGCTTAATTAGAGGCTTTTCAAGGGGTTTTAAACTTAGTGGATGTTAAAGAAAATTTAACTCGGAAGATATTTAACATTAGAGAAAACAAATATATTTTTGTAGAGGATTATCATCTTTGACATGGAAAATGAGAAAAAAGCCTTTGAAACTAGGTAAATCCCATAAGTTAGAAGGTTTTGCCTAGACATTCTGTTGTTGTGTTATGGCGAAAAAAATTAGATTTTCAATTCTTATTACAAAACATTGTGCAAAAAAATTTTTATAAGATATCCTTTGGAATTGGCTTAATTCCAAGCTTTTTAAAGTGTTTTAAACTTAGTGGCTGTTAAATAAAATTTAATGGACATTTTCAAGTAAGTAGACCAAGGGAAATGATTTCCTATTTATTTTATATCTATTCTCTATATTGCTATCAGGTGTCGATGGGTTAAACCACCACTTTTTACTCTCTATATTTTTTTACTTCACAACCGGTTCACCAGCTTATCAAAAATAAGTTCTAGAAAAATAAAAATTAATTTCAAGAAAAAGAATACTTTTTGATTCACAGAAAATAAATATCAATTAATAAATATTCAATTAGCATGAAACGTTCCTCCTTTATATAATAGAAGACTTACCGATTGATAGTTTAATAATTAACGACAATGTTGGGAATATTTTAAATATTCATGCAATAAAGTTACCTATCTAACAAGTACAGACTACTAAATGTTACTTCTACAATAATTTAAATTTTGTTGGACGTACAACTTGAACCAGGTCTCTTCTCGTGTGAAAATATAGTTGTAAGGAACAAGTACAACAAATTATTAGAATATTCATGTGTATTCGTATAATTTCAAATATAGAAAAGAGGTGGCGACTTGCATAGTATTTATGTACCTAATGAAATTGGAAAATTGAAAAAAGTATTATTACATCGTCCAGGTGAGGAATTGTTAAATATGACACCTAGCACCTTAGGAGATTTATTGTTTGATGACATACCCTTTCTAGAAAGGGCCCAGGAAGAACACGACGGTTTCGCAAACGTTCTCAAAAACGAGGGGGTTGAAGTCCTTTACATAGAGAGTTTAATCGCCGATATTCTAAAGGCGAAGCCAGAGGCTAGAGAGAAATTTATCGAACAAGTTTTAGAGGATTCACAAATTTCTTGTAAGTATAAAGAAGAGGCAGTTAGAGAGTATCTGAATGCAATTGAAGATTCAAAAAAGCTTGTGGATAAGGTGATTGCAGGAGTTAGATGTAGCGAGTTGGATTTAAAACAATCTGACTTTATCAAGTCCTACAATGGGAAAGGCTTCGAGATGGCTTTACTTCCTATGCCAAATCTCTACTTTACAAGGGACCCCTTTGCACACGCTGGAACTGGAGTCATCATCAATAGGATGAGGAATCTGGTTAGACAGAGGGAAACTGTCTTTGCAGATATTTTATTCAACTATAGCGATGAATATAAGGATGTGGACAAGCTTTATAGCAGATATGATGAGTTTTCCATTGAAGGAGGGGATGTTTTAAATCTTAATGAAACTACTTTGGCAGTTGGTATTTCTCAAAGAACTGACCCAGAGGCCATTGAAAAACTGGCTCAAAACATCTTCTATAATTCAAGTAGTAAGATAGAAAAGATTTTAGCTATCGACATTCCAAAGATTAGAGCTTTTATGCATCTGGATACTGTCTTTACTCAAATCGACTATGATAAGTTTACAGTGCACCCTGGTATTTTAAAGACTTTAAGGGTCTTCGAACTAACCAAGGGAAAGGGCAATGGCGACATAAAATCTGTTGAGATGTATGACAACTTAGAACATATCCTAAGTAAGTATCTGGATAGGGATGTTGAACTTATCTACTGCGGTGGTGGAGACAAGTTGGTTTCTGAAAGGGAACAATGGAACGACGGTTCTAACACTCTATGTATTGCACCGGGAACGGTTGTAGTTTATGAAAGAAACACTGTGACAAATAAGATTCTTCGAGATAAGGGAATAAAGGTCTTAGAAATTAGAGACAGTGAACTATCTAGGGGACGTGGCGGCCCAAGGTGTATGAGCATGCCATTTGTCAGAGAAGATATTTAATAGATTTGGAGGGAATTAATGGGAGTTAATTTAAGAGGTAGAAGCTTTTTAAAGCTGTTAGATTATACAACGGATGAAATCAAATATTTGATGAGTCTGTCGGAGGACTTTAAGAACTTGAAACGTTCTGGCACTCCTCACAAGTACTTAGAGGGAAAAAACATTGTACTTCTATTTGAAAAGACTTCGACCAGAACCAGATGTTCCTTTGAAGTTGCTGGAAGGGACCTGGGTATGGGAGTGACCTACTTGGATCCTGGAAGTTCTCAAATGGGACATAAGGAAAGTATCAAGGACACTGCCCTTGTACTAGGTAGAATGTTTGATGGTATTGAGTATAGGGGATTTTCCCAAGATCTTGTGGAGGACTTGGCAAAGTACTCTGGAGTTCCCGTATGGAATGGTTTAACGGATATGTTTCATCCAACTCAAATGATTGCAGACTTCTTGACAGTTAAGGAAGAGTTTGGGGACTTAAAGGGACTAAAGTTTGTATATCTTGGAGATGCAAGAAACAATGTTGCAAATTCTCTTATGATCTGTGCAGCTAAACTTGGTGTAAACTTTGTGGGATGTTGTCCAGAAAACTTAAAACCTGAAGAAGATCTTATTAAAAAGGCTAAAGAGCTAGCTTTGGAAAACGGATGTTCTATAGAATTTGAATCCGATGTTATGAAGGCTACAGAAGATGCACATGTTCTATATACGGATATATGGGTTTCAATGGGTGAACCTGAGGAGATTTGGGAAGAGAGAATCAAGGAGTTAAAGGCTTACCAAGTAAATTCAAAGGTTATGGACAATGCTAGTGACGATGCAATTTTCCTACATTGCTTGCCATCTTTCCACAACTTGGAAACCACAACTGCTGTAAAGGTAAATGAAAAGTTTAATATTCCAGAGATGGAAGTAACTGATGAAGTGTTTGAATCCAGCAAGTCAAAGGTATTTGATCAGGCGGAAAATAGAATGCATACAATCAAAGCTGTTATGTATGCAACGTTGAAATAATAAATTTTAGACAGGACTATAAATTAAAAGAAGAAGATAATTGCAAGGCAATTAAATTATAAAAATTAGGAGGAAAAAATGAAAATAGTTAATTCATGGAATGATTTTGACCCTTTAAAAAGAGTTATCGTAGGTAGAGCAGACAATTGTTGTATTTCACCTTCAGAACCTGCTTCTGAAGCTAAGGTGCCACTAGACAGTCCTATGAGAGGTATGACTGGTCCAAGACCACTTGATACTGTTGAAAAGGCAAATGCTCAACTGGACAATTTGGCAAAGGTATTGGAAGAACATGGTGTTACTGTAGATAGACCTGAACCGTTACAATTTAATCAAGCGGTTGTTACACCTTACTTTATGACTGGTTCTCAATTTGGTTGTATGCCACCTAGAGACGTATTACTTACAATCGGTAGCGATATTATCTGTGCATCTATGTCCTTTAGATCTAGATTCTTTGAACATTATTGCTATCATGGAAATCTTCGTAAATATTTTGAAGAAGACCCAGAATTCAGATGGTTCTACGGACCAAGACCACAACTTAGCGACAAAAGTTATGACATGCACTACTGGGACGATGTAGACGGAGAACCTGTTACCGAAGAGATTTTACTTGAAAGAACTGCAAACCTAGAAATGGTTACTAAGGAACATGAAATCCTATTTGACGCGGCAGACGTGTTAAGACTTGGTAAAGACCTATTTGTTCAAAAGGGTTTAACTACTAACTGGAAGGCTATGGAATGGTTGAGAAGAATGTACCCAGGATTTAGAGTTCACTCACTAAACTTCCCTGGCGACCCATACCCAATCCACATAGATGCGACATTTGTACCACTTAGACCTGGTCTAATCATCAACAACCCACATAGAAGATTACCTGAGGAACAAAGAAAGATATTTGAAGCAAACGATTGGGAAATTGTAGATGCAGCAATGCCTGCACATAAGGAACCACCTGAACTATGCTACTCAAGTGTATGGCTATCAATGAACTGTTTAGTTCTTGACCACAACACAGTTATAGTAGAAGCTTCTGAAACTGCTCAATGTGAACAGATGGATAAGTTGGGTATGAACGTAATACCGGTTCCTTTTAGAGATGCATATCCATTTGGTGGAGGATTACACTGTGCTACAGCTGACGTTTACCGTGAAGGTGACTGTCAAGACTACTTCCCTAACCAAGTTGAAGATCCTACTCTTATCACTTTTGAAGACAAAAGATGGTAATTGAATAGTTAATAGTAAAGCTGTTACAAAGGATGTAACGGCTTTACTTTAACACCTTAAGGGTATAGATGATGAATTGTAACAGCCTTCAAAGGAGGTAATTATGACAAATTCATGGGTTATGAATTGTTTTATAGTAGGTTGCGCAGTCCTTTTAGCATATCCTGCTATAGTATTCATATATAGAGAAAGTAAAGGAAAAGGACAAGGAAGGTAAGCATGGCTAATTGGATAGTATTTATCATAGCTTCCTGCGTTTTAATTGGGGTAGGTTACTTCTCAGGAAGGAAGATAGAACAAGATCAAGTAGAAGGAGAAGGATTTTTACTTGGAGCAAAGTCAATAGGACCTTTTATCGGTGCAGGAACTTTAATGGCCACAGGCTATAGTGGATGGGGATTTATAGGTTCTCCAGGAACTGCCTATGCCTATGGAACCATAGAGTTATTTGCAAACTTCTTCTTTGCACCTGCAATAACCTTTGGTACCCTATGGTTTGCAAACTATATGAGAAAAAACGCCGAGTCCATGGGAGGACTTACGGTACCTGAGTATCTTTCAAAGATACATAGAGGAACTGAAGCTGAAAAGAGAAGAGTCCATCTATTGGCGGGATTTGCCACATTGCTATTTTTGACAGTGTATATAGTTGGTCAGATCAGAGCCGTTGGACTTGTGGCTTCTAAATGGCTTGGAATCTCTGAAAGTATAGCCGCTACCATATTGTTACTAGTTGTAATCATATTCACCATGCAAGGTGGACTGTTGGCTGTGGCCATAACAGACACCATCATGTGTATAGGAATGTTGATCTCTGCAGTAATTGTAGTGACTGTTATAAAGCAGGACATTTCCATAATGGAACTGATAGATAAGCTAGGAGAGATAGACCCTAAAATTATCAATCCAACCAGTTCGGCGCCCTATGGACATAACAAATATCAAGTGTTTCTGGTATTCATATATGCGCTGTTATTTACCACAACATTGCCATATATGTCAGTAAGGTTTTTGTCATTAAAAGACGACCTGAAAGTTCATAAAATGGCCTTGTACATGGCACCTATGGGACTAATACTAAGTTTCATACCAATAGTAGGACTTTATATGAGATACAAAAATCCTGGACTTGAAAACCCAGATGCGGCAATGCCAGTATTTCTGAACACCTACTTACATCCTGCAATAGGGGGAATCATAACCCTATTCATACTATTTGCAATGCTTTCCACCATCAGTTCTGTATTGCAAACACAGGCATCAGCACTTTCCCACGATATGTATGTGTCCATAAAGAAGAAGATGCATCCAAAGGGAGACAAGTTCAACAGATGGATGGTACTTGTAATTGCATTGGTTTCCTTGTGGCTAACCTTTGTGGCTCCTCAAGGAATGTTAAATCAAATAGCTTATATAGGTACAGGTGGACTAATAGCAATGTTCCTTGGACCTACAATAGTACAAATCTTCATTAAAGGTAATGCCAAAACCTGCTTTATATCCATGTTGGCAGGGCTTATTACAAATGTAGTGCTAGTATTAGGAGTTCAAACAGGATGGGTGGAAGCGCCAATCCTAGGAGGACTTGCTTCAGCGGTAGTATATGCAGTAATGGGCTATGTAACAAATGGATATAAGAGAATACCGGAAGGGTACTATAAAAAGAAAGAACAAGAAGAAGAATTAGTATATAATCAAAAAGAAAATCTGAGTGTTAATAGTTAAAAAGAAATAAGTTAAAAACAATCAAGCCCTTAGTTATCCATAGCTTGATTGTTTTTTTATGCCTAAATTAAATCCTCTAAAAGATCTGGTCTTAGAACCTTTATCTTTATTCCCTTAACCTGGATTAGTCCCTGACTTTCCATTAGTTTCAGTTCCGTATTTAAACAAGACCTGTTAACCTGCAAGATATCAGAGAGCATCTCCTGGGTTTTAGGAAGTTTTAAAGAATCGATTTCATCTATATGAAGAAGCCAATATGCAATCCTCTGACTTATCTTATGATACTGAGTAGAACGAAGGACAAACTTATTAAAACAAGTGTATTCAGCTACAAAGGTCAAAATATTGTTCATCAGAACAGGGTCCTTGTCAATAATAGGCTTTAACTCCTTAAAGGGAACAAAGTAAACCTCAGAACGTTTAACAGCATAGACGTCGTAGGGAAAGTGAGTGTACTTTCCATAATGAAGATAAAAAGGAAAAGCATCCCCTTCATTATAATAAGAAGAAACAATCTCCTTGCCATCAATCATATACTCAGTAGTCTTTAAACATCCTCGTTTAATCAACAGTACATACTTTAGAATCTCACCATTTCTAACGGAAATTCTCCTTGCACCGTAATGGTAAATTCGCGGATTGATATCCAAAATGGCCTGTTTACTCTCTTCTGAAATGCCTTCAAAAATTTTAAAATCCAGTAAATTCATAAACTCCTCCTTTCTTTGTAAAGATGAGAAATTACCTATAACTATTATAACAAAGGATTTCCCATGGGTAAAACTTCACTATAAAGTAGTAATAAAGTATGACAAATGAAAGATTAGAAAAAGTATTGGTACTGGGGTTGTGAGTTGATGTTAAGTTGTTGTAGAATCGATATAGAACATAAAGAAGGATTAACAAATAACAAATAGAAATTAAATCATAGACAGCCAAAAAGACAATACATCAGATAAAAAGACATAAGCCTAGGAGTTTCTAGGCTTATAGTAGTCTAGTTATCAATAAAGTTGTTTTTATTGGTCCATGGTCCAGTATAGGGCTTTGTCCTTTAGTGTTTCAAATCTGTAAGATTTGGATTAAAAATGTTCGCTTGTATATGATGTGTTTATCAATGGGTACTAATAAATAGAAGAAAAGGTTATTATTGATTCGTTTAAAATTATTATTGATATTGTTTTTAAAGATTAATAAAAAAATGATAAATAGTAGATATCTAAAAAGTGGTAGGAGGATTTTAATGAAAGTAGATGGAGCTAGAATAGCAAAAAGAATTGAAGAAATCTCCAAGTTTAATAGTACAAAAGGAGAAGGAGTAACTAGATTTTCTTATAGCAAAGAAGACGAAAAAGCAAGAGACTGGATAGGAAACATTTTAGATAATTTAAACATGGATTATTCTGTAGATTCAGTTGGAAATTTACGAGCAAGATATGAAGGTAAATCTAACTCACTGCCTCCTTTATTAATAGGTTCTCATATTGACTCAGTGAAAAATGGAGGAAAGTATGACGGTGTTTTAGGTGTAATAGGAGCACTAGAAGTATTAAATGTAATGAAAGAAAATAATTATATTCCTAATAGACCTGTTGAGTTAATAATTTTTTCTGAAGAAGAAGGCTCCAATTTTGGAACAACTATGGTTGGTAGTAAAGCATTGACAGGTAAACTTAATTTTGAAAGTTTATCAAAACTAGAAAATAGTGAAGGAAAGTCCGCTGTTGAAGTTCTTAAAGATTTTGGATTAGATCCAAAAGAAATGAAGAAACATGTTTTAAAACCCGAAGAGATCTTTTGTATGTTAGAGCTGCATATTGAACAGGGGATTGTATTAGAAAATCAAAATAAACAAATTGGAATTGTTGAAGCTATTGCGGGAATGATAACATTAGATGTTACAGTTAAGGGTGAAGAAAATCATGCGGGATCTACTCCTATGAATATGAGAAAAGATGCTCTAGTGATAGCTGCTGATTTAATAAAAGAAATTGAGAACATAGCTAAATACAAAGTTGAAAAGACAACTGTAGCTACAGTGGGAAAAATATCTTCTAAACCTAATATGGCTAACGTGATTCCTGGAGAGGTTAGATTTACAGTAGACATAAGAGATATTAATCAGTATGATTTAGAGAAAGCAGAAACGTTAATTAGAAGAGAAGCTAAAAGAATTGAAAATGAAAAAAATTTTGAAATAGCAATTAAAGTATTAGGAGCTTCGGATCCTGTAGGATTATCTCCATCAATTGTCGATATTATAACAAATGAAGTTAAATCACTAACGGATTCATGGATGAAACTACATAGTGGTGCGGTTCATGATGCTGCTATGATGGCAGATATTACTCCTACAGGAATGATATTTGTACCTAGTGTTTTAGGTAAAAGCCATACAAAAGAAGAATTTACGAAACAAGAAGACATTAAACTAGGTGTTCAAGCCTTATTGAATTCAGTAATTAAATTAAGCAATGAATGAAATTATCAGTTGTAAGGAAAATATGCAATAAAACAAAAGCTTATTTTTTCGGATAAAAAACTTTTAGAGAGGGGATGCTAACATCTTAAGTTGGCATCCTTCTTCTATGTCAATTTAAGTTATTCTTACGTATAAAAGTTCGTTAGATTATATGTTTATATGCTTTTTGTGCTCAAAAAATATAAGCATCTGCCTATAAATTCATATACATTAAAAATTTAAACCCGTTTAATAATAGTTGATTTATGCCATTGTGATTAAGTAGCGGTTCAACTTATAGTAACAGCCTATTCACCACTAAGATTTATAAACGTTTGTATTGTTACATAAAGTTTTAAAAATATAAAAATCTAACTAAACTATTAGGTATCAAAGCTTTAAAGGAGTTTGCCACTTCTTGTGGTGGTATATCGTTATCATATTTCAACCATTCTAATAAGGAAATGCAAAAAGCAATGCAATAAAAGGAATAGTCAAAATACAATTTACGACTTTCCAGCAATTCTTGGGTATTTTTATTAAAAGTATAAACAAGCATTTTTTTCTTAGTCTCACTAATATAGGTTTGAACAAAAGGACTTTGAGGATTAAAGGAAATCACTTGTTTATAGAAGCGTTTATTAGAGTGCATTAATTTTACATATAAGTCTATAAACATAGCTCCATCATTTAATTGATCCATTGAAATATGGGCAGATTCAACGTTTTTCTTATGTATATAAAACACAAGGTCATCTATATTATAGAAATGTCTATAGAAAGTTTGTCTTGACAAACCAGCTTTTTCTACCAAATCAACTACTGTAATATTATTAATTTTATTGACTTCAGATAATTCGAGAAGTGCATCTCGAAAAACATCTTTTGGGTTTAAATTTTCCATAATTCACCTCAACCTCATTCTACACTAATATATACCCTTCTTCAAGATGTCAACACAACAGTTACATTTAACTATAAGTGTCACGTTAATCAAACATTCAAAAGACTATGAAAACGATAGCATTACATAACGTTAATACTGTGCATTGATAAATTATTACAGTGTGAAATAATTGAAGTAGAAGATAATTATCTTACTAAATGAAAACGATTCGTTATATTTAATGGGGGGTTAATATGTCATACTTAAAAGCTGCTAACTCCATTTGGTTATGGTTAGCATGTGTACCAACATTGCTGTTGGTCATCTATCAAGCAATATATTTTTATAAAAGGGTTAAAGAAGCTTCAGTCCTAGTTGATATGGGATCAGGAGAAGTGACTAAAGCATTTAAAATTGGTGCAATGTCCGCGATAGGACCTGCATTTGGAGTATTTGTAGTAATGTTAGGGCTTAGTTCACAAATTGGTGGACCTCTAGCTTGGTTACGTTTGTCTATTATCGGTGCTGCACCTACGGAATTAGCTGCATCTGAAATGGCAGCTAACGCAATGGGAACTACTCTAGGTGCTGCTGATTATAATTTGCTTAATTTTGCGAATGCAGCATGGGTTACCGCATTGAATGGGGCTTCATGGCTTGTTATTTCTGGTTTATTTGCAGATAAATTAGACATAGCTAGTAAAAAAATTACTGGAGGAGACACTAAGCTTCTTGGAGTAATTTCAATAGGTGCAATTTGTGGTGCTATGGGATTCTTCTTTGCTAATGAAATAGCTAAAGGTGTAAGAGGAAATACACCTGCAATTGCAGCGGGATTTACTTCTGTTATTGCAATGGTATTACTTCATCAAGTTTCAAAGAAATACCCTAAATTGACTGAATATACTCTTGGAATTGCAATGGTTTTAGGAATGATTGCAGGCGTAATCTACAAGAATGTAATAGGATAGGTGAAAATTATGGAAAATAAAAATTACAATGATGTCTTTACAAGACCAGTTATAAAAGTAGGTAGAGCGGTAAATCTATTTGCTGTGCTGACTTGTATGTTGCCAGCTATAATGCTTTATATAAAGTTTGGAGCATTTCCAGGTGTGGCGAATATCCTCAAAGGTTGGGGGTTAGTTTTATCCGCTTACTTAATTGTTGCTATCGTAGAGGCTGTTTCATACTTTCCAGTATTAGGACTTCCAGGAACATATATGTCTTTCATAGCTGGAAATATTGGAAATATGAGGGTTCCTTGTTCAGCTATAGCACAGGAAGCTTTAGGAACTCAGCCAGGAACAAAAAAGGCAGAATTGGTTTCAACTTTGGGAATTGCAGGGTCAGTTGTAACTAATATAATTGTTGTTACTATTGCTGCATTTGGTGGTCAAGCACTAATGTCTATTTTCCCACCATCTGTTTTAGAAGCGTTCACATATGTTGGGCCAGCTATATTTGGAGCGGTGTTTGGAATGAATGCTGTAAAAGACTTAAAACTAGGTTTATTATCTCTAGTACTTGGACTATTTATGCTACTGGTTTTACAGTGGAGCTCATTTGCAATTATGATTCCTGTAAATGTATTTACTTGTGTAATAGTTGCAGTTTTATTGTATAAAAGGAAAAACAAATAATTTAAAGAAAGGAAGAGATCATGGACTATTTAATAGAAGCTAAAAACATTGAAAATTATGTAATTGAATCTAGAAGATATTTACATCAAATACCTGAGCTAGGTAATGATTTGCCTAACACTTCTAAGTTCGTTAGAGAAGAATTAAAAAAGATGGGTGTAGAAGTTCTAGAAAATGTTGGGGTTGAACATGCAGTAGTAGGAATCATAAAAGGCAAAGAAAATGGAAAAGTTATAGCCTTACGAGCGGACATGGATGCATTACCTATTAAAGAAGAAACGGGTTTAGACTTTGAGTCTAAAAATGGATGCATGCATGCTTGTGGACATGATGCTCATACCTCTATTTTATTAGGAGTGGCTAAACTTTTATCTTCCAATAAGGACAAGATCAAAGGAACGGTAAAATTGATATTTCAGACAGGAGAAGAATTATCAATTGGAGCTAAACCGTTAGTTGAAGCTGGAGTTTTAGATAATCCAAAAGTGGATAGAATATATGGACTACATGTAGGCTCAATAGGAAAAGGGATGAGTCAAGGTCAATTTTCAGTTTGTAAGGGGCCGATGATGGCTTCACTAGACTCATTTAAATTTACTGTTAAAGGAAAACAGGCTCATGGAGCTTATCCACAAGATAGTGTTGACCCAACTGTTATCACTTCTCATATTATACTTGCTTTCCAAGAGATAATAAGTAGAGAAATTGCTCCAACTGAACCTGGGCTTATTACTATTGGGAAAATAGAAGCAGGAAAAACTTATAATATTATACCTAAAGAGGTTCATGTAGAGGGAACAGCTAGGGGAGTAACTCATGAAACTAGAGAATATATAGCTAAAAGAATGAAAGAAATGTCTGAATCTATAGCTAAATCCTTTAGAGGAGAAGCAGATTTTGAATATGGATGGGCAGCACCACCTCTAGTAAATGACTTAGATAGTATAGAATTCTTTGAAAAAACTTTAAATAAAGTACTTGATGAAA
Organism: Lagierella sp.; assembly: GCF_029983815.1. Lineage (GTDB taxonomy): Bacteria > Bacillota > Clostridia > Tissierellales > Peptoniphilaceae > Mediannikoviicoccus. The sequence goes on from NZ_JASBYU010000010.1 coordinate 48,436, forward strand.
GTGCGGTATTTGAAATGACTACACCAGTTATGGGTGGAGAAGACTTTGCTGAGTATCTAGAAAAAGTTCCAGGAGCCTTTATTTTCTTCTACAATCCAATGGAAATAGATGGCGAAATTCATCCTCATCACAATCCTAAATTTGCACTGGATGAAGCTGAGTTTTATAAGGCTGTGGGCGTAATGACAGCTGTAGCAGTAGAGTATTTAAATGAATAGAGGTGCTTTTTGTGGAAAATCAAATCTCTAAATATATTGATGAAAAAAAAGAGGAGCTAATCGGACTAGCTAAGAAAATCTGGGAAAATCCAGAAGTTTCTTTTCAAGAATATAAAGCTGTAGAGTGGTATAAAGAATTTTTAGAAAAGGAAGGCTTTGATGTCACTGTAGGAGACTACGGAGTGCCTACATCTATTAGAGCATCTTATGGGTCTGGTTCACCAGTTATAGGTTTTTTAGGAGAATACGATGCCTTAAGGGGTATGAGCCAAGTAGTAGATACTGTAAAAAAACCTGTAAAAGAAGGGGATCCAGGTCATGCTTGTCAACATAACCTTTTAGGAGTTGGGCATTTAGGAGCGGCTATTGCCCTAAAAAATGCAATTAAGAATAAAGAAGCCAAAGGAACGGTGGTTTTTTATGGCTGTCCAGGAGAAGAGGAATTAACAGGAAAGGGTTTTATGGCAAGAGGAGGAGCTTTTAGAGATCTAGATGTAAGTTTTTCATGGCACCCGGGGAATGGAAATGCTATAGTTATGGGAAAATTAACAGCTTTAAATACCTTTGAAATCCATTATAAAGGACAAACTGCTCATGCTGCTGCAGATCCACAAAATGGAAGGTCTGCATTAGATGCTTTAGAGCTAACAAATGTAGGTGTACAATATTTGCGAGAACATGTTACAGATGATGTTCGAATCCACTATAGTATATTAAATGGTGGCAAAGCTCCAAATATTGTCCCAGATAGTGCATCTTCATGGTACTTTGTTAGAGCTTTATCTAGAGAGGCGGTAACTGATACCTACGAAAGAATAAAAAAAGTAGCAGAAGGAGCTGCTATAATGACTGAAACAGAGTCTAGTGTTAAATATTTAGGTGGATGTTACAATACCTTAGGAAATAAAGTTCTAGCGGACGTTTTGTTAGAAGCTATGAAAGAAACTCCTAGTCAAAAATGGTCCGAAGAAGATATAAAATTTGCCCAAAAAATGGAAGAAGTAAGAACCAATGCTCGAGGCGCCTTCCCAACGGACAAAAACACTGGAGAGTATTTGTATGAAGGAGAACCATTTATTAGTTATTTAGATTCATATGGATCTTCAGATGTAGGAGATGTTCAACATATTTGTCCTGGTATTTTATTTATAACTGCTACTACCAATTTAGGAGCAGCAGGACATAGTTGGCAAAATACAGCATGTGCTGGAATGGGTATAGGATTTAAAGGGATGTTATATGCTGCTAAGAGTATGGGTTTAGCAGGACTAAAACTCCTTCAAGATGAAAATTTAGTTAAAAAAGCAAAAGAACAGTTTAAGATTGATATGCAAGACAAAGAGTATATCTGTCCGATTCCAAAGGACTTAGAATTATAAATTTGACAACTTCTAAACTGCAAATAATATTTAAGAAGAGAGCCTCCAAACGCTCTCTTTTTAAGTTTGAATGTTAAACTTTTAAATTGAAAGGGCATTTTGGTGATTTCAGCATATTATAGATTACCTTTGGAATAGGTATGTAAATTAAATAGCAGTAACAAAATAACAGGTTACTATTATTTATAACAATAACAAAACATTTTTCTGGTTTTCGCCTATTTAAAAATTGAACTTAGATTTAATTATGAAACACACATAGACGCCAACATCTATCTTTATATTAATTGACCAATAACTCCTCACATAGTATAATCAACTTGTTAATAAATCAGAATGATTTGTAATAAAAAAGGGGGATTTATATGAGAAAATTTAAAGTTTTATTGATGTTGTTTACATTGTCTTTTCTAACAACTTGTTTAATTGGATGTAGTGGCAAACCGAATGAATCTAAAAAAATAATCTTGGGTACAGGGCCAAGATACGAACCCATTATTGAGTTACTAAAAAAAGAACTTGGAAAAAAAGGATATGAAGTTGAACTAAAGGTATTTTCTGGAAATCATGTTCCTGCAACTGCTTGCAATGAAGGAGATATCGATGGTTTGGTTTACAATCACGTTCCATGGATTGAAAAGTTTGATAAGGAAACTGGAGCGGATTTGGTAACAGTTGAGCCATACATATTTTATGCTAGAACTGCCATGTATTCTCTAAAGCATAAAAGTCTAGAATATCTTCCAGATAATGCGACTATAGCCCTTCCTGGTGATCCAACTAATTTAGAACTATCTCTAAAATTTTTAGAGGATAATAAACTTATTACCCTAGGAGAGAAAAAAGGTGATTTTTACACTTTGGTAGATATTGTTGAAAATCCAAAAAAATTAAATTTACTAGAAACGGAAATAACTGAAACTATAAGAAGTATTGAAGATGCAGATGCTGTAATAGTAGGTGTAAATGGAGCTAGAGATTATGGATTAAATGTTGATGATTTTTTAGCTGAAAATATGCACAAAAAAGATTTTCCTACAGGACTAGTGGTTAAAGAGGGTTCAAAAGATGACGACTGGGTTAAAGCTGCTCAAGAAATAATTAAAAGTGAAGAATTTAGAGATGGCTTTAATGAGAAATATGAAGGTGTATTGGTGCTTTACTAAATGGACAAAGAAAACAAAACAACAAAACAGAATTACTATATTAAGGTCTTAAAATCCATATTAGATATAGAACGAGAAATTGTAGGGGTTAAAGTCCATGTGACAAAAGATGATTTTGTCAAATCTAAATTTAGAGAGGTTAATAGAAAAATTGCATATTGTACACTAGTTAGGAATGCCACTAGGGGAGATTCAATTAAGATAGCGGGAGACAAGTTTGCATGCGTTGGCGCGGCGGCCTCTTTGGGTATTACAAAAGCAAGGACAAATTCTGAAACAGGTTTTAGACAGTACGAAAACTCTACTTATGGTACTATGCCAATAAGTATATCCTATGCGAAAAGACATGCTCATATAAAGATGCAAACTTATGGTGTTTCCATTGGTCCTTTGGAAGATTTTGATTTCGAACCTGACGTGGTAATAATCGTCTGCAATCCTAATAATGCTATGAGGATAATTCAAGGTTATAACCATAATCATTCTTTTTATGATGGATTTGAATTTATCGGCTTGGGAGCTATTTGTAGAGAAGTGACATCATTTCCATATGAGAATAATAAAATTAATATTTCAATGATGTGCCCAGGAACTAGAATGTTGTGTCAATGGGACATTAATGAAATGGCAGTTGGAATTCCATTTTCTCAATTTTATTCCACAGTTGAAGGGATTGTTAATACTATTAATCCTTTTGAAAGAAAGAAGAGAAAAAGAAAGATTATTCAAAATTTAAAAGACAAGGATTTGGATATTGGTATTGATATAAAACTGGATCAAAATTATGATGATGCCGCTTATGTGGGAATGACGGAAAAAGAAATACAAGAATTTAATGAAAATCATAGATAGATTACGAAAGTTTAATTAATTTATATATTATCCTAAATTAAATATTAATACCTATAGTTAAAGGGGTGCATCATGATAAGATGCGCCTTTCGTTCTTTAAAGAACAAAAGACGGACTCAATTTGTTTAGTGATTATATCTTTATATACTCATTAAACTAATCTAGATAAGTGTAGTAATTCGATTATGTAAATCTAATTTCAAAAAGTTCAATAAAAGTTTAACAAAAATAGCTTGAGTTCTACGGATTAAGTATTTTATATTCTTGACACAGATAAATATGTTTGGTACCATGAAATCTGAATAAATAAAAAACCAAAAGAATTAATAAATAAGAAGGTGTTAAAAAATAGACAACAAAACTCATGCTCTTAGAGAGTATAATTATATTATTTTAGGAACAATGTTTGACAATAGTTTAACCAAGGAACAATTGGTAAAAATTAAAGAAAACAATATTTTTCTTGACCTATATACATACGGAGAGATTACTTTAGTTAATTTAAAAAACAAGATTATAAATATGATTGATGATGTGACAGATTTAGACAGGGAGGTAGAGGATTTAAAGATAGAATTCAACAAACTCTTTGCTTTGTTTTTAGATGAAGAAGAAGCAATACCTTTATTCGCTTCATACTATTTAAACAATCAGACTTTAATTTTTACCGAAGAGACAATAAAAGTTAAAGAATTTTATAAAGACAATGAATATAGAATTGTCGGAGAAGAATTTGTTCCTGAGGATAGTTTGGTGTTGGAATTTGGATTTGTTGCAAACCTTATAAATGACATGTTATTAGATTCTAATACTGAAAGTGATAATAATAAAAGTTTACAAGTTCAAGAAATGTTTATCTCCAAACATCTATTAAATTGGATTAAATTAATGCTAAAAACAAAAGGTTTTAATAAAAAGAAGTCTTTCTATAGGTATCTTTTAGAATTTGCAATTCTATTTACAATTAAAGATCAGGAAGAGTTAGCAAAAATTATAGAAAGGAAAAAAGAATGAAAATTACAAGAAAAACTTTTCTGAAATTGTCATCAGCCTTAGCTTTATTTGGATTAACTGCATGTAGTGAAAGATTTGAAAAGGTAAAAAAAGAAAATATACAAAAAGAAACTTATAACAAAGGCAAGTGGATACCGGCTCCTTGCTGGGATAATTGTGGAGGTAAATGTGTCTTAAACGCATTTGTTAATGATGATAAAGTTTTAAAGCTTAAAACTGATGATAGTCATGAAGATAGTTTAGATTATCCGCAACAACGTGCATGTGCAAGAGGAAGAGCTCAAAGGCAAAGAGTATATGGTATAGATAGACTTAAATATCCGATGAAGAGGGTAAATTGGTCACTTGACAATCCTAATGGTGAATTACGTGGTAAAGATCAATGGGAAAGAATTTCATGGGATGAGGCATTAGATTATATAGCTGAAGGTACAAAGAAAATAGTATCTAAATATGGGAATGAGGCTATCTATGTTCTAGATGGAGGGGAAACTGCCAGGACTTTTGCAGCATATGGTGGATATATAGCCAAGTATGGTAGCAGATCCCGTGGGGCATGGAAAAAATCTATGAAGCCTATTTTTGGGATTGACCAAAAGCAGCACTGCATGAATGATAGATTTGATATATTAAAATCTAAGTTAATTGTACTTTGGGGAAATAATCCTGCAACTACTCAAATAGGCGGACAAGTAAATAATATACTGAGAGCAAAAGAGCTGGGGATTCCTGTAATAGTTGTTGATCCTATGTATACTCAAACTGCTGAGATGATAGCTGATAAGTATATTCCAATAAGACCTACAACAGATACTCCTCTTATTTTAGCTGTTTGTTATGTTATGCTTAAAGAAGATTCTCAAGATAATAATTATGTGGATTGGGATTTTATTCATAGATGTACTATTGGGTTTGACGAAGAAACGATGCCTGAAGGCGCTGATAAAAAAGAAAATTTTAAGGACTATGTTCTAGGTACATATGATGGAATACCAAAAACTCCAGAATGGGCTAGTAAAATATGTGGAACTAGCGTAGAAGATATTTATTATTTGGCAAGAGAATTAGGATCTAAAAAACCTGCAACTATATACTTTGGATGGGGATCTGCTCGTATTGAGAAAGGTACACATGTTTGTTTAGCTATAGCTTCACTAATGGCGATAACTGGAAATACTGGTGTCGAAGGAGGAGCGGTTGCGGTTAGTAATCAAGAGTTATCTACTAATGGAGGGCCGTATTTAGTTAAACCTGGAGACTTTGAATTTCCTGAGATTGAAAATCCCATAAAGAAAAAACTTTGCACTAATGAACATTGGAAAGCAATTTTAGATGGGGAGTTTACTGCTGGGGTTAATAAGAAAGAGCCTTTGGACATTCATATGATATATCATAGCCATTGCGCCGCTTTATCACAAACACCCGATACAAATATGGGGATAAAGGCTCATAGAAAAGTTGATTTGGTAGTTACACACCAGCATTATTTTGATACAAATGCTAGATATTCCGATATTGTACTCCCTGTAACTACTCCTTGGGAAAGAGAAGGCCATATTATGAAAGGAAATAGAGAAACTCTTATATGGACTAAACAAGTTACAAAACCTATTTTTGAAACTAAAGATGATATCTGGATAGCAATTGAATTAGCCAAAAGATTAGGGATAGATGAAAAATTAATAGCTCCTGTCGACGAATCTCAAAGACTATTTAATATTATTCAAGGAGCCCAGGTCATTAAAGAAGATGGTAGTGTTTATGAAAATTTAGTTTCAATAACACAAGAAGATTTAAATGAATTGGGTGTAAAGGGAAACGTTCAAAATGGTAGAGTTCCTATATTAAAACTAAGAGAAGATGGTATATATCAAGTGAAACGAAGCGAGAACGACAAATTAGGCTATATTCATCACAAAAAATTTAGAGAAAACCCAGAGGAAAATCCTATAGATACCGAATCGGGCAAAATAGAGCTATATTGCAAAACTTTAGCAGATCAAGTCACAAAGGCTGGATGGAATGAAGGTGTTCCTATTGCAAAATATGAACCAGCGAGTGAGGGTTATGAAGCTACTTTTAAGGATTTTGAAAGACAAATTAAAGGTAAATATCCTCTTCAAATTTGTGGTCTTCACCAGCAAAGATATACTCACTCCCTAGTTGGTAATGTTAAGTGGTTAGAATTCACATTTCCCTATAATGCCTATGTTAACCCTCAAGATGCACGAGAGAGAAATTTAAAGATGGGGGATGCAGTAAGGATATTTAATGATAATGGATCAATTGTACGAAAAGTCCTTCTTACAGAGAGAGCTCAACCAGGGGTTGTATATATTATGGAAGGGCCAGCTGTGGAATTTGATGATGAAGGAAATTGTATTACCGGGCAACCGAATATTTTGACAGGTACTTATCCATCGGGGCCAGATATTGAAGCCTTTCAAACTTGTATAGGTCAGATGGAGAAATATGATAATAAAGTTTTAGATGACTATGAAAGACCTTCTAAGGTATTCTTTTAAAAGGGGTATAAATATGCTTAAATTTGAAATGGTTAAAGATAGATGTGCTAATTGCGGAGCTTGTGTTATTTCTTGTGCAGATTATCATAATCTCGGTACAAAGTGTGATATAAGAAAATTAAAACAGTATGAATTTGGAAAATTTCCAAAAGTTTCAGCTTTAACTCTTTCCACTTCATGCTATCATTGCGATAAACCAAAATGCGTAGAAAAGTGTCCTACAGGTGCTATGCATATTGAAAAGGAATTTAACACTATACAAGTAAATTACGAAAAGTGCATTAATTGTCATATTTGCTTTAAAGAATGTCCGTATCATCAAATCAGTCTTGATGACAATGATAAGATACAAAAATGTGATTTTTGTATTGAAAGATTAAAAAAAGATTTAAAACCTATTTGTATAGGAGCTTGTGTAACACGATGTCTAAATGTTATAGAAAAAAAGGATATTACTAAAAATCATAAGCGTATAAACAACTATTTAGAAAATGATGAAAGAGTAGATATTAAACCTAATTTTTATGTAAAGGAGTTATAAAATGTTTGGAAGAATAGGAATTCAAGAGCTATTAGTTATTTTTGTTATAGTGTTAATAATTTTTGGGCCTAAAAATTTACCTGATTTAGGTAAAACTATGGGGAAAACTATTAAAAATTTTAAAGATAGCATAAATGGTAAAGATACGGAAGAACCAAAAAATCAAATAAACAAGGAAGTAGAAACAAAAAAAGAAGAAGATGAATAAAAAGTTGGATGAAAAAAAATTAACTATAGCTGGACATTTAGAGGAACTGAGAAAGAGGATAGTATATTGTGTATTATTATGGGTCATAGTATCCCTTTTTCTCTTTAAATACATACCTTATTTTTACGATTATATTAAATATGGATTTTTAATAAGGTATTTATATCTTTCTCCTGTGGATTTTTTAAAAGTTCAGCTAAATACTTCTCTATTAGGAGGGTTATTATTTACGATTCCTTTTATAGTGTATAACATTTGGGAATTTATTAAACCAGCTGTAAAGTTAGAGGACAGGGGCATTTGTCTTATTTCCATAGCTATGGGTTTGCTATTATTCAATATGGGTCTTTTCTTTGCGGTGAAAATAGTAATTCCTAATATGTTAAAGTTTTTTATGGATTTTAGCGAAAGAGTTTTTGTGAGTTTTGAAATTTCAAGGTACTTATCATTTGTTACTAATACATCCATTTTATTTGGATTTATATTTGAAGTTCCACTTCTTATGTTTATTTTAGGGAGGTTTAACTTAATTACTGAAAATTCTATAAAAAAACATAGGAAATACGCTGTACTTATCATTTTTATATTTGCTGCGATAGTGACTCCTCCAGATGTTATTTCTCAACTTTTTATGGCAGGACCATTAATTTTGTTAATGGAAATTGGAAATGTTTTAGTTAAATTATCTACTGTTTTTAGGAGAAAAAAACATGTTTAATCTATTCGATTTTGTTGATTATAAAACTCAAGTTGATAATTCAAAATGTCTTTATAACAAATCTACTAAGAGCCAGTGTAAAAGATGTGTTATATCTTGTCAAGAAGAGGCAATAGAATTTAAAGATGGAAAAATCATAGTAAAGGACAATTGTAAAAATTGTAATTCCTGTGTAAATAATTGTCCAGTAGGAGCCTTAACTGGTGAAAAAATAAATTTTAAATACATTAAAGATACATTGATTATAGACATGGAAGATTTTCCAGATGGTTTTTTTTCTTACATTGGCTTTGGCTATTTTTCCAAATGGTATTTAAACGGTGTAAAAAGAATTGTACATAATATAAAAGAACAGAATTTCATTGATAGACTAATGGAGTTTAATTCGATATTGGAAGTTAATTCACTTGAAACAATTGAGAACGTACACACAGATAAGGTTGTTGAGTATAAGAAAAATGACGAGTTAATTAATCGAAAAGCATTATTAAAAAATTTTGCTACTAGTATATTAAACGGAGCTAAATTTATAGTTGGGGAAAAAGAAAATGTTTTTCAATATTTTATTATACTGCAAAGAAAACTAAAAACTCATATATCATTTTTTACAGTAAAAATTAACAATTCATGTAAAAAATGTAATGCCTGCATTTCACTTTGTCCTTTTAAAAGCTTAAAAATGGATGGAAATATTGAACAGATAGATTTTTGTAATAATTGTAAGTTATGCGTAGACATATGCCCATACAAGGCTATAAAAATTGTAAAAGCAGACATTGCTTTTATGATAAGTAACTAAAACTAATAGCGATAAAATAATAAAATTGACAAATTAGGAGGACCAATGAAGAAATTAATAAGCATAATATTTATTTGTGTATGTGTAATTTTATTTGCAAGTTGCCAGGCTAAAGAAAAAAATAATGGAGTTAATCAAGAAACAAAACAATTAAAGAATGTACAGAAGACAATAAAAGTAGTCTGTATGCCTTTAAGTGAACCTATTGTTGAGATGTATAACAAATTTTTGGAAGATGACGGTATGAAGATCGAGCCAGTGGTTTTTGATGGTAACCATTTGCCAGCAACTGCTTTAGCTGATGGTAGTGTGGATGCGGTTATTCTAAACCACAAGCCTTGGATTGAAACTTTTAATAAGGAAAATAATACGGATTTGGTTATGCCAGAACCTTATCTTTATTACTCTATGAATGCTTTGTATTCTATGAAACATGACAAGGTGGAGGATTTAAAAAATGGAACTATAGCCGTAGCTGGTGACCCTGTTAATTTAGATAGAGCCTTAAAGCTTTTGGATAGTGTAAATTTAATTAAGCTAAAGAAGAAAGATGAAGGTTTCTATACCTTGGTGGACATCGAGGAGAATACTGGAAATATCGACATTTTAGAAACAGAAATCACTGCGACTGCAAGGTCCTACAAGGATGTGGACGGTATGATTGCTGTGGCATCTGTAGTTAAGCAGGCAGGTTTTGATCATAGGGATTTTTTAGTGGAAGATCCAGTAAACAAGGACTTTCCCCTAGGTTTGATCGTTCAAGAAAAAGATAAGGATGCGGATTGGTTGAAGAAGATGCACGATTGTCAAGGTTCTAAGGAGTTTAAGGAGATTTTTGACAAGGAATATGAAGGAGCCTATGGGTTATATGAATAGGAGGGACAAATTTGAAATTTACAGATATTGTTAAAGAGATCAATGCTCTGTTAGAGCTAGATAGACAGGTTGTAGGGGTTCAATTTCACAAAACAAAGGAAGACTACGACAGAGGACAAGGCCGAGAAAGAGAAACTATGATATCCTATTGCTCTTCTGTAAGGGATGCATCAAAGGGCAAGTGTTTGAAGTTAAGGCTTAAAAACTTTGCTTGTTTAGCTGCCGCTAAAGCCTGTGGACTATATCCAGTTACAGAGGATGATAGAAATGGAACCAATAGGGTGGGCTTTGGAGCCTATAAAGACCTAGAAGTATCAAAAGATGTGTCTGAGGATATGGTTTATATTGAAGAAGAAAACTACGGCGTTAGTATAATGCCCTTAGTGGAATTTGAGACAAATCCAGATGTGATAATAATAGTTTCTAAGCCCTTTCAGATGATGAGACTTGCCCAAGGCTATGCTTATAGTTATGGACAATTAAAGGACATCAAACTTGCAGGAATGCAGGCGGTATGTCAGGAGCTGACTAGTTATCCTTACATTAAGGACGATGTAAACATGTCCATGATGTGTTCGGGAACGAGGATGCTTTCACAGTGGAATGACGATGAAATGGGCATGGGTATTCCCTTTAAATACTTTGAAGGGATTGTAGAAGGGTTGAGAAAGACTGTAAATCCACTGGAAAGGAACAAGAAAAAGAAGATTATTGAAAAAAAGTGGAAAGACATGAAGTCGGATTTAGATATTGTCTATAACCAAAATTATGATGATGGGTACTATGTTGGTGTTCAAAAAGAAAGTGAAAGTTAGTTAAATGATTACAGTTAACAATTTAGTTAAGGGTTTTGACGATATCCAAGTTTTAAATGGTATTTCTTTCAATATTGAAAAGGGAGAAATTTTTGGAATCATTGGAGAGAGTGGCTCAGGTAAGTCCACTCTCTTAAGGTGTTTAAATGGATTGGTTCCATATAATAGTGGAGAGGTCCTTATCAATGGAACTGATATTTCAAAGTTAAGTCCAAAGGCGTTACTGGAGTTTCGAGAAAACATTGGGATGATTTTTCAAAACTTTTCCCTTGTAAAGAGGTTGACAGTCTATGAAAATATTGCATTGCCTTTAAAGATAAGGAAGGTTTCAAAGGAAGACATAGATAAAAAAGTTGTTGAACTTGCTAAGATAATTGGGATTGAATCAAAACTTAAGCAAATGCCAAGCAGTCTATCGGGTGGGCAACAACAGAGGGTTGCAATTGCCAGGGCATTAGTAACGGACCCTGAAATCATATTATCCGACGAGTCCACTTCTGCTCTAGATCCCAGCACGACCAAGTCGATTTTGAGACTTCTAAATAGGTTAAACGAAGAGTTAAATGTAACCATAGTGATGGTAAGTCATGAGTTTGATGTTATAAGTGAAGTTTGTGACCGGGTCCTATTTTTAGACAAGGGGAAATGTAGTGCTATAGAAAAACCTGAAGAACTATTTTTGAAGGAGAGTACATTGCTTGAGGGTTTAGTTGCAGAAGAGGATGTAACTTTACCAAGGGATGGAATAAATTTCGAAGTGCTTATTCATTTACCTAAGGACAATCTTCTTATTTCGAAACTTTCTGAATTGACCAATAACACCTTAAAGGTCATAGATAGTGTAAACTACAACTTTAAGAACGGTCTAGTTGTGAAATTCAAGTACAATATAGATGAAAAATTTAAAACTGAAACCATAAAATTGTTGGAAGATAAGGAAATAAGTTGGAGGCAAATATAATGGGAGTAATGGATTTTGAACAATTTAAAGAGTTTTTTATTAAGATAATACTACCTGCTACTCTGGCAACTATACGAATGGTTCTCATTGTTGTAGTGGTGGGTTTTTCCCTAGGTTTTATAGTAGGATCATTATTATACTATTATTCAGATAGTGGACTAAAACCAAATAGGTTAGTCTATAAAATAATTAGCTTTTTTGTAAATATCATAAGAAGTATTCCTATTTTGCTTTTAATAGTTGCCCTGATCCCTCTTACGAGGATAATAGTAGGAACTTCAATAGGACCAAATGCGGTAATTGTGCCATTGTCAGTAGGAGCAATGGGTTTTACGGCAAGGTATATTGAAGGTGTATTTAATAATGTGGATCCGCTACTGATCGAGGCGGCAAGGTCCTATGGAGCTACAAGTATTGATATCTTGAAGGAGATTGTATACAAGGAGTCTGTACCAGGGATAATTTCTGCAATAATTATAGTCATTGTTAATAATATCGCTGGTTCCACTATTGCAGGGGCCGTTGGTGGAGGAGGAATTGGTGCTATAGCCATAAACTATGGATATCAAAGCTTTAACAATACGATTTTATATTCTTCGGTTTTTATATTGTATATCATGGTGCAATGTGTTCAAGGAATCGGGAATACAATCTATGCAAAGTCTTTGAAGAAACAATAGATATTTAGAAATTATAAATTAAGTCGATACAGTCGATACATTGTATCGGCTTTTTTTTATTTTAAAGAGATTAATATAATTGGTTTTCCAAAAACATCCTTTTCTCACACCAAAGCCGCAGTTTACCCACTCAAACCAAATGGGTATAAAAAAATATATCGGGGTTTGTTTACTTAAATTTATTTATTCTACTAGTATTATCCATTTAAAGACGGGGTGAGACATGATAAATTTTAAAAATGTAGAGAAGAGATACAATGACCATAGGGTTTTAAAGGATATAAATTTTGATATTGGTAAGGGGGAGTTTTTTGTCATAGTTGGAAGCAGTGGAAGTGGTAAGACTACTACTTTGAAGATGATAAATAGACTTATTGAGCCCTCTTTGGGAGAGATTGTCATAGATAAAAGGAATATTAAAGACTATAATCTCAGGGACTTAAGGTTATGTGTTGGATATGTGCTTCAACAAGGGGCGCTTTTTCCAAATTTAACTGTCTATGAGAATATTTCTCTTATACCCGAGATGAAAAATTGGAAAAAGGAAGATATAAAAAGAGAGATAAATATACTTATGGAGAAGGTAGGCCTTGACCCAAAGGTGTATTTAGATAGGTTTCCCAAGGACTTGTCTGGAGGCGAACAACAGAGGGTTGGAATTTTAAGGGCGATTGTTGCAAAACCCAAGATTTTGATGATGGATGAACCCTTTAGCGCCCTAGATCCAATTACGAGAAATCAGTTACAAGATTTGATTAAGTCAATTCAAGAAGAGCTTAAGATTACAACGGTTTTTGTAACCCATGATATCGAGGAGGCTTTAAAGCTGGGGGATAGGATCTGTGTGATGGAAGAAGGGGAGATTATACAAATCGATAGCCCTGAGAATATTAAGTCCAATCCAAAGACTGATTTTGTAGAAAAGTTCTTTAATAAGGGGGATGGGGATGAATAATTTGATATACACTTTCAATGATAGATTTGATGAGTGGGTAAGAGCTTTGATTGAACATTTTCAAATTTCGATGATAGCTTTATTTATCGCCATGCTCATTGCAATACCCTTTGGTATTTTAATTGCAAATAGAAAGAGAGTTTCGGAAGTAACGCTACAGGTTGCAGGAGTTATGCAAACTGTACCTTCACTGGCTCTACTTGGACTATTTATACCTATTTTAGGAATTGGAAAAATTCCAGCCATTGTAACCCTAGTGATATATGGAATATTTCCTATTTTACAAAACACCATAAATGGTCTTAGGGGAATTGACCCGGTTTTAAAAGAAGCTGCAACTGCCTTTGGAATGAATAGGATGGAGAAGTTGAGGAAATATGAGATACCCCTTGCAATGCCACATATTATAGGTGGTGTGAGGACTTCCTCTGTAATGTTGATAGGAACGGCGACCCTAGGAGCCTTGATCGGTGCTGGGGGTCTAGGATCCTTCATATTACTTGGAATAGACAGAAACAATTCCTCATTGATATTGATAGGGGCAATCTCATCTGCGTTACTGGCCATTACAATAAATGCTTTGATAAAGTACATGGAAGACAAGAAGATAAAGACCATTTTAACAGCATTTATGCTGACTTTAGCCATCTTGATAGTCTCCACATTTTCCTTTGGAAGTCCCAGTTCAAAACGTATCGTAGCCGCTGGAAAGCTTGGAGCTGAACCAGAAATATTAATAAATATGTATAAGCAGTTGATAGAGGACAATACGGATATAACTGTGGATATAAAACCTAGTTTTGGTAAGACCACCTTTTTATTTGAAGCTTTAAAGAAGGGGGATATCGATGTTTATCCCGAGTTTACAGGAACCATTACATCTTCTTTATTGACAAAAAAAGTAGAAGATTTGTCCAATAAACCAAGGGATGTCTATGAAGTGGCGAGGGATAAGATCTATGAACAAGAGCATATGATACTTCTAGAGCCGATGGACTACCAAAATAATTATGCGATTGCAGTAAAAAAGGACTATGCAAAAGAAAATGGATTAGAAAAGATTTCTGACCTAGCTAAAGTACAGTCTAGTGCAAAGGCTGGTTTTACACTGGAATTCAATGACAGAGAGGACGGAAACAAGGGACTAAAATCCCTCTATGGACTAAACTTGAATGTTGTCACAATGGAACCAAAACTTAGGTATGAGGCTCTTGAAAAAGGGGATATCAATATAGTGGAAGTGTACTCTACGGATTCTGAAATAGTGACCCACGATTTGGTTATACTTGAAGATGACAAAGAGCTTTTCCCACCATATCAAGGGGCACCTCTCTTAAAGGAAGAAACCTTGAAAAAATATCCGAAGCTAAAGGAGATTCTAGAACAGATTTCAAACTCCATATCCACAGAGGCAATGCAAGAGATGAACTATAAGGTGGATGTTAAAGGAGAAAGAGCAGAGGATGTAGCAAAAGAGTATTTAAAGAACAAAGGGTTATTAAAATAATAAAACCAAAAGCCTGCTCTAACTGAATAAGCAGGCTTTACTCTTGTTTATGTCAAGTACAATAGTTCTTGGTTGAAAGATTTACAGCGCCTTTAACATTTTTTCAAAAGGAAGAACTTCTTTAGAAACGGCTGCTCTTATGGTTATCTTTGGGTCTACCAGTTGAGAAATTCTAAAGTCTACAGCAAGGCTTGAAAGTATATAACCTTCTTCCCAAGTAAGACCAAGGGACTTTTCAAAGATGTCTATAATACTATTAAGGGCTTCTTTTGTGGCATATTCCATATTGTCGCCACTTGCAAGCACCATTATTTCATCTTCTGTTTCAAGTATAGGCCAAGGGAAAGACTTGTTTTTAAGAACTTCCACTTGCAAGGTTACTTCTCCTGGAATTTCAAGGCCGGTAACACAAACTTCTCCATCCCCCATAACCGCATGAAGATCGCCTAGAGCAAGCATTGCGCCTTCTGTGGCTACAGAAAAGTATAGTGTTGAGCCTTCCTTTATTTCAGTTGTATCCATATTTCCTCCGTGTTTATAAGGAGTGTCTGTTGTCCATTCTCCATCTTCTCTGTGGGGAGCTACTCCTATAACACCTATCATTGGACTAATAGGGATTTTAATTATATCTGTAAAATTGGCATATCCATCTTTTACATCAATTATTTTAGTGGTAGCTTTTTTTACCTTATCTGGAAGAAACCCAGACCCTGGTATGGCTAAAGAGCATCCGCTATCAGCTATATCTATTTTTTTGATATGAACCTTTAACATGTCTCCAACTTCTGCTCCTTCCACATAAATTGGCCCGGTAGCTGGATTTAAAGAACTATGATCTATCTCTTCTATAACTTGATCTTCCCTTTGGATTTGTTGATAAAAACAGTCGTTGGTCTCAACTATAAATTCTTCTCCAGGCTTAACCTTTTCAACCTCTTTTAAATCTGTAGTGAATTTGTAAATAACATTATTAGAACTTACCCTTTTCATTTTTCTCCTCCTAGTATTGTTTTGCTTTCTTATCAATAATGGTTACTAAAGCACAGTTTCCAGCAACGGAACAAGCTGTTCCAAAACTGTCTTGGGCTAAGTATAGGGCAATCATTAAAGTGCTTTGGGTGTCGTTAAATCCTAGATGAGCACCGAGTAAACCGAGAGCGGCCATAATAGCTCCACCAGGAACTCCCGGCGCTGCCACCATGGTGACTCCCATTAATAATATAAATATTACTATCGAGCCGAAGGAAGGCGTCATTTTATCCATCAGCATTACAGCAGTTGCAAACATCATAATAGCTATGGAGCTTCCGGGAAAGTGAATCGTTGCAGATAGTGGTATGAAAAAGTCTCTTATCTCTTTAGAAGTACCGTTTTTCTCTGCAGTCTGTAAAGTTATTGGAATAGTAGCAGCAGAGGACTGGGTACCTATGGCTGTCAGCCAAGAAGGGATTTGGTTTTTTATAAATTGAGCTATAGTCGGCGCATCCCTATTATATGTTTTTGCAATTATATATTCCAATATGTTGACGATTATCTGAAAGACCACCACTGCTATAAATACAGCGCCATAGGATTTAAGAATTTCTTGAATATTTCCACTAAATGTAAGTTGTGCAAAAATTCCTGCAATATACAAAGGTAGAAAAGGGATGATGGATTTTTCTAAAACCATATTTATTATCCTATGGAACTCAGAGAACAAACCTTTAATCTTTTCAGTCCTTAGAAGGGAAATTCCAATTCCAAGAACAAAAGCTAAGATCAGGATTGAAGTAATATTTGCCAGTGGAGGCATTTCAATAGTAAAGAAAGGTTCAATTTCTCCCATTTCATTTACGGAAGCTGTACCAGAAAGATCAAGAATTTGGGGGAATAGAGCCATGGATAGAAAATATGCTACAAAGCCCCAAAGTATTGTTGAACCGTAGGACATAAAAACTGAAAATCCTAAAATTTTTCCAGAACCAGCACCTAAATCCGAGATGCCTGTCACTACAAAGGCCAGGATGATCATAGGAACAATAAAGTTCAAATAATTACTAAAAATTTGTACAATAGTGTTAATTCCCCTCATTATTGTTAGAGGAGCAAAGGAACCTATCAATATCCCGCAGATTACCCCGATGATTAGTTTAGGTAATAATCCTAATTGGAAACCGTTTTTGTTAGTCATAATAACACCTCTTTTATTATTTTAATATTAACTAATCCATCCTACACCATGCATGGATGGAAAAGCATTAAGCGTGAATTTGACAATGCATAACTTTGCTATAATATATCATAGTGTCCTAGAAATATCAAATTAATATGCTATAAAAAACTTCCCTAAGTTTAACTACAATAGGGAAGTTTTTAAACTTACTTATTAAATTCTATCTTTTCCTTTATAAAGGTACCTTCTCTAAGCTCTCTAAAGGCTTCATAGACTTCGGGCATGGAATTCATCACCACAGGGCCACCCCAAGCCACCTTTTCATTGATGGCGTCGCTGGATAAAAACAGTGTGTAGGACTCTTCGTCACCAATGTTTTTAAATGAGACCTCGTCTCCCTTATCCAGAGCTACGCCAGTCTTTTCTTCTACTTTTTGTCCTTCTACTTCTATTTCGCCAATAAGGGTAAATAGGGTTATAGACTTATTTTCGTCAACATCCACTTGGAAGCTCTTTCCCGGTTCTAAGTGGACATCGTAGTAATCTAAAGGCTGATAATGGGACATAAATCCCGTATGATCCTTGTACTTTCCAGCAAGAAGCCTTAAATAACCTCCGTCAAACTTTATTTCTTCAATTTCCTCTTTACTAATGTGATGGTATTCTGGAGTTACAAATTTATTTGCCTTACTTAAATTAAGCCAAAGCTGAACTCCAAGCATCCTCTCCGTTGCAGGAATAGTCTCCGAATGAAGTATTCCAGACCCAGCGGTCATCCACTGTACCCCGCCGGAAGTAACTTCGTCAACGTTTCCAAGGCTGTCTCCGTGAACCATCCCACCACTATAGATATAGGATATGGTTTCAATACCTCTGTGGGGATGTTCTGGAAATCCATTGATATAATCAGATGGATCTGTAGTGTCAAAACTATCCAGCATAATAAAAGGGTCATGGTCGTCAATGGTTCTTCTACTTAAAACCCTTGTTAGATGAACACCTGCACCGTCCCTTGTTTCAAAGCCTTTGTTAATCGCTTTTATCTTTCTATTCATAATAGTCACCTCTATAGAATTGATACCCCTTTTAATAAAAATAAAAAAGGCGATGTGCAGAGTGATATGCACCCTTAAACACGGACACTAATATTTGATTTTTACTAAGCGGACTGA